>CADBJU010000025.1 GCA_902795045.1 Oscillospiraceae bacterium | reverse complement strand
GCTGATGTGATTTGGTACTTCGCTGCCATTTTCATCACCCGGCATTATTATATCACATCGCTCCTTAATATTAAAGCGTCTTATTAAGGATTAGTATTACCTCTGAAACAATCCGCAGCATTACCGCTCGCGACTGGATCGTTAAATGCTTTAATTAAGGATTAGTATTATTCACATTGATTCCTTGCATTGATGTTTTAGTCAACCATCTTATGTTAACCCACTCTCTCAAAAAAGAGTTCCCCAGGCATGTTAGTTTCACATACCTGAGGAGCTTTCCTTTTGCACCTACCAGCCAGTATTGCAACTGGTCGGAGGTGCTTTTTTGATTCAGTTGGATGTTGCAGTAAGGAAATCTTGGTCGAGGCGCGTGATGAGCGCGTCACCCGTAATCTCCACTACGGTTACACCGTCTCTACTACCTGGAGCCGTGGTGCTGTCATTCCCGATGGTCAGCGTGAACCATTTTCCTTTGTTGCTATTATATGCAGATGTCTCCACGCCATTTTCCTTAGTGGGCGCTTCTTTCTCATACAGATAGTAAGTACCATAAGGCAAATTGCCGATGAAGTAAACACCGCTGCTCAGCGAGGCATACGCTTTCATTGTCTCATCGTAACCGTCCTTTTTTACTTCTGTTCCGTCATAGCGAAAAATCTGGAACTGGGCGCCCTCGAGTGAGGCGTAGGAAGCGTTTACCTTCCGCAGGATGACTTTGCGCTCAGCCTCGGAGATGTTTATGACGCCGTATTTCGCGATGTCGGGCGTAGTAACAGCCTTGTTGGTCGTACTGTCGATCAGGAAGATGGCATACTTGTCATAGTCGTTCTTCGTATCTTGATAGGCGGTCTTATAGAGATCAGTCTGGCCTTTAATCATCGTAGTAGTGACATTTGTCAGATATCCGGCAACCGCTGTATCAAGATTCTCTTCCGCCAGAGCCTTGTCGCCTACAAGAACAATGTACGTATTGGTATTGGCGTATCCATTCGGGATTGTTGTTTCCTTCATATAATGCACACCAATGGGAATCTTATTATTGAAGGTTACAACGCCAGCGCTATCCGAAGTTCCCGTCACCGCCGTCTTTGACACTTCAAGAGCAGTCTTACATGCTGGATCTGTATACAGCGAGAACTCTGCGTTTTCCAGAGCGGTTCCATAACCGTCAATCTTCTTAAACTTTACATCAAAACCGTCAAGGCCATACCAGTAGACGTACTGAATTTCATCTGGTTTCAGCATACCATAGAGATAAGCAGGCGTCTGGCTCAGTGGATTTTCCGTCTCAACGTCATCCCGGGCGTTACGGAATACCTTGAACATTTCTCCGACTGTCTCACTGTTTGCATCGGTAATTGGCACTTTACTTGTGTCAATCACCGCAAACGGAGTCAACGTCTTATAGTGATTATTACTTTCTGCCCAGACCCAGATGGAGCCATCGTCGCCAGTCAGTTCGCCTGTGATCACGATCGATGCAGGGTTATCCGCAGACTCTTCCAGACAGATATCCTGATGCTCGACGTAATAGTTTTTGCCGCCGTTCTTGCCGGTAAGGCTCCCGGCCAGGTTGCCCTGTGTCGTGCTGATTTCACCGAACACCATGCTTTTGCCGAAGCTCGGGCTGCCGGAAAGCTCCAGCGTGCTCCCGGTCTTCAGGTAAATACCCGCGCCGTTACCTTCGATGTCCGTCTTGTTGGCCTTATTGTTCTGGATGGTGCCGCCGGACATGGCCATTGTTCCGCTGTCGTCCATATATACTGCGCCGCCATAGAGGGCCTCGCTGCGCTGGATAACACCGCCGGTCATCGTGAACGTGCCGCCCAACTCGACGTACACAGCGCCGCCCTTTTGGGTGACCTTGGAATCCTGCAGTGTCGCGCCGCTTTCGGTCGCCAGGCTGCCGCCGTTTTTAACACAAATGATACCGCCGTTGGCGGAGACCGTATAGGTGTTCTTTGCGCCGCTCAGCGTAATACCCGTGACCGTCAAATTTCCGTTCACCGCAAACATGGCGTCATCGTCGTCATCAGCGTCAGAGCCGTCGGTAAAGCCGCGCGTGACCGTCGAAACGGTACCGTGATCGCCGCGGTAAGGAAACTCGTCATCGTTCGAGGATGCGGTCGTGAGCGTGACCGGTACGTCGGCCGGGAATGCAGCTGCATCAAGCATCGTATAACTGCCGATGAGCATCTGGAGCTTTACGCCGTTGACGACATCATAGCTCGATGCGGTGGGACTGATACCCGAATACAAGGTATCGCTCAAGGCGTCCGCTGCCGCTTTGATGCTGCTGTACACCGCGGGGATATGAGCCTCGCCCTCCTTCGCGCCGCTGCGCATGTAGTACAGCAGATTGCCGTAAGGATCGGTCAGTTTACAGACAGCGAAGATGTTTTCAAATCTTGTTCGGGAGATGTAGCGTTCGCTCTCTGCCACATCCACACCGATCTGGTTGTTCTCGCCGATCACGCCCGTGTATTGCGTGGGCAGGGCGGCATAAGCCTTTGCCTGTTCCGTGTCCAGTCTTTCCGTCACGGTATACCTGAGGCCGTCTGAGAGATTCTCTCCGATGCAGTTTACGCCGGCCTCCCAAGAGTCGCCGTCTCCCAACTTCAGCTCCACGGTCGCCGTTGTAGAGGAGATGCCGTCGCTGTGGAAGACCATATTGCCGTAATCGCCGTCGATGTCCTTTGCGTCCGGCTGACCGGATACCGTCGCCTCACCCTCAAGCCGTACTTCGAATGTGAAGACCGCATCCGCCGGGAGATTCTCGCCGAATTTGCTGACCTCCAGCGAGAAGATCTTTACCCAGTAGATGTTGTTTCCGGTCGTGCCGGCCATCAGGCCGCCCTTGAGGCCGTTCCGGTCGTTCACAAAACTGTAGAATGTCTTGGTATTGTTCCCTTCCACATAGGTGCCGAAGGGTGTTCCTTCCAGGCCGTGGAGGTCATAGCAGGAATCGGTCCCCTCTTCGCCTGTGACGTAAACGCCGATATTCGCGCCGTTGATCAGGCCTTGGAAGGTTCTCCCGTCCCAGGTCATCTCCTCGGTATTGATGACGGCTGTGGTCTTTTCATCCAGCTCAACATTGCTTAGCTTCCTGTCCGCCACGCTTTGGACGCAGGTGTTGCCGGTGACGGTCGGCATCCCGGAAAAGTAGAGCTTGGAGCCGCTTCCGCCGATGGCGATGCCGCCGCCCTTGCTGCCCGCGGAGTTGCCGCTGATCCTGCTCGCCGTGCCGGACATGTGGAACGCCATGTTGTTCCCCACGAAGACGCCGCCGCCGGCATTTCCGGCCGTGCAGCGCTCAATCGAGCCGCCGTACATGCTGAAGGAACCACTTCCGGCCTCCCCCTCCAAATATACGCCACCGCCGTCTCCTGTGGCATTGCACTGGAGGATATTGCCCCGGTTGAAGGTGAGCGTCGAATACATCGTCACATACACTGAGCCGCCGTTTATCGCATTGCAGTTGCGGATCACGGCACCGCTGCTTTCTTCGCCGATCTCGAAGCTGCCGCGGTTGACATAGACGCCCGCGCCGTACCCTTCGATCTCCGCGTTCTGCAGCGCCGCGCCCTTTCTCAATGTGACCCTGATGTTGTTATGGTCGACATTGAGGATGCGGGTGTCGCTCCCGGCCGTGATCCCGTTCAGGGAGCCGCCGTCCAGGATGATGTTTTCGATCGCCAGGTTGGCGTTCGTGTTCACGAGAGGATGATTCCCGACGCCCGTCCCGCGAAGTACCGTGGCTGTATCGCCCCTGGTCGTTGCCCTATAGGGATAATTGTCGGTGTCGTCTCGGTCCGCCGTGGTCAGGGTGATGTTTCTAACCCGCGTGTTCCCTGAGCCGTCCGTTCCCTCGTAGCGGTTGATGATGACCGGATTTTCCGTTGTGAAGTTGTCCAGCATTTTCACGCAGTAGTCCGGCCCGAAATACGGGGTACCGTCCGCGTAATACAGCTCCGGCGTCTCGGCACGCAGAAGGCTGAAGGCGCTGGTAATGCCGGTATCATCCGCATTCCCATTGTCGAGCTGGTCGAAGATCGCCGGGTTAGATCCGCGCCCATCTGTGCTCAGTTTCAGGTACAGCAGGGTTCCGTCCTTGTCCGTGATCTTGCAGATGGCGGGACCGGCCCAGATGATGATCTTATAGCTGGGGTCAGAGCGGTCGATGACGCCGTGCAGGGTGTCATAATCTGCCTTGAACACGTGGTAGGTCTCGGAGAACCCATCCGGCGACTCTTTTGCCGCGATGCCGAAACGGGTCCCGACCTTGTTCGCGTTCACCACTTGGACCACGCTGTTCGTGAGATCGCAGTACACGTAGACGCTCTGTACGTTGTTCTGCCCGTCGCTGTCGCTCCAAAGCCGCAGGTTGGAGGGCAGACCGGCGTTGGTGTGGTTGCTGTTTACGGTGATGGTATTGCTGGGCGCGCCCTGCGTACCGACGACCAGCGTCCTTCCGTTCTCAAGATAGACGCCCGCTGCGTTTTCGGCCGGGCTGACAGGGGAAGAGAGCGTATTGCCGGTGATCTCGGTGCCGTTGCGCAGGATCACAAACGACTTTGAATAGATACCGCCGCCCGCGAATGCAGCGTTGCTGCTGATCGTGCTGTTTTCCACCGTCAGGCCGCCCACGCTCGGGTCGGCGCTGTTCTCGTCAAACGTGCTTTCGTGCATGCACAGAATGCCGCCGCCCTTGGCCGACGCTCCTGTCACTCTGTTGTTGTAAAGGTTTATGTTGCTGAGCCTCACGCTGACGATATTTGCATAGATGCCGCCGCCGCCGTTTGTTCCGGCCGCGCGGTTTCCGCTGATATCGGTCCCGGTGATCGCGATGCCTGCGCCGTCCGTATTCCTGCTGCAGTAGATGCCGCCGCCGTCAGCTTCCGCCGTGTTGTTGGAGATGGAACTGCGAACATCGCCGTTTTTCCCGATCACTGCGGTCTTGACCAGCGTGTAGATGCCGCCGCCGCTGCCGGAGCTGGTGTTGTTTCCAATGGTGCTGCCGGAGACCGTAAGACTCATGGTATTTCGGGCCGTATCGTCCGCGCCGTCGTACCAGATACCGCCGCCGTTTCCGGGCGCCGTGTTGCGAGAGACCGAGCCGCCGGTCACGCTCAGGGCCCGAACGGTGGTGTATACGCCGCCGCCGAGCTGATTGGACGCGGTGACCTCGTTCCCGTCGATCGAGGCATTGGTGATTGTAAGCGTTGCTTTATCCGTATCGCTGGTAAAAGTACTGTTCTTATGATAAATACCGCCGCCGCTGTTCTTCGACATGTTGTTGGAGACGGAACTATGTTTTGTCTGTTGGTCTCCGCTGGTATCCGTGTAGATATAATCCCCGATGGTGACGGTCTTGACCAGCGTGTAGATGCCGCCGCCGCTGCCGGAGCTGGTGTTGTTTCCAATGGTGCTGCCGGAGACCGTCAGATTCATGGCATTTCGGGCCGTATCGTCCGCGCCGTCGTACCACACACCGCCGCCGTGGTTCACGGCGCCGTTATGGGAGATACTGGAATCTGTGATTGTGAGCGTTTTAGCGTTGGTGCGCAGACCGCCGCCGATACCGTTGTTGCCGGTGCCGTTAGCCTTGTTGCCGTCAATTTTGGCGTTTGTGACGGTGAGGGTGGCATCTGTAAACAGCTTGTGGTAGATGCCGCCGCCGTTGAGCGCCGTGTTGTTGGAGACAGAGGTCTCGGCGCTGCCGCTGTCGCCGATCTCTACAGTCTTGACCTGCGTGAAGATACCGCCGCCGTTGCCGTTGGTGGCTGTGTTGTTGTCAATGGAGCAGCCCTTGAGCGTCAGCGTCATTTTCCCGCGGACCGTATCGTCCGCGCCGTCGTACCACACGCCGCCGCCGTCGCCGGAAGACGTATTCTTTTTGATCTCCGTCCCCTCGATGGTCAGGGACGTCTGCGCGTTGGTATACACGCCGCCGCCCTTGCCCCCCGCTTTGTTGTCGGAGATACTGCCGTTGGTGAGCGTGGCCTTCTTGGCCACCGTATAGATGCCGCCGCCGGCATTATTGGTCGCGGTATTCCCGGAAACGGTGGTGCCCGTCATCGTAAAGGTATCATCCTTGTTCTGGAAGATGCCGCCGCCGGAGGTTTTGGCGGTGTTGTTGGAGATGGTTCCGCCGTTCAGCGTGACCGTCTTGGCATTAGTGTAGATGCCGCCGCCGGCATTGTTTGTGGAAGCGTTGCCGTTGACGGTGGCGTTCGTCATGGAGAAGGAGCTGTTGTTCCGGTTCTGGTATATGCCGCCGCCCGCGTTGGTAGCCTGGCAGTTGGTGAACGAGGAGTGAACAGTGCCGTCCTCAGCGGTGTAGTCATCTATTTCAATGATATTCGCGTTGCTGTACACACCGCCGCCCTGGTTGGAGGCATTACAGGAATCAAACGAGCTGCCCCTGATGGTCAATGTCTGCGCGCTGCTTCCAGTCGCCGCAAATCCGCCGCCTTGTTTTGCCTTGCACTTGGAGAACGTGACGTTTTCCATCGTCACGTATTCGCTGGTGGTACGGAAGGCGCCGCCGTTGTTTGTGCTCGAGCAATTGATAAACTGTGTATTCTGGATCGTTGTGTAGGTGTTTTTCTTGTTGGGATTCTCGGTATTGTTGGCATAGATATTGAGACCGCCGCCGTTTTTCGAGCCGGCCTTGACATAGCAGGTATCAAATACGCAGTCCTCCACTACCACATCCAGCGCGTCGCTCTCCACCGCGCCGCCGGACGCTTTCAAAACATAGCAGTCCTTGAAGCTGCAGTTCCGGATGTACGTGTGGGAATTATTTGAATAGGAAGCCCTCCCGGTCATATTGATGTTGTGGAAGATCGCGCCGGCCTGGGCGGAGCCTGCGCTCGGGTTATCCTTATAGCAGGAAGACCCGGTAATATTACAGTTTTCCAGCGTCAGAACGCGGGCGGTAGTCCAGAGGGCGCCGCCGCCGGTTTTATCCTGGTTGGAGCTGGACCGGCAGTTGAGGAAGTCCGTATTGGTGACCGTCATTGTCGCCAGATAGTCGCCCTCTGTTTGCTGATAGGCGTGGGTCAAGGTATCGCTGGTGTCGAAATCCACATAGAGCGCGCCGCCGTTGGTGGCCTCGAAGCCCTTGAAGTAGACGTTGTTGATGGTCACGGTGGCGTTTTTCGTCTTCAGCGCGCCGCCGTCGCCTTGTCCTACGAGGGCTCGGCCGTCCATGATCAGGTTTTCGATTCTGAAGTCCGCGTGGAACGCATTGTTCACAATGGTATTCTGATCGGATTTGATCATGGCGCCGAGGTTGCCGGCGTCGCGGCTCAGGGTGGCCGCCTTTTTTCCCCCAAACTCGCCGTCGCCATCGTATTGATCGGAAGTGGTCAGCGTGATGTCATAGCCGTTGGGGACCACCAGCACGTCGCTGGGGGGCTGGAGATAGTCCACCAGCAGCGCAATGGTAAATATTGTCCTGCTTGAATCCGCCTGATGTATCTCGACGATACGATCCATGGCGGCCTTGAGCGTGGGCCACTCCGAGTGGTCGTCTTCCACGATCTCGCAGATCTTCAGCGCCTGTTCGCCGAAGAGCAGCTCTCTTGTCTTGCCGTCCGCCGGCAGGGTGTATGGATGGTCCGTATCATCCAGCAGGACAAACGTATGATCCTCGTTCAGCGACAGGCTGTGGTCGGCTCCGTCCACCTTGTAGGGAACGGAGGACGGAACACTGTCGCCGGAGAAGCTGCCCTCGATCGTCATCGGCTTTTCCGCCGCACCGGGGAATACGAGCTTGATGGAATGGCCCGCCGGGATCGTGAGATCCGCGCTCTCGATCGGCACCAGCTTCTCCACGGTCTGGCCGTTTCTGGCCGTGACGTAGCCGTAACCGTCCGTGACTGCGTTCTTGGAGAGCACCTCAAGCTTTGAAAGGTTCAGCGTAAGGCTCTCCCCGGTGTTGTTGACAATGGAGAGATAGGCAGACTCGGAGAAGTATACGATGATCTTCGTGCCTGTGATCGGTTCCGGTGCGGGGTACGCGTCGGGATCCCAGCCGCGGGGGATAAACTGCCAGAAGCCTCTCTCACCGTTCCAGTTGACGTCGGTGAGATACCTGCCGAAGTCGGTTTCTCCGTCCTTGAACGCGCAGGCAAAGCCCGCGTTTGGATAGATGTCCTTCAACTGACTTGTGTTATAGTTTGCGTAAATATCCGCCGCGATCTGGGAGGCGCCGTTCTCACTGCTGGGCATGACATAGTTTGTGAGGGTAAACAGCGTGGTCCCGGCTGCCGTCGGCGGGAACCCGCCTTCAAAGCTTCCCAGATAACGCACCTCGACCGTGAGGTTTTTGACCCATCTGACCTTGTTGTTGTCGGCCTGCGCCGCCGTCAGCCCCGAGTTGCGGTCATTTTTGAACTTGCCGATATTGCTGTTGCTGGTAAAGGAGGCAAAGAGCGCACTGGCAGCGCCTCGGTGCTTAAAGAGATCGCCGTCAAACGCTCCGGGGACATAGATACCAATCTCCGCGCTGCCGCCGAGTCCGCTTGTGTTGACGACGGTATCCGAATCCTGATCCAGGCACACGTTGGCTATAGGGCCATTTGACGATTGCTGCCGGTTATTCTTGACCGTTACATTGTCGGAGAAGAACAGTCTGGCGGAATTGCTACCCACGCCCACCGCGCCGCTGTCGGTGGCAATATTGTACTGGATGGCGGTGTTGTTGGTAGAAATGACGCCGGTACCTTCTTTGATATAGATCGCAGCGCCGTTTTTCGCCTGGTTCGCATTGGTATAATCCGCATTTCCAAGCTTTGCCCCGCCGCTGACGGTGAGCGTTCCGTTGCCGGCGTAGGCCACGCCGCCGTATTCGCCCGCCGTGTTTTTGGTCATGCTGCCGCCGGACAGCGTCAGATTCCCGCTGTCCGAATAAGCCGCGCCGCCGTTTTCGGTGGCGGTGTTCCCGGTCATCGTGACGCTGTTCAGGTTCGCCGTTCCGCTGCCGAGATAGAGCGCGCCGCCGTTTTTTGCACTGTTTGTGTTCAGGTTGCTCGTGCCGGTGACGCTGACCGTACCGCTGCCTGCATAGATCGCGCCGCCATTGCCGGTATTTTCAACTCCGGAAACGCTTGTCGCTTTGTTTCCGGTCATGCTGATGCCGGACAGCATGACGTTGCCGCCGACGGCGCAGATCGCGCCGCCGTTGCCAGTAGAGGCGGTGTTTTTGTTCATCGTGCCGCCCGTTACACTGACCGTACCCGAAGCGGTGTAGACAACGCCGCCGTATTTCGCATTGTTGCCCGCTCCCTCGTCATCTCCGCCGAAGCTGCTTCCGGATATGGTGACGCTGCCGCTGGTGGTAAAGACCACACCGCCGTTGCCATTTGTCGCCTTGTTCCCGGTCACGGTCGTGCAGTTTGTCAGAGTGACCGCGCCGGTACCGGCGTAGACCGCGCCGCCGTCGTTTTCGGAGGTGTTCGTTGTCACCGTAACGCCGCTGAACCCGACAACGCCGGACGCAGCATAGACCGCGCCGCCCTTGCCGGAGCTTGCTTTATTATTGCTTATCGTGCCGCCAGTAACAGAAACCGCGCCCGTATTTGCATAGATCACACCGCCGTTTGTCGCGGCTGTGTTTCCAGTCAGCGTGCTTTCGCCTGTCACCGTGACATTTCCGGTATTCGCATAGATCGCGCCGCCGTTGCCGGTATTTTCAATCCCGGAAACGCTTGTCGCTTTGTTTCCAGTCATGCTGCCGCCGGCCACCGTGACCGCGCCGGTATTGGCGTAGATCGCGCCGCCATTTTTCGCGCTGTTCCCCGTGACTTGGCGTAGATCGCGCCGCCATTTTTCGCGCTGTTCCCCGTGACGGTTGCGGAAACCGTGACGGTGCCGCTGCCGGCCCAGACCGCGCCGCCGTCGCCGCTTGCCGCTTCATTTTCGGACATGCTGCCGCCGGATAGCGTGACGGTACCTGCGCCCACACGGATCGCGCCGCCGTCGCCGCTTGTCGCTTTGTTGCCCGAAATAACGGGCATGTTGATGCCATCCGTCTCGGAAACTGAAATGGTCGCCGTATCCGCGTAGATCGCGCCGCCATTCTTCGCGCTGTTGCCGGTGATTTGCGCGTTCTCGCCGATTTCGATGATGATATTCTCGGCATAGATCGCGCCGCCGTTACCCGCGGAAGCGTGATTATTCTTTAATTCAGCCGAGCCGGATATCGTAAACTTGCCCTGAGCCGCGTAGATCGCGCCGCCGTCGCCGGACGAGGTGTTGCCGGATACCGTAGCGCTATTTTCCATGGAAACGATGCCGCTGCCGGTATAGCAGATCGCAGCGCCGGAAGCCGCCTGGTTGCCCGTGATCACGCCATTGTCGATGGTTACGTTCCCGTCGGTCGCATAGATCGCGCCACCGTTGCCGGAGTTCTTTGCGTTGCAGAGTGTCGCACCGGTACCTACCATAAGATTGCCGCTGCTCTGAATCAGCGGCGCAGATGCCAGAATTTCGGCACCGTCGATGTTCACATAGCTGATCGAAAGCTCGCCATTGTTCGTGATCATGGGCGCTTCTGCCAGACTCGGGCTGCGCGTAATCACCGCGCCGGTTTCGGAGGTCCCAGAATATGCCGTCCCGTCGCTGGCCGTGGTCAGCTCGATATGGTAGCCACTGGGAATCTCCAGCGCGTCCTCGGCCGGGATCAAATAATCCGAGAGCATCTCTATCTTTGCCGTACGGTTCGCGATGTTGTCTTCCACATAGGCAATAGCGTCGGCAAAGGTATAGAAGATATGCTCCGCCCCGCCGTCCACGATTTTGCACAGCTTCTGCGGTGTATTGGTCAGATCCACCCGCATCTCGGAATCGAGCACCAGCGCGGAATCGGCAGTCTTTTTGACAACACTTCCGCTGCCGTCCGGGAGAGCTTCGATATCCGCCGTTTCAGTCGCTCCACCGACAATAGTCCCATATTTGGCCGTCAGCACGTAGTTCTCGTTTTCGGTCTCGGTGATCGCATACTCACCCTGTCCGAGACCCTTGATGCGGATGCTCATGCCATCTCCCACATCCGTCAGGGTGATGGTATGGGTATTCGGATCGGCAGCAATCGTCGCATTCTCATATCCTACCGCTTCATAACTGCTCTTCGTGATCGCATCAGAGGCGATGGTCAAAGTAAAGCTCGCGTCGTCGAAGATGGGCTTTGCGCCGCTGGCCGAGGTGTTCACCGTCTTGGTGAGCATCAGGTCATAGCCGCGCTCTTCATAGATGGCGTAGATTGCAGGTGTCCCACTGAACGCCGTATAGTCGTTCTCTTCGCCGGTGAAGCTGTACTCCAGCGCATCCTCCTGTAGACGGAGGTACAGTGTCAGTCCGTCGCCGAGCTCGATATCATCCAGCGAGGTCTTCCTCACGTCGCCCGCGCCGAGCATTGCATAGGAGAGATACCGTCTGTAGATCCCGTCGTCCAGATTGCCCGGCATGCGGAAATGGTTCCCGGCCTGGCTGATGACGCGTACCCCGTTGATCGGAAGATCCAGCTTCTGTCCCTGCTCCACCGTGACCTGGTTCATCTGGAGGGGCTGGCGGTTGTAGGTGATCGTGTCGATGACCGTGCTGCCGTCCGTAGACCCCTGCACCGCTTCCATGATCCTGCTGCTGTTAGTCTTCATGTAGAAGATCTGCGGCATGGTAAAGTACAGATAATATATCTTGTACTCTCCCACGGGCTTCTCCACATCGCCGTCCAGCAGCAACTCGTAGACGTCGCCGCTTACCTGCTTGTAGGCTATGGAGGACACGCCCATACCCGCGGGTACAACGGTGCCGCCGTCGTCCGTGCCGTATAGGATCGTGCCAAGTGCATAGGTGGCGCCGGGCTCTGTGAAGACGCTATCCGACGGGAGTTTGGTCAAAAAGTCCGCGCTTTCGCCCAGGAGCACGTTAAAGCAGTAATTGCTACTTTCACTGTTCCTGTATTCGCTGTCTTTCAATGTGATGCCGCCGTTCTCCAGCAGCGCGACATGGACCTCCACCGGGAGGGACTTGTGCTGGTTGGTGAAGGTGACGTCAATGGTTCCGCCGCCGCTTGCCGTATACGTGCAGACAGTGTCGCTGACCTTGTTCGCCCCGGCGGCGTTGTTTGTGGTCGTAAAGGACGGATCGGCGGTCTGCGTGATGCGCGCAGTCTGGGCGGTCACCGTGGTGGTAGTCGTCACGTCCCGGAAGTTCACACCGCCGTCCTCATATTCGTTGCCGATCACCGGGGTGCCGCTCGTATTGCTGTAAAACAGGATCGCAGAGTTAGCCTCGCCGTTTTTGAGAAGATAGGGCTGGTTGCCGGAAGCGGTCGTATCAAAGATGGGTGTCGTCGTAGCGCCTGTGGTTGTCACAACAGGTTCGCCGTCATTGACCCATTCGCCTTCCACCAGCTTCTGCTTCTGCACGGATTTGGTGGTGGTTGTGGTCTCGGTCACCATGAGATCGAATTGGAAGTATGTCTCCATGACCGCCTCTGTGCCCACCGTCTGCTCCCTGAACATGACGATGGTAGGGTTCTGGCCGTAGTAGACTACGTAGAGCTCCCCGTCATAACCTCCGGAGATCCAGTCTGTCCCATCTGTGGTATACTGGATACCCTGCCACGTGTTTCGGATCGTTAGGGCAGGCAAGGCGCTGTCAGAATTGGAAGCGGTTGTGATCATCCTCAGTGCGGAGGCGTTCATATCCGCGCCGGGGTCAATATCGCCCAGGGCAAAGGCATAGTAGGCAAAGCTTCCGCCTGCCCAGGCCCGGGGTGCGGTGACATGATCCGTCATGTTATAGGTGAAGCTCTCATCCGTCAGCACGCCAGTGGCAGTGGGGGCGGCAGCGTTCTGGGTCACAGCGACGAGTTCGCCCGTGGACAGCATCTGCTTGTAGCCGATCCCCAGCTCCCTTTGTTTGTAATACACGAAGAAGATGTCGGTTCCCTCATCCAGAGACGCGTCCGCTCTGCTCGTGTTCTGATACTTTACATAGAGGTGTCTTTTGGCTTGATTGTAGTAGATTGAGGCGATGGCGTCATTATGGAAGACATTCTCCCTGCTGGGAACCGCATTTTCCTTCAGCGCCACAGCGAAGGCGTAGGTGTAGCCGTCGGGCGGCATTACCTGTTCGGGAGCGGCCGTCAGATCCAGCAGGTTCTTGCCAACCGCAAGCTTGACCTTTTCCCCTCCGTCTTCATTGACCCACTCGGATTTTTCCGCCAGGTTCTCCGCCGAGGCGTCCACCGCGCGGATCGGCACTTGGATATCGCCGCCCCAATAGGCGTACAGATCGAGCGCACCAGTTACCTGCTGCGAGAAATCGTATGCCGTGGTATCGTCATCCGCTGTCGTCGTCCAGAAGAAGAACATCCGGCTGTCGCTGTTCGGAATGCCGGCAGGCTGATCGACCGGTCGACCAATGAAAGCACCGTTCCTCGTATCCCAGCCGATATAGGATGTCTGCGTGTATGTGTTACTACCCGTATCATACGCATAGGAACCCCATCCGCTGCCCCAGGAGGCAGTGTCATCTGTTCCCGCGTTCAGATGATACGTCACCTTTACGGGCCACACCGCATACAGGGTCGTTGTGTTCCCGCCGACAGTGTCCACGCCGTAGCTCCCGCCGCAAGCATACAGCGTGTCCGCTGCTGGGTTGTACACGGAGTTCGTGCTCCAGCCTGCAGGCGCTTCGCTATCGCGGGAAAAGCCTTCGCCGCTGCTCAGGATAAAGGCGGAGTTGTTCTTCAGTCCGGATACCGTGACGGTTCCGGCCTCGGCGTCAATAGTCCCGCTCACGGGAGTCGGCTCACCGCCCTGGGACGTGGGCTTTTTGCCGTAATCCAGAAGCTCGCTGTAGATCGTTCCCCCGTTGGCATTGTATACGATCTCGACGGAATCCGCCGCGATATATACGGCGTCCAGCCAGACGACGTCCTTGCCGTTCTCACGAACGGCCGCATCGGCATGGAGGGTAAACATCTGTCCAGGCGTATAGATCTGGCCGCCCTCATTGCCTCTTACCCGCCAACCTACGAATGTGTAGCCGTACGGTGCAATAGCAGTGCGGTTGATCGTGATCCCGGCGTAATCCGAATGCCTGTCGGAGAGGATCTCGGTCTTCGTCCCGTCGCTGTCCAGATCGCCTGCTCCGCTGTTGTATCCCAGATAGAAACTTCCGTTTTTCTTCCAGTGCAGGCGCAGAGTCGTATTATGATCCACATGCTGTGTGAAGTCATACGGCTCCGCAGCCTCCGATCCGTCCGGGAACACCTCATACCAGCCTATATAACTGTAAGCGTCGGCTGCATATTCAAAGGTCGTATCTTCGGTCGCCTCGCTGATATTCTGCGTGTAATAGGTCTGGCGATTCTGTGGTTCACCGCTGTGCCACTCATCGTCGGTGTAGCCGTAATACGCCCGGTCCCGCTGCACAAAGTAATAGCTGCCGGAGCTGGAAGGTACATAGTCTCGGGCGATATACGTGTATTCACCGATAGGCTCATCTTCATAGGTCTGCCAGAACCAGGTGGAGCCGTCGCCCTTCAGTTCTCCGCTGTCATAGTAATACAAAGCGCCGTAGCAGGGTTCGATCTTTACGATGAACCACTCCGCGCTCCATCCGGCGTAGAGTGTCAGATTGCGGTCGGGCATGACCATCGTGCTCAGGTCGGCTGGAACCGTGCAGGCCTGATCCATAAACCATCCGCTGAATTTGTATATGACATACCCCTTATCCGAGGTGCGGTCGGCGGGAGACTGAACGGAATAGGCCGAAAGCGGGGTGCCGAAGGAGATGTCTGCAATTGGGGCGGGCATAACGATCGAAGATCCCTCGACGGAATCCGAGAAGCTCAGCGTATACGATCCGCTTCCCGAATAAGGTTCTGTCAAATCGTAGTACACATTCAGAACCGTGATTGTATCCGTGTTGGCAATCGTCTTCGGTCCGTCGTCGTGATCGTAGGCATAGCCGGTATAGCTGATACTGGTATTGTCAAAGCTGACACTGGCGCCGATCTCCGCCGTTTCGGTTATAGTATCGAAATAAAGATAATGGTTGTTTCCGTCATCATCGTCTATCTCATCCGTCGGACTCTGCTTCCAGATCACGATGCGATACTGCGCCTTCCATTTCGCATAGAGCGTTGCGTTGGCGCTCAGATGCAGCAAGCCCGCGGACATATAGACGCCGCCGTCAGAGCCGTCAAGATACGGGATGGAATCGTGGTGCAGATTGCCCTGCGCATCTGTGACTTGCTTTCCGTAAGTGACGGTTTCAACGGTTTTCCCGCCCACTGTCGTGCTCACCAGAGAGCCTGTATACCAGCCAAGGAACTCGTAACCGTCCCGGGAGGTCGTGGGAAGCGGGGAAACGACCCCCTCTCCGTCGAATACGGATAGCGCTGGCACATAAGCCGCGCCCAGTCCGGATTGCGCCGTATAATAGTTTAGCCAGTGGAAGGGTCTGTAAATCGGATAAAGATGCGTCTCTTCGCTGACCTTAATCTCGGAAGCTGCGATCGCATATTCAACGTGCGTATCGGGATCCCTGTATTCTCCAGGCGTTTTCACTTGGGTTCTTGACCATCCGAGGAAAGCAATGTTTTCACTTCCAGAATAGCCGACGCTCAGATCGTCGATCCTGACCGTCGCCATCTCGGAGCCCGCCGCGCCTGTGAGCTTCACCCTGCGGGTATAGGCCACAGGCCAGGTATCGGCTGCGATGTCATACTGGTCGTGGAACACGACATACGCATACTTTACATATTTGGCGTACAGATTGGTTCCGCCATCTTCTGTAAACGTTGGAATTTGATCGAAATTATATGCCGTATCGCCTGCGGCCAGCCCCGGGTCATCCGTACTATCTGTCACATACCATCCGGCAAATTCGAGCGCGTCACTCCCGGTCGGCTGCGGAATGACCGGCTTTTCATCGTTTTTGATCCACTGCTCATTTCCGAACTGTTCATAGCTATCCAGCGTATCATTCCATACATAGAAGGTGAAAGACCACATTGGGGGCAAGTCCTCACCAATCAAAACATATACAGAGAATCCACTTGTCTCGAACTCAACGGATTCTCCGTGTACGGTTGAATCCATGACCTGGGCTTCCTCATCGGTCCCGTCAGGGATATGTACAACATCTATGGACGCATAACTATTCAAATCGTCCTTCAGCAGTTCGATGCTGACCTGAACGTTCCCGTTCGGCTGATATTCCTCGCCTGTCCGAGGATTCTTCAGAGTGATGTTGAAAGGTCTCGCAAACGCCAGATTTTCAAGCTTTTCGCCCAGCGCGGCGGCAGACTGTGCCACATATTCCTCGTAGCCAGCCTCGTCCTCCTTGATCTCCGCCACATAAAGCCCGGCGTCAGAGGGGATTCCGGACATATTATCATACGTCACAGTGACTGAATATTCATTTCCATCGCTGGCAGTCAGCGTCTGTCTGATGGTGGTGCTGACAACGAGGTATACGGAGAAGCTCTCCGCCATAAAGCGGATGCTGTTGCCTTCCACGGTAAAGTCCGTAATTTGCTCGGCGGCGCCGTCGTTATGGATGTGCCACAGCTCCAACGCCATCCCCTCGCGGATAGCGGGATCGGTGATGCACACTTCAAGCGGCGAACCCGCCTCGGGCTGGTATTCCTCGCCGTCAAGCTGCAGCGTGATATCATAGGCCGCAAGGACCTCGCGGCGCAGCGTGTCCACAGAGGAATCAAATACGCTGTCATCAGACAGGATTTGCTGCTCTCCGGCATTGCTCGGATCAAAATTCGCGTACTGCCCGGTGACATTGCTCGTCTCGACCGTAATGGCCGCCGGAGTCTGCCCGCTTACCGAGATCGTGCCTTCCTTATTCAAATAGGTATCATAAACATTTTCCTCGGCGGGCTTCTCCTCCTCGGCGGGCTGCTCCTCCTCGGCGGGCTTCTCCTCCTCGGCAGGCTTCTCCTCCTCGGCAGGCTTCTCCTCCTCGGCAGGCTTCTCCTCTTCGGCAGGCTTCTCCTCCTCGGCAGGCTTCTCCTCCTCGGCGGGCTTCTCCTCCTCGGCAGGCTTCTCCTCCTCGGCGGGCTTCTCCTCCTCGACGGGCTTCTCCTCCTCGGCGGGCTGCTCTTCCTCGGCGGGCTTCCCCTCTTCGACGGGCTTCTCCTCCTCGGCAGGCTTCTCCTCCTCGGCGGGCTTCTCCTCCTCGGCGGGCTTCTCCTCCTCGGCGGGCTTCTCCTCCTCGGCAGGCTGCTCCTCCTCGATCATCTGAACCGCCTCATACTCGAGCTTCGCTGCGGCGAAGTCTTCCGCCTGCGCACCGGCTTCGGCGGCACGCTCGGCCTCGGCGGCGGCGCGCTCGGCCTGCGCCTTCGCGCTCTCAGCCGCTTCGGATGCGCGCTGCGCGTTCTCGGCCGCCTGCATTGCGTCCGCTTCAAAGCGCGCAAGCTCCCCGTTCAGAAAATCGGCGTTCTCCCAGGCAAGCTTCGCGTCATCCCGGGCTCGGTCTGCTTCCTCACGCGCCCGGGCAAGGGTCTCCTTCTCCTCTTCTCTGTTTGCCCCTTCGATCGCAGCTTCGATCTCTTCCCGGATCGCTTCGATCTCTTCCTTGCTCTCCTGGAGTACTTCTGTCTCCTTTCCGGCGTCGACGGATTTATTTACATTCTGTTCCTCTGATTTGATTTCTGTTTTTTCTGTCTTGTCCTGCTTCTGATCCTTCGCCTGTTCCTCCGCAGGCTCTGCACTCGTCTCAGGCGTATCCTTTTCCGACTCAAGCCCCAGCTCCTCCTCGAGAAGGCGTGCAAAGAGCTCCAGCCTCTCCGCTGTCTCGGCAGTCCTTTCGGCGTTCTGCACAGCGTTCTCGGCTTCTGCACGTCTGTCCATGGCGAAGGTATAGGCGTTGCCCGCTTCTTCCAGCGCGATCGACGCCGCGCCTGCGGTCCAGTCCGCTTCATCCTTTGCGCGCACGGCAAACGCCTGGGCGCGCTCGGCAGCCTGCTTCGCCGTCTGGGCGTACTGCAGCGCATCGTCGGCACTTTCGGCCTGCTGCGCATCCATCGCAGCCTGCACCGCTTCATCGGCGGCCTTCGCCGCTTCATCAGCAAACTCTCCGGTGGATTGCGCGCCCATCAGCGCAGCCTCCAGCGGTGTGACCCCTGCGGCCGCATCTGTTTGTTCTATGATCTCATACGGCTGCCCATCCCCCTGCGCATAGGCCGCAGGAGCCCCTGCGGCCGCAAGCGAAAAGCACTCCGCCAAAACCAGCAGGAATGCAATCGTCCTGCGCACGGCAGCGACACTCCTTCTGTTATTTAAGAAATCATATATAGAAGTCATTTTGTTTACCTCTCTTAGAAGCGGTACGGGTTGAATATCTTTACCGATCAGATTGAAAAATACTTAAAAAAACTGAAATAGCTTGAAATCTATATTCGTATTCAATGTATTATAGCATTGTTTGTCCAGCCATTCAAGAAGAAATTATGTCACCCGAAGATTTTTGTTTTCGTGTAAACCGGCTTTCTTCAGCCAAAATCCATTAGTCTGTAACAGCTAGCTCTTTAGCTGTCACGGCTTCGCGTCAGCGAAGGATCTTTCCCTTGATCCATGTCGTAACGAAAAGATTCTTCGCTTCTCTCAGAATGACAAGTTTTATCAATGTACTGGTCTCCCGTCTGAGTTCATACTAGAACCTCATGAAAACCATTCATCGCTTAAAGGTTTTCATAGCGCCATATGGCGCGTAGAGGTTCTGTATGAGACGGGCGCGTTGCAAAATACCAGTTTTCACAAAACACAGCCTTATGAGTGTAGGGGAGGGGCTTGCCCCTCCCCTACTGCCGGGAAGTATCACATTTACAGGTACAACCCCATTTTGCAACGCGCCCCGCAGGAACTGCGGCTTTCTTGATTAATACTATTCCCTGATAGAAAGCGCAGAGCATAATGGAGATATATGGTCAAGGACTTTAACGAAGCATGGCGCAAATTTTGCCGGAAGGACTGTCCGGTTTCTGTTAGGGAATAGTATAAAGTGTTTAATCAAGAAATAGTATTAGATACATATATTTTAAATAGAAAGAGGCTGTCTCAAAGCATCTTTCACCCGAAACGAAAGCGAAGGATCTCTCTCCGAAAGCTTGTAAAGCCTTCAAAAGAAAGATCCTTCGTCACCAGGCTGCATTCCGTGTCACGCGTTTCCCGCGTGTCGGAATGTCCCACAGGATGATCGAACCGGAAATACTTTGAGACAGCCTCTGTTTCTGATATTACGGTGCTGGGATCAATAGTAGCTGTAACTGCCGTACTGATATTTTTTGCTGGAGCCCTCCATGGCGCCGTTGACGACGAAGCCCAGGATGTTGACGTTGGCGTAGTTGAGCTGCTGCATACACTCGTTGAGCAGGCCGCGGGGGCACGCGTTTTCACGGATGACGACCAGCATGCCGTCCAGCTCCTGGGCAACCGACACCGCGTCAACGACAGCGCCGATGGGCGGCAGGTCGACCACGATATAGTCATAGGCCTGGGACAGGAGTTCAAAGAGCCTGGCGCAGCGCTCGGAATTGAGCAGCTCCGACGGGTTCTCCGGCACCTCGCCGCTGGGGATGATATCCATCTGGGTGTTGCCGCCGGTGTATCTGCGCACGGAGGCGGAGATATCGTTGATGTTGCCGCGGATCAGCTCACTCAGGCCGGGGACACGTTCAAGCCCCAGCTTTTCATGGATGGAGGCGCGGCGCAGGTCCGCGTCGACAAGCAGAGTCTTCTTTCCCAGCTCTGCCAGCGAATAGGCCAGGTTCAGGGAAACCGTGCTTTTGCCGTCGCCGGGCTGTGCGCTGGTGATGCCCACCAGATGGCAGCTTGTGTCCTCAGCCGGAAAGCTCACGACCAGATTCGTGCGCAGACGCTTGAAGGCTTCCTTGGCAGCGAAGCTGAGATTCTCGCAGACAGGGGTTTTCCCCTTGCGCGTTTTGGAGACGGCTTGAGAATTATTGTTTGCCATGCTCACTTGTCTCCCTTCTTCTTATCCCCGTAATAGGAGGAGTAATAGTAGCCCTTCTTCTCTGACAGACGCATATCCGGGATCATGGCGAGGACCTTGATATCCGGGTAGAGCTGGCGCAGCTCGTCGGTGGAGTGGATCAGCTGGTCGTTCTGCTCGCTGATGATGAAGCGGACCGCGACCACACCGGCTGCCAGGACAGCGCCAGCCAAAAAGCCGATCAGCAGATTCTTAGCATAGCTCGGACCAGCACGGTGGGCCGGGATAATGGCATAGTCCACGATACGCACATTGCTGCCGTCGACGATCTCGGAGATACGCTCCGGCAGGACCTCGGCGATCGTGTTGGCGATCTTCTCCGACTCCGTGGGGCTTAGTGTGGTGACAGTGACATCAAAGGCGGCGGTGCCGGTTATGACCTTGGTGGTGATCATTTTTCCGAGTTCTTCCGAGGTATACGGCAGCTGCGCCTTTTCGATGATATCCTCCAGGGTCGTTCTGGATTTCAGGATATAAATATAGGTATTGACCAGAGCGTTGGCGGCATTGAGCTCGCCGCCGGAAATGGAGTAGCTCACGGAGCCGATGGAAATGGAGCTGTTGTTTACGTAGAAGGAGGCGGTGGCCTCATAGGTCGGGCTGACAAACAGGGCCGTGACAGCGAACACCGCCGAGGCGACGAGCAGGGCGACCAGAATGATCACAAGCGCGTGCCGCCACATCTCTTTGAACAGCTTCAGCAGATCAATTTCGATTTCGTCATTTTTGTTGCTCATAGTTTCATCCTCTCATATCCGCCTGTTCACTTGAGGACCGTTTTGATGATCGCGTCAAAGTAGTCGGGTTTTTCTTTGATGATCTGCTTTGTCGTCTCTGTAAGGTTCAACTCCTGCTTGATCTCATCGAAGTAACCGAGACTGTCCATGCGGGTGTAGACCAGCCTGCCGATCAGCTTGTGGGCAAGACTGTTGAGCTCCTCGCTGTGGGAGGCCACCTTGAAGCTGGGCGGGACGATCTCCTGGGCGATATAGTACTTATCCTCGCTGGTGGGAGAGATCCCGGCATCGGTATAGCCGTCGCCGATCAGATATCTGCGGATGCTGATGTAGCGGCTGCCGAAGGCGGAGACCATGGCGCTGTCCACAGCGTTCATTTCGCTGGTAGAGACAGCAAAGATATTATGTGCGTAGGGGCCGAGGACGATAAAGCGCTCCGGGTTCTGGGCCTGACGCGACAGGAGCTTCTTGACCTGATTCACGAGATCATCCGCCGAGGTGTAATCGCCGTACATGCCGATCAGCACCACATGGATGTAGTTCTTGTACAGATCCTCAGACGCAGTCTTCACGACCGTACCGGCGGGTATGAAGGTCTCCTCACCGGGCGTAAGCCTCGTAAAAGTATAGTGGAGGGAACCGTTATAGGCATAGTCCTCCCTGTTCAGGCTGAGCTGGCCCTCGATGCCTGAAATTGTGACAGGATTCACGCCCATGTCACCGCCGGTGAGCGGTGCCACATTCTTCCCCTCCACGGAGGTAAGGACGATGCTGACAGGCACAGCTTCAGCCGGGATCGTTATATCCTGATACGTGATGTAAGGATCAACACCCGCGCGGCCCATGATCGTATAAGTCGACTCCTTGCCGGAGGCCATGTTGACCACCGGAATGCTCAGCTTATACTTGCTCCAGTCCAGACGCGCGAAATCGAGCGCATTTTCAACCGTGCTGCTGAAATCATAGATATCGCACATGTAGGTGTTGATATAGGTCTGCAGCACGAAGGGATAGTTGAGCGAGCCGGAGACTGCGGCAGTCGTATTGTCGCCCCAGCACACGATGCCGGGGACATACTGCTGAACCGTCTGCATCTGCCGGGCGTACTGCTCGTCGATGGCCGAAACGGATTCCTGGCGTGCCTCGCTCTGCTGGCGCTGCTGCTGCTCATAGATTTTGGACAGTTCCTCATCATGAGCGCGGTTCTCCGCCTGTATCTGCATCACAAAATAGCCGAGTACGGCGACGACGGCCACAATCAGCAATCCGAGGAAAATATTCAGAATGATTCTTTTCTTTTTTGTGTTTTCCCACATAGGCTTGATTCTCCGCTCTATTCATTCAATTAAGCGCAAAATACAGAATGTACGCATTCCCACAGGGAATGATCATCCACGATGAATTCAGGAAACGGTTCTCCTTCCTGATAAATGCCTTCTGGCGTAACGGCGGGAAGGACTTCATAGGCATTGAGATTCTCCAGCATTCTGGAGATATTGTCCACAGTCAGATCTGTGCACAGAAATTTTTCTACGGCACGAAAAGCCCGCATCGTAAAGTCCGGATCCTTCGCGGCCAAATCCCTTGCCTGTTCGGTAAAGGCTGTAATATACTGACGGTGACGCGCCATACGACGCAGGTTATCGTCCAGCAGGCTTGTATCCCTGTAGCGCACAAAACGCAGAGCCTGCTCACCGCGCAGTGTGACGGTCGCGCCCTTCTTGAAGCTCTCGCCGAGCACAGGGACATCCTGCTCCAGGATAACAGTAACGCCGCCCACCAGATCGTTTGCGGCCGGGACCACGTCCATGGTAAAGCCGAGGAAGGAGTCGATCGGCACGCCGTACAGAAGATTCTCGGCGGCGAGCCTTGTGTTGTCGCAGCTGTCTTCCTTGCCGGAACCATAAGTATGGGCGAGCGTGATCTGCATTCTTTCGATCCTGCCGGAGGTTGTTTTGACATCGCACATAGCGTCGCGGCAGATCTGGAACGGTGTGACGGTTTTCGCGCTGTGGTCGAAAACGAGAATGATCAGGAAGTCCGCGAGGTTGAAGTTGTAGGGAAGCCCGGAATACTGCTTGCTGTCCTCGGCATAATTATCCGTGCCGATCAGCAGCAGCGAGCTCATATTCCGCTTGAGCGGATAGTCCTTCCCCTGATAGGTGATGGAGGGCCGGTATCGCCGGGCTGCATCCTCCGCGCTTACCAGGCTGGCATCCTGATCCGCTGCGCGTTTCTGAAAGAAAAATACGCCGAACACAATGGCGGCCACGCCGAGCAGTTCTAAAATGAGCAGCAGCAGTTTTTTCTTTTTCATCATGTAACTGACACAAATAAAGGACGGTCTAGCCGTCCTTTATTTGCTGATCATTGTTTGATTCGATTACTTGGCAAGTGCGACAATGACAGAAGAAACACCGGCGCTGACCGGAACTTTGTAGCGGCTGTTGCCAACTGCCTCAAGATCCTTGACAGGGGTCTTCTGGACGTAGCCGTTATCGTACACGACAAAGATAACAGCATCCTCAGGAGCCTCGACAATGATGTAGCCTTCGCCGTCGGCAATGACCATGAAGGAGTCAGAAGGCAGATAGCCCTCGCCCTGAACGGTCTCCAGAGCCTTGTCAACAACGGCTTTCTGCTCGTCGTTCAGATCGGCATTGGGGATGACGGTAATCGTTGCGTCCTTCTTGCCAGGGGTGGCGGCGGCGCTGGTGGTGCCGGGCAGATCGCTGCTCGTTACGTACTTCACGGGAGAACCGTCTGCAAAAGCAGCAAAGCTCAGGCTGAGAACGATCACGAGTGCCAGAGTAAGCGCAAGCAACTTTTTCATAATGATACCCTCCGAAAAATCCAATTATGCTCGTAAGCATACGCTCTTTCCCGATGGCATTGTCAGGCTTGCCGACGAGAGAAGCATTTCTTACAGCTTTATGCTGGTATAGTACCACAAATAATGATTCAGTGCAATACCCTATGTAAAAAATTTTTGTACAAATATTTAATTCTCGTTACAGATTTCCTCCGGCGAATTTGCCGAGGGCGTATTTTGGGGGTTACATAATTTGCGAACGGCCGTTTTGCGATCAGTGTCTGTTTCTGCCCCAGAAGGTGTTGTAGCGGTCGGGCTTCCACTCCGGCTTTACATCCTTCACCGCCTCGGCTGCCGTGATGACAGCGTCGCCGTTGTCGATGTCGATGAGGGTGTAGCGGTCATTGCCCATGCCGAGTTCCTTCATGCAGCTGAGCTGGCGGAGACCGTGGCGGGTCTCGACACGCTCGATCAGGGCCTTGCCGCCGCCGTCGGGCAGGCTGTAGATGAGATCTATGCAGGCGTTGTCCACAGCCAGGATATCCAGCGAGGCCAGGATGCCGATGTCGGGCGTGACGACGGGGGTGGCGCCGGGGCCTGCGCAGTCGCAGTCGACGGACATGTTGCGCATGGTGTTGATGTAGCAGACATGGGGCGCAAAGTGGTCGATAGTGGCTTTGGTGCTCTCACTGATGCGCTCCATCAGCTCTTCCTCCGCGATGCTCCACATATTGTCGGAGCCGACGGCGGTGTGGATCTCCTTCTTGCCGATGCGTCCGTCGGCGCAGCCGATGCCGATGTTCTTGTTGCTGCCGCCGAAGCCGCCCATCACGTGGCCCTTGAAATGGGTCAGTACCAGAAGGGAATCGTAGTTGAGCATGGATTTGCCGACATGCATCTCCTTAAACCACTTGCCGCCCTTGACGGGGAGCGTAGTCACGCCCTCGGCATCGGTGATATCCACGGGGCAGAAGGTCCAGCCGTTGATCTCCAGCGTCTTGCGGTGGGCCTCGGTGGTGTAGCGGCTGCCCTCATAGTAGGTGTTGGTTTCGATGATGGTCGCGTCGGGAAGGCGCTGCTCAATGAGCTCCTTGACCCAGGGGCGCGGGATGATGTTCGGGCCCTCAGCCTCGCCGGTGTGCAGCTTGATGGCCACCTTGCCGGTCAGGACGCTGCTTACCTTATCATAAATCTTCTTCATGCCCGCCTCGGACAGGTCGCGGGTGAAGAACACCACGGAGCTGTCGCCGGTGCGCTCGTCAAAGGGGACGTATTTATTGCCGTTCTTGCCGGGGATGGGGGTGTTGCTCATTGTGTTTCCTCCTTCAGTAAAGCATGCAGTGTGTTTGGCCGTTTCTTTCTATGACAGTACTTTACCACTGTTCTGACGTGGTGTCAACGAATAATTTATGAATGCAAAAACGCTGTCTCGGGCGGAAGACCGTGTTTCGGGACAGCGTTCTTATTAATTATTTTACTTTTTCTTTCTGCCGAAGATGCCGCGGCCCGCGTCGCCGTCGAGCTCGCCCATGGAGGCGGCAAACTGGCGCAGCAGCTCCTTTTGGGAGCCGGTGAGATTTTTCGGCACCTTGATGTTGACAGAGACGAACTGGTCTCCCCTGCCCGAGCCTCTCAGATACGGGATGCCTTTGCCGCGAAGGCGGAACACCGCGCCGGGCTGGGTGCCCTCGGGGATGGTGAGCTTGACCTTGCCGTCGAGGGTGGGGACCTCCACCTCGGCGCCGAGGGCGGCCTGGGCATAGCTGATCTCCTGGTCGAGGAGGACGGAGGTGCCGTCGCGCTCGAATCTTGCATGCGGGCGCACGATGACGCTCACCAGCAGATCGCCCGCGGGGCCGCCGTTTACGCCGGCGTTGCCGCCGCCCGGCTTGGAGATGGTCTGGCCGTCGTCGATGCCGGCGGGGATGTTGACCTCCACCTTGTGCTGGCGGCGTACGGCGCCCATACCCCGGCAGGTCTTGCAGGGCTGGTGGATGATCTTGCCGGTGCCGCGGCACTTGGAGCACTGGGTGCTCGACTGCATCATGCCGAAGGGCGTGCGCTGGTTGACGGTGACGGAGCCGGTGCCTTTGCAGTCGGGGCAGATCTCCGGCGTGGTGCCGGGTGCGCAGCCGGTGCCCTTGCAGTCTGTGCATGCCTCCACCTTGGCCACCGTGACCTCCTTCTTGCAGCCGAAGGCGGCCTCCTCAAAGCTGATGTTCACGGTGGCGCGGACACTCTCTCCCCGGCGCGGCGCGTTGGGATTGGAACGGGTCGAGCCGCCGAAGCCGCCGAAGATGTCGCTGAAAATGTCGCCGAAGCCGCCGAAACCGCCGAAGCCGTCAAAGCCGTCAAAGCCGCCCGCGCCGAAGCCCGCGTTGGGGTCGAAGGCGGCGTGGCCGTACTGGTCGTACTTCTTGCGCTTTTCCTCGTCGGAGAGGATCTCGTAGGCCTCGTTTGCCTCCTTGAAGCGCTCCTCGCAGGCCTTGTCGCCCGGGTGCAGGTCGGGGTGGTTTTCCTTGGTCAGCTTTCTGTATGCTTTTTTGATCTCATCGGCTGTGGCGTCCTTCTTGACGCCCAGTACCTCGTAATAATCTCTTTTTTCAGCCATCGAAATCTCCTAAAAACAATAGTCTGTAGACAGCCGTATGAGGCGGAGTGATTCTGCTCCGCCTCAGGCTGTAATTGCACGCGCTGAACTTGTCATTCAGAGCGAAGCGAAGAATCTTTGCTTCCCTCATTTGTTTGGGAAATGATCCTTCGCTGACGCTCAGGATGACAGCCGCTGCTGTCAATGGATGGATTACTTGTTGTCGTCGTCCACGACGGTGTAGTCAGCGTCGTAGTAATCCTGGCCGCCCTGGCTGCCGCCGGGGTTGGGGCCGGCCTGGCTGGGATCGAAGCCCGCGCCGGGCTGGCCGCCCTGGGCCTGGTAGAGCTTCTCGCTGATCTTGTAGAAGACCTGCTTGAGCTCCTCGGTGGCGTTCTTGATGGCATCGGAATCGGTGCCGGTCAGGGCGTTCTTGAGGTTCTGGAGCTTGGCCTCGGCCTCGCTCTTGTCGGCGGGATCGAGCTTGTCGCCCATTTCGTTGAGGGTCTTCTCGATCTGGTAGGCCATCTGGTCGCCCTCGTTGCGGGTGTCGACCTCATCCTTGCGCTTCTTGTCCTCAGCCGCGTACATCTCGGCCTCCTTGACGGCCTTGTCGATGTCCTCCTTGGACATGTTGGAGGAGGCGGTAATGGTGATATGCTGCTCTTTGCCGGTGCCGAGATCCTTGGCGGAGACGTTCACGATGCCGTTTGCGTCAATGTCGAAGGTGACCTCGATCTGCGGCACGCCGCGGCGCGCCGGAGCGATGCCGTCCAGGTGGAAGCGGCCCAGGCTCTTGTTGTAGGCCGCCATCTCGCGCTCGCCCTGCAGGACGTTGACCTCAACGGAGGTCTGGTTGTCGGCTGCGGTGGAGAAGACCTGGCTCTTGCGGGTGGGGATGGTGGTGTTGCGCTCGATGAGTCTGGTGCACACGCCGCCCAGGGTCTCGATGCCGAGGGACAGAGGCGCGACATCCAGCAGGACGATGTCCTTCACGTCGCCCTTGAGAACGCCGCCCTGGATGGCAGCGCCGATGGCCACGCACTCGTCGGGGTTGATGCCCTTGAAGCCTTCCTTGCCGGTGAGGGACTTGACCATGTCCTGCACGGCGGGGATACGGCTGGAGCCGCCGACCAGCAGAACCTTGGTGATGTCGCTGGGCTGGAGGCCGGAGTCGGACAGGGCCTGCTTGACGGGGCCCGCGGTCTTCTCGACCAGGTGATGAGTCAGCTCGTTGAACTTGGCGCGGGTCAGGGTGACGTCCAAGTGCTTGGGGCCGGTGGCGTCGGCGGTGATGTAAGGCAGATTGATGTTGGAGGTGGTCACGCCGCTCAGCTCGATCTTGGCCTTCTCGGCGGCCTCGCGCAGGCGCTGCATGGCGACCTTGTCGGTGGAGAGATCAATGCCCTCGGTCTTCTTGAACTCGCTCACGAGGTAATCGGTGATGCAGGCGTCGAAGTCGTCGCCGCCGAGGCGGTTGTTGCCGGCGGTAGCCAGGACCTCGATGACGCCGTCGCCGATCTCCAGCACGGACACGTCGAAGGTGCCGCCGCCGAGGTCGTAGACCATGATCTTCTGATCGGTCTCTTTATCCAGACCGTAGGCCAGAGCGGCCGCGGTCGGCTCGTTGATGATGCGCTTGACCTCAAGGCCCGCGATCTTGCCCGCGTCCTTGGTGGCCTGGCGCTGGGCGTCGGTGAAGTAGGCGGGAACGGTGATGACGGCCTCGGTGACGGTCTGGCCCAGATAAGCCTCGGCGTCGGCCTTCAGCTTCTGCAGGACCATCGCGGAAATCTCCTGCGGGGTGTAGGACTTGCCGTCCACGGTCACGCGGTAGTTGGAGCCCATCTCGCGCTTGATGGAGGAGATGGTGCGGTCGGGGTTGGTGACGGCCTGGCGCTTGGCGACCTGGCCGACCATGCGCTCGCCGGTCTTGGCGAAGGCCACGACGGAAGGCGTGGTGCGCGCGCCCTCGGCATTGGTGATGACGACGGGTTCGCCGCCCTCAAGCACGGCGACGCAGCTGTTGGTGGTGCCCAAATCTATACCGATAATTTTACTCATTTTTGTTTCCTCCTGTATATGTGATATATTTTTTAACTATTTTAATATCTTAACGGGTTTTGCCCGGTAAGTGCGGATTGATTGCTTTTTGCAGCGATTCAGTTTTTCGTGCCATCCTGAGCGTAAGCGAAGGATCTTTTGGGAAAGCGATGAACGATAATAAGATTCTTCGTCACTTGATGAACAAGGAATGTCACGCGTTTCTCGCACGTCAGAATGTTCCTCAGAATGACAGAGAGCAATAACTCAATTTGCTACCTTGACCATGGCGAAGCGGACCACCTTGTCGCCCAGCATGAAGCCCTGCTGGAAGACCTCCACGATCTCGTTCTCGCCCTTTTCCTCGTCGTCCACATGCATGACTGCGTTGTGGAAGGCGGGGTCAAATTTCTTGCCGAGGCAGTCCATCTCGGTCACGCCAAGCTTCTCCATCGTGGCCCTGAACTGGGTCATGATCATCTCGACGCCCTTCTTGTAGGCCTCATCCTCGGTGGGCTGGTTGAGGGCGCGGACCAGGTTGTCGTACACCGGCAGGAAGCTTATCAGGGTGTTGGCCCGGACATCGGCGTAGATGGCGTCCTTTTCCTTCTGGGTGCGCTTGCGGAAGTTGTCGTACTCGGCGCACAGACGCAGGTACTTGTCGTTCATGGCGGCAAGCTCGTCGGTCTTGGGCTTTGCCTCCTCGGGCTTTTCCGCTTCCTTCTCTTCGGGCTTTGCCTCCGTCTCGGGGGCCGCCTTTTCTTCTTCCTCTACGGTCTCTTCCGAAGCTTCCCCGGTCTTTTCTTCCTTGACCTCTTCGGCCTCGGTCTGCTTCTTCTTACTCATTTCCTGTATCTCCCTTGATGATCAGTTTATTGTGCATGCCCTCCGGCGGCGCTTCCCCGCTGCCGAGCCTTCTTGACAGGCCGGCGGCCAGGATGGAGAGCTTGGCGGCCACGGCGGAGTAATCCATGCGCGTCGGCCCGACCACGCCGATCATGCCTTTGGTATTGTCGCCCGCGTCATAAGTCGCGATGACGACGCTGGAATCCTTGAGCTCCTCGGCCACGTTCTCCGGGCCGATGAGGACCTTGATCTCCCCCGCCGCGTCCATACTCTCGTTCGGCGGGAGGATGTAGCCGCCGCCGGACAGGTAGCCCATCAGGCGGTGGGCCTTGTCAGGATCGCGGAACTCCGGCTGGCTCAAAAGCCTGTTCTCGCCGCTGATGGAGGCCGTTGGGGTCTGGGCCTCGGTGAGCACCTCGATGGCGAAGGCCGCGATGACGGAGGTGACGCCCATGGTGTCGTCCGCCGCCCGTTCGGTCGAGTTTATCAGCAACGGGGTAACGGCCTCCTCGGTGATGCCGGTAAAGCCGGAATTGAAGAGAGCGGAAAGGCGCTGCACCAGCTTCTGGTCCACCGACACCGGGAGTTTTACAAGCTTGTTCTTCACCGTGTTGTCGCTGAGCATGACCACGATGATGAAGGTGTTGGCGTCCACATAGATGATGTCGAAGCGCTTGATGGTCACCGCCGTGCGGGTGGTGAGGGCCAGGGCCGGATAATCCGTGAGCTGGGAGGCAAGTCTGCTGACATCGCTGATGGTGTCGTCCAGCTCCCGCAGCTTCTGGTTCATGCGGCGGTTGATGTCCTCGGTCTCCTCCAGGCTCAGGCGCTGCTTTTCCATGAGCTCGTTGACGTACATGCGGTAGCCCATGGGGGTCGGGACGCGGCCCGCGGAGGTATGGGGCTGTTCGAGATACCCGAGGCTCACTAGCTCGGCAAGCTCGTTGCGGATGGTGGCGGAGGAGCAGCCGAGCCCCGCCTTGGAGGCGATGGCCTTGCTGCCCACCGGCTCTGCCGTGCGGACATATTCGTCGATCACGGCTGCCAGTATTTTCTTTTTGCGTTCAGAAATCATTTTCACATCCGCCTGCCCAAATTAGCACTCTCGGCTTTCGACTGTTGGCACTCTTTCCTTTCGAGTGCTAATATAGCATTCCTCTCCCGCTTTGTCAAGCCTTCCCCGCTCGCCGCGCAGAAAATTCACATTTTGTACAAATGCATTTTTCCTTTTTCTGTATTTACAAGTTTCAATTTATGAAGTATTATAGTGACAATGGAAAATTTATTAAAATACACTATAAAGGAGGATTTGTCAATGCTTGAATCCATGCTTGAAAAACACTTCAGCGATGTATACAATAAGTTCAAGCTCCAGTTTTACCGCCGCGTGTTCGAGCTGGTGCGGGAACGGGACGGCTCCCTGTCCGCGATGGAGGCCTTCTCCCTCGAGGTCATCTACATGCTGGGCGAGCCGACGGTCAGCCAGTTTGCGGATTTTCTGAACATCTCCCAGTCAAACGCCACCTATAAAGTCAATAACCTCATCAAAAAGGGCTATCTGGAACGCCAGAACTCCATCGTCGACCGGCGCGAGTATCATCTGATCCTCTCGGAAAAATACTATACATATATGAATCTCTACGCAAACTACGAGATGACGGTCATGCGCCGTGTGCTCGAGCGCTTCCCCGAGGAGGATGTCGCTGTCTTTGACCGGATTTTGCAGGTCATGTCTTCCGAACTTATGCCTGAGTGCAAGCAGCCGTAATACTATTACATTCATTGGAGGCCTGAGTCATGAACGACAAACCCGCAGTTCCGCTGAAGCTAAACTATAAGCGCACCTTTCTCATCGGCTTTGCCTTTTTCGGCATATTGCTGCTGTGGCAGGTGTACGACTCCTGGTGCCCCACATTTCTGACGGACATCTTCGCCCGGCGCATGTACGGCCTGTCCTCGGCCCAGCTCAAGGCGGGCGATCCGGCCAAAATTCTGAACGTGCAGTGGCTGGTGGGAATCATCATGGCCTGCGACAACCTGGCCGCCCTGATCCTGCTGCCGATCTTCGGAAACCTCTCCGACAAGACGCACACCCCCATCGGCAAGCGCATGCCCTATATTCTGACGGGCACCTTTGTCTCCGCCGTGGCCTTCCCCTTCATCCCCTTCTTCTTCCACCGCAACAACATCCTCGGCATGGTGATCCTGATGGGGATCGTGCTGATGTTCATGATGATGTACCGCAACCCCGCCGTCGCCCTCATGCCGGACATCACGCCGAAGCCCCTGCGGGCCAAGGCGAACGGCATCATCAACATCATGGGCTATCTCGGCGGCGCCTTTGCCACGGTGCTCGGCATCTTCCTCAAGCTCTCCGACTACATCAACGCCGCCGATGAGGCGCGAAAGGTCTGGACCATCGAGCTGCCGTTTCTGATTGCTTCAGTGCTGATGGTGATTTCCGCGCTGGTGCTCTTCTTCACGATCCGGGAAAACGAGATCCATGATGAGATGAAGGAGCAGATGGCCGAGGGCGAGCGCCTCGCCGCCATCGAAACCCCGGTGGACGACGACAAACCCATGTCCAGGGCCAACAGGACCATGCTGCTTGCGATCCTGGGCGCGGAGTTTCTGTGGTTCATGTCGGATAACGCCATCGGCACCTATATCGGCAACTACGTCATTTACTATTTAAATTCCGTCTCGAGCGCGACCATGGTGCTGACCATCGCGGGCGGGCTTGCCTCGGTGGTGGGCTTTGCCATTGCGGGCGGCATCGCCGATAAGATCGGCCGCAAGTGGACCATCTCCTGCGGCCTCGGCATCACGTTCGTGGCCCTCATCATCATGTGTACCGTGGCCCCCACAGGCGTCACCGCTCCCAACGCTGCCCACGGGGAGTTCACCTTCCCGACCATCCTGTATGTGGTCTGGGCCATCAAGGGCTTCGGCATGGCGCTGGTGCACAACTGCTCCTTCCCCATGGTGGTGGAGCTGTGCTCGTCGAAGAAGATCGGCAAGTTCACCGGCTACTACTACGCCGCCTCCATGTCCGCCCAGACGGTCACGCCCATCCTGCTGGGCCTGATGTTCAACCGCACCGGCGCCTGGCGCACCCTGCCGGTCTACTCCTGCACGCTGACGGTGCTGTCCTTCATCGTGTTCACCGCGCTTGTCAAGAACATCAAGGCGCGCAAGGTGGAGAACGTGGTGGGACTCGAGGCACTGGATTCGGATTGATTACCGCAGTAATATAGAGTTTTTCCGAGGCGCATGTCCTCGGAAAAACGGTTTTTAAATCCTAAGTTTGGAAAATACAGGTTATTGAGGTGTCCATGATGAATGAAAACTTCTCCTCTAAAATCAAAAAAGCCGCCGTGATCGGCGGATGTACCGCAGCGGCGGCGGGGCTGCCGGTGTTCCTGCTGGCCCCCGGCAAGGCCACCAAGCGGCAGAAGGCCCCCTTCTACGGGCGGAGCTTCGCCCACCGCGGCCTGCATACCGAGGATAAGAGCGTGCCGGAAAATTCGCTGGAGGCCTTTCGTCTCGCGGGCCGCGCGGGCTACGGCGTGGAGCTGGACGTGCAGCTGACGAAGGACGGGCAGGTGGTGGTCTTCCATGACGACACCCTGGACCGCGTCTGCGGCGTGCCCGGAAAGCTTGAGGAGAAGAGCTACGACGAATTAAAGCTTCTGTCCCTGTGCGGCACCAACCAGCGCATCCCCCTGCTGACCGAGGTGCTGGAGGTCTATCAGGGCCGCGGGCCGCTGCTGGTGGAGCTCAAAAACGGCAGCCGAAACCGGGAGCTGTGCGAGAAGACCTACGCCATCCTCTCCGACTACCCCGGCGAGGTGTGCATCGAGAGCTTCAACCCCTTCATTGTGCGCTGGTTCAGGCTGCACGCCAAGGACATCGTGCGCGGGCAGCTCGCCGCCTGGCCGAAGGACTACGGCGACGCTGTCTCCAGGGGCAACGCCTTCCTCCTTAGCCGCTGTCTGCTGAACTTTCTGGCCCGGCCCCAGTTCATCGCCTACCGTACCGGCATCCGCCCGCTCGGTGTGCAGCTTTCCGAGGCGCTGGGCGCGATGAATTTTGTCTGGACCGCCCGCAACGAGCGCGCCGAGCGCGGCCGCGACGCGGTGATTTTCGAGTTCTACCGCCCGCAGCTTCGGATCAAGTAAATGCATTGAAGTACGCTGCGGCTCTTGAATATTTAGCAAGCAAAGGAACCGATTGATACAATTTGGCCCCCTTGCCTAAAGGGGGCTGGCACCAGTGTCGCAACACTGGTGACTGGGGGATACAGTTTTAGCGAGCCGCTCAAAAAACGCGCATTTTTGTATCCCTCCGTCAGCTCGCAAGCTCGCTGCCACCTCCCTTTAGGCAAGGGAGGCACAGTTTCCCGTCTACCTGCGCATCATAAACATATCACACGAATAAATCATGGGCGAATACGTATTGCACACGCTGTACGTATTCGCCCATTGTTATTTGTATTCCATTGTTGTGCCGCACGGGCCGCGTGATAAGCGTCGGCCCCTACATCTGTTTACTTCTCGGCCTTTTCGTTGACCTTGTCTTCGGCCTTCTTTTTGGCTTTCTTCTCTTCCTTCTCTTCGACTTTCTCCTCGGCCTTCTCTTCGTCCTCGTTGTCGAACAGGTCCTCGGGAAGAACGGTCATGAGGTCTTCCTTGGTGGGGTTTTCGAGCTTTGCGACACGGTTGGACTGGCGGACGATCATGTCCTCAAAGCAGTTGCGCACATCGCGGCCGTTGCCGAAGTTGTCACTGCGGTTTTCGTACAGATCGACAAACGCCTCCAGCGCCGCCTTGTCAGCTTCCTCCGTGAGGGTGTAGCCGTTCTTTTTGCAGCGGATGCGGAACATCTCCATGAGCTGGTCGCCGTTGTAGTCCGGGAAGAAAATGTACTTGTTGAAGCGGGACTCGAGGCCGGGGTTGGAGTTGATGAACTTCTCCATGGGGCCGGTGTAGCCTGCGACAATGACGATGAGCTCGTCGCGGTGGTCCTCCATGGCCTTGAGGATGGTCTCGATGGCCTCGCGGCCGAAGTCGTTCTCGCCGCCGGAGGACAGGGAGTAGGCCTCGTCAATGAACAGCACGCCGCCGATGGCCTTCTTGATGACCTCCTGGGTCTTGAGCGCGGTCTGGCCCACGTAGCCCGCGACCAGACCGGAGCGGTCCACCTCCACAAGCTGGCCCTTTTCCAGCACGCCGATGGCGGCATAGAGTCCGGAGACGATGCGGGCCACCGTGGTCTTGCCGGTGCCGGGATTTCCCAGGAAAACCATGTGCAGGCTCATGGGCGGTACGGGCAGGTCGTTTGCCTCGCGGAGCTTGCGCACCTTCATGAGGTTTACGAGGTTCTTGATGTCGCGCTTGACCTCCTCAAGGCCGACAAGCTCGTTGAGCTCGGCCATGAGGGTGTCAAAGTCGGGCTTGGGCTCCTCCTTCTTCTCCTCGGTCTTGGCAGCGGTGTCGCCGCCGGAAGTCTGGGTGCGCACCCTGTTTTTCTCGATGAAGCTGGGCTCGCCGCTGGTGACGAACTCCAGGGGGTTGAGCGGCTCCTTGCTCTTGCGCACGCCGGTGGTGTCGCAGATGGCGTTGAGCTTGTCGGTGCACTCGGTGATGAAGGCGGCCTCCTCGTAGGTCACATCGTCGTCCACCGCGGCAAGGTACAGGAGGATATTGGTCAGCATCCGGATAAAGGTGCGGGATGCCTCGGTGCCGCGCTTTGCGTCGCTCTCGGCGAGGTTCCAGTAGAACACAGGGGGCAGGAAGACCTCCCCCTCCACGATGGAGTTTGTCAGCGACCACAGCAGCCACTTCGGCTGGGGCTGGCCGCGGGAATAGAGCTGGTTTGCCATATCCACATGGCGCTGGGTGATGCCGCTGCCGCGGCTCCAGAGATTGAGGGCGCAGCGGGTCATGAACTCGTCAAGCTCCTTGGCCATAGACGAGCCGCCGAGGCGGTAAAAGGCGTCGGTATTGGCGGTATAGATTTTGTGAAACTCTTCCGGAGTCCGGGTCCAGGTGGTGGGCATGGCAGTACGCTCCTTTTTTCTTTCTCGTAAAGGGTATTATAGTATCATTTCCCGCTGTGTGCAAGACTTAAATGATCTTTTCCACGCTGTACATGCTTTCGAGCAGGGCGTAGATGGGGCGCCAGAGGCGGTCGGCGGTCCAGAGGCTGATGCCGCCGAGGCCGTACTCCCCCACAAGCCTCAGCCGCGCGCGGATGCTTCTCGCGTCCTCGAACCACACCACATGGCGGCGGTTTGAGGCGTCGGTGTAGTGGAAGTACGGTGCCTCGGCGGTACTGTCGTACCGGATCTCGGCCCAGCGGGAGGCGGCCAGCTCCTGGGCGCCCGCATTCGACAGCACCCGCGCCGCCGTCCCCTGCTTCCAGGGCAGCGTCCAGTCGTAGGCGTAGTTGGAAAAGCCCATGAGGATCTTGCCCGCGGGCATGGCCGTGACGGCGTAATCCAGCACGCGGCGGATGCGGTCCACCGGCGACACCGCCTGCGGCGCGCCGTAGGTGTAGCCCCACTCATATGAGTGATGGTTGATAACACACACTTTTTCTGGCTCAAAATTACAATAATGTTTTGATTTTTGCCGTTTTTCGACGTTTTTCAATGGTTTTTCATCGTTTAATGAGTGGTTCATGAAAATACACAGTTCTTTAGAATTGAGATAAAAAAGCGAACTCAGACCGTTGTTTGGCTGATCTGTTCCGCCACGGCGACAGCAAGATCATAAATTTTTCCTGTACGTCGGAGAAACGAAAATAGATTTCCATATGTTCAGGGTCGTGATACACAATATGGTCGAGCAACTGCGCTATGATTTCACGGTCGAGCTGTTGAATGTTGCCATAGGCTTCAAAGAATTTCACAAATTCATCATCCTGCTTGCGGCTTTCCTCCAGATTGGACATGCCCTCCTGGTTCTTTTGAATACTGCTTTCCTGCTCCGCAATCTCGGCATCGTATTTCTCACTGAATCGTGCGTAGTCCTCGCGTGTAATCAGTCCGCTTGCGTAATCGTCGTACAACTTGAACTTTGCTTCCGTAAGCCTTTTCTTCTCACGCTCTGCTTTCCGGATGGCAATAGCATATTCATTGGTTCCTGTTCCCCATTTCTGACTTTTCACGCGGTCAATCACGGCCTTTGCATCGACCAGCTCGCGTATCTGTTTTTGCAGCGTTTCCAGAATCATCGCGTATATCCTTTTTTCGCTAACGGAAACACATTGGCATTTATCGGGAGCCTTCACGCGGGTAGGACAACGAAAACGCAAATAGCCGTTGCTGTTGACACGGGTCATTGCATGCCCACAGTTGGCACAGAAAATATAACCGGCAAACATATGGTTCTGGCCTTTGACGGGCGCTGTCTTTTTATTCCGGGCGAATTGCTCATGCGCAAGCGTAAACAGTTCATCCGAGATAATCGCCTCATGGGTTCCCTCAACGACTGTCCACTCTTCCTGCTTCGTCTCTATGGTTTTTTTTGAGCGATATGAGATGCTTTTATGCTTGCCCTGTACCATGTTTCCAATATAAACTTCGTTTCTCAGAATCGTGTTGACGGTGTTCACAGCCCAGGTCTTTGTTTTCCGATAGTGTTTTGCGTATGTGATAAAGCTTTTGGCTCCGTTCTGGGCCTGATACTCTCCGGGCGTCAAGATGTGGAGCTCGTTCATTTTCTTGGCTATGCCTGAAACAGACATGCCTCCTACGAACATTTCAAAGATTAAACGCACAATATCAGCTTCTTCCGGGTCTATGACAAGCCTATGATGGTTTTCAGGGTCTTTCTGATACCCAAACGGAGCGTAATTTCCGATAAACTCTCCGCGTCCCTGCTTCATGGCAAGGGTAGACTTGATCTTGATGGATAGCTGACGGATATAGTCATCGTTTACAATATTGGAAAAGGAAACGATGGCGCTGCAATAGCCGCGTGGGTCTCGGACACTGTCCAGATTGTTCAGGACTGAGATCACGCGAATACCCTTTTGCGGGAAGTAGTCCTCCATCAGTCGGCCAAGCTCCGGGTAGTTTCGCCCAAGACGGGAATTGTCTTTGAAGATAACGCAATTGATGATCCCCGCTTCTATGTCCCGGATCATGTCCTGATAGCGGGGCCGATTGAAGGTGCCTCCGCCGTATCCATCGTCAGAGTATACCGTTACAGACGTGATGTTTTCTCCCTGCCGCCGAAGATATTCGAGATGGTTCTGGTTGATCTCATGCTGGTTCTGTATACTGTCGCTTTCCGGCTTATCCCCGTCCTCTTTGCTGAGACGGTTATATTCCCCAACCCTCCATTCTTTCTTCTCAATTTCATCTATCTCTCTTTTGTTGTTCTGCACAAAGGTCATAATTTTCCTTTCCGCCGAAAACAAGGTAGAAATAGTATAACCCTATACTATTATTATACCACACACGAAAAACGTGTCAAATTTTCGCGCTTTTTATGTAGTATTTGCTCATTATTCTTATCATTAAGTCTTGCAGGCTCGGTCTGTCCTGCGCATAGTGGAGAACCACTGTCAAGCCGCCGCTGAGCTGAATACTCCGGGCTTTTTCCGTACTGCACACTTGATCCATATCATCGCCTCCCATATCAGCTTATGAGCAACAGTACGCAGATTATATTTTGATTGTAGAAATGCGTTTCACGGTGAAACGCATTTAATCATCACGGTCATCATGTCCGGCCTGGAGCAAACACATATAGAACACGCTGATTGTGCTTCCGAGAAACATACTGATCATAAACTTAATCATTGTGATTTCCTCTTTTCCAATCCGTTTCACCGCGAAACGGATTTTTGACTTGATATGACAAAATCCGCACTCACATGTAGTGCGGATCAGGGGTATCACGATTTATTCAAAGGCGAAAACAGACGGCGGCGGGGCGGGCCGCTCCGTAGGATAAGTTTATTCGTGCCTCCCTCCATGCTTATGGCGGGACGTTTGACTCTGTGACGTGCCATCAACGTAAGTATCATTATACCTGCTTGCGGATCATTGCCGGCTGCCATGCCATAGGCTGCATACAGCGGTGGTGTTGTTCGCTCCGTCGTCGATCCGTTCACCTCCCTGCCGACTGACGATCCCGGCGCACCCGCTGCCTGGCTTCCCGCAAGCAGAACGTATCTGCCTGCCCTATTCACTTGTGAAAATGCGTTTCATGGTGAAACGTATTGAGACTGGTTTCCCAGCCCGCAGAAACACGCTGCCAGCGGCGGTGCGCTTCTGCCGGATGGAAAGCTCAGGGGTCGAAATCATCCGGGGGATCAGCAAACTGAAAAGTAAAGATAGCGGCATATAAGGCATTTTCCGCGAAGTATCGCAAATCCTCATCGGGATATGTATGGATGTTGCCGTTCTCGTCCTCATAGCTTTGCAGACAGAGGCTTGCGATAAAGCCCTCATACTGCTTTTTAATTGCTTCTGCAGCTTCAATATCATTCATTTTTGCTGCCTTGATTACTGCAAATGGAATCAGCTTCATCCTTTGCCTCTCATCAATTCCTGTAATTTCTCCATGCCGTCGTGCCTCCGGTCACGGACTGTCGTTCTGGCGAGGTTCAAGGCTTTCCCGATCTCCACATCATTTTTGCCCATAATATAGGAGAGGAGTAAGACATTGCGCCGCTGCGGGGGAATTAAGCGCAAGGCTTTCGCAAGATCTTCGTCCATGACAGGGATTGCTAAACCGTTTATTTCAAAAACCTCCGCTGCCATATCCAGTGCAGGCAAGTTGTTGTCTGGCAGATCAAGAGCGTTATTAAAGTTTTCATCTAAAACGGTCAAGGGGATTTCATGCTGCGCCCGGAGCCTCTTTTTCCGAAGCCCGCGCTTCACGGCGTTGTTAATGGCGGTCATGCAGTAGGCGTTAAAGGTGATTTCGTTAAAGCGTTCATACCGGTTGCTCATTTCTGTACCTCTCTTTTTGTACTTTCTACTCTATAACAGTCCGGTGATGGCCCCAAAAGGCGGATATTCGCAATATTCTCAAAAACCTCCCATAATAAAATTGTTTTCATCTTTTTTCGCGTGATAGGGCGACAAAAAAGCGCCCATTTCTGGACGCTGACCTGACAGTGCATGTGATGAAAAATGACAAGTTTAGTATAAGGCTAATTTGGAGAGTTTTCAAGCATCGAACAATAAGTTCTCGCTATCTTCATTACCCTTACCTCCAATATAATAAATGACGAGATAGCGCATGTCTATCCCGTCATTTATCCCAGCTATCTATCATTGTCGAAATAATCCTGAGTTTTTCAGGCGAAAGCCCTTTGAGCCGTTGAATCAGAAAGTTTGACCCGTTTGGATCTGGGCGGCCGGTATCAAAGAATTCCTGCGGTGTGATATTGAAATAATCACAGATATAGAAGAACGCCTGCATGGACGGATACGCTTTGCCATTCTCAATCTCATTGATATAGTTCTCGCTCTGCCCCAATGACAGGCTCATATCTCTGGCAGAAACGCCCTTATTCATGCGGAGCTTTACCAGACGGGCGGTGAATTCTTCCCTTTCCATTGACTATCACCATCTTCTTAATCTAATAGTGAAGTCATTTTACAATATTGTAAAGGGCATTATACCTGAAATAATTTGGTATATCATTGAAATACATGAATTAATTTGTTATAATTGAAACAGTACCCAATTCAAAATTGAAAGTGTGAAAGAAATGAACAAGAAGAGCTGTGCAATTATAGCAGAATCGCCAATGTGTTTTATCTGGGGATATGATGAAGAGGACGAGCGTTGCTGTGCTTTGAAGCTGCTATTACTGAGCAGGCTCTCGCTGATGCAGACAAATGGTATAACGCGCTTCTATTTACCTCTGGATTCCGGAATCGGCATGTACTGCGCAGAGATTCTTCTTTCCATGATGGAGGAAAACGAACAAATTGAGCTGAACTGCATTCAGTCCTATGAAGATCAGGCTGCAAAATGGCCGCCTAACCTGCGGGACAGATACTTTTCAATTCTGGAGAAGTGTAGCACCTCATCGCCTGTGTCGTTACACAAGACACAGACCTGTGAATTGGACATGATGCTGGAGGCTATTGACCATAGCGAGATTATCATAGGTGTACAGGCCGGGGAAAGCATACAGGACAAGACATTTGCGACAGCTCACCGCTATGCACAGCATATCGGCCGGGAAATGCAGTTAATCACAGCCCCGGTATTATTCTAAAATACGTTTCACCATGAAACGTATTTCTATATATGTGTTAAGGGAAAGCACCATAGTAATGCTTTCCCTTTTGTAATGCCGCCTACATGTTATCAATCAATCTGTCAGCTTCTTAATAGCACTGTTTTACTATACAAAAACTAAGATCTAAATTGCAATTGATGGCCGTTTTATTTCTTTGTTTCAGGCTGTGGCGGCTCGTATGGCTTCCCGTCCTTATTATAAGTCAGATTAAATACCAAATCTGAGAGCCACTTTTTGAAAGATGGATTATCCTGAAACTGTTTGAATAACTCCATATTGTCAGCCATAATTGCAAAAATAACCTGTTGCAACGCTCTCTCACTTTCCATGCGCGCACTTTGTTCATCTGAATTACGCATGGCATTTCTGTACTTCTCATCCTTCGAGACCATTGCAGGTATTTCAAGAATTTGCCTGCGGACATTATCAGCGTCATTCCAATTGATGTTTCCAAACATGTTATTGAAATCAGCCAATATTGCAGATAGCAGATCCATTTCCGGCTCAATTATGTGTCCGACTTTTCCTGTCGGAACAGGGCCGACCTCGGCATCCGCATCTTCAAGTTTGATTGCTACGGTTTCGCGTGCTTCGTTTCGATAGCTTTCCAGATCAATCGTTTCCAGAATGCCCTGTGAAAGATCGTCGTCGCGGGGCGAAGGAAGCTTCGGTATCAACAGATTGAGGAAAATGGACAGCTTCTCCCATTCTGCATTTCCGTATGGCAGAATAGCGCCGAGAAAACCGTAGGTACGGCAGAATGCCTTTGCTGCACTCTTGAACTTAATCTGATCTTCTGTCTCCAACTGCTTGTATATGGCAGCACAAACATCGAGAATCGGATCGAGTTTGTCCCGCGGTGCGCCGTCCAGATAAAGATTAACGAGCTTGTCTGCCTGCTCCTGCGAATAGACCTGATACTCTTCCATTGTGGCTATCAGATCATAGAGCTTGTTCGGGTCAGTTTCGCCGGACAGGATGGTTGTCCGATAGTAGCGAGAGAATGCTTTTTCTATATCTTCCGGTTTATTGGCAAAGTCCAGCACAAAGGTATCATACTTTTTTGGGTGACAGCGATTAAGCCGAGAGAGTGTTTGCACCGCCTTGATATCAGAAAGCTCCTTGTCTACATACATCGTATGAAGCAATGGCTCGTCAAAACCGGTCTGGAACATATCCGCAACGATCAAAATACGGTAAGGATCCTTTTTGAATTTTGACGGGATCTTGGAATCAGGAAACCCATTCATTGCTGCGGAGGTTAAAGCAGGCTCATTTCCTTGGTACTTGTGTTCTTCAGAAAAAGCGATGATCGCCTTATACGGGCTGTGCCTGTCGGCAAGGCACTTGTTGATAGCGTAATAGTATTCAATGCAGCGCGGGATGTTGAAAGTCACCACCATTGCGCGGGCTTGTCCGCCGATTTTGCCTTTGGCAATAACCTGTTCATGGAAGTGTTCTACCATCATGGCGGCTTTTCGCGCAATGGTTATTTCTTTCCCCTCGACGAAGGAGCGAAGCTTCTTCTGAGCCCGTTTCTTGTCAAACATCGGGTCGTCCTCGACAGTCTTCATCAGCCTATAGAAGCTGTCGATAGGCGTATAGTTCTGGAGCACATCCAAAATAAAGCCCTCCTGGATAGCTTGCTTCATCGTATATACATGGAAAGGCTTCCTTTTGGTCATACCTTCGCCATCCAGAACCGGATTACCGGAGCTGTCACATACGATTTCACCAAAGGTTTCCAGTGTCTTATTTTTCGGCGTGGCAGTAAACGCGAAATAGCTGGCATTGGTCAGCAGTCTGCGTCCCTCCATCATGGCGTTGATCCTGTCCTCATTGTCCATCTTGTTATCAGATGCAAGACCAGAAAGTGCCAAATTCATTTGAGCAGAATTTCTGCCGCTCTGTCCGGAATGAGCCTCATCAATGATGATAGCAAAACGATTGTTCTTGTGTTCTGCTCCGATTTTTGGCAAAGCATGGGGAAACTTTTCGATGGTGGTAATAATGATACGCTTACCGTCGGTGATCGCATCGGACAATTCGCCGGAGTGTTCAGCCCATTGCACAGTTTTGCTCACTTGCGTGAATTGCTTGATGGTGTCCCGAATCTGTTTGTCCAGAATGCGGCGGTCGGTGACCACAATGACGGAATCAATCATCGGGTGTCCGTCTTTCGTCAGGCCGATAAGCTGGTGAGCCAGCCATGCGATGGAATTTGACTTTCCGCTGCCTGCGCTGTGCTGTATAAGGTATCGCTTACCTACACCGTTTGCCTGAACATCTGCCAAGAGTGTCTCCACCACATCAAGCTGATGGTAGCGCGGAAATATCTGCTTTACAGTTTTCTTTTTCGTCTCTGTATCAATCTCTTCAATGACCTGGGCGTAGTTCTCAATGATACGGGTCAGCTTCCGCTTTGTCAGTATGTCTTTCCAAAGGTAATCCGTCATCAAGCCGTCCGGATTTGGAGGATTGCCCGCGCCATCCTTATAGCCTTTGTCAAAGGGTAAAAACCAACTGTCTTTTCCGGCCAGCTTTGTACAGAACTTAATACGGGCATCATCTACAGCAAAGTGAACGATACAGCGTCGGAACGCAAACAGGAGATCATGCGGATCTCTATCATCTTTATACTGCTGTACAGCGTCCTCAACATTCTTGTTTACGACGTTCCAAATAGGAACATAGACCGCCCGTCAGGGGAAATTAGACCGCCGCAGGCGGGAATACAAACCGCCAGAAATGGGAATATCGTAGG
>CADBJU010000024.1 GCA_902795045.1 Oscillospiraceae bacterium | reverse complement strand
GCACGGAATCTCCGCAGCCGCGCCATTGGCGGGCCGTCGCGCAGCAGGCCCGGGAATGGCAATGCGGCAAGGCGTTCAACGGATTGCCACACCAGTGACATCGGTCACTGGTTCGCAATGACACAGAACGGAAGTTTTCGCCATTGAATAAGGCCAAGACTGAATAGTAACTTTAAAATCATAAATCCTCCCTTCCCGTCATATACTGCACGGAAAAGGAGGGGATGCTTATGCGAATCCTGCGCAGGGGGAGCGTCGGGCCAGGGGTGCAGCTTCTGCAGCTGGCGTTGAACCGGGCCGGGTACGGCGAACTGCAGACCGACGGGATCTTCGGCCCTTTGACCGAGCGGGCCGTCAGGACCTTTCAGGCGGCACAGAATCTCCAGGTCGACGGCATCGCGGGCCGGGACACCCACCGGCAGCTCCTGCCCTGGTACACCGGGAGCCTTCCCTACCGCATCCGAAAAGGCGACACATTCTATACCCTGGCCGAGCGCTACGGCACCACCGCGGAAGCCATCGCCCTTGCCAATCCCGAGGCGCAGCCGGAGAACCTGCAGATCGGCCAGACCATTACCGTCCCGCTGCCCTTCCCGGTGGTGCCGACGGACATCGACTGCAGCGCGGCGCTCATAAGCTTCTGCGTGCGGGGGCTTCAGATGCGCTATCCCTTTGTCGAGACCGGGGACATCGGCCGGAGCGTCATGGGAAAGCCGCTGTGGTATCTGAAGCTGGGCACGGGCGAAAACCGGGTGCTGTATAACGCAAGCCACCACGCAAACGAATGGATCACAACGCCGCTGCTGCTGAAATTTGCCGAGGACCTCGCGGCGGCAAGCGCGTCGGGGGAAAATATCTTCGACTACAGCGCGGCAAAGCTGCTGGACTACGCCTCCGTGACCCTCATCCCGGCGGTGAACCCGGACGGCATCGACCTTGTCACCGGGGAAAACCAACAGGGGGAGTTCTACCGCGCCGCGACCTATATCGCCGACGACTGGCCCGACATCCCTTTCCCCCGGGGCTGGAAGGCCAACATCCGCGGCACGGACCTGAACCTCCAGTACCCGGCGGGTTGGGAGGAAGCAAAGAGAATCAAGTACGCCCAGGGGGTACGCGGCCCTGCCCCGATGGATTACGTCGGCCCCATGCCCCTCTCCGCGCCGGAGAGCCGCGCCATGTACGACTACACCCTCGCCCTCTCTCCGCGCCTGACGCTGAGTTACCACACCCAGGGCGGGGAGATCTACTGGCGCTACGGCGAGTGTGAGCCGGAGGGGGCGCGGAAGATCGGGGAGCTGTTCGCAAAGCTCTCGGGCTATACGCTGGCAGACCCCGCGGCGGAATCGTCCAACGCGGGCTACAAGGACTGGTTCATCCAGGCCCTGGACCGCCCCGGCTTCACCATCGAGGCGGGCCGCGGCACAAACCCGCTGCCGATCTCGGACTTTGACACGCTGTATAAAGAGAACCTGCCGATCCTGACCTATGGTGCGCTCGTGACGTAACCTCGCCTCCCCCAGCCGCGCATGCGGCGTCCTTGAGGGAGCTGTCACCAGTGCGCACACTGGTGACTGAGGGAGTTGCCGGTCAACGTACAAAACCCCTTCCACCGCTGAAGCGGTCCCCCTCCCCCAGACGCCGCAAGCGGCTGGAGGAGGCAAAGCTTCACCCAAACTGGGACAGCACCATCCCGTCGTGGATGAGCGCCATGGCGGCGGGCTGATCGTCGGGGTCGACATACATCGAAAGCGCGTTTTCCGCAAAGCGGCTGTCCTTGACGCGGATGCCCGCGGCGGAGAGCAGCAGCACCGCCTCGGAGAGGGCTGAGGCGTCCGCGCCCTTGCCTGCGAGGGTGACGCGCCCGCTTTCGCGCTTCCCGGTGAGCCCCGCAAAGCGGGGGCGGGCAGCGTCCGGCATCAGGCGCACCTCGCTTCCGTCACAGACGTGGAAGGAGGACAGAAGCCGCAGGGCCACATTCCCGGCCAGGGCCAGCTCCACGGATTTGGCATGTAAAACCTTCGCGCCCGCCCTGGCAAGCGCCAGCATATCCCGGGTGTCGATCACGCTCAGGAGCTTCGCCTGGGGCAGCAGGCGGGGGTCGGCGGTGTAGATGCCGTCGACGTCGGTGTAGATCTCGCACTCATCAGCCTCCAGCGCGGCGGCGAGGGCGACCGCCGTGGTGTCGGAACCGCCGCGGCCCAGACTTGTCACGTCCCCCGCCGCGCACACGCCCTGAAAGCCCGTCACCACCGGCACGCGGCCCCGGCTGAGCTCGCGGCGGATGCGGCCCGGCGAGATGAGGCGGATGTCCCCGTCGCCGTATTTTTCGTCGGTCAGGATGCCCGCCTGCCAGCCGGTGAGCGACACGGCGGGAAGCCCCATTTCCTCCATCGTCATGACAAGCAGCGCCGCCGACTTCTGCTCCCCGGTGGTGACGAGGGCGTCCAGCTCCCGCGCGGAGGGGGCGGCGTTCATCTCATGCGCCCGCCCGGTGAGCGCGTCGGTCTCGCCGCCCATGGCCGAGACCACCACCACAAGCTCGGCGCTCTCAGCCCGCTCCCGGCAGAGCCGTGCCACATGGCGCAGCCGCTCCGGGTCTTTGAGCGAGCTGCCGCCGTATTTTTGCACAATCAACATGTGCATGCCTCCAAATCAATCAAATCAAAAGGCGGCGGGCAAACCCGCCGCCGCTCTATTCTATTCGGAAAGCCCCAGGATGTGTTCCACATCCTCAAAGTCCAGAAACTGCCCCGCGGCAACAAGCCGCCGTATATCCTCCGGCGCTGCCAGCTGAAAGTCGCAGGTCTCGCCGGGCTGCAAAACGATATCGCTCTCTTTGAAATCCAGGACAAAGCGCCACACATCGCAGTGATAGTGCGGGCCTGAGAAGCGGAACAAATATTCGGCCCCTTCAGGGTCGAGGCAAAGCCCCGTCTCCTCCCGCGCCTCGCGCAGGGCAGCGTCGAGACTGCTTTCTCCCGCGAGGGCGCTGCCGCCGGTACACTCCCAGAGCCCGGCGCAGCTTTTCTCCGGCGCGCGCCGGGTCAAGAGATACCTCCCGTCCGGGCGCATGATCCAGACATGCACGCACAGGTGGCAGTCCCCGCCCGTCAGCGGATCGCCCCGGCGCTGCACGCGCCCGGTTTTATTCCCGGCTTCGTCATAGATATCCCAGAGCTCGTCCGGCGAGTCCCGCCGCATAAGCTCGGCAAGCTGCGCATCATCCATACGCTCCCCTCCCTTCACCGGGAGAGTAGCAGATTTTCGACGGGAACGCAAGAAAAAGTTTCACAACCAGAACGCAAGAAAAAGTTCACAACCATCCGCTTGACTTTCCCCTGCGCAAACAGCTACAATATACAGTAACGCTGTCTGGAGAAAGGATGTGATGGGCGGCATGATCAAAACCCTTGCCGCGAGTCTGCGGGAGTATAAAAAGCCCGCGCTGCTCACCCTGATAATCATTATGGGGGAGGTCTTCTTTGAGGTCCTCATCCCCTTCTACACCGCCGACATGGTCAACATGATCAAGGCCGGCGCGCCGCTTTCGAATGTCACGGCCCTGGGCGGGAAGCTTGCGCTGATGGCGGTACTGTCGCTCCTGTGCGGGGCGATGGCGGCGCGCACCTGCTCCGACGCCTCCACCGGCTTTGCCCGCAACCTCCGCGAGGACATGTTCGTGCGCGTGCAGAGCTTCGCCTTTGAAAACATCGACCGCTTTTCCTCGGCCTCCCTGGTCACGCGCATGACCACCGACGTGACGAACGTGCAGATGGCCTTCATGATGATCATCCGCACCGCCGTGCGCGCGCCGCTGATGTTCCTGTTTGCCATCATCATGGCCTTCATCATGGGCGGCAAGCTGGCCCTCACCTTCGTGGTGGTGGTGCCGGTTCTGGTGGGTGGTCTGCTGCTCATCGCCAAACACGCCATGCCCGCCTTCCGTTCGGTCTTCCGCAAGTACGACAAGCTCAACGAGTCCATCGAGGAAAACGTGCGCGCCATGCGCGTGGTCAAAGGCTTTGCCCGCGAGGACTATGAGAAGAAAAAATTCGGCGCGGCAGCCGACAGCATCTGCAAGGACTTTACCAAGGCCGAGCGCATCGTCGCCATGAACTCCCCCATCATGCAGCTCTGCATGTACTTCAACATGGTCTTCATCTTCACCGTGGGCTCGCGCCTTGTGATCTCGAGCCGCGGCACCGTCATCGACGTGGGCCAGATCTCCGCCATGCTGACCTACGGCGTGCAGGTGCTCATGAGCCTGATGATGCTCTCCTTCATCTATGTCATGGTCACCATCTCCGCCGAGTCCGCCAAGCGCATCAGCGAGGTGCTGACCGAGGAGCCGACCCTTGTCAGCCCCGCCAACGCCGTCGAAACCGTGAAGGACGGCAGCGTCGATTTTCAGGACGTGTCCTTCAAGTACTCCGCCGACGCCGAGCAGTACGCCCTGTCGGACATCGACCTGCACATCCCCTCCGGCGCCACCGTCGGCATCCTGGGCGGCACGGGCTCGAGCAAGTCGACCCTCGTCCAGCTCATTGCGCGGCTCTACGACGTGACCGAGGGCAGCGTGAAGGTCGGCGGCGTGGACGTGCGCGAGTACGACACCGACGCGCTGAGAAACGCCGTATCCATGGTGCTGCAGAAAAACCTGCTCTTCTCCGGCACCATCGCCGAGAACCTGCGCTGGGGCAACGAAAACGCCACGGACGAGGAGCTTATTGAGGCCTGCAAACTGGCGCAGGCAGATGATTTTATTAAAACCTTCCCCGAGGGGTATGAGACACATATCGAGCAGGGCGGCACCAATGTCTCCGGCGGCCAGAAGCAGAGACTGTGCATCGCCCGCGCCCTTCTCAAGAAGCCGAAGATCCTCATCCTCGACGACTCCACCAGCGCCGTCGACACAAAGACCGACGCGCTCATCCGCGCGGGCTTCAAGACCTACATCCCCGAGACCACGAAGATCATCATCGCCCAGCGCGTCGCCTCCGTCATGGACGCGGACATGATCCTCATCATGGATAACGGCAAGATCGTCGACCGCGGCACGCACGACGAGCTTTTGAAGCGCAGCGAGATCTACCGCGAGATCTACGAGCAGCAGACGAACGGAGGTGAGGACCATGCCTAAGATGCCCAACGGACACCGCCCCCAGGGCGGCAAGCCTCAGGCGGACTTCTCCGCCCTCGGCCGTGCCGTCAAGCGCCTGTTTGCCTATTATCCCCGCCTTGCCCCGCTGACGATGCTGTGCATCCTGTTCTCCTCCGTCGTCTCGGCCATCCCCTCGCTCTTTACCCAGAACGTCCTCGCCGTCATCGAAAAATGGTACAAAACCGGCGACTGGGCCTCTGCCCGGCCCGAGGTCTACCGCTACATGGTCGTGCTGGCGATCCTCTATGTGCTGGCGCTTGTAAGCTCCACAGCCTACACCCAGCTCATGGCCATCATGACCCAGGGCTACCTCAACAAGCTGCGGCAGGAGACCTTCGACCGCATGCAGGACCTGCCCATCGCCTACTTCGACACCCATCAGCACGGCGATATCATGAGCTACTACACCAACGACATCGATACCCTGCGCATGCTCATCAGCCAGTCCCTGCCCACCTTCATTCAGTCCGGCACCATCGTGCTGGTGGTCTTTGCCATCATGCTGTATTTCAGCGTGTGGATGACCCTCGTGCTGGTGGTCGGCGTCGTGGCCATGTTCTTTGTCACCAAGGTCGTGGGCGGCGGCTCGGCAAGATACTTTGTCAAGCAGCAGAAATCCCTTGCCGACACCGAGGGCGTCATCCAGGAGATGATGAACGGCCAGAAGGTGGTCAAGGTCTTCTGCCATGAGCAAAAGAGCATCGAGCAGTTCAAAAAGTTCAACGACGAGCTGCGCGAGAACAGCCGCCGGGCCAATACCTACGCCAACATCCTCGGCCCCATCATGAACAACATCGGCAATATCCTCTATGTTGCCATGGCCTTGGCGGGCGGCGTATTCCTGCTCACCGGCGTGACCAACGTCTCCTTCTCCGGCAAGCCCTTCGCCATCAGCGTGCTGGTGCCCTTCCTCGGCATGGCAAGGCAGTTTACCGGCAATGTGAATACGCTTGCCCAGCAGATCAACAACATCGTCATGGCCTCCGCCGGCGCGGGGCGTATCTTCAGCCTCATGGATGAGCCGCCCGAGACCGACGAGGGCTACGTGACGCTCGTAAACGTCAACGAAAACCCCGACGGCACCCTCACCGAAACCACCGAGCGCACCGGCAAGTGGGCCTGGCGCCATCCCCACGGGGACGGCACGCTGACCTATACGCCGCTCAAAGGCGACGTGCGCCTTGTGAACGTGGACTTTGCCTACGTGCCCGGCAAGGACGTGCTGCATGACGTGTCCGTTTACGCAGAGCCCGGCCAGAAGGTGGCCTTCGTGGGTGCCACCGGCGCGGGCAAGACCACCATCACCAACCTCATCAACCGCTTCTATGACATCGCCGACGGCAAGATCCGCTACGACGGCATCAACATCAACAAGATCAAGAAGGCGGACCTGCGCCGCTCGCTGGGCCTGGTGCTCCAGGAGACGAACCTCTTCACCGGCACCGTGCTGGATAACATCCGCTACGGCAGACTCGACGCCACGGACGACGAGTGCAGGGAGGCCGCCCGACTCGCCGGCGCGGATGACTTCATCCGCCGCCTGCCCGAGGGCTACGGCACCATGCTCCAGAATAACGGGGCCAACCTCTCCCAGGGCCAGCGGCAGCTCATCGCCATTGCCCGCGCGGCGGTGGCCGATCCCCCGGTCATGATCATGGACGAGGCCACCTCCTCCATCGACACCCGCACCGAGGCCATCGTCCAGCGCGGCATGGACCAGCTCATGAAGGGCCGCACGGTCTTTGTCATCGCCCACCGCCTCTCCACCGTCATGAATTCCGACGTCATCATGGTCCTCGACCACGGCCGCATCATCGAGCGCGGCAGCCACGACAAGCTCATCGCCGAGAAGGGCACCTACTACCAGCTCTACACCGGCGCGTTCGAGCTGGAGTAAGACAAAAAACGGAAAGTGAAAAGTGGAGTGAAGGAGTGGCTCCGCCCGTGCTTCAACAATGAATAAGATGCAAAGATTATGAAAATTATTCAATCTGCATCTTGACCGATACGGTATATTTCCATTATACTATAAACTGACGAATAATCCGCAAAGGAGGGAGACAACATGCCGAATCTGCGCCAGCAGATCACAAGCTACCTGACCAAGGTCGCCGTCATTGTGATGGCGGTGCTGCTTGGGCTGTTTGTCTTTTTCCAAATCCGCAGCGAGCATGAGACCGTCCTGCGCGACGCAAAAGCGCTGTTTTTCCAGATCGAGCAGATCCTGAAGGAGAACCGGCAGGAGCTGGAATCCCTGCGCGGGGAGTACAGCGAATCCACCCTCCACCGGGCCGAGACCATCGCCGAGATCCTCGGCAACGAACCGGAAGCCATGTGGGACATCGACGAGCTCTCCCGCATCGCCGCGATGGTGGAGGTGGACGAGATCCATCTCTTCAATCGGGACGGCGTGATCGTGGCAGGCACCGTGCCGGAATACTACGGCTACAGCTTCAACGACGGGGAGCAGATCGGCTTTTTTAGGCCGCTGCTCAGGGACAAGTCCCTGCGCCTGGTGCAGGATATCACCCCCAACACCGCAGTCAGCATGCCCATGCAGTATTCCGCCCTCTGGAGCAAGAGCGGCAGGTTTATCGTGCAGGTGGGCATGTACCCGGCAAACGTGCTCAAGGTGACGCAGAAGAACGAGCTTTCCTACATCTTCTCGCTCCTGCGGGCCAATGCCGGGGTGCAGCTCTACGCCTGCGACAGGGAAAGCGGCCTGGTCCGCGGCGCGACTGACAAGGACGCCGTCGGCAAGACCCTCGCGGAGCTGGGCATCGACCCGGACACCGCCCTCACAAACGAAAACGGCTTTCACGCCGTCGTGAACGGCGAGGACAGCTTCTGCAGCTTTTCAGTGCTCGACGGCGCCCTTGTGGGCTACGTGGCATCCGAAAGCGCTGCCCGGAGAAGCATCCTCCGCAACACCGGCATGATGGCGGCGGGCCTGCTGCTGGTTACCTGCCTGATGGTGCTGAGCGTGACATACTATATGGATAAATACGTCATCCAGGGCGTTCGGCGCGTGAACGAGGCGCTCAAGCAGATCACCCGGGGCGACCTGGAGACCAGCGTGGATATCCGCAGCAATCTGGAATTTTCGGAGCTGAGCGACCACATTAACGCCATGGTCAAGAGCCTGCTTTCCAGCACGCGGAAGATCTCCTTCATCCTCAACCAGACGGATCTGAACATCGGCGTGTACGAGTACAGCGAGAACATGGACCGCGTGCGCTATACCGAGCATGTGCCGCAGATCCTGGCCTTCGCCACCCCGCAGAACGCGCAGTACGGCCTGGGGCGTGAGGCCTTCCGCGCCATCGTCGATTCCCTGCGCTCAAACCCCGTGGAGGGGGAAGAGGGGATCTACAGCCTGCGCACGGGCGACAGCACGCGCTATATCCGCCTTGAGGAGATCAGCGAAGGCAGCGAGACCACCGGCATCGTCGTCGACGAGACAGAGGAGGTGCGCCGCCGCCAGGAGATCGAGAAGCAGCGCGACCTGGACCCGCTGACCGGCATCCTCAACCGCCGGGGCCTGGACAGCGCCCTTGCCGAGCTCTTCCGGGACCCGGACAAGGTGCGCCACAGCGCCATCGTCATGGTGGACGCCGACGGTCTCAAGTCCATCAACGACAGCTGCGGCCACTTCAACGGCGACCTCTACATCCGCGGCGTGGTGGACGCCCTCAGCCACTATGGCCAGACGCTGGAGGGGAAGTATCTGCTGTCGAGAAACGGCGGGGACGAGTTTGTGATGTTCCTCTATGACTACCCGGACGACGACACCCTCCTGCGCGACATCCACGCCATCAGGCAGTACCAGGACCGGGAAACCGTCGCCATGAGCGGCGGCACGGCGGTGCGCCTGCACTTCTCCGTCGGCTACAGCCTGCGCAAGGACGAGGAGACCTACTACGGGGAGCTCTTCCGCAAGGCGGACGAGCGCATGTACGAAAACAAGCGCCGCCGCAAGGCCGAGGCCGGGCAGCATGAATACTACGAGACCCTGATCTGATAAAACAAATGGGCGGCACCGCAAAGCCTGCGGTGCCGCCTTTCCCGTAAATTTTCACAAGAACGGCACCCTGACCCCGCCTGAATTTTTACACGCGCAAACACGTTTTTTCTTGTATGTTTATAAGGGATTGCAGTATAATTTCAACATCCAAGGTATAGGAGGAATTTATTCTATGTTCAAATCCGAATATCTCAACCGCGTATACGCCGACGTTGAGCGCCGCGACGCAGGCGAGCCCGAGTTCCTGCAGGCCGTGCGCGAGGTCTTTGAATCCCTGGAGCTCGTTGTCGACAAGCACCCCGAGTGGGAGGCCGCCGGTCTTCTCGAGCGCTTTGTCGAGCCCGAGCGCGTGCTCGAGTTCCGCGTCCCCTGGGTGGACGATCAGGGCAAGACGAGAGTCAACCGCGGCTTCCGCGTGCAGTATAACTCCGCCATCGGCCCCTACAAGGGCGGTCTGCGCTTCCACCCGAGCGTGAACCTCTCCATCATGAAGTTCCTGGGCTTCGAGCAGGTGCTCAAAAACTCCCTGACCACCCTCCCCATGGGCGGCGGCAAGGGCGGCAGCGACTTTGACCCCAAAGGCAAGTCCGACGCCGAGGTCATGCGCTTCTGCCAGAGCTTCATGACCGAGCTCTATCGCCACATCGGCCAGTTCACCGACGTGCCCGCCGGCGACATCGGCGTGGGCGCGCGTGAGGTCGGCTTCCTCTTCGGCCAGTACAAGCGCATCGTCGACCGCTTCGACGGCGGCGTCATCACCGGCAAGGGCCTGAGCTTCGGCGGCTCCCTCGCCCGCACCCAGGCCACCGGCTACGGCCTGTGCTATTTCTCTGCGGAAGCGCTCAAGTACCTGCGCAATGACAGCTACGAAGGCAAGACCGTCGTCGTCTCCGGCTCCGGCAACGTGGCCCAGTACTGCGCCGAGAAGGCCACCCAGCTCGGCGGCAAGGTCGTCGCCATGTCCGACTCCAAGGGCTATGTCTACGATCCCAACGGCATCGACCTGCCCAAGCTCTTCGACATCAAGCAGCGCAGACGCGCCCGCATCTCCGTCTACGCCGACGAGGTTCCCGGCGCGCAGTACGTCGAGGGCTGCAAGAACATCTGGAGCGTCAAGTGCGACATCGCGCACCCCTGCGCAAGCCAGAACGAGATGGACGCCGAGGGCGCCAGGGCCCTGATCGCCAACGGCTGCATGGCCGTCTTCGAGGGCGCGAACATGCCCCTGACCCCCGAGGCCATTGCCCTGGTCCAGGGCGCGGGCCTTCTCTACAGCCCCGGTAAGGCCTCCAACGCGGGCGGCGTCGCCACCTCCGGTCTCGAGATGAGCCAGAACTCCATCCGCATGTCCTGGAGCTTCGACGAGGTCGACGAGAAGCTGCACGGCATCATGCAGAGCATCTACAAGGCCTGCTACGACGCATCCGTCGAGTGCGGCAAGCCGGGCGACCTGATGCTCGGCGCGAACGTCGCGGGCTTCCTCAAGGTAGCCGAGGCCATGATGGCCCAGGGCGTTGTCTGATTAAACCTGATAAAAAAGATGTACGGCGTTTATGCCGTACATCTTTTTTAATATCCCAGCAGCGGCACGGAGCCGTCGTCTTTTCCCTTGGTGATGGACTTGATCTCGGCGTCGTAGCTGTAGGAATCGTTTACGTGGACGGTGATCACGTCGCCGACTTTTTTGCCGAGCACGGATTTGCCGAAGGGGGAGTCCATGCTGATGAGACCCTTGCGCGGATCGGTGCGCACGGTGGAGACCACCTGGATCACTTCGGTCTCGTCGTCCTCGGAGATGTAGATCTCCACCTTGTCGAATAAGCCCACCTCGTCGTCGGCCGAGCGGTCGTCGATGACGTGGGCGGTTTTGATCATGCCCTCCAGATAGCGGATGCGGCTGCGGTTTTTGTTCTGGGCCTGCTTGGCCGCCTTGTATTCAAAGTTTTCGCTCAGGTCCCCGAAGGCGCGGGTGCGCTTGACCTCCTCAATGAGGCCGGGCATGAGCTCGAGCCGGCGGTAGTCCAGCTCCTCCTGCATCTTTTTGATGTCCTCACGTGTCAAATCGTTATTCATGTCGTCGTCGCAAGCTCCGTATCCCTCGCTTCCGTCAGGCATGACGAAAGCTCGCTCACTCCGCTGCTCCTCCTCTCAAGAGCAAAGCGCAGGGGCTTTGCTCTTGTAAAAGGCGCGGAACGGAGATTGCCCTCCTTAATTGTAAATTCAGTTGTCGATGTCGATATTGATGGACCCCAGGCCGTTTTTGTCAAACTCGTCCAGGTAGTCCTCCATCCGGTTGGACAGCTCCGTATAGTCCTCGGGCTCGCAGTCCTCCAGACCCAGATCGCGCCGTGCCAGCTCCTCGGCCAGGATGTTGAAGAACACCGCGTCCTCATAGTCGGCGATGGCCTCGTGGATGCCGCCGTCCTCGTACGCCTGGGACGGGAACACATGCCCGTGCCAGCGCTGCACCAGCGAGCGCATCCCGCGCTCGGGCGCCATGGCGAAGAGCTTCTCCTGCAGGAGGTCGTAATCCTCAAAGCGATCCTCGCCGCGGGCGGAGTTCAAAATCCAGTTGCCGATATACACCATGTCCAGCAGGCGCCGAAATTCCTTGTCGCTCAATTCGATGTTCATACGATCCCTCGCTTCCGCTGCTTTTTTCGCTCAAAGTATTATAGCAGAAGAGTATGTCCAATTCCACAGGTAAACAATACAAATTTTCCTTGCCATATGCGGCACTTTGGTTTATATTAGATTGTAAATTTTTTCGGGGAGGCGACGGTTCATGGATTTACGGCCCATCGGTGTGTACGATTCCGGCGTGGGAGGCCTGACCGGTCTGCGCGCTCTGATGCGCCTGCTGCCGGGTGAGGATTTCATCTACTTTTCGGATTCCGGCCGCATGCCCTACGGCCCAAGGCCGCTTTCTGAGCTGCGCCGCATCGCCGTGCAGGACATGGATTACCTTGCCTCCTTCGGCGTCAAGGCCATCCTCGCGGCCTGCGGCACCATCTCGAGTGCAGCCAGGGAGGAGCTGGAGAACTACCCCATCCCCGCCTTCGGGGTGCTGACCCCGGCGCTCGACGCGATGGCCGCCGTCCCGGGCGACGGTCCCCTCGCCGTGATCGCCACCGCCGCGAGCATCGCAAGCGGCGAATTTACCGATGCCCTGTGGAAAAAATGCGGCATGAAGCGGGAGATCGTCGGCGTTCCCTGCCCGGAGCTTGCCCCGCTCATCGAGTCGGGCCACACGAAGCGCTCTGATCCCCTGGTGCAGAAGTGCGTCGCCCGCACCCTCGAGCCCATCCGGGGCCGTAAGTTCGACGCCGTTCTGCTCGGCTGCACCCACTACGGCTTTATCGAGGAATCCATCCGGGACTGCCTCGGCCGGGACGTGAAGCTCATGTCCGCCGCCGACTGCGGGGCGCAGGCGCTGCGGGATCACCTCGTGCAAAACGATCTCATCGGCGGGGAGCGTTTTGACCGGCGCTTTTTTGTCAGCGGCGATACGCGCGCCTTTGAAGACTTCGCCGAACCCTATTTGAAAATCGGCCCTGTTCACGCCGAACAGGCGCCCATTATGGAGCTGTAAATGAATGAAAGATGTTGTGATCTATATCCGCAGCCTCTACGGCTATGACGAAAACGAGGAGGAGGCCATCGACTTCTCCACCGACGGCCTGTACACCTACGACGGCGGCACCGCGTGCCTGACCTATCTGGAGACGGATGTCACCGGCATGGAGGGCACCCAGACCCGCGTCGTGGTCACGCCGGAGAAGGTGGTCGTGGACCGGGACGGCACGGTGACGAGCCGCATGGTCTTCGAGCCGGGCGTCAAGCACGCCTTCCTCTACGATACCCCCGTGGGCTCGGCCACCATGCACATGGCCACCCGGGACCTGCGCCAGCGCTTCAACGAGCACGGCGGCCAGGTGGAGATCGACTACGTGCTCGACATGGAGCACGCCTTTGCCAGCCGGAACCGCTTCCGGCTGACGGTGAAAGAACAAAAGAAAGCAGGAGACAGAAGCAATGGCTAACATGATCCAGAACGCGAAGGACAGCATCAACGCCCTGCTGGAGGCGGCCTGCGCAAGGGCCGTCGAAAAGGGACAGCTCCCCGGGGGCGCTTCCCTCAGCGGCACGGTGGAGATCCCGAAGGATACCCAAAACGGCGACTACGCCGCGAACCACGCCATGACCGGCGCGCGCGCCCTGCATATGGCCCCGCGCAAGATCGCCGAGGCGCTCGCGGAAAACCTGGATCTGGACGGCAGCTGGTTTTCCTCCGTCGAGGTAGCCGGGCCGGGCTTTATTAACTTCCGCCTTGCCCCCGGCTGGTATGCGGATGTGCTTTCCTGCGTCAGGGCCGAGGACTCAGACTACGGCCGCGTGGACGAGGGCCACGGCAAAAGGCTGATGGTGGAGTTTGTGTCCGCCAATCCCACCGGCCCCATGCACATGGGCAACGCCCGCGGCGGCGTTCTGGGCGACGCGCTGGCGAGTGTTCTGGACCGCGCGGGCTACAAGGTCTGGCGCGAGTTCTACGTCAACGACGCCGGCAACCAGATCGAAAAGTTTGCCTCCTCCATCGACGCGCGCTATCAGCAGCTCATCCTCGGCGAGGACAAGGTCGCCTTCCCCGAGGACGGCTATCAGGGCGAGGATATCAAGGAGCTGGCGAAAGCCTTCTATGATGAGCACGGCGACAGCTTCCTCAATAAGGACGTGACCGAGCGCCACGCCGCCATGGCCCGCTTCGGCCTCGACCGCAACATCCCCAAGATGCAGGCCGACCTCAGACGCTACGGCGTCAACTACGACGAGTGGTTCTTTGAAAGCTCCCTGCACGAAAGCGGCTTTGTGGCCGACACGGTGGCAAAGCTTGGCGAGAAGGGCTACACCTACGAAAAGGACGGGGCCCTCTGGCTCAAGACCGCCCGGATCCTGACGGAGAACATGCTGAAGGCCGGCAAAAAGCAGGAGGAGATCGACAAGCTCGAGCTCAAGGACGATGTGCTCAGAAGGGCCAACGGCTTCTACACCTACTTTGCCGCCGACATCGCCTACCACCGCAATAAGCTCGAGACACGCGGCTTTGACTACGCGGTCAACGTCTGGGGCGCGGACCACCACGGCCACGTCGCCCGCCTCAAGGGGGCACTCGACGCCCTAGGCCTCGACGGCGAGCACAGGCTCACCATCGTACTCATGCAGCTTGTCAAGCTCATGAGCGATGGCAAAGAGGTCCGCATGTCCAAGCGCACGGGCAAGGCCATCAGCCTTACAAACCTCCTGGACGATATCCCGGTGGACTCCGCCCGCTATTTCTTCAACTCCCGGCCCGAGTCGCCGGTTCTGTTCGACCTCGAGCTGGCCGAGCGCCAGGACAACGAAAACCCGGTGTATTACGTCCAGTACGCCCACGCGCGCATCTGCACGCTGATTGAAAATCTGAAGGCCGAGGGCCACGCCGTGCCCGACACGCTCGACGCCTCCCTGCTCACCGACGAGACCGAGCGGGAGCTCATCAAGCAGCTCGCCGCCCTGCCGGAGGAGATCCGCCTTGCCGCCCGCGACCTCGACCCCAGCCGCGTCAACAAGTATGTCAGCGAGCTTGCCGCCCGCTTCCACCGCTTCTACACGGTCTGCCGCATCAAGGACGCGGAGCCCGGCGTGCTGGAGGCCCGCCTGTACCTGGCCGACTGCGTGCGCCGCGTCATCGCCATCTCGCTTTCGATCATCGGCGTCCATGCACCCGAGAAAATGTAAAAACGCAGCGATCCCCGGAGAGCAAAAACGCTCCCCGGGGATCCTTTTCATCCGTGTCGGAGGCGCGCCATAACGTCAAACTCCACTCGCTATATTTTCACTTTTCACTTACCGCTTTCCCTTGCGCCCCATCTCCGCAAATGGTATACTGAACCGGAAGAAATATACACACAAGGAGGGAAGGCTGCAATGAAACGCTTTCGCATTGTGCTCGTCAACCTTCTCATCGTGATCGGCATATTGACCTTTCTGACGCGATATGTGGCCAGCGAGCGGGCAGAGATCACCGCCTCCCAGATCACTGCCTTCGAGGACATGACGGTGGCCATGGAGCGGGTCACGGCCAATTACCTCGTGGGGGAGCAGCGCATCTGCGACGTGTGGGCGCGCTATATCAACTCTGTCGGCATGACCCTCGAGGAGGCCGCCGCCTTTATCCGCGTCTCCCACGTGCTGCCCACGGTCTCCGCCCATTTGCTCACGGAGACGGACGGGGTGCTGCAGGGCCTGAGCACCAGGCCGCGCGCCGGGACGGAGGACGACTACGCCGTCTCCTACCTGAATATCGACATCGCCCGCAACCTTGAGCATATCGGGGACATCGGCGAGGGCATCAATATCACCCGCGCCTACACAAACCCCATCAGCGGCACCCAGTCCATCGCCTTCTGCAACCGCATCCGCCTACTTGACGAGAAGGGGAACCTGCGCGACGGCCTGCTGCTGCGCGTGGTGCCCATCTCGGAGCTTGCCGGGAAGTGGGCCTTTCCCAGCGAGGAATACGCAAGCGCGGAGCTGTCCCTGATTGACAGCGCCGGCAGCTACATCATCAAGGGCCGCTCCTTCAAGAATGCTGACTTCATGGAATTTTACCGCTCCTATAACGAGACGGACGACACCCGCCTCGAACAGCTGCGCAAAACCCTCATCGGCAGCGCGGGGAGCTTCCAGATGCTCGACTCCAAAGGCGAAAGCTGCCTCATTGCCCATGCGCCGGTAGCCGCCACCGGGGACTGGACGATCCTGAGCATGGTGCGCATGGCCGATCTCGACCGCGGCACCGTGGACTGGGTGCTGCTGGGCGCCATGGCGGCGGGACTGGTGCTGCTTCTGCTGGTGGACCTGCTGTACATGACGAGCCTCAACCGCCGTCTGCGTGCCGCCGCCCGTGAGGCCGAGAGCGCGAACCGCGCCAAGACCGACTTTCTGTCCACCATGTCCCACGATATCCGCACGCCGATGAACGCCATCACAGGCCTTGCCGCCATCGCGGAAAAGAATGTGGAGGCCCCCCGGAGTACGCAGGAGAACCTGCACAAGATCCGCCTTGCGGGCAGCCATCTGCTCACGCTCATCAACGATATCCTGGATATCTCCAAGGTGGAAAGCGGGCAGCTCACCCTCAGCCCCGTGCGCTTTTCCATCGTGGAGACGGCGGAGAACCTGGTCAACATCTCCCAGCCCATGGTGAAGGAAAAAAACATCGACTTCGGCTTTCACATCAACCGTGTCACGCATGAGGAGCTCTATGCCGACCAGCTGCGATTGAACCAGATCTTCATCAACATCCTCTCCAACGCCATCAAGTACACCGAGCCGAACGGCCGCGTGAGCGTGGATCTGTTCGAACAGGAGAGCAGCAAGCCCGGCTGCGTGCGGCTTCTCTACCGGGTGTCCGACACCGGCATCGGCATGAGCGAGGAATTCATGAAACGCATGTACCAGCCCTTCTCCCGCCAGACCGACAGCCGCGTCAACTCCGTCCAGGGCACGGGCCTCGGCCTTGCCATCACGCGGCAGATGGTGGAGCTGATGGACGGCAGCATCGAATGCGTCAGCCGCGAGGGCGAGGGCACCACCTTTACGGTGCTCATCGACATCCCCTACGCAGACCGCCCGGCGGGCGAGCTGCGGCTTGACAATGTGGAGCTGCTGCTGGTGGACGACGACCGGGTCCTGCTGGAGACGGCGAAGGATACGCTCTCTTCCCTCGGCGCCGCGGCGGAGACCGTGTCCGACGGCGAAGAGGCTGTAAAGCTTGCGTCAAAACGCCATCAGGACGGGCGCGACTACGACGTGGTGATCGTGGACTGGAAGATGCCGGGCATGGACGGAGTCGAGGTGGTGCGCCGGATGCGCGAGGTCACCGGGGACGAGGTGCCCATCCTGCTGGTGTCGGCCTACGACTGGTCGGATATCGAAGAGGCGGCCCACAGGGCGGGGGCCAACGGCTTCATCAGCAAGCCTCTGTTCCGCTCCACGCTCTATGAGAAGATCAGCGAGCTTTTGGGCCGCCAGACAAAGGAGCTGCAGGAGGAGAGCAACGCCGACCTTGCCGACATGCGCATCCTGGTAGCCGAGGACAACGACATCAACTGGGAGGTCGTGTCCATGCTCCTGCAGATGAGCGGCATCACCTGCACCCGCGCCCGCAACGGGGCTGAGGCGGTGGACATCATGCGCGGCACCGGCAGGGATGACTTCGACATGATCTTCATGGACATCCAGATGCCTGTCATGAACGGTCTGGAGGCTACAAAGACCATCCGTGCCCTGGACGATAAAAAGGCGGCGTCCATCCCCATCATCGCCATGACGGCGGACGCCTTTTCCGAAAATGTGGCGGAGTGCTTTGCCGTCGGCATGAACGGCCATGTGGCAAAGCCCATTGATATCAAACACGTTCTCAAGGAAATCCGAAAGGTAAAGGAGGCAAAGCATGATGAAACACGTTAGAACAACCCTGTGCCTGCTCGCCGTGCTGGCGCTCATAATGACAGCCCTCACCGCCCCGGCCTTTGCCGCGGACTTTATCCCGGCGCTGGACACGAACGCCGGCGCACGCATCCGCGTGGTGGGCACCTACTACAACTTTGAGTCCCTGGAGGCGGAGTTCGACGCCTTCAACCGCTATTATCCCAATGTGGAGCTGAGCTATACCAGGCTCGACGACTACAAAAACATCATCGGCACCGCCCTGACGGGAGACAAGCCGAACATCTTTTTCAGCTATCCCTGGATGGTTGGCAAGGAGCATTACACCGCAGTGTTTGAATCCATGGAGGATCTGAGCGACCCGGCGCTGGGCATCGATCTCGGCTGCATCCGCTCGGAGCTCCTGTATAAAGACGCCGAGGGCCGCGTGCCCATGGCGCCGGTCTTCTCCACCACCTACGGCATGCTTGTCAATGAGGCGCTGTTTGAAAAGCTGGGCCTCGAGATCCCCACAAGCTACTCCGGCCTGCTTTCGGCCTGCGAGGCCTTCCGCGCCGCAGGCTGCGACACGCCCGTTCTCGGCTACTATGACACCGGCTCGAGCATGCTCTACTCCCTCGTTTACCCCTATGCCTGCGGCCTTCTGAAGGACAGGCCGGAGGCCGTGGAGGCGGTCAACAGCTTTGCTCCCGGCGCGGGCGAATATTTCCGCCCGGTGCTGGAGCTGACGAAAAACTTCATGGACAGCGGCTGCGTGAACAAGGAGGTCTGCACCTCCCTTGCCGACAACTATAACGCCATGATCCTGCGCTTCTTCGAGGGCGACATCCCCATGATGTTCTGCAACGGCGACACCGTCTCCGGCACCGGCAAGCGCGAGGCCCGGTCCGAAGCCTTCCAGGCAAATCCCTTCCCCTACAGCTTCTGGCCCATCCCGGTGACGGAGGAGGGCGGCTGGTTCGTGACCCTGGTGCCCATGAGCTTTTCGGTCAACGTAAACTGTGACGATCTGGACATGACCAACGAGTTCATGCGCTTTCTGCTCAGCACGAAGGAGCTCAATGAGCTTGCGCGCATCAAGCGCCTGCTCACCGCCTCCGCGGACCTCTCGCTCGACGGCATGTACGCGGCCTTCGGCGAGGTGGACGAGGCGCATTCCCTGTACGCCGAGTCCCTCGGCCTGCTGGACGAGCCCTGCCGTGAGCTCCGCCGCGCCGTCTACGCGGTGGCGGAGGGGACCATGAGCGTGGACGAGGCCGTGGAGAGCTTCGGCAAGCTTGAAGGTTAATACTATTCCTTGATAGAAACCCTTGACCATATATCTCCATTATGCTCTGCGGGCTTCGCCTTGTCTGGCACAAATTTTCCTCGGGAATCCAATAAAGCTTCTTATCAAGGAATAGTATAAGCGGTAAAAAAGCAACAAACGCGGACAGATCCGAAACGGGTCTGTCCGCGTTTGTTCATGCGGGATCAAAGCAAATCCGCGAGGAAGGGCAGGATGTGGAGCACGGTGCCGACAATGAGCCAGATCTTCGCCGAGCTCAGGAGCTTGTACTTGAGCGCGGGGTCGACCTGCTTGTATGCCTTGACGGTCTTGACAAGCCCCACGATGCCGCACACGCTGCAAAGGCAGCTGAGGATGATGCTCCAGGCGAGCATGAGGGACTGGTTCGGCATTTTCTGCTCGGGGGTGTCGGATACCCCGGGCGCGCGGGACATGGTGTAGTCGTGCGGCAGCTCGCTTGTCTGCTGAGCGGGGGCGCGGTAGTCCCCCTGGCTGCCCCGGGCGGGGCCATGGTATTCGGCGTCGGGCCGCTCGTAGTCGCGCTCGTCCGCCCTGTTGGCGATGGCGGGGGCCCCCAGCTGCATGACCGGCGCGGCAGTCTCGGCGGGCGCGGGCTCTTCGGCGGGCTTCGGCGGCTCCTCGGCGACGGCGGCAGCGGCGGACCCAGAGCCCCAGAGATCGGGCTCCAGCGTCAGCTCCGGCACCTTTTCCTGCCCGCGCCTGGCCTTCGGTGCGGGGTCGGCGGAGCGCAGGTTCGGGTCGTTTTTCAGCCTCTCGTTGTCGGTGTAGACGGGCTCGGTCGGCAGGGGGTCAAACTGGAGCTTCGCGCCGCATTCGCCGCAGAAGCGCTGTCCCTCCTCTACCGCCACACCGCAGTTCGGACAATGTTTCATGAAAAATCATCTCTTTTCCTGTTTCATTTTATTACGGTGCCAATATCTCAAATCCGGGAATATTTCGCAGGAGCCAGAATACAGCGATCATCCCCAGCGCGAGCCGGGCTGTCCAGACGGGCAGCTCGATTTTTTTAGGCCCCAGGCCGGGGAACACAAAGCGCAGATACTCCCATACAAGCAGCGCCCCGCAGGGAATGCCCAGAAGAAAAAGCAGCGCGTTGTGGGAAAACGCCTCCCAAACATGCCCGCGCAGCAGCGCAATCGCCGCCCGGCCCGAGCCGCAGCCGGGGCAGTACAGCCCCGTCAGCTCATAAAACAGGCACAAAAGTCCCCCGCCGCGCAAAAGCCGGCGGCAGGCGAGGAAAACCAGCATTGGCACCAGAATACCAACGGCTGTGCGTATCAGAAAGTGAAAAGTGGAAAGCGGAAAGTGAAGTGAAGGAGCGGCTGCGCCGCGATGAAAACAGGCTCTGCCCTCAGTATTTTTCATTGGATGCCGCAAGGTGAGGTATATGAAAAGTACAATTTATCTCCGAAGGAGACATGATAACTCCACTTTTCACTTTTCACTCTCCACTTTTTCATCCGCTTTCTCCTCATTTTTCCGACAACTGAAGAGTATGACCTGCCGCTCCCTGGCGATCTCACCCAAGAGCTTCATGGCCTGCTCCAGGCGCTCGTCATCGAGGTTTACCAGCGCGTCGTCCAGGATCAGGGGGCAGGGCTCCCCGTCGGGAAGGGCCAGCTCGCATACCGCGAGGCGCACCGCCAGATACATGATATCCAGCGTCCCGGCGCTTAAATATTCCGCGCGGCGGGAGACCGCATCGTCGCTGATGCGCGTCATGGCGGAGAAATCGCGGTTGATGAGCACGTCGGCATATCTGCCGCCCGTCACCGCCGACATGTAGCCGGAGGCCACCTTCCCCAGCTCCGGGGAGAAGCGGCGCTGGATCTCGGTGTCCGCGTCCTTGAGGGTGTCGATGGCGAGACTGATGGCGTCATACTCGTCACAAAGCTGTTCGTACTCGGTGCGCATATAGCCGAGAGAGCTGGAGAGCACCAGGGGATCGCCCAGGGCGGTGAGCCGTCCGTTTGCCTGGGCCAGTTGTCTCGACAGCGTCTCGATCTCGGCCCGGCCCGCCGCGAGCTGACGGCCCAGGCGCGCGGCCTCGGAATTGCCGTCGGTAAAGTCCAGGGCCCGGAGGGCGGTGTCCTGCATCTCGGAGAGCATCCCGCGCGCGCTTTCAAAGCTGCCGCGGCAGGCGCGCTCCTCCTTCTCGGCCTGCTCCATCTCCTCCCAGAGGGCGCGGTGCTCGCTCAGGGCCTCGCGGATCTCTCCTGAGGAGCGGGCATGGTATTTTTCCAGTATTCGTTTCTGCGATGCGCGCGCATCCTCGCGGGCGCGGTGCTCGCGGCTGTAGCGGAAGAGGAAGTACAGCGCCGCGAGGCACAGCACCGCCGCCGCCACGATCAGCGCGATATGCTGATACGTTCCGTACAGCGCCGCGGCCAGCATGGCCAGGGCCACCAGCAGCACCGTCCAGATGGGGCTGCTCTTCTGCCCCGCCCGGGAGCGCAGGGAAGAGAGGGTCTCCAGATCCTCCGCCGCCTCCGCCTCGAGGCTGTCCGGCTCCCGGAGGCCGAAGCGGTCCTGCCGCAGCTGCTCGCGCAGATCGCTCAGGGTCTCGAGTGCACGGTCGTGGCGGGCGGAGCTCTCCTCCATCTGGCTCTTGCTGCGGCTCAGGCGCTCGAGCGCCTCCCGGCGCTGGCGCTTGCGGCTCTCGGCCATCTGCTTTTCGAGGTCCTCACACTGGGCCTGCTTCTCCCGCAGGCGCTGGTCCAGCTCCTCGGCGTCCTGCACCGACGAGCTCATCTCCTCCAGGCGCCTCTGGGTCTCGTCCATTTTGCCCTCAAGCTCCGGCAGGAGGCCCTTGCGGTTATAGCGCCGCCTTCGCTGCCAGGCGCGAAGCCGCTCGTCCGCTTCGGACCACGAGCAGCTCTCCTCGCCGGTGGTGACGATGGAGCTGATGCGCTTTTCAAGCTCGGGGCTGCCGGTCACGCCGACGTTTCCCTGGGCGATGAAGGCGCTGCGGCGGAACACGTCCTTCGATACCCCGGTCAGCATCTCCCCGGCATTGGAGCCGGTCATGCCCTTGACGGGGACGTTGGTGCCGGTGTAGACGGCGGAAAACTCCTGCATGGGGGCGTTCTTGCCCTTGGTGGAGCGGGTGATGGTGATATCGCAGCGGTCGGCCTCCAGGTCCATGGTGCCCTCCATGGGCGCGCCCGACCAGGGGGCGTAGCGGAGCTTGTCCGGCAGATAGCCCGCCCGGGTGCGCTCGGAGCTGTCGATGCCGTAGAGCATGGCCATGATGAAGGCGCACCAGGTGGACTTGCCGCTCTCGTTGGGGGCGTAGATGACGTTCAGCCCGTCGCGGAAGGAGAGGCTCTCGTTTTCCAGCTTCCCGAAGGAGGCCGTGCATTTACGGATCTTCATGTCTCACCGCCTCCTCCCGGTTGTCCAGCGCCGCAAGACCCCAGCGGGCCGCCTGTTCGACGGCGCGGCGCGTGGTGTCGTCCGGGGCCGTGTCGTATTCCCTCTTGAGCTTCTTGAGAAACAGACCGCGCAGGGTGTCGTCCCCGGCCTTCTCCCAGAGGGAGCGGCGCGGCGTGGTCTCATCGCGGAGCTGAAGCTCGAAGAAAAGTTCCGCGAGATTTGCCTGCAGGCGGTTTAAGTCCAGCCTCTCGTCCACCTCGCCGGTGAGGGTGATGCGGTAGACATCCCGCACGCTCTCGTCCGGCAGCAGGGTGTGGATGGCGAGCAGAGGGTCTGCCCCCGTCACGTCCACCGTGAGGTTTTCATAGCGGCGCTGGGCGATGGACCTCGTCTCCAGGGCGCAGTGCCCGTCGTCGGAGAGTGTGACGAGGTTCACGGTCTTCTCCCCGGTCTCGTCAAAGCCCCTGCCCTCCGGGCAGCCGGGCCAGGAAAACCAGGTGTCGCCCGCGCGCCTCAGGCCGCTTGCCCGGTGGATGTGGCCGAGAGCCACGTAGTCCATGCCGGAGGCGGCAAGCTCGGCCTCGGTGATGGGGTCATACGGGGAGTCCGCCGGGGCGCCCACCTCGCCGTGGAGGATGAGGATGTTTTTCATGCCCGGTTTGCGCTCCGCCGTGAAGCCCTGCAGCAGCGGCCCGCTGCGCTTTTCCGTGAAGGCCGCGCCGTAGACGCGGATGCCCAGCGTGGAAAACTGCAGACCGCGGATGGCGTTTTCCGTGAACAGATGCACGTTCCCCGGCAGCTTGATGCGCGCCCAGGGGGAACGGGGAGAATAATAGTCGTGGTTGCCGGGAGAAATGAACACCGGCGCATTCATGCCCGCAAGGCAGCGGCAGAGCTCCTCGCCGGTCTCGTAGTAGCTGGTGTCACTGTCTAAAAGGTCGCCCGCCAGCAGGATCAGCTGCACCTGCTCCTCCCGGGCAAGCGTGGCGAGCCTTGCCAGCAGCTCCCGCTGCTCGGTGCGCCGCAGCTGCGCCTTGCCCGCCGGCAGCGCCTCAAAGGCCGAGTCCAGGTGCAGGTCGGCCGCGTGCAGGATTTTCAATGTACTCATAGCAGTCTTATCCCTTCTGCATTCAGGCAGCGGCCGGTGTCGCTGTCGATCTCGAACACGCAGCCCTCCAGCTTGGTCTGGCCTTTGCCGGACTCATAGCGCCGCGGGGGATCGCCCATGAACTTGCCGATGCTCTGCTCGGTGTCGATGCCGAGCACGGAGTGCCGCGAACCCGTCATGCCGAGGTCGGTGATGTAGCCCGTACCCTTGGGCAGCACCTCCCAGTCCGAGGTCTGCACGTGGGTGTGCGTGCCCCAGACGGCGCTGGCCTTCCCGTCCAGCAGAAAGCCCATGGCCCGCTTCTCGCTGGTGCCCTCGGCGTGAAAGTCCACCAGGATGATCTTTTCCCGGATCTCCGCCATGTAGCCGTCGGCGATGACAAAGGGATTATCCGTGTTGGCGTCAAGGGTGAACTTGCCCATGAGGTTTAAGACGCACACATCGCCGAAGTCCCGGTGGTAGACGTTGATGCCGCGTCCCGGGCACTGGGGGGCGTAGTTTGCCGGACGCAGGATGCGGGTGCGCTCGTCCAGATAGGGCTGGAGCTCGGTGCGCGTCCAGGTGTGGTTGCCGAGGGTGATGACGTCGGCCCCGGCACGGAAGATCAAATCCGCCTGCTTGGGGGTGATGCCGACGACATTCGCGTTCTCGCCGTTTACCACCGTGAAGGCGATGCCGTTTTCCTTCTGAAAGGGTTTTAATTTTTTGTCCAGCGCGTCCAGCCCCGGCTGACCGCACACATCGCCCACCGCCAGTATTTTCACAACCATAGTCTGCGCCTCCCTTTACTTGCGCTCGAAGGGCAGAGGGGTTACCCCTTCCACCGCTGAAGCGGTCCCCCTCCCCCAATCGCCGCAAGCGGCTGGGGGAGGCAAGCAGTATTTTATCGTATCTTATATTTTACCACATATTGCATTGCTACAGCAAGCATTTTGCGCACACAATAACAACACAGCTTCAATCAGGAGGAAAAGACATGAACAAACGCAATTTTTACGTAGGCATGGGCATGGGTCTGGTGGTCGGCAGCGCGGCGATGTTCGCCATGCGCCCGAAGAAGAGCGGCGTCAAGACCGTAGTGGGCAAGACGCTCAAGACCATGGGCGAGGTGGCGGACTCCGTCTCCGAGCTGATGGGATGGTAAGATACAAAAGTGAAAAGTAGAAAGTGAAAAGTGAAGTTTAAAAACTGCGGTGGGATCGTTGTGATCTCACCGCAGTTTTTTCTTTTTGCGTATCGGCTTAACTGAGCTTTCTCCCATCATTGCGAGGAACCAGTGCGCACACTGGTGACGTGGCAATCCGCCCGCCGGAGGCGCTAAACAGCTCAGAAATCTCAATTGGCCGCCGGGAGTTGCGGATTGCCACACCAGTGACATCGGTCACTGGTTCGCAATGACAGGTGGGTAGCTGGTTCTTGCTGAGTTAAGCCGATATCCATATTTTTTAATATCTCTCAAAGCACGCCCGGATCTCACCCACGGAGTAGAGGGAGCCCACCGCGCACACGACGCTTCCCTCGTCCGAGCGGTCGAGGGCGAGGCTCACGCCGTCGCGGATCGAGTCGCAGACGGCCACCGGCTTGTTGTAGCGGTTGAGAAAATCCGCCAGCTCCCCGGCGGGCAGGGCGCGGTGACTGTCGGGTGTGATGCAGATGTATTCGTCGGCAGCCTCGTTGAGGATTTCCGCGAGAGCAGGATAGTCCTTGTCCCGCAGGACGCCAAGTAGCAGGATGCGGCGCTTGTCCGGAAAGTAGCGCAGGAGATTGTCCCGCACGGTCTGGGCGCACTGGGGGTTGTGGCCCCCGTCCACCACAAACAGCGGCTCCTCGGATAAAAGCTCAAAGCGGCCCGGCCAGTGCACTGCGTAAAGCCCGTGCTCCACGTCGCTCTGCTCGAGCTTCCAGCCGCGAGAGCGCAAAACCTCCACGACCTCCAGCACCGTCGCCGCGTTCTTGAGCTGGTGCGCGCCCAAAAGCGGCAGGGCGTAGCTTTCGCCCTTGTAGGTAAAGGTCTGGCCGTAGAGGGAGTCAAACTCGGTTCGGATCGCGTCAAAGTCCGGGATGTGGAGCGCTATGCCCAGCTCGTCGCAGCGCTTTTGTACGACCGCGGTCACGCTCTGCGTCTGCTGAAACAGCACCGCCTCCGTGCCGGGCTTGAGGATGCCCGCCTTTTCAAAGGCGATCTGCTCGAGCGTATCGCCCAGGATCTCCGTGTGGTCAAGGCCGATGTTCATGATAACCGCGCACTCCGGGGCCGCGATCACGTTGGTTGCGTCAAAGCGCCCGCCGAGACCCACCTCCAGCACAACGATGTCACAGCCTGCTTCCTTGTACCACAAAAGCGCCGTGACGGTCATGAGCTCGAAGACCGTGGGGTGGTCCTCCATCGCCTCGGCAATGGGCTTTACGCGCGTCACAAGCTCCGCCAGCACATCGTCCTCGATTTCCTTGCCGCCTATCTGCATGCGCTCGTTGAAGCGGTAGAGGTAGGGCGAGGTATAAAGCCCGGTCTTATAGCCCGCCGCCTTGAGGATGGAGGCGGTCATGGCCGCGCAGCTGCCCTTGCCGTTGGTGCCCGCAACATGGACAAATTTCATCCCGTCCTGGGGGTTGCCCAACGCATCCAGCATAGCCGCCATGCGTTCCAGTCCCGGCTTGGAGCCGAAAAATTCGACAGCGTTCAGATAGGCCAGAGCCTCTTTATAATCCATAACAATTCTCCTTGCATGAAGCTTGGGAGTATATTATCACCTTTTGCACGCCGACGCAAGATGAGTGTGTAAAGTGTAAAGTGGAGTTATGGGTCCGCAAAGCGACTCCTTATCTTCACTTTCAACTTTTCACTTTTCACTCTTTCTTTGCATATTCCCCTCGTCTGTGTTATACTTGGTCGAAACTTTTTGACAGGAGCAAACCATGAACGACATCATCCTCTTGAAGGTGGGCGAGATCATTCTGAAGGGTCTCAACCGCCGCCGCTTTGAACAGAAGCTTTTGGGCAATATCCGCTGGCGTCTCAGCCGCCTCGGCAAGTACCGGGTCTACATCCTCCAGTCCACCGTCTATGTGGAGGGCGACGAGGGCGCGGACATGGATTTAGCCTTTGAAGAATTACAGAAGGTCTTCGGCGTCGTGGCCATCTCCCGCGCCGCCGCCTGCGAAAAGGACAAGGACGCGATCGCAAAGCTCGCCATCGAGTACCTGCGCGGCGATATGCTGCGTGCGAAGAGCTTCAAGGTAGAATCCCGCCGCTCCGATAAGTCCTTCCCCATGACCTCGGTGGAGCTGAGCCAGTACGTGGGCGGGGAGCTGAGCGACGCCTACCCCGACATTGAGGTGGACGTACACGAGCCGGAGCTGGTTGTGCATATCGAGGTGCGCGACCTCGCGGCCTACGTCCACGCGGCCCCGGTGCCGGGCGCGGGCGGCATGCCGGTGGGCTCCAACGGCGTGGCGATCTCCCTTCTCTCCGGCGGCATCGACAGCCCCGTCTCCACTTGGATGATCGCCCGGCGCGGCGTGCGGCCCATCCCGGTCCACTTCTTCTCCTTCCCCTACACCTCCGAGCAGGCCAAGGAGAAGGTCATCGAGCTTGCCCGTCTGCTCACCCCCTGGTGCGGCAAGATGCGCATGGAGGTCGTGCCCTTCACCCACATCCAGGAGGAGATCCGCGACAAGTGCCCCGAGGAATATTTCACCCTCATCATGCGCCGCTTCATGATGCGCATTGCCGAGCGCATCGCCCTGGATAACGGGGCCAAGGCTATCGTCACGGGCGAAAACCTCGGCCAGGTGGCAAGCCAGACCATGGAGGCCATGGCCTCCACCCAGGCGGTGCTGCACCTGCCGGTCCTCCAGCCGCTCATCGGCATGGACAAGAGTGAGATCATTGCCCAGGCGAGAAAGATCGGCACGTTTGAGACCTCCATCCTGCCCTATGAGGACTGCTGCACGGTCTTCACCCCGCGCCACCCGCGCACCCATCCGACGGTAGCCGAGGTCGAGGAGGCCGAGTCAGCCCTGGACGTGGAGACTCTGGTCAACGAAGCCCTTGCGGGATTGGAAAGGATTGCGATCGACTATGAAGAGAGTCTTTGATACCGAGATCCTCTGCGTCGGCACCGAGCTTTTGCTCGGCCACATCACCAACACCGACGCCCGCGACATCTCTGAACTGCTGTCCAAAATCGGCATCAATGTCAAATACCACACCGTCGTGGGCGATAACCCCGAGCGCCTGCGGGCGTGCGTGGAGGTGGCAAAGTCCCGCGCGGATATCCTCATCACCACCGGCGGCCTCGGCCCCACCTGCGACGATCTGACCAAGCAGGTGCTGGCCGACTGCTTCGGCCTGCCTCTGGTCCTCAACGAGGCGGAGGAGCAGGGCCTGTACGAGTACATCAAAACCGGCCGCGGCCTGACCCCCAACACCCACCGGCAGGCTCTCCTGCCCGAGGGCTGCACGGTTTTTCACAATCTCTGGGGCACCGCCCCCGGCTGCGCCTTTGAAGCGGAGGGCAAACATGTCCTCATGCTCCCCGGTCCACCCAAGGAGTGCATCCCCATGTTTGAGCACTACGGCGTGCCATATCTGAAAAAACTCTCGGATGAGCTCATCGTGTCCCACGCCGTGCGCATCTTCGGCATGGGCGAGAGCCGGGTGGACGACCTCTTTGCCGACGAGATGAACCGCATGGTAAACCCCACCATGGCCCCCTACGCCAAGGAGTGCGACTGCCTGCTGCAGATCACCGCCAAGGCCGGAAGCGAGGCCGAGGCCGAGGCCATGATCGCCCCGGTGATGGCGCACGTGAAGGAGCGCCTGGGCGACGTGGTCTACGGCGTGGACATCGAGTGCGTGGAGGAGGCCGTCATGGCGCTTCTCAAGGAGCGGAATCTGACCTTTGCCGCCGCCGAGAGCTGCACCGGCGGGGATATTGCCCGCCGCTTTACGGAGCTGCCCGGCGCGAGCCTCTACTTCAAGGGCGGTGTCGTGAGCTACGTCAATGAGGTCAAGGAGGCCATGCTCGGCGTCGATCATGCGCTGCTGGAGGAGAAGACCGCCGTCTGCCGCGAGGTGGCCGCCGCCATGGCCGAGGGCGTGCGCGAGAGGCTCAAAACCGACATGGCCGTCAGCGTCACGGGCCTTGCCGGGCCCGACGGCGACGGCGTGCACGAGGTAGGCACCGTCTTCATCGGCCTTGCCGTCGAGGGGCAGACCTATGTCCGCGAGACGCATATGGGCACCTTCCGTACCCGCAGCTTCATCCGCCGCATGGCGGGCAACCACGCCTTTGACATGCTGCGCCGCTATATGAGTGGGCTGCCTGTAAAATAAATCTTGACTTCCCTTTACAAGTGGGTTACTATGAGATTAATCTATAGTAAGGGAGGAAAACACATGAAAACCGCAAAAACAATTTTGTCTTTCGCGCTCGTTCTCACGCTTCTCCTTTCCCTTGGCAGTACCGTTTTTGCTGACACCGCCGCCTATCAGAACACCCAGGCTTTTCTCCGGGAAATAGACGGCTACACGGATCTGACCGCTACGCTGGTCGGCGTAATTGACTTTGCCGGTGAAAACTATGAGCAGGTCAAGCTCTCCTATAAAGGAGACGCGTCCGACTACACCTCCAACTTTTCCATCCTTTTCAATGAGGATCAGGAGGATATCGTGGTCTACATGGGTCAGGTAATCAAGTTTGACGAAAGCAGACTGTCTGAAGTTCTGGAGGCGGTCAACCGCATCAACGCTCAGACCACCGGCATGAAGCTGTATGTCGACACCTCGGACAACACCGTTTCGGCGGAGCTTTTACAGCTCGTAACAAAGGACAGCGCCGCAGAGCTCTCCCTTTCGGCCGTCGGTTTTCTGATCGGCTTTACCGACAAGGTGTTTGAGCGTCTGGCGGACTACGCGGTGTAACGTCTGATGCACACAAAATTAATGCGCGCGGGGCTTTTCAAGGCCCCGCGCGTATGCTATACTGGGAAAAAATGACGAAGGAGCAGCGATCATGGCAGATAATTTCAAGGTCCCCGAGAGCGCCCAGAACCGCATGGTGGGCTTTATTCAGTACTGCGGAGGCGAGCTGCTGGAATGCGGACAGAACGGCGTGCTCACGCGCATTCAGATCCAGCCCCATCATCTGAACTTCTACGGCAAGGTCCACGGCGGCCTTATCAGCACCATCATGGATGCCACCGCCGGACTCACCGCAAGCTTTGCCGGCCCCGAGCAGCGCCCCGCCGTCACGCGAAGCGCGGATATCCACTATTTTCTCCCGGTCAGCGGCGATGAAATCTTCGCCAAGGGTCACGTCATCCGCGCGGGCAAAACCATGTGCCTTGTGTACGTGGACGTGCTGAACGCCGACGACACCATCTGCGCCACCGGCGCCTTCGAGTATTTCTACGTAGACCACCACTGACGCGAAAGTTTTTGAGAATTTTTTAAAAAAGGGTATTGCAAAACCGTCCGGTCTGTGCTATTATTCTTAAGCTGTCAATTGAACGACATGCGCGATTAGCTCAGCTGGATAGAGCGTCTGGCTACGGACCAGAAGGTCAGGGGTTCGAATCCCTTATCGCGTGCCAAAAGGACCATCCCATTCGGGATGGTCTTTTTGCATTTAAGGGATTCGAACTCCGCAAGCCGAAAATGCAGGCGAATCCCTTATCGTGTTTCAATCGTCGCGGGGATCTCTCCATGCTCCTCTTCAAATTCCCGAATACGCTTCTTAATGAGCTGCTCCAGCTCACGGTTTTTGGTGCGGCCCTCATATTCCGCAACATAAGCGAGCTTTTCCAGCAGCTCCGGCTCCACGCGGAGCGTAAAACGGGATTTGTTGTCTTTCATATTGCCAACCTCCATGACGAAGTGTTGACAAAAGTTTAGCGTCATCGTATAGTCAAAAGGAAAAATGACGCAGAATTGACGCATAAATGGAAGGGTAAAATTGTTCAAGAAGATGTATTTGCTGCTGTTCAATCGTGTCACGGAAGCGATCAAAGCGTTAGAGCATGGTGACACAAGATCGGCCCGGACGATTCTGATCCGCGCGCAGCAGGATGCGGAGGAGTTTTACATGGAGGGGCAGAATGAATAATTGGAAACACACGGGGGCTGTGAAAAAAGTCAATTGACAGTGTAGGGGCCCGCCCCCGGCGGCCCGAGCGGTACAGTCCAAAAATAAAGCAGAAAGCCCCCGGCGAAAACGTACAGTGTTACGGATTCGCCGGGAATTGCCCCAAAGGGGCAAGAGAGGCCGGCCTGGGCCGCGTCGGCCCCTACGGTGTTGATATTACTGTGTTCTTGATGAAGGGGACTTTTTTCACAGCCCCTGTTTTTTCTTTCCAAAGTGTGTGACGCTTGTGTGATGGAGGGCATGCTATTATGTGCCCGTAAGCAAGAGAGATACAAAAAACAAACCCGCAAGGGACTCTCGACAAGTCTTACTTGACATATAAAAAATAAAAACAATAAACCAACATAAAGCTCATATTTGAAAGGAGAACAAAAAAATGAAAAGAACTGTTAAAATGATCCTTGCCCTGGCGCTGGCCCTCACCATGATCTGCGCCCTCGGCACCGCGGCCTTTGCCGATAACGATACCGTCGTCACCAAGAACCCCACCGGCGAGACCCACTACGTCGGCGAAACCGCCGCCTTTATTGCCAACGCCGTCAACTACGAAAGCATCGAGTGGATGTTCATCGCCCCCAACGGCACCGCGTACAGCCTTGACGCGTTCAAGGCCCAGTTCCCCGCCAGCGGCGTAACCGGCCAGGGCACCACCGAGCTCAAGATCACCAATCTCCAGACCGGCATGAACGGCTGGGAAGTCTACTGCGGCTTCAACCGCGGCAATATCTGCACCACGACCACCGCCGCCTCCATCAGCGTCCTTGTTCCCAGCGCGCCGGTTTACTCCGCTCCCGCTACCGTCGTGACCGATCCCGTCTATGTCCCCTGCTACGAGTACGAGCCCGACTACGTTGTCGTTGACGGAGTCCGCGTCTACTCCGACGGCACTGTGGTCAGCGACGATGATACCCCTGTCTTTATCGACAGCGACGGAACAAACTACTACACCGACGGCACTGTGATCACTCCCGACTGCGCGCCCGGCTACTACTGGGTCAACGGTGTCCTCGTCTACGTCGGCTGATTCAAACAGATTGATATAAAATCAGAAAGGACTGTCACCCGTAACCGGGCGGCAGTCCTTTTTCGTGTTTGCGTGATCAAATTCCGCGGAAGGTGAAGCTCAGGTGGAGGGGCTCCGACGCGGGCAGGAGATATTCGGGGTGAGTCTTCGCGCCCCAGCTGTCGTCCCCGCCGACGCCCATCTGGGCCAAAGCCACGCGGGCGACGGTGTAATTGACCGGCGGCAGCTCGTCTTCGTGCAGGGCGTTTTCCAGCTCGTGGGGCGTCCAGGGCAGGACATTGACGGACAGCCCGTCTCCCGCAAACTCGATGCCGCGGCCCTTGCGGTCCAGGACTCTGGCCCAGCGCACACCGCAGTGGTTTCCGCTCTCCTGCGGGCGCAGGTAGCGGGCGAGATTCTCCCGCACGGCCTTCTCGTATATGCCGAGCCTGCCGCCCTTCTGACGGTCGGCATAGGTCTCCTCCGGGCCGAGACCGTACCACCGGAGATTCTCCAGCTCCGCAGGCAGGCGGAACAGCACGCCGAACTCCGGCATGTCGCCGAGACCCTCGACGGGGGTATAGTCCAGCTCCGTGCGGACCGTGCCGTCGCCGAAGACCTCATAGGAGAGGGTGCATTCGCTCACAGGCTCGGTGGGGAGATGGTAGCGGTAGGTCACCTTCACGCTGTGCTCGTGCGCTTCCAGCTCCGGGACGTTGTCGGCCCAGGGGTAGAGGCTTGCAAGCTTCCACTGGCCGTAGCGCTGGGGCATCTGATTGCCGCGGTCGTTGTCCGTGGGGGCGCGCCAGAAGTTGGGGACGGGGTTTTGCTTCATGAGCTCTCGCCCGCCGTAAACATAGGAGCAGAGGCCCGGGCGGATGCCGTTGAAGAGCACCGAGAAGCCCTCGCCCCGGACGCCGAGATTGAAGCTGCCGCGCGTGACGGTCAGAGCCTTGTCACAGACCTTTTCGACCTTTACCGTCGGCAGTACGGTCTGCCCGAAGGCGACCTCGTGCCCGGCCTTGGCCCAGAGGGTGTCCTCTTTCAGTGTGAAGGACACGGTGACGGCCAGCTCATCCGCCGGGGCCGCCTTCTGCAGAAACGCGATCTCCGCCTGCATCTCTTCAGGCAGGGGGAAGGAGGCCTCCTTGAGCGGTTCGACGGCGATGTCCATGGGCAGGCGCTGCCGCTCCGCGCCGTTTCTGAGCAGGATGGCAGAAGCGTTATAAGCGTTCGTATTTGTAAAGAGATTGCGGTTTTTGATGTTTACGGTGAGGCCGTCGAAGCTCACGCCGACGCCCTGGTAGCAGGCCTTGACCTCCTGCATCTTGGGCGAGGGAGCGTGATCGCCGCCGTAGACGATGCCGTTGCCGCTGAACTCCCAGTCGGTGGGGCGTTCGTCAAAGTCGCCGCCGTAGCCGAGTCGCCAGGCCCCGGCATTGTCCTTCTGGTAGACGGACTGGTCGGCCCAGTCCCAGATAAAGCCGCCCTGGTAGCGCGGTTCGCGCTCGGTAAGCTCGGTGTACTTGTGCAGCGCGCCGCAGGAGTTGCCCATGGCGTGGCTGTACTCGCAGCAGATAAAGGGCTTGCCCCGGTTGTTGGCGAGCCACTTTTCGATCTCAGCCACAGGCGGGTACATACGGCTTTCCATGTCGCTGGTGTCGGGGAAGCTGCGGTCCCAGAAGATGCCCTCGTAGTGCACCAGACGGTGCTTGTCGAGGGAGCGGAAGCGCTGGCTCATGTTGAAGATCACATGGCCGCCATAGGACTCGTTGCCGCAGGACCAGATGAGAACAGAGGCGTGGTTCTTGTCGCGCTGGTAGATGGACTCAACGCGGTCTAATAGCAGGGGCTCAAACTCCCGGTGATTCTTGGGGACAATGCCCTCGTCCTCCTGACCTGAGTAGCCTGCCAGGGCCCAGGAGCCGTGGGTCTCCATGTTGGTCTCGTCGATGAGGTACAGGCCGTAACGGTCGCAGAGGGCATAGAGGGCGGAGTCGTTGGGGTAGTGGCTGGTGCGGATGGCGTTGATGTTGTGGCGCTTCATGGTGATGATGTCGCGCTCGAGCTCCGTGCGGTCCGGTACGCGCCCGGTGCGGGAGTTGAAGTCGTGGCGGTTGACGCCTTTAAAGACGATGCGCTTGCCGTTTAAGAGCATGAGCCCGCCCTTCATTTCAAAGCGCCGGAAGCCGATGTCCTGGGGGATGAGCTCGGTGACATTGCCTTCCTCGTCCAGCACCTCAACCATAAGACTGTAGAGGGCCGGGTCCTCCGCGCTCCACAGGGCGGGAGCGGAGACCTCGAGCGTGGCCTCAGCCTTGCCGCTGATGATGGCGGCTGTGCCCTCGGCAAGCTGTGCGCCGCCCCGGCTGAGAGTCAGGTGCAGCCTGCCCTCGCCCCGGGTCTTCGCCGTGACGGCGACGGTGCCGGATTTGAGATTCTTGGAGAGCATCGGGACGACGGAAAGGTCCGTGACGGCGGTCTTCGGCAGGGCATAGAGGAAGACGCTGCGAAAGATGCCGGAGAAGCGGATGAAGTCCTGGTCCTCAAACCAGGAGCCGGGGGTGAAGCGGAAGACCCGCACGGCCAGGACGTTCTCGCCGTCTTTGAGTGCGTCGGTGAGCGCAAAATCCGCGGGGGAGAAGCTGTCCTCACTGTAGCCGATGTAGCGGCCGTTGAGCCAGAGGGCAAAGCCGCTCTCCACGCCCTGGAAGGAGACGCACACCGCGTGGTCCCGGAAGCTCTCGGGCAGGGTGAAGGCGGTCACATAGTCCATGACGGGGTTAAAGTGCGTCGGCACCTCGCCGGGTTTCAAGTCCTCGGTGCCGTCCCAGGGGTACTGGTAGTTGTTGTAGGCAGGCGCGCCCCAGCCCTCCATCTGCACATGGGCGGGCACGCGGATCGTGTCCCAGCCGTCGGTGTCCACATCGGGAAAGTCCTTCGGCGCGGAGGCGGGGTTTCGGGCATAATGGAAGCGCCACAGGCCGTCGAGAGGAAGACGCAGGCTGCTTTTGCCCGTATGCTGCTCGGAGGCATTGCGGTAGGCCATGTGGTCGGAGTGGGCGGGCAGGCGCCCCTCGGCAAAGATCGCCGGATCGCGCACGACCCGGTCAAAGCTGAATGTGTTCATTGGCATGTTGCTCCTGTATTTCTGTATTATGGCTCCCTCTTTGAGGGAGCTGTCCCCGGTGTGTGCACCGGGGGACTGAGGGAGTCAAAAAATTTTCAGACCCCTTCCACCGCTGAAGCGGTCCCCCTCTGCCCACCTTGCCGCATTGCTGTTCCCGGCCCTGCTTCGCGACGGACCGCCAACAGCGCGGCTGCGGAGATTCCGAACCGCCTTATTCTGCCCCCGGCAGCGGCGGCCCGCAATCCCCCAAACGCCGCATGCGGCTGGGGGAGGCAAGGGTTACTATACAAAACCCGGCGCCCTCCGTCAAGCGGAAGACGCCGGAAAAATGCGCTTGAGGGATAAATTACTTGACTGCGCCGGTGATGCCTTCCGCAAACTGTTTCTGCAGGATGAAGAAGATGATGACCGTGGGCAGCGAGCAGAACAGAACACCCATCATCAGCGCGCCGTAGTCGATGGTGTAACCGTTGGCGAGGTTGGCAATGAACAGGGGCATGGTCTGCGCCTCCGGAGCCTTCAGCACGACGCGGGGCCAGAGGTAGGCGTTCCAGGCGTTCATGAAGGTGATGACCGCGGCTGCGGCGTAAGTGGACTTCATGATGGGCATGTAGATCTTAAAGAAGATCTGCCACTCCTGCAGGCCGTCGATGCGCGCCGCGTCCATCAGGGCGAGGGGGAAATTTCGGGAGTTCTGACGGAACATCATGATCATGAAAGGCGTGGCGACCGAGGGGAGGATAAAGCCCCACACGCTGCTGAGAAGCTTCATCTTGCTCATCATCGTAAAAAGCGGGATCATGGTGGCGACGCCGGGGATCATCATGGCCATGAGCAGGATGCCGAAGAGGATATCCTTGCCCTTGGTGTGATAGAGCTCAAAGCCGTAACCCGCCAGCGAGCAGATGAGCAGGCTCAGGACCGTCTGCACAGCGGCAAAGACAAAGGAGTTGCGCATGGCGCTCCAAAGCTTGGACTGGAAAAAGGGCGCGCCTTCCAGGAGGGCTTTGAAGTTCTCCGTGCTGAAAGCGCCGAACCAGAGCCGGCCCTGGGAGACATCCACCGTGGCATTGGTGGCCGCAGTCAGCATCCAGAAAAGCGGGAAAACCGAAATGATCGAGCAGATGATCAGAAAGATATAACTGGGGATCAGCCGCCGCTGAATGGCGTCCATACCCTTGCTTTTCTTTTCAGTCACGGGTATCACCCACTTTCAGGTTGATGGCGGCAAGGATCGCCACCAGGATGAAGACGACGAAGGACAGTGCCGCGGCGTAGCCGAAGTTGGCCTTGCCCTGGAAAGCGGTATTGTAGATGTGGTGCGACATGGTCATTGTGGTACCCGCAGGTCCGCCGTTTGTGAGGTTGACGGACTCATCGTACAGCTGCAGGGTGCCGTTGATGGACATGATGAAAGTCATGATGATGACCGGGCGCAGCTGGGGAACCGTGATGTGCCAGAAGGTTTTCCAGCCGTTGGCGCCGTCGATCTGCGCGGCCTCATATACCTGATAATCGAGGTTCTGCAGGCCCGCCAGATAGAACACCATGTTGTAGCCCGTCCAGCGCCAGATCAGGGCGGTGATGATGACAGCCCTGGCCGTGCCCGTCTGGCCGAGCCATTTGATGTTCTCATGGATGATGCCGAGCTTCATCAGGATGGTGTTGATCATGCCGGTATCATAAAACAGCGTCCGGAAGATCAGCGAATAGGAAACCAGCGAGATCGCGCAGGGCAGGAAAATGCAGGTGCGGAACAGCCCGCGACATTTGAGGTTCGGGTTATTGAGCAGCTGGGCAAGCAGAATCGCCAGCACCAGCATGACGGGCACCTGAATGATCAGGTATAAAAACGTGTTCTTGAGCGCCATGATAAAGGTTTTGTCCTTGAACATGCGCAGGTAGTTGTTATACCACGGTGTCGCCCACTTCATATTGGCGCTCGAGCCGGTCTTGAAGGACATGATGAGCGCGGAGAACATAGGATAAAAGCTGAATATCATAATCATGGCGGAGGCCACGATCAGAAAGGCCCAACCCCAGCGGTTGGTCTTTTTCTCCATAGAAATCCCTCCCTTGATAAATTGCCCCGTCATGAGTACTCATGACGGGGCAATGCCGTTTTTTTAATCAGCGCTCAGCCGCGCGATCAGCCCATCTCGAACTCGACCTGATCCTGAGCGGACTGGAGCTCAGTCGTGAGATCAGCGCCGTTGATGATGTTGGTGATGGCGTTGCCGATGTAGGTACGGGCGGTGTAGTGGTAGTCGTTCTGCTCAATGACAGGAACGTGAGCACCCATGCCGACGATGTCGGAGTAGATGGCCTGGCCGCCGAAGTACTCGATGCCTTCCTTGTAGACGTCGGACTGACCGGCGGAGATGCAACAGGTGATGACGCCGCCGTCGCGCAGAGCGTTGTCATAGGTCTCCATGGCGCCCTCGCCGCCGCCGAAGGTGTAGGCGAGGAATTCCTTGGCAAGGTCAACGTTCTTGCAGTTGCCGGTGATGTACAGGGAGGAGCCGCCGTTGGCAGCGTAGCCTTCCTTGCCGCCGTCGAGGGTGGGCAGAGTGGTGATGGCCCACTTGCCGCTGTTGTCAGCGACCTGGCGGATGGTGGGGATGATCCAGTTGCCGTTCATGACACCGGCGGTCTGGTTGCCGACGATGGTCTGGTCGCAGTACTCGGACCAGGAGTTGGCGAGGAGGATGGTGCCGTCCTTGGCGCCCTGGACAATGACCTCAATGATGCGCTGGAAGGGCTCGTTGCCGACAAAGTTGGGCTTGCCGTCCTTCCACTGGCTCAGACCCTCAGCCTGCATCATCATGTAGGGCAGGTCATCGCCGGAGTGGTCCATGGACAGAAGGGCAAAGCCGGTCTTGGCCTTGATGTCGCGGGCGATCTCAAGCCAGCGGTCCCAGGTGATGCCGGTCAGATCGGCGATGGTGTAGCCGGCCTGCTCGAGCACGTCGGTGCGGTAGGCGAAGATCGCGGTGCCGTTGTCAACGGGAACGCCGTAGTGCACGCCGTCGATGGTGCTGTAGCTCAGCTTCTCAGCGCCGAAGTCGTCCCAGTTGATGTCGGCGCCCTCGAGGGACTGCCAGCAGTCGGGATAGTCGGCCACGTAGGACTGGATGAAGTGATCCTGGAACAGGACGATGTCGGGCAGGGAGCTGACATCACCGGAGGAACCGGCCAGGGTCATGGCCTGCTCCACGTCGGAGGAGCCGGACTGGGTGGCGATGTCCAGCTTAAAGTCGGGGTGGACCTTCTGGAAGGCGGCCTCGGCAGCCTTCAGGGCGGGGATGTTGAAGTTTGCGTCCCATGCGTAGACGGTCAGGGTGTTGCCGTCGTCGGCAAAAGCGGAACCGGACATGGCCATCAGGGAGAAGACCATTGCCACGGTCAGCAGCAGTGCGAAGAGTTTCTTCATGTTTTTGCCTCCATCATAAATTTTCCGTGCGCGAATGCTGTCAAAGCGGCAAAATGTGCAATTTTAACAAATTTCGCCCCTTGATATTCACACCGTAAGGTAATGATAACATGTGCCTGTACTTTCTTGCCTCTGTTTTCGATCAATAAATCTTCATATTCGATTATTAATATTTTCACTTAAGCAGGCTCAACAAAAAATGATTGTGCAATTTGTGCATACTGCTAGAATTTGAAATATTATGGGATCAGGTTTCCTCCCAGCCCCGGAGCAGGGTGATGCTGTAATCGCGCAGGCGGCTGCCGTGTTTTTCCCGCATCAGCTTCCACTGGTAGGGTGTGGTGCCCATGTGCTTTTTGAAATTTCGCGTGAAGCTGGAAACGGAGGCAAAGCCGCACTCCGCCGCCACCAGATCCATCGGGCAGTCCCGGCGGTCCATCATGCGGCAGGCCTCCCGGATGCGCACGGCGTTGAGGTAGTCGATGGGCGACATGTCCACATATTCCCGGAACACGCGGCGAAAGTGGGGCTCCGAAAGCCCGCACTGCCGCGCCAGATCCTCGGCGCGGATGTCCTGACGGAACTGCTCCTGAATGTAGACGAGCGCAGGCTGGATCTGCGGGCGCGCGGCCCGCTCCGTCTGCGGCTCGGCGCCCGGCTCCTCGTTCAGGCGCAGAAGGCGCAGCAGAAAAATCTTCACCAGATCCCGCACGACATCCCGATAGTAGGCGTCCTGCCGCTGCATCTCGCGGATGATCTCGCGCGCCGCGCCCGTGAGGGCCGCGCCCTCCTCCTCGCCCAGCAGGACCGCCCGGCGGTTGAAGAGGGCCAGCTTTTCCTCCTGCAGCTTTTGGTTGTTGGGGTAGAGCTCCCGCAGGATCTGGGTCGGGTCGAGATAGAGGTATTCCCAGAAGTCCTCTCCCTCGCTGCGGGTGTGGTGCGGGCAGTTTGCCGGGATGACGGAGATCATGCCGCCGGTGTAGGGGCAGTCCCGGTTATCCAGGGTCAGCACGCCCTTCCCCTCGTGGCAGACGCCGATCTCCATCAGATTGTGAAAATGCATGTATTGTACGTCGTGCCCGTAGATGCGCCGCCAGGAGTCCCCCAGCAGCGCCAGGACATGCTCGTTCTGCGGAATTTCATAGAAGCGGAATTCCAGCCGCTGCCGTTTGCTGCGTCCCATGGAGCGTGCACCTCATTCCGTGATTGATTTTGCCTTCTTTTTGCTCAAAACCGAAGGTATTCTTGCAAGGCATAGTTTATAATAGCCTTAAACGATTTGTCAACACGGGAGGCAGAAAACGCATGGATCAATTCATTCTCAACATCATCCACCGCCCCGAGATGGTGCCTGAGTACGCGGAAAAGGTCACGGGGCAGGGCAAGGCAGAGGATCTGGGCCGCAAGGCGCTTTTGACCGAGAGCCTGGATATCTTCCGCACCCAGCAGGAATGCGCCCACAAAAACGGGCTCAAGACCACCATCCAGATGACCTACGCAAGTCTCTTCAACGACGAGGCCGTGGCCCTGGCCAAGGAGCACCACGAAACCTACGGCGACGAGATCGGCCTTACGCTCTTAGGGCTCCCCTGCGAGCAGTTCCGGGAGAAGTACAAGACCAAGGACTTCTGCATCTGGATGTTCTCCATGGAGGACAAGAAGGCCATCGTGCGCGATGTGTTCGAGAAGTTTCACGACTGCTTCGGCTTTTACCCCCAGTCTACCGGCTCCTACTATCTGGACGCGGAGCTCATTAACTTCATCAAGGCGGAATATCCCTCCGTCAAGTGCGCCGTCGCCACCTGCTGGGAGGAGGGGCCGAAGGCCTACCACACCTGCAACAACTCCTGGTACACCTTCATGGACGGCGGTCCCTGGGCGCCCTGGATCCCCTCAAAGGCCAACACCCACGCCCCCGCCGCAAACGAGGCTGAGGACAGCGGCATCGTCGCCATTCCGCACCTGAGCCGCGACCTGCTGGCCTGCTACGACGGCAACGGCTCCAACTTCGGCACCCACCCCCAGAACGTGCTGCGCGGCATGATCTACGACACGAAGACCTGGGAGTACCCCTATCTCTACAATCTCATCGACCAGTACCGCTCGCTTGCCAGGTACAACGACGGCTATGCCTACAACATGATGTTCGTCGGCCCCGGCTGGATGAACAAGATGGGCCGCTGGGAGCAGCCCTATGAGCTGCTGCTCAAGTCCTACGAGGACGGCTGCGCCTACTATGGCAGGCTCAAAAAAGAGGGCAAGCTCGTGGACATGACCATGGCGGAGTTTGCCGACTACTACAGGGAGAAGAAGAGCTACACCGAGCCGGAATGCGCCCTCTGGCGGGACATCCTCTACGGCAGCGACAAGCAGCTCTTCTGGTACTGCGACCCCTTCATGCGCGCCTGCGTCAACATGGACCAGGGCGGCGCGATCGTGGACCTGCGTCCCTATGCCGCAAAGCTCGAGTGGCCCGTCGGCATCGGCACAAAGCATGTGCAGGACGCAAGCTACCCCTTCCTCATCCAGGAGAAGTACCGCGCGGGCTACTTCACCCACTACGCCGGCGAGGGCACCGTCCGCAGCGCAAAGCTCTGCCGCGGCGGGGAAGAGATCGACCTCTGCCTCTGCCGCACCAAGGCGCATTTCTCCCGTGAGGGGAAGGACCGCGTGCTGACCCTCGACCCGGTGGAAGCGGTCTTTGAGGACGGCCTGACCGTCACGGTGCAGAGCGTCATCACCTTCACCGAGGGTTCAAGCGAGATCCGCATCGACCGCAGGATCCTCTCCGTGAGCGACCCCACCCAGACCGTCACCATCCGCGAGTACATGGTGGGCTGCTACGGCACCACCGAGTATACCGAGGACATGAGCTCCCTCACCCTCGGCGTGGACGCCGGAAAGCAGAGCGCGGTGATCCCCTACGAGTATAAATGCCGCGAGGCGGAAGCGCCGGACGCCGCGCGCGTCTGGTGCCGTGTCCCGCCGATCAAAACCGAGGTCTCGATGCGCGCCGAGGGGTGCGAAGCCAAGGGCTTTGTCCGCGAGGGCTACGCCTTCAGCCCCATGTTCACCCTGGGGTATGAGGGAACATTGAAAGACAAGGAGGTATTCAGCACATGGCTCAGGCTGGAAAGGGCAGACTGAACTTCCGCTGCCCGTCCTGCTTCATGCGGGACATCGACATGGACATGTTTTACGATAAGGAAAAGGGCGAATACTACTGCCTGCGCTGCCAGTTTCACGGCACGGAGGCGGAGGTCCTGGAGAAAAACGAGCTGGCGCGCTTCCGCTATAAGGACATGTACCGCCGCTTCACCTTCGACGGGGAATGAACGCTTTTCTCAAGGGCGCGGACCTCTCCACCCTTTTGGAGGTGGAGCGCTGCGGCGGCCGCTTCTTTGACCTTGACGGGCGCGAGGACGACGCAATGTCCATCCTCGCCCGCCGCGGCGTCAACCACGTGCGTCTCCGGCTGTGGAACGACCCCTGCAGCGAAACGGGCGAGAGCTGCGGGGGCGGCGGCTGTGATCTGAACACGGTCACGGCACTTGCAAAACGGGCAAAGGATCTGGGGCTTGCGTGGCAGCTCGTGTTTCACTACAGCGATTTCTGGACCGACCCCGGCAAGCAGAACCTCCCGAAGGCCTGGCGGGGTCTCGGGGCGGCAGAGTTGGAAAAAGCGGTGTACGCTTTTACGCGCGATACGCTGCAAAACCTGAAAGCCCAAGGCCTTGCCCCGGAGCTCGTCTCCGTCGGCAACGAGATCACAAACGGCCTCCTCTGGCCCGACGGCAAGGTCCCCGCCTGGGACCGGATCGCGCGGCTTGTGAGCTCCGGCATCCGGGCCGTGCGGGACACGCTTCCGGAGGCAAAGGCCCTCATCCACCTGGATAACGGCGGCAGGCCGGAGGTCTCCCGGGAATGGTTTACCCGCTATACACAAAGCGGCGGTGAGGACTTTGACTGGATCGCTCTGAGCTACTACCCCTATTGGAGCGGGAGCATGGCGGGGCTGGAAGAAAATCTCCGCTGCCTTGCGTCGCTTTATCACAAGCCCCTGCTCATCACCGAGACCGCAGCGGGCCACACCCTGCGCGACTATGCAGCGTTCGAGGGCCTTGCGCCCGGTGAGCGAAAGGGTCCGGCCGCCGGTGAGCGGGAGGCGGCGTCCGTTCCGTACCCCATGACGCCCGAGGGCCAGGCGGCATTCCTGACGGCGCTTGCCGCCCTCATCCGCCGCACCCCGGAGGGTCTCGGCGCGGGACTTGTATACTGGGAACCGGCCTGGCTCCCGGTAAAGGGCAGCGGCTGGGCAAGCGCGGCGGGGCTGCGCTACCTGCATGACCCCGGCCCCGGCGGCAACGAGTGGGCCAACCAGGCGCTGTTCGACTACAAAGGCCGCGCCCTGCCGGCGGTGGCTTGCATCCAGAAGCTTTGAATAAAAATGCACGGCGATTTCGTAAGATTGTTGCGAAATCGCCGTACATTGTTTTTGATTATTGAATTTAAAATGCGGTGGCTGGGATTACTTCTCTATATACTGCGTCAGGTCCAAATCCTCGAGGCCGTCGATGTAGGTCGCGGGGTGGGCGGCGTAGTAGTCGTCGAGCGTCTTGGTGAGGGCGTTCTGGGCCACGGTGGCGCGAGCCACGGTGGGGGTGCCCTGGGCGCTGAACAGGAGGCTCTCGCCGCTCAGGGGCAGGCGCATGATGATGTGGTAGCCGTAGCTGGTCTTGACGGGATCGGAGATCTCGTATTCCTTCTGGGCCTTGACGGTGTCCTCAAACTCGGCGACCATGGTGCCGGGGGTGAAAGTGTAGCCGTCGGGGTAGGTCTGCTTGCCGGTGTCCTCGCAGTACTCGGCCTTGAGCTCGGCAAAGCGCTTTACGAGCTCCTCGCTGTCCTTGATGGCGCGCAGCTCGGCGACCAGCTTGTTTGCGGTCTCGAGCTTCGCGGCGATGTCCTTCTCCTCCAGCTCCTTGCCGGTCATGGGGTCGATGGTCATGAACAGGATGTGGTGGGCGGAGATATAGCCCTCGTCCTCCAGGGCTTTGGCGATCTCCTCCTCGCTGAGCTTCTCGCCCTGCGCCCCATAGAGCTCCTCGGCCAAAGCGCTGTAGAGACCGATGGACTCGGAGTAATAGCGGAAGCCGTCGATGGTCATGTGGCTGCCCTCTTCCAGGGTGTCGGCCAGCTGCTCGAGAGTCGCGCCCTCGCCGCAGATGTCAACGGCCATTTTCTCGGGCTCCAGGTTCTTGACGGCCTCCTCGTCGAGGCTCACGCCCTTCTCCCTGGCATATGCATGGATGGCCATGAAGCTTGCCAGGGTCTCGCTGGTGTCGGTCACGAGGGACTGGGCATAGGTGCGGCCGCTGCCGTCACCGACGGAGCCGTTCCAGTCCGCGGCGATGCCGTAGTAGGCGGCCATCTGCTTAAAGTAATCCTCGTACTGGACACCGTTGGTGCGCAGGAAGTCGGCGTAAAAGCCCCAGTCCAGCGTCTCGCCCTCGAGGGTGATGGCAGTCTCATCCGCCCCATGCAGGGCGCGGATGGCGGCATAGTCCAGCCCCTTTACCGCGGGCGGCGCGGGAGTCGCGTCCGGCGTGACGGCGGCGGAGGGCGCGGGGGTCACGGGAGACGCGGCGGCAGGCATATTTTTCTGGTTGACGGCGGTAAACGCGCCGAACAGCAGCAGCACGGCCACAAGGCCGACGATCAGTTTTTTCATAACGCTTTCTCCTTGGTGATGAGATTTTTCAGCGCCTACTATAACACGCAATTGTGAACGAAACAAGATAAATCGTGCCATCGCTGCCAGTGGCAGAAAAAGATGGCGCGATTTATCCGCAGCCGCGCCGTTGGCGGGCCGTCGTGAAGCAGGCCCGCCAACGGCACTGCGGCAAGGCGTTAATTCCCCCAGTCGCCTACAAACTTTCTTGCCTCGTCGATGACGCGGGCCTTGTTCTGGATCTTGACGCTGAGACACGGCTTGGACCCGGCCTCTACCCGCAGGCGGTTTTTATATTCGGGTCTTGCATAGAGGGCGGAGACCTTCTCCATGTTGAAGTCCGAGACCGTAAAGCGCAGTGTCCCCGCCTTTTGGGCGATGTCCGTAATGCCGGCCCTGCCCGCCTCGCCCCTGAGAAGCGCCACGTGGATCAGGGCGTTGACCCCCGGCGGGGTCTCGCCAAAGCGGTCGATCAGCTCGTCGGTCAGGTCATCGGCCTCCGCCTCGGTGCGGATCATGGCGATGCGGCGGTAGATGTCCATGCGCTGCTCGGCGGATTCGATATAGCGCTCGGGGATGTTCGCCGCCACAGCGAGGTCGGCGGAGCAGTCGGCCCGGGTGGGGACCTCGATGCCGCGCGCCTCAAGCACGGCTTCGTTGAGAAGCTTCATGTACATGTCGTAGCCCACGTCCACCATGTGGCCCGACTGCTCCGCGCCGAGCAGGCTGCCCGCGCCGCGGATCTCCAGGTCGCGCATGGCGATCTTCATGCCGGAGCCGAAGGCGGCAAAGTCGCGGATGGCGTTGAGGCGCTTTTCGGCGATCTCGGTGAGCACCTTGTCGCGCTTAAAGGTGAGGTAGGCGCTGGCGCGCCTCGTGGAGCGGCCCACGCGGCCGCGGATCTGGTGCAGCTGCGCAAGGCCCAGCTTGTCGGCGTCCTCGATGATGAGGGTATTCACGTTCGGAATGTCGATGCCGGTCTCGATGATCGTGGTGCATACCAGCACCTGCGTTTCGCCCGTGACCACCGAATCCATCACCGAGGCCAGCATGTTCTTGTCCATCTGCCCGTGGGCCACCGCCACGGTCACATCCTCCAAAAGCTCCCGGATGCGCACGGCGGTGCGGTCGATGTCGTCGATGCGGTTGTGCAGGTAATAGACCTGCCCGCCGCGCTGGATCTCGCGGCGGATGGCGTCGGCGATGACGCCCCAGTCGTGTTCCAGCACAAAGGTCTGCACCGGAAGTCTGTCCTCCGGCGGCTCGTCGATGGTGGACATGTCGCGGATGCCGGACATGGCCATGTTGAGCGTGCGGGGGATAGGCGTCGCGGTGAGGGTCAGCACATCCACGCCCTTGGATAATTCCTTGATGTGCTCCTTGTGGGTCACGCCGAAGCGCTGCTCCTCATCCACCACCAGAAGGCCGAGGTTTTTGAATTTCACGTCCTTGCCGAGAAGGCGGTGCGTGCCGACAACTAAGTCGAGCTTGCCGCTGGCGAGGTCCCGCAGCGTCTTCGTGGTCTGCGCCCCGGCGCCGAGGCGGCTCAGAACGCCGATCTCCACCGGAAAGCCGAAGAAACGCTGCAGGGCTGTCTGGTAATGCTGCTGGGCGAGAACCGTGGTGGGCACCAGGATCGCGGCCTGCTTGCCATCCAGGACGCACTTCATCACCGCGCGAAGCGCCACCTCGGTCTTGCCGAAGCCCACGTCGCCGCACAAAAGCCGGTCCATGGGTACGGAGGACTCCATATCCGCCTTGATCTCAGCGATGCATCTCAGCTGATCATCTGTCTCCGTGTAGCCGAAGTTTTCCTCAAACTCCCGCTGCCACTCGCTGTCGGGGGCAAAGGCGTGGCCCGGCAGGCGCTGGCGCTGGGCGTATAACTTTATCAGGCGGTCCGCCATGTCCTTGGCGGAGGCCCGGGCACGGCTGCGGGTCTTGGCCCACTCGGCCCCGCCCATCTTGGAAAGACGCACGGGCTTTTCCTCGCCCGCGCCGGTGTACTTGGTCACCATGTCGAGCTGGGTCGCCGGGACATAGAGGGTGTCCCCCGCCGCGTAGTCGAGCTTGATGTAGTCCTTGTCGAAGCCGTCCACCTGCATACGCACGATCCCGGCAAAGCGGCCGATGCCGTGGTTTTCGTGGACAACATAGTCGCCCTGGGAGAGATCGGTGTAGGACTCGATGCGCTGCCGGTTCGGCGGGAGCTTCCTGCCCGTTTTGGCGGTCTTGCCGCGCGCGCGCACAAGCTGGGCGTCCGTGAGTACCGTAAGGCGCAGGGCCGGGTACTCAAAGCCCGCAGACACCGCGCCGACCGCGATGCGGCACTGTCCGGCCTCGGGCATGCGCTTTAAGGCGGGGTCGATGATCGCGTCGATGCCCTTGTCATGGAAAAAGTCCTGGAGCGTCTTGGCCCGGCGCTCGTCGCCCGCCAGGACCACCACGCGGTAGTTTTGCTTTAAGTAGGCCGCCACATCCTCGCACGCCGCCTGGGCCGAGCCCGCGTAGCTGGGCAGCTGCTTTGCCGAGAGGCTGGTGAGCGTCTTTGGCGGCACGGGGGTCGAGCCCACCGTGAAGGCATCCGCCATGTAAAGCGGAAACTGCGGAAGCTGCTTCATGAGCTTTTCCGCCGAGAGCCGGAAGCCCTCCGCGCTCATGGCGATCATGCTCTTTTTTTGCAGTTCGTTTACATCGTCGTTTAACTGCTTTTCAAAGGCGCGGCCACGCTCCATGCACCTTCCGGGCTGGTCGAGAAACAGCAGGGCGCCTTCGGGAATGTAGTCAAAGCCGCTTGCCTCGTCATAGAGGATGGGCAGATAGCGGTCCGCATCCGTGAGGCTGATGCCGTTTGCCAGTTTCTCGGCGTCCGAGCGCATGGCGGCGGCCAATTTAATCGCCTGCTCGCTCTTACGGCGCTTGACATAGGAATCGGCAAAGCGCTCAATCTCCTTGGCCACGGCCCCCGCGCCGCCCGCCGAGAGCGTCGGCAGGGCCTCCAGCGCGGGCAGGATGCGGCAGGCGCGCATGGGGTCGCCGCGCCGCTGGGTCTGCACGTCGAAGTAGGCCATGGAGTCGATGTCGTCGCCCCAGAACTCCACACGCACGGGCTCGGAGTCGGCGGGGGAGAAAAAGTCCAGGATGCCGCCGCGCCGCGCGTACTGGCCGGGGCCCTCCACCTGCTCGCACTTTGTGTAGCCGCAGCGCTGGAGCGCTTCCTCCACTTCCTCGGGGGGAGCCGTGGAGCTATCGGTGATCTCATAGGCCGCGCGCTTTAAGAGCGCGGGCGGGAAGGTGCGCTGCATGAGGCCGGAGACGGAGGCGACGGTCAATTCACTCTCGCCGGAGACCAGCCTGAAAAGCGCCGCGATGCGTTTTTGCTCACTCGGGCGTGAAACGGCCTCGGCGGGATAGAAAACAAAGTCGCGCATGCCGAGCACGGTGACCTCCCTGCCGGTCATGGCGGCGAGGTCCCGCCCAAAGCTCTCGGCGGCGGTATCGTCCGGGCAGATCACAAAGAGCGGCATGTGCAGCTCGTTATACAGGGCCGCGGCCAGATTGGCCCGGTGCACGGGTGAAAGCCCGGAAATGAGCGCGGGAAGTCCGCCGCTCTCCAGCAAAGAGGGGAGGGCGGCGGCTTCCTTGTGGGTCAGTATTTGATTGATGAGAACTTCCATAGTTTACCTTATGCGGATCAATTTCAGAATATGCAGGAAAAAGTGGAAAGTTAAAGTGAAAAGTGGAGTTATGGTGTCCGCTTCGCGGACGAATTGAAATTTTAGATACGTCTCTTGGTTCCAACCAAAGTACACTTCTGAGGGCGGAGCCTGATTAAATCGCGGCGGAGCCGCTCCTTCCCTTCACTTTCTACTTTCCAATTTTCACTTTTATTTTAAAAGCGTCATTTCCGGCTCGGAGGTATCGGAGTAGCCGCGGATGGTGATGTAGGCGTCCATGATCTGGCGGGCGATGAACTGCACGTCGGCGCCGGCGCCGCCGCGCTCGACCACCACGAAGATGGCGACCTCGGGGTCCTTATAGGGGCCGTAGCACATGAAGATACCGTCATTCTGGATGCCCTCGCCCTTCTGGGCGGTCCCGGTCTTGCCGGCGCAGCGCCAGGCGCAGGGGACCCAGATGTTGGCGTTTGTCTCGTTGGTGTAGTCGTTGAGCACCATCCACATCCCCTCGTGCACCGCGTCCCAGTTGTAGTCGGCGGTCTCGACGGTGGACATGACCTTCTTCTCGCGCTCGTAGAGCTTTTCGGAGTAGTCGTAGTTGCGGATGGTCTTGATGATGGAGGCGGAGTAGCGGGTGCCGCCGTTTGCGACCGTGGCGCAGTATTCCGCCATCTGGATCGGGGTGAACACGGAGTCGGACTGGCCGATGGCGGCCTGCAGCGTGTCACCGATGCGCCACTCGGAGCCCGCGTAGTCCTGGTGATTGGCGCGGTTTGACATGTTGCCCTTGGCCTCCACGAGCTCGATGCCGCTGTACTGGCCCAGGCCGAAGGCAGCGGCAAATTCGCCCATGTCGTCGACGCCGAGATCGTTGCCCAGCGTGTAGAAGAAATAGTTGCACGAATCGCGGATAGCGGTGGTGACGTTTTCCTCCGGGTGGGTCAGGTGCTCGTTCTTGTTGGCGTTCCAGATCCAGCACTCAGGCGCGTAGCCTTCGGCGGCGTACCGGGTGTACACGCCCTGGCACTTGATCTTCTTCTCGGTGTTGATGATGCCCTTGGTGAGGCTTGCGATGGCGGTGCAGGGCTTGAAGGTGGAGCCGGGGGCGTAGGTGCCGAGGAGCGCGCGGTTGAAGAGCGGAGCGTTCTCCGCCACCAGCAGGTCCTGATAGTCCTCGATGATGCGGGAGACATTGTAGGTCGGCCAGCTTGCCAGTGCCAGCGGCGAGCCGTCCTTCACGTTCACCACCACGGCGGAGGCGCCGGTGATGTTGTCCTTGAGGTCTGCGTTATAGTCGCCGCGCGCAAGACCCTCGGCCCGCTTCTGGGCGATGTTCTTTTTGAGGATCTCCACACCGTTGCCCAGGATACGCTCGGCCTGCTCCTGCAGGACGCTGTCGATGGTGAGATAGATATGGTTTCCGGGCACGGGCTCCTTGGTGTAGACGGTGGCGAGGATCGTGCCCTGGGCGTTTCGGGTCTCCTCCACCTCGCCGTCCTGACCGTGGAGGTAGTTTTCAAAGGCGTATTCGATGCCGTCCTTGCCCACCATGGCGTCGGTGGAGTAGTCGAGCAGGGAGTATTTCTCAAATTCCTCCTGCGTCATGAGGCCCACATAGCCCAGGATGTGGGCGGCGTAGTCGGTGGAGTACTGGCGGATATAGGCCCGCTTGACCTCGATGCCGACGAGCTTGTTTTCCATGATGGAGGAGATGAGGCTCATGCTGGCGTCCTCAACAAAGACGTAGTCGGCGGTGTTGATGGCGTAGCGGACGTTGATGGAGTAGCGCACGCCCGCAATCAGGCGCATCTCGGCCGCGGAGTAGCTGTTGTCGATGTTGTAGCGGGTGCGCATGTAACTCATCAGCTCCACCGCCGAGCAGTTGGGGTCGAGGTTCTGCCGCTTGTAGTAGGCCTCGAGCATGGTGCGCTGGATGGCGGTCATGTTCTCGTCGTACTCGAAGGGCGGCTCAAAGGTGATGGGCAGGTCGTCGGTATACTCGTCGCCGTAGGAGCGCACCATCTGCACCAGCTCCAGAATGACGGCGTTGGGATCGTCGTTTGCAAAGAGCTTGTCCGTGTCGATCTTGAGGTTGTAGCACTCGGCGTTCGACACCAGCACGCGCCCGTAGCGGTCGAGGATGTTGCCGCGCGCGGCGGTGACGGTGCGCTTGGTGACGCTCAGCTCGTTTGCACGGTTATAGTATTCCTCGCCTCTGACGATCATCAGCTGATAGAGGAAGTACATGTAAACGCTCAGCAGCAGCGCCGCGATCAGCGCCAGGGCCGCGAGCCGCCCGGGTTTTATGAGTCTGCTGTTCATAGAAATCCTTTCTATTCTCTGCTCCACTTTGCCGGCAGGGGGTACGCAAGCGCACCCACCGGGAGGGAGAGGAGGGTCTGCAGGGCCAGCACCTTGAGCATGTCGAGGCTCCAGGCGTCGCCCGCCAGGGTCTTGAGCATCTGGAGCGTGCCGGTGATGAGCAGCGCGATCAGCGCCACGCCCAGGAAGGCGAAGAAGCGGCGGTTGATGAAAAACTGGGACAGGAAGGCCGACAGCAGGCTCACCGCCGGCAGCACCACGATGAAAAACACACGGTGCTCAACAAAGCTCATGTCCGCGAAAAAGCCCATCAACATACTCAGCAGCGGGCCCCAGGTGCCGCCCTCAAACATGCCCACCGCCGCCGCCACCGCCGGCAGCACCAGCGGGCACACGTCGAAGGGCCGGATATGGCTGAGCACCATGTTCTGCGCCATGAGCGTCAGGAACATGAGCAGCACATAGCGCAGCACCTTGTTCAAATCTATTTTTTCCAGAAAATCCTGCATGGCGTCAAACGAAATCTGTCCGTGTCCGCGTTTCCATCTTAAAGCAGCTCGCTTTAGAAAACATGAAAAGCGCGGCTCTTTGCTTATTCCACCACTGTAAAACGTCAAACGAAACTCGCTCCATTTTGCTTTCCCGGTTGCGAAGAGCCGGGAAAGCGCCATTTCCGCTCCTTCCGTTTTCCTTCCCATTTCAAAGCTTGATGCTTTGAAATGGAGCGGACGAGCATCATGTGGAACGGGATCGCGTTTTATTCCACCACTGTAAAACCTTTGATGACGAACACCTGCACCAGGGAGTCGAGATTTGCCTGCGGCTCCACGACGCCGTACTCGATCTGTCCGCCGGCCTCGGTCTGCACGGCGGTGAGGGTGCCGATCATGAGTCCCGCCGGGAACGCGCCGCCGGAACCGGAGGTCAGCACGTCGTCACCGACGAAGATCTGCGCGCCGTCGGCTAAATACGTGAGCTTTGCGGTCTTGTTGCGCATGAACGAAAATTCGCCCACCACCATGCCGGAGTTGCCGGTGGCGCCGACGAAAGCGCCGACGGACATGTCCACGTCGATCAGGGTGGAGACCGTGGCCCAGTTGGTGCCGAGCTCCGAGATCTGGCCCACCACCGCGCCGTACTCGGTGATGACCGGGTCGCCCAGCTCGATGCCGCTGGACGAGCCCTTGGAGATCGTGAAGGCGCTGGACCAGTTGGAGCTGGACCAGAGCACCACCTTGCAGGACTCCATCACGTAGTCCGTGTGCTTTTCCCGCAGCTCCAGGAGCTTTCTCAAGCGAGTGTTCTCCTCGCTGGCCTCAATGCCGTCGCGGGCGGATTTCTGCGCGTCGGCAAGCTGGGAGCGCAGGGATTCGTTCTCGGCCATGAGGGAGTCATATTGATATAAGTAGCCGTACATGCTGTCAAACCAGTTGACGGCGGAGGACAGGACCTTCTGGATGGGCGACTTGATGATGCCGGACAGGTTCTGCACAAAGCCGATGCGACCGTCCCGCGCCGCCGCCCCGAGGCCGATGATGAGGGCCGCGGCGGCAACGATGATGCCCACCCGCAGGCCGTGTTTTTTCAAGAAATTCTTCAAAGAAGACGTACCCCCAGCTTATTCAGCATAAGTCCCAGCCTGCAAAGCGGCAGGCCCATAACATTAAAGAAGTCTCCCTCGATCCCCTCAACAAAGAGCGAGGCCCGGCCCTGGATGCCGTAGGCCCCGGCCTTGTCCATGGGCTCCCCAGTTCGGATATAGGCGCCGATCTCCGCGTCGGAAAGCGCCCGGAAGTGTACCGCGCTGCGCTCGGCCTCGAGCAGGAGCGTATTCCCGCGCAGGACCGCAACGCCCGTGTAGACCTCGTGCGTGTCCCCGGACAGGGCGCGCAGCATCGCGGCGGCCTCCGCCTCGGTATGCGGCTTGCCGTAGACACGCCCTGAATGCCAGACGATGGTGTCGGCGGCGATGACGATGTCATCGGGCGTGCACTTTGCCGCGACCTCTTTTGCCTTGTGGGCGGCAAGGGCCTTGACAAGCTCGTCGGGCCCAAGACCGGAGTCGGCCTTTTCCTCTCCCACGGCGGGGATGATTTTCAGATCGCTGACGCCCAGCATCTGCATGAGCTCACGCCGCCGCGGCGACGCGGAGGCAAGGATGATAGACATGGTAATATCTCCGAATAGCGTTGTAGGGGCCGACGCCCTCGGCGGCCCGTCGTCAGTTTGCGCAAATTATCCTTCGGGCCGCCGAGGGCGTCGGCCCCTACAGAGAATTATTCTACCCCTCTGTAATAAAGCCCTCTCGTCAGCACGTTGGGCTGGTAATCCGAAAGGCCCATGTAGACCTTTGCCACCTCCAGGCACTCGCGGGGCGTCTCGGTGGTGAACATCATACGCATGCCCCAGAGCCCCGCGCCGTAGAGGTCCTCGGCCTTGTCGGCGAGGTAGAGCTTGTGTGCGTTGTAGATCACGTTCCGGCAGCCGAATTCCTTGACCACCGGGAACACCGCGCCCATGCGGTCGGCCATCTGGGCCGGAGTCGAGCAGGTGCAGCGCCCGGACGAATGCCGGATCACGCACTGGTCCGACACCATGAGCGGGAGGCGGCCGTAGACGATCATCTCCGTGTCGATGGTCTTGCTCAGGTCCCGGATCTGCGCGATGCGAAGCTCAAAGGACGCGGTCGCGGAGACAAAGCCTGCCTGCCGCACCATCTCCATGGAAAGGGAGTTAAAGACGTTCAGTCCGAAATCGCCGCGCACACGCATGCCCGCGTTCTTTGCCAGCATCGCGTGGCCGAGGTTTCCCACCAGCGCCTCGTTGATGCCGAAGTCGAAAAGCTTCTCGAGCGTCTGGCGCACGATGGCCTCCTCGTCGTCGGTGATGACGCGCGGCAGCACCACCACAGGGGTGGTGCCATGCTCTTCAAAGGGCTCGAGCAGGTCAAAGTACTCGCTCATCACCGTCATGGGCACATAGAGGTATTTGGGCTTCAGGGCCGCAAGCTCGGGCGTGAGCTGCTCGGCGGAGAGCACCTGGAAGATCATGGCCGGGTCCTCGCCCGGCGGGGTGCTCCCGGGCTTGGAGGGGATCATCCCCACCCGGCGCCTGGGCGGCTTGCCGCGCTGCTCGCTCAGGTCGGCTACCAGGCTGCGCCTCAATTCGTTGATGGCTGCGGCGGGCAGGAACAGACCAGGCTCGGCCTGCGCCCGGTTTTCCGTCACGTTGTAGGGGGTGCCGCCGGTCTTGAACATCTGGTCCATCAGATACCCGGCACTCAGGCCCTGGCCGCGCGCCTTCTCGGGCACGCGCCCGGAGGCGACGACCTTATGCCCGTCGTCATCAAAGGCGATGGCGCGGATGGGCTGGTTTTTCTCGACCACGGTATAGAAATGCACCGGCACACGCCGGAGCTCCCCTTCGCTGTAGCCCTTGCGGGCCTCGCTGAAGAGCTGCTCGGTGTCGCGGGCGGGCTCTGAACGCACGCCGAACATGTCCTCACGGTCGCCGTTAAAGTAGCCCTGGGTGAAGCCCTGGCGAGAGAAGGCGCGCTCGAGGTCGTTGAGCTCGTCGGCGGAGGGCTGGCGGTGCTCCCTGAGGGCCGCGGAATAGATCTTCGTGACAATGGCGGTATACTCGGGCCGTTTCATGCGGCCTTCGATTTTGATGCACGCGACCCCCGCGTCCTCGATCTCCTGGAGTCGGTCGATGAGACAGTTGTCTTTGAGGGAGAGGGGATGGTCGTCCATGCGCCCGCCGAGGGAGTACTGCAGGCGGCAGGGCTGGGCGCACATGCCGCGGTTGCCGCTTCTCTGCCCGATGAGGGCCGACATGTAGCACTGGCCCGAGTGGCAGAAGCACAGGGCCCCGTGGACAAAGATCTCTGTCTCGATGGGGGAATTTTGCGTGATGAAGCGGATCTGGTCAAGGCTCAGCTCGCGGGCAAGCACCGCCCTCGTCATGCCGAGCTCGGCGGCGGCCTCCACGCCCGGGAGGTTATGGATGGACATCTGGGTGCTCGCGTGCAGGGGGATGTCGGGCAGGTACTGTCTGACGGCGGCGATGAGGCCGAGGTCCTGGATGATGATGCCGTCGGCGCCGACCTCGGAGGCCAGGCGCGCCGCCTGCAGAGCGGACTCGACCTCGCGGTCGTTGATGAGCGTGTTGAGCGTCACATACACCTTGCAGCCGCGCACGTGGCAGTAGCGCACGGCGCGCTCAAATTCCTCGCCGGTGAAGTTCTTCGCGCCGCGCCGGGCGTTGAAGTTGCCCATGCCCATATAAACGGCGTCCGCGCCGTTCTGCACCGCGGCGATCACAGCCTCGGGCGACCCGGCGGGAGAAAGCAGTTCGATCATGATTCGTGGTCCTTTATATATCTGTAAATTGTGCGGTATTCGTTTATAATGTATGCTCGCGCCTGGGCGCAAACATACATCATAATTATACCACACTGTCAAGGCTTGCGGCAAGGGGAAAGTCGTGGTATAATACCTTGTTGCATGAAATTTGCGTAAACAATCGGTGAATTTTGGGAGGTGAGCACATGCAGGACACGCTAAATATTCCGGCTTCCGAGGCCGGGCAGATCATCGCCGCCCATGACGGGGATGTGGCCCTGCTGTGGCTCTGCCTGAAAAGCGCGCCGGGCACGACGGTCGAGGACGCGGCCCGCAGGCTCTGCCGCACAAGAGCGGAGATGGAGGCGGCCCTGGAAAAGCTCCAGCGCATGGGACTTGAGAAGCGTCAGGCCCCGCCGGTCCCCGCGCAGGCAGATACGACGCCGGTTTCCGTTCAGCCGGAGACCCCCTTATTAAAAATGCCCCCGGCGGACGAGCTGCCCCAGTATGCCTCGCAGGACCTTGTGGCACGCAGCAGGGAGGACCCCCGCTTCGAGGCTCTTGTCAACGAGGCCAAACGCGCGCTCGGGCACGCCCTGTCGACCACCGACTTGAAAAAGCTCTTTGGACTGTACGACTATCTGGCCCTGCCGCCGGAGATCATCATGATGCTGCTCAATTACTGCATCAAGAATACCCGCGGCGGCAATCCCCCCTCCATGAGCCGCATCGAGAAGGAGGGCTATGTCTGGGCAAACCGGGAGATCCTCACCATTGAGCAGGCGGAGGAATACATCACCAATGCCGAGCGGGCGCGGGAGGATACCGGACGCATGGCAAAGCTTCTCGGCATCACGGGCCGGAACCTCTCCCCCACCGAGAAAAAATACATCGGCGCATGGCTGGAGCTGGGCTTTGACGATGAGCTTATCGAGATCGCCCTTGACCGCACCGTCACCAACACGGGCGGACTCAAGTGGGGCTATATGAACAGCATCCTCGAGAACTGGCACAAAAAGGGCATCCACACCCCCGCCGACGTGCGCGACAAGGACACGCCGCGCAAGCGCGGCAGCGCAAAGAAGGAAGAGCCGCAGGACCTCGGCAGGCTGCTTGCGGATCTGGACCGCATATAAAAAAGTGAAAAGTTGAAAGTGAAAAGTGAAGATATGCTCTGCGGGCGGAGCCTGATTTAATTGTCGCGAAGCGACTCCTTCACTCCACTTTTCACTTTTCACTCTCCAATTTCAAGAAACCGCCTCCCTGTACGGTGAAAAGGAGGGTATACAAATGCCATACGACGGAAAGCTTCTGGCCCGGGCGCGGGAGGAGCTTGACAGGATCCGCACCGAAAACCGCGAGCAGACACAGCGGCGCTACAACGAGGTAACAGCCCGCCTGCCCGAGATCCGCAATATCGACGCGCAGCTTCATGCGCACATGACAAAGCTTGTCGGCCTGACCATCGGCAAAAAGCCGGACATGCAGGAGCAGATCGCGGCCCTCCGGGAGGAAAACCTCGACCTGCAGATGCGCAGAGCCGAGCTCCTGACCGCCGCAGGCTTCGGGGCCGACTATCTCGATGAGATCATCTCCTGTCCTCTCTGCCGGGACACGGGCGTCTACGAGGGCGGCGTGTGCCGCTGCCTCGACCGGCTCTACAACAAAGAGCTGACAAAGGAGCTCGGGGTCCTCATGCGCCGCGGAGACGAGAGCTTTGAAAAATTCGACCTGTCCCTCTACCCGGCGGTTACCGACCCCGCCACCGGCATCGTGCCGCGGGAAGCGATGCGTAAGGTGTCGGAGGCCTGCAGGCGTTATGCCGAGAACTTTTCCGGCACGTCGGCAAACCTTCTCTTCCAGGGCGGCACGGGCCTCGGCAAGACCTTCCTCTCGGCCTGCATCGCCCGCGTGGTGTCCTCCCGCGGCTTCTCCGTCTGCTACGATACCGCCGCCTCCGCGCTGGATAAATACGAGCTTGCCAAGTTCAACCGCGACACCCCCGAGGGCGAGGCGGCGGCCGTGCGCATCAAGCGCATGGAGAGCTGTGACCTCATGATCCTCGACGATCTGGGGACCGAGATGCCCACCCCCATGGCGCAGAGCGCCCTGTACACCCTCGTCAACAACCGCCTTGTCAACGGCAAAAAAACGATCGTCAGCACCAATCTCACAAACGACGAGCTTAACAAGCGCTATACTCCGCAGATCGCCTCCCGCATCCTGGGCGAGTTCCGGTGCCTGCCCTTCGTGGGCACGGATATCCGCCGCCTGAAACACGGGATATGATAACAGACGTATATTATATGGATTTCGGCTTAAACCAGTAAAAAACCGACTTCCGTTCTGTCATTGCGAACATTCTGACGCGCGGGAAGCGTGCGACATTCCTTACCTCGTGTGACCGATGTCACGACAAGCAAGGATCGCGTCACGCGTTTCTC
>CADBJU010000023.1 GCA_902795045.1 Oscillospiraceae bacterium | reverse complement strand
GTCCTTGTTCAGCACCCAGATATAGGTGCTGATGCCGGTATTCATGAACATGTCGGTGCTCATCTGCACGATGGCGTCCAGCCAGTCGTTTTCCAGAATATAGCGGCGGATCTCGCTGGGGCCGCTGCCCGCGTCACCGGAGAACAGGGGCGAGCCGTTTTGAATTATCGCCATCTTGCCGCCGTGAGCCAGCTTTGCCAGACCGTTGAGCACAAAGAGCTGCTGCCCGTCGGAGATTTTGGGCAGGCCGGGCGCAAAGCGGCCAAGCTCTCCCTTCTTGTTTTCAGCCTCCACGGCCTTCTGCTCCCGCTTCCAGTCGATGCCGAAGGGCGGGTTGGAGATGATGTACTGGAAGGTATAGCCGGGGAACTGATCCTCGGACAGGGTGTCGCCGAAGCGCATGTTGTTGGGATCGCCGCCCCGGATCATCATGTCCGCCTTGGCAATGGCGAAAGTGGAGGGGTTGAACTCCTGCCCGAAGCAGGTGACGCCGATCTCCGCATTCAGTTCATGGATGCGCTCCTCCATGCAGGAGAGCATCTGGCTCGTGCCCATGGCCATGTCGTACACGGTCACGTTGCCGCCGCGGCTCAGGTCCGCGTCGCTCAGCAGCAGATCGGTCATGAGATAAACCACGTCCCGGCTGGTGAAGTGGGCTCCCGCTTCCTCACCGAAGGACTCGGAAAAGCGGCGCACCAAGTCCTCGAAGATGTAGCCGCAGTCCACCGCCGTGATCCTGTCCGGCCCCAGGTAGCCCTTGGGGGAATTGAACTCGCGGATCACAAGGTACAGGGTATTGCTCTCCACCATGCGGCGGATGACGGTGTCGAAGTCAAACTTGGACAGCACATCCTGCACGTTGGCCGAGAAGCCCGCCAGATAGTCCCGGAAGTTTGCCTCGATGTTCTCCGGGTCGGTGAGCAGAGAGTCAAAGATGAACTTGCTGGTATTATAAAACTGGTAGCCGCTGGCCTTGGTGAGAAAGCCGTCCTTTACGGCGAAATGTTTGACCTTCTCATAGGTTTCCAGCACCGCGTCGTGGGTGGGCAGCAGGCAGTCGTGGAAGCGCTTGACTACCGTCATGGGCAGGATCACAAGGCCGTACTCATGGGGTTTGAACGGTCCGCGCAGCATGTCCGCCACGTTCCAGATCATCGTGGCCTTCTCGGCAATGTTGGTTCCGACTATGGTAAATTTATTGTTTGGCATGGTGTGTACCTCTATAGCTATATTTTTACAGTTTATCATAGCATGAAACAGCTCTTTTTTCAATCGCACGTGGCTTCTAATTCGTTTCTTCGCTCACGTAAAACTCCCGTCGCGTCCCCGTTTTCATGCAAGTGTGTGTATTTGACATACTTCCCCGCGAACCACACTTGCATGAAAACAGATGGCGGCAGCGGCCATGTTCCCCCGCGATGAACATGGCAATGTCGGCATCCGGGAGGGTTCCAAGGGAGGGCGGAGCCCACCTTTGGCGAACGACCTTGCTTGCAAGGTCTAGTGAGTTATACCTTCCGGCGCACGGCGGACGCGAAAGGTGGATGCGGCTTATAGGCAGCCAGCTTTCGCGTCAGCCAGGGTGGAGGATTCTGCGAGCCGCGGCGAGCAGAATTCTTCGCCCGATGAAGTCCGGGGGATGATCTGACCGTAGTCAGATCGTTCCCCGGACGGTGCGCCGGGAGGTATATAAAGCTCCCGTCCCGCCGCAGCGACTACGCAGCCCCTGCTCTTGCATATGGTTTCACGTGTTGGTATCAAAGCTGCCCCTTGCTGATGGCAGCATTTCCACAAATGATACCAAAACCGTACTCATGTGATATCATGCTTCTTGACCACGACAGTCATGGTATCAAACCAAGCCCTCGTTGATACCGCGTTGGTATCATTCTTGATCGTGTTCAACATCAATCCAGTAATCAAGCGTGTCCCAGTGCAGACCGGCTCTGAAATGGCGCAGCGCGCACAGGTACTTTCTTTCACGTGGTTCAAGAGAATTGACCGAGCGGCAGATTTCTTCCGATGTTTCTCGTGCGATTACCTTCGGCTCAGGGCGCTTCTTGTATTCATCCGGGTACAGCTCCAAGACTGGCTCTTCGGATTCTTCATCTTCCTGCGCCTTATCCTCCACTCGAAAGCCCATACGTTCCATTTTGGTCGTTGTTTTGTATTTGCCTCGGAAGTCTTTGAGCCCGTTCTCGATACATTTCCCGGCATATGTTGTCAGCTTTATTTTTCGCTCCGGGTCATATGTCTTGATTGCTCTCCAAAATGCCAATCTCGCAGCCTGCATCAGATCATCAAAATCAACAGAGTATTCTTGCCTGATGCGAAAAGACTTTTCATAAATGTCATGTACTTTGTCTGCGAGAAAGCTCTCGTTTCGCCAAATTAAAACATCCATCGCATGCTTATTCTTAGCCTTTGCCAGCGCGCACAGAGCCTCATTGCTTATGGTTTTCCACTCCGGCGGGACATACGGTTTTATTTTCAGATCGCTCATTCTTTTTTCTGCGCGGCTATACGCGCGATGCTGATGAAAGCGGACAGCAGCTCATCCGAAATCCGGTCACTGATCTCCGGGAGATAGGCAAGGCTCTGCCTGAATCTCTCGGCAAATTCCTCCTCGGAGACTTGCATGAGCTGCGAAGCCTCGCCGCCCTTGGTGAAATGCTCGACTGTGTTTTGAAAAGCCTCCCGCGTCAGCTTTTTCATTTCCTCTACCCGCGATGGGAATTCCTTTTTCAGCCGTATAATGATGCTCCGAAACTCCGACTGCATTTGTGTGAGCTCCGTTTCATACAGCGGTGTGGTCATAGCGGAAACAATCTTGCTCGTCTTTTTCGCCGCGCCCCGCAGTTTAGCGTCTTCTTTTCCGATGCGTCCCACCACCTCGCTGACCGAAGCATACAGCTGATTGCGTGCGGCATATCCAGCCGCCATGGTTTCGTCAAAGAAATCTGCGACATGGTTGCTCAGAACCGCAAACTGTGGATCTTCCAGCAGCAGGTTGACCACCTGAACATTGACAACACCGGTGTACAGATTCCGGGCTGCCTGAACGGAAAGCCCCAGCTCTTCAATATCATAATTCTTCCGGTCGGGGATATCCGTCAGACCGAGAAGAAAATCTGTGGACACGGAGAAAAATTTTGCCAGAGCCTGTACCGCCTCGTCCGAAACCTTCTTGTTTTTATTGTTCTCGATACGGCCAAGCAAGCTTTCATTGACGCCGCTGTGTTCAGCAAGCTCTTTTCGCGTCAGGCCCCTTTCTTCGCGCAAATCACGTACCCGGACAGAGTTTTCCGGGCAGATATTCTTTCTGCTTCATTCGATTCGCCTCCCTGTTGAGCAGCATAATTCTACAGACTTTGTGCCGCGAAACATGTCAAACGGCGGCGATTTTTCAGCCTGTATATACAGTCTACCAACAATGCTGTACGTAAGTACGGACAGCAAGAAAAATTTTTGCTTAAAATTTTTGTATATTTAAGTCGCTCTTGCTTTCTCCTTTCGGGTGTATTATTGCAAAAGCGCTGTACCATAAACTGTACTTCCAGAAAAAAATTTTCGGTGCAGTCAAAAAGTCGGCAGTGTTGTTTTTCGTTTTTAAATAACTGCTCTCACTTTTTTATAAAGTGCTGCACTGTAATCTGGCATAGATAGAAAAAGAGCCGGAGGTTTCCTCCAGCTCAATACTATTATATCTTGAAAGAATGACATAGCGCTCAATTCATCACGTCTTTGGTTCATATATATTCTTCCTCAAGCGATCAAACACTTTCTCGGCGGAATAACGTGCAACGGTAGGATCTGCAGCTTGATCTGCTTCATCCAGTGATTGTTCAATAACATTTGTCAGTGCTGCCCAGCCGACATAGCAACCGCCCTCCGGCATGACCAATATCCCGTCGCGGCATCTGCGCTGTCGGATCAGGAGACATTGCCAGACTTCGCCCCGTGAACACAGCCCAGCATTATCCTCAATGAACTGACGATCGGCCAGCATGTCCGTGACGAAGTTTTCATAGTCAATCTTTCCCAGCTCGATTGTTTTCACAAGCCGGTATTTCCGCTCGTGTGCCAATAAATGTGGCTGCATCAAATCTTCTATTGTGTGCGGGCGTTCAACAAAAAAGGCTTTCTCTTTCATATTTGTTTATCCTCCAAAATGTACAGTACATCTATTCGATCGGCTTAATAATAACCAGTTAAACTATACAAGTCAACCGAAATGCATAGATAGGCTGTACGAATTTGTGCATCCTGTATAGTAGAATAATTCATCATTACTGTGCAGGGAGGGTGAATAATACGGAAAGAGAAGATTTCATTCGTCGGCTGATTCAACTTCGGATGAACAAAGGCGTCTCCGCACGGGACATGAGTTTATCACTGGGACAAAGTCCCAATTATATCAACGGCATTGAAAATGGTGACAGCTACCCCTCAATGAGTACCTTCTTCTACATCTGTGACTATTTTGGTATAACTCCCAAGGAGTTTTTTGATTTGGATGCTGTTGATCCGACAAAGGCTTTAGAATTGTTTGAGATTGCAAAAACACTTCCCAATGATCAGTTGAATAGCTTAATTTTGCTAGCCAAAGGCTTAAAAAAATAAAAAAGGTCCCGGTGCCGACGCACCGGGATTTCGTTTGTCAGACGAGATTTAGTTCAGCTTTTAATGCTTTTTGCAGCACTGCCGAGAAGTTGATATCTTCCTTCTCCGCCATTGTATTAAGCCAAGCGGGAATACTGAGTGTCTTCTTCACGGCTTTGCTGTCATAATATCGGCGATACTCCATGGTGTCGCACTCGATCAGGCTTGAGAAGCTGCCGGGCTCGCAGTTCAAACCTGTAATAGAGCTTGCCGCAGGAATGTCCGCTTTGCGCTCTTCCATATCATAGAGCATCAGGCATAGCGCATCCTGGGCCATATCCATCGCCTCGACGAGCGTTTCGCCGGACGTTGCAATTTCCAGGTCAGGGAAAACAACGCTGTATGCGCCATCTTCCGGAGTGAAAACTGCCGGATATACGTATCTCCTTTCTGTCATATAGGCTGTTCCTTCCTTTCATGTTTGCTCTTTCCGTTTTCTTTTTTGTTACTTAACTATCGTTGTTTGGCAATTGTTCTGTTATTTTAGCCCTGCACTTCTTAGAATTGATTTGTATGTTCCTGGCGGAACATCTTGTGTCTTATGCCGACCTACGGTAAATGTTTTCCCTGTCTTTGGGCTATACCATATTGTATGACTTTTCCCTTCTCGGAATACTGTGCAGCCTGCATCCTGAAGCATTCGTTCCAGTTCGCTGTACTTAATAACGATACCTCCTTCTATCTTGTCTGCGGCATTATTATAATACGTAGTTTTACGTATGTCAATGCTGTTTACGTAATTTTACGTATCTTCTGTTTTCTGCTATTGGATGCAGCAAGCTGCAGATTCATTTGTGTCCACAAATATAGAGGACTTCAAATCTCAACGAACAATACAGCTTATGCTCGCTGAGACTCTATGCTCAAGTACTTACTTTTCAAAGAATTATGATTTTAAATAACCGGTCTCACTTTTTCGCAATATACTACATCATATTTGTCTGGCAAGGTATAGTTCAGCATGATTGCATTATGCTGTTCATCTGCCAATAGTATTCTTCACCGTAGATACAATCTTGACAGTTTCTCACAATAGCATACAATAGCGGCAATAATAACACATGAACAGGAGCGTTAAAAATGGATCTTGCCGTACTGCAAGCGAAGAAACTCGTGCCTATCAGTTGCCTGAACGAAGGTGGAGCCGGTAGAATTTTTGATGCGGTGGAGCATGATGGCCCCACGGTCGTAATGTATAACGGTCATCCGGTTTGTGTTTTACTCTCTCCAAAACAGTATGAGGCCATGTTAGAAATGCTCTCAGATACACTACTTTTGGAGGAAGCAGAATCTCGTATGGCTATGAATGATGATACAAAGAATATTAGTCAAGAAGAAATGATGCGTACTTTGGGAATCAATCAAGAGGAGCTTGACGCCATCGATGTGGAGTTCTCGTAATGAGCGCCAAATGCAAATTTGCATTTGGCGCGCTGATTTTTCACTTTCAAATGCAAAAGTGGTCAAAAAAGCCCATTTTTGCATTTCCTTCCGTATAATATATATGGAAGGGTTAAACCCCAGTAAATAAAAAAGCGTGGCATAAGACAAGCCGCCGGTTGCATGAATCGATCATGTGCCCGGCGGCTTGTACTTTATAGCTGCGCAAATCACAGAAAGGAGAAAACGAAAATGAATCTTACCAGCACCAAGCCCGTAATCATCGCTCTCGACCATGGTTACGGCAACATCAAAACCGCGCACGCCATCTTCAAGACCGGCGTGACGGTCTGCGAAAAGGAACCGACCTTTTCGCGCAATCTGCTCATCTACGAGGAGAAGTATTATCTCATCGGGGACGAACACAAGGAATTCACCGCCGCGAAGATGAACGATCAGGATTATTATATCCTCACCCTCGCAGCCATCGGAATTGAGCTGACACTGCTTGGCCTGGACAGTGCCCGCGTCCACCTCGCGGCGGGGCTGCCCCTCACCTGGGTCAGCGAGCAGAAGGAGGAATTCAAGGCCTACCTGCTCCAGAACAAAGAGGTGGATTTCACCTTCCGCGGGACAGACTTCCACGTGGAGTTTACCGGGGCGGAGGTGTTTGCACAGGGCTTTTCCGCTGTGGCGGACCGGCTGCGTGAATTCAAGGGCGTGAACATGCTCTGCGATATCGGCAACGGCACTATGAACATCATGTACATCAACAACGGCAGGGCCGTCCAGAGCAAGTGCTTCACTGAGAAATACGGCACCTATCAATGCGTGCTTGCCGTCCGCGAAAAGCTGATGCAGAAATTCGGCGTTGCAATCGATGACGCTGTGATCGAAGACGTCCTGTGCTTCGGGGAAACGGACATCGGCAGGAAGTATCTGGACGCGATCCGGGATGTGGCAAAAGAGTACGCGGCCGGTATCATGCGTCGCCTGCGCGAGCACGAGTATAACCCGGAGCTCATGCGGCTTTATGTGGTTGGCGGCGGTGGCTGCCTGATCCGCAACTTTGCGGACTACGATCCCGAACGGGTCACGATCAACGATGATATCTGCGCGACTGCCAAGGGATATGAGCGGCTGGCGCAGTGGAAGCTGGAAGGACAGGTATGAGCAGGCTTTTCAAGACCACCCTGCGCGTGAGACTCGACACGCCGGAGGGCCGCAAGGCGTGGGGCTATCTCGTCAGTCGGGACAAAAGCAAATATCGCTCGTACAGCGAGGCGATCATCGCTGCGGTAAACGGGTACTTTGACCGGGAGCGGCAGCTTGCCGACGACCCCTATTTGGAAACGCGGGAGAAGGAGGATGCTTTTCTGCAAAGAGTCCTTGAAACTGTGGAGCGCGGCGCGCAGGCAAATCCCTTGAACGGACTTGCCGCACTGCTCCAGAACGTGCAGCCCGCACCGGATACCAAGGCTATCGGAGACGATCTGGACGCGGCGATGGACTTCATGGACAGCCTGTGAAAAGAGGTCATTCACGTTTCCGTGAAAAAGGATTCAAAAACATGCAGAAACTTCACCATTCGGCGCTGTTCCGAACGGTGAACAGGATTCACGAGAATGTGGGGCTTTTCACGGAATGATAAAAAGTCCCGCGAAACCGAAAAGTCCGATAGAGGCTCCGCGGAGTCTCCATCGGGCTTTTTCCATGCAATCAACTGAGAAAGGAGTTTTTATGAACACGACAAAAAATGAAATCAAGGCGCAGATCATCCGCGCTGGTTTTACCATGAAGGAGGTCTGTGACCGACTGCATGACGACTACGGTTGGAGCGATTCTGTCTCCAACTTTTCCAACAAGCTCAGGCGCGAATCGCTCCGTTTCCGTGAGGTAGTGGAGCTGGCCGATGTGCTGGGCTATGACATTGTTTGGCAAAGGAGGAAGGAAAGATAAGCGATAACGCCCAATATGCCATTCTGCGATTTAAGAAATACAAGGGGCCGGAGATCGGCAGAATTGAGGCCCACAACGAGCGCACAAAAGAAAAATATGACAGCAATGCTGATATTGACCTGAGCCGCAGCGAGAACAATTTTCATATCATCGCGCCCACCGACAGATACCGCAAGATGTCCGAGGCCCTGATCAAACAGTACGCCTGTCCCAGAGTGCGCAGCGACAGTGTAAGGATCGTGGAGACGCTGATCACCGCCAGTCCTGAGTTTTTCGAGGACAAGAGCGAACAGGAGATTCGCGCCTTCTTCCAGCATGCAGTTGATTTCCTGAAAAACGAGCTGGGCGAGGATAGGCTGATTGCAGCCCCTGTTCACATGGACGAGAAGACGCCGCACATGCACCTCTCTTTCGTCCCGATCACGAAGGACGGGCGGCTCTCGGCCAAAGACATCATCGGCAACCGGAAAAGCCTGACCACATGGCAGGACAGATACTGGCAGCACATGGTCAGCAAATACCCCGATCTGGAGCGCGGGGAGAGCGCCAGCAAAACCGGGCGCGAGCATATTCCGCCGCGCATCTTCAAGCAGGCGGCGAATCTGAACAAACAGGCCAAGGCAATTCTGGAACTGCTCTCCGACACCAACGCTTTCAACGTGAAGAAGAATACCGCGGCGCTGGAGACAATGCTGAAGAAATTTTTCCCGGAGCTGGGGAAGTTTCTCACGAAGACCAAGAAATATGACCAGGCGATCCGCGGCTTGAAAGCGGAAAACGCAGATTTGAAACAGGATTTGAAAGAGGCCGCGGACGGTGACACGAAGCGCCGCCTGGCAGAGGCCCAGCTCAAATCCGATTATATAGAACTGGAGCGCACGCTCCGGAAGATTCCGCCGGAGATCGTCTTTCGTTACTCCGGCAAAACTACTGAACAAGAAAGGAGCGATTGAATGCAGAAAAATCCCGCTTGGGAGAACAAATTCAGATGCCTCCGCGATATTGCGGAGGTTATTTTTATGCCCGCTTGGGTATCATTCCAGAGAAAGGAGGGGCTGGATTATGGAATTTAAGGTGAGACTGTTTCTCGGCGATCAGCTGCTGGACCCCTCCGACTACAGCAAGGTTTATATCCACTGCAAGGATATTGACCGCATTGTAAACGACATTTACGAGCGAAACCTCCGCTGGAGATTGGAAAACGGCCTGCCGCCCCCGATGGCAGAGGATGACGACGAGCTGCCCGAAAAAAGGCCCTCCGTCCTCAAGGCTCTGGAGGAAAAGAAGGAAGAGGTCAAGGCGAGGCCGAAGAAGTCTTCCCGCAAGAAGGAAAGCCGGGAAGCGGCAAGATGAGCAGAGCGGTTAAAGACACACGGTATGGGTTCCCTATGGGCCCATACCGTTTTTTCGCTGTTCCTACATTTCGCAATTCGCACGAGAAAAACGCCGAATCTATTGTTTTTAAAGAAAAACTTTGCTATGATACAGATGAAGGATGGTGAAGCGATGAAGAAAGAGAGAATCTACCATCTCAGAAACATATTGGAACTGAGATCAAACATGAAGATCGTCATTGACGACGCCGTGGAGCTGGACGAGGACGGCAACTTCCTAATCAACGTGGGATATCTCCGTGTTTCCACCGACCGGCAGGCGGATCTCGGCTTCGGTCTGGATATTCAGGAGGCCGATATCGTCCGCTACTGCACGGCAAACGGGTATAAAAACCTGGTGCTGTACATCGACGACGGCTACACCGGCACGAACATGGATCGCCCCGGTTTGCAGGCGATCACCAAAGCGATCAAGGACTTTAACGACGGAAAATCCCATCTCCGCATCAACGCGGTCGTAGTTGCGCGCATCGACCGACTGGGCCGCACGCTGCTGGGGACGCTGCAATTCATTCAGGATTATATTGTCTGCGCGAAGGACAGCAAGAACAGCGCCGTCAACCGCAACAAAGAGGACATCAATTTCGTCTCAGTGGCTGAGAACTATTGCAGGATCGACAAGGATAATCCCCAGGGAAAATTCCTGCTGATGCTCTTTGCGACACTGGCTGAGTTTGACCGCGATCAGATCGTGGAAAAGCTCAAGCGCGGACGGCAGGCGCGGGTCGCCTCCGGTAAATGGATGGGCGGCGGCAGGGCTCCCTATGGTTACCGCTACGACAAGGAGACCTCTTCCCTTGTGATCGTCCCGGATGAGGCCAAGGTGGTCAAAGAGATTTTCCGACTGTTCATTGAAGAGAAGATGGCGCCGCAGAAGATCGCGGAACGCTTTCATTTCAGCGGTGACCGGGCCATTACACAGATCCTCCAGCGCAAATCTCTGACCGGCTGCATCGTCTATAACGGCGAGGAATATCCGGGCATGCACGAGGCGATCATCCCCCTGTCCGTCTGGCAGGAGGCACAGGATGAAATTGCGCGCCGGAGCGTCCACCGCACCGCGTCCGTCTATCTGCTGTCAGGTCTGCTCTACTGCGGCGAGTGCGGGGCAAAGATGCGCTACCAGAAGTGGGGCAACAAGGGCCACAAGCTGGTGTGCTACACCTCGCAGGAGTCCAGCAACGAGCGCTTCGGCAAAGCGGAGAGCTGCGACAGTGAGCGATTCTGGAGCAGCGACGTGGAGGAAGCCGTGATCGACGAGCTGTTCCGCCTGAGCTATCTGGTGTCGGACAAAGATCGGAAGGCTGTCGGCACGGTCGACCCCATCGGCGTCTTGCAGAAGGAGCTCGCTGCCGAGCGCAGACGCTTGAGCCGCCTGTACGACTTTGAGGATGAGGACGAGCCCGACGACGTGCTGAAAGAAAAAATCCTCGACGTGAAGAAGCGCATGGCAAGCATTGAGGCGCAGATCCGTGAGGAAGAAGAAAATGCCAGCATCGAGAAGAAGGTCAACCGGGCGCGGGAGATCCTGCGGACACTGAAATCCACCTGGCCGGAGATGACGAAGGAACAGCAGCAGGGCACCTGCCAGAGGCTGATCGACCGGGTCGTGATCTACAAGGGCGGGCACATCGATGTGTTCCTCAAGCTCAGAAATTATCTCATAAGTGAAGAAAAATCCTGAAATCCGACGATTTCAGGAACAAGTTAGCCTATTACTCCATCCGATATTCGTTCCCATGATTGCCGGAGAGCTGCGGCGTTTTCTGCGGGATCACAGTGCCGTGCGGGTGTCGCGGTCCATGCGGGACACGGCTTACCGGGTCTTACAGGCCAAGGAGAAGCTCACCGCCGAGACCGGGCGGGAGCCGAATGTGGAGCAGATTGCCAAAGCGCTTGACATCCCGCGACAGGACGTGGTCTTCGCGCTGGAGGCGATCACAGATCCCGTATCGCTCTACGATCCCATTTACTCCGACGGCGGGGAGAACGCCACCGTCATGGACCAGATCGGCGACAACCGCAACACCGACGAACACTGGCTCGAGCAGATCGCGCTGGAGGAAGCGGTGCGGCGGCTGGACGAGCGTGAAAAGCGCATCCTCGCCCTGCGCTTCTACGACGGGCGAACACAGATGGAGGTCGCCAAAACCGTCGGCATCTCCCAGGCGCAGGTGTCACGGCTGGAAAAGAACGCGATACGGCGGATCAAGAAAGAGCTCGGAAACTGACAAACCCGGGAGCGTAAATGCTCCCGGGCTTGATTCTATATTCGGTTCACCCGCCGAGGTAAGCCTTCTGCACATCTTCGCTGGCGGCAAGCTCCTTGCCCGTACCGCTGAAGGTGATGCGTCCGGTCTCCATGACGTAGGCGCGGTCGGCGATGGAAAGTGCCATCTCCGCGTTCTGCTCGACCAGCAGGATAGTGGTGCCCGCCTTGTGCAGGGCCGCGATGATGTCGAACACCTGCTCGACCAGGATGGGCGCAAGGCCCATGGAGGGCTCGTCGAGCATCAGGAGCTTGGGGTGGGACATGAGCGCTCTGCCCATGGCCAGCATCTGCTGTTCGCCGCCGGAGAGGGTGCCCGCGATCTGCTTGCGGCGCTCCTTGAGGCGGGGGAACTGCTCGAAGACGCGCTCCTTGTCGGCGTCGATGTTGCCGCCGCGCACCGTGAAGGCGCCCATGTCGAGGTTTTCCTCGACGGTCATGCTGGTGAAAATGCGGCGCCCCTCGGGGACGTGCGCGATGCCGAGCTCCACGATCTTGTGAGCCGGGGTGGAGGCGATGGATTTGCCCATGAACTCAATGGCGCCGCCGCGGCTTCTCATAAGGCCGGACACGGTTTTGAGCGACGTGGACTTGCCTGCGCCGTTTGCGCCGATGAGGGTGACGACCTCGCCCTCGTTGACCTCGAAGCTCACGCCCTTGACGGCGTGGATGGGGCCGTAGTAGACATTCAGATTCTCAGCCTTGAGCATCATCATGATTCCTTTGCCCCCTTTCTGCCGAGGTAGGCCTCGACGACGGTGGGATCGTTGCGGATGGCATCGGCATTGCCCTTGGCGATGAGTCTGCCGAAGTTCAAAACTGCAATGCCCTCGCAGATGTTCATGACGAGGCTCATGTCGTGCTCGATGAGCAGGATCGCAATGTGGAAGGTGTCGCGGATCTTGACGATATTCTCCATGAGCTCCGCCGTCTCGGAGGGGTTCATGCCGGCTGCGGGCTCGTCGAGGAGCAGGAGCGACGGGTTTGTCGCCAGGGCGCGGGCGATCTCGAGTCTGCGCTGGGCGCCGTAGGGCAGAGAGCCCGCCAGCTCGTCGGCGTGCTGGTCCAGGTGGAACAGGGCCAGGTACTCCATGGCGCGCTGACGCGCGATCTTCTCGGCCCGCCAGTAGCCGGGCAGGCGCAGGATGCCGCCGAGCATGCCGTAGTCCATCTCGTTGTGCAGGCCGATGAGCACGTTGTCCGCCACGGTCTGGTTATGGAACAGACGGATGTTCTGGAAGGTGCGGGCGATGCCGGCGCGGTTTACCTGGGCGGTGCTCATGTTGGCGGTGTCCTTGCCGTCGAGCAGGATCGTGCCGTGGGTGGGCTGATACACCTTGGTGAGAAGGTTGAAGATCGTGGTCTTGCCCGCGCCGTTGGGGCCGATGAGGCCCGCGATCTCGGTGCGGCCGAGGGTGAGGTTAAAGTCCTCCACGGCCTTCAGGCCGCCGAAGGAGATGCCCAGATTGATGCACTGGAGGATGGGCGACTTGTCCACGTCGCGCTCCGGCACGTAATAGGTAGTCTGGACCGGGACGACCGGGGAAACAGATTCCAGACCCGGACGACGCTTTTTGCTGTCACTCATGATGCGCTCGCCTCCTTCTCACTGTCTTTGCTGAATTTGCTGCGCAGAGAGGCAATGTAGTTTTTGAGGACCGGGTTATTGGTGGTGAGCATGACGACGATCAGGACGATCGCGTAGATCAGCATGCGGTAATTGGCAAAGCCGCGCAGAGCCTCAGGCAGGATGTAGAGGATGACGGTGGCGATGATGGAGCCCCAGATGTTGCCGAGGCCGCCCAGCACCACGAACACCAGCACGAGGATGGAGGTGTTGAAGTCAAACTTCGCGGCGGCGAGGTTTGAATAATTCAAGCCAAAGAGTGCGCCCGCCGCGCCGGCGAGGGAAGCGCTCGTGACGAAGGCCATCATCTTGTACTTGGTCACGGGGATGCCGACAGAGTCCGCGGCGATGCGGTTGTCGCGCACGGCCATGATCGCGCGGCCGTGGCGGCTGCGGATGAGGTTCTGGACAATGACCAGGGTGATCATAATGAGGACGAAGCCCGCGGAAAAGGTCGCGATGGTTTTGGTGCCCGTCGCGCCCTGGGCGCCCTTGATGATGATGCGCCCGCCGTCGAGCAGGGTGAGGTCATTGGCGGTCTTGCTGCCGTTGACATTGAAGATCACATGCAGGCCCTCAGAGTCTACACCCACGATGAGGCAGGTGATGAGCTCCTTGATGATCTCGCCGAAGGCCAGCGTCACAATGGCGAGGTAGTCGCCGTTGAGGCGCAGGACCGGGATGCCCACGAGAAAGCCCACGATGGCGGCACAGACAGCGCCCACCAGCATGGCAAGGGCCAGTCTCGCCGGGGCGGAGGGGATCACGTTCATGAGGCTCATGGCGGTGACGACGCCGCTGAAGGCGCCGACGCTCATAAAGCCCGCGTGGCCCAGAGACAGGTCGCCCAGAATACCCACCGTGAGGTTCAGGGAGACCGCCATGACGATGTAGCAGCAGATCGGCACCAGCAGGCCGGACTGGGAGCGGTTGAGCGCGCCGTGGCTTTTGAGCGTGGAGATGATGATAAAGGCGATGATGACGCCCGCGTATGTAAGCAGGTCGGAGCGCGCGTCCTTGAGGTAGCGTTTCATATTCATGGCTGCACCTCCTCAGACCTTCTCCTGGGTGCGCTTGCCGAGGAGGCCGGCCGGACGCACCAGCAGGATGATGATAAGTACCGCGAAGACAATGGAGTTGGAAAGCTGCGTGGAGATATACGCGCGTCCCAAGGCCTCGATGACGCCGAGCAGGATGCCGCCGATGAAGGCGCCGGGGATGGAGCCGATGCCGCCGAACACGGCGGCGGTGAAGGCCTTGATGCCGGGCATGGAGCCGGTGGTCGGCATCAGCGTGGGAGAGAAGGAGCACAGCAGCGCCCCCGCCACCGCCGCCAGGGCCGAGCCGATGGCGAAGGTGAGGGAGATGGTGCGGTTGACGTTGATGCCCATGAGCTGGGCCGCGCCCTTATCCTCGGAGCAGGCGCGCATGGCCTTGCCCATCCTCGTCTTGCCGGTAAATGCGGTGAGGGCCAGCATAATAACGATGCAGCAGATCACCGTCACGATGGAGACATAGGAGATGGAGAGCTGTCCGTCAAAGAGCTTGAGCGTGCCGCTGACGACGGGAGTGTAAGCCTTGGGGTTTGCGCCGAAGATCAGCAGAGCGGCGTTTTGCAGAAAGTAGCTGACGCCGATGGCGGTGATGAGCACGGCAAGGCTCGGTGCCGAGCGCAGCGGGCGGTAGGCCAGGCCCTCGATCACGATGCCGAGCACCGTGCAGAACACCATCGCGACCAGCACCGAAAGCAGGACCGGCAGTCCCAGATTTGTGGCGGCAAGGAAGGAGATATAGCCGCCCACCATGATAACGTCGCCATGGGCGAAGTTCAGCATCTTGGCGATGCCGTAGACCATGGTATAGCCCAGGGCGATGATTGCGTAGATACTGCCCAGGGAGATACCGCTGACCAGGTAGGCCAGAAACTTCATAGGAGACACCTCTCTTTTTTATTCAAATGCGAACGATGTTCACATTTGATTACTCATGCTCATCGCAGCGGGCTTTGGCCCGCTTTGATCGGCATGAGGCCTCGCTAAGCTCGGCTCAGGGTGTTTTTGACGAAGCAAAGCTTCGTCAAAAACGAATCGGAATAGGATTTCATTCCTTGCTCTGCCTTGGAAAGCAGCGCGGAGGTACATTATTATAATATATCTCCGCGTTCTTTTTCAAGGCAGAAAATACGCTTTAAGCTGTCGGGGGTGAAAGCCCCCGACAGCCGAAAGTTTTACTTGTTTGATTTGCTGCAATTGCTCAGCAGATCACGGGGTGACGTAGGCGCCGTCCTTGATGACGATGGCCATAGGAGCCTTGGAGACCTCGCCGGTGGCGGCCCAGGTCATGCCCTCGCCGGTCACGCCGTCAACCTTCAGGGTGGGCATCACGGCGATGACAGCCTCGCAGATCTCCTCGGGGCTCATGTCGGGGGTGCAGCCGGCAGCCTCGAGAGCGGCCTTGATGATGTACACGGCGTCGTAGCCGTCAGCGGCGAACTGGTTGGGGATCTCGCCGTAGCGCTTCTGGTACTCGGCAACGAAGGCCTGAGTGCGGGCATCCTCAGCGTCAGCGGAGAACGGGGTCAGCAGGTAAACGCCCTCGGCCAGGGAGGTGTCGAAGTTCTCCACGGTCAGGATGCCGTCCATGCCGTCCACGCCGAAGAAGGTGGGCTTGTAGCCCATCTGGTTGGCCTGCTGGAGGATAACGGAAGCGGGGGTGTAGTAGATGGGCAGGAACAGGAGGTCGGCGCCGGCGTCGCGGGCAGCGGTGAGCTGGACGTTGAAGTCGGTGGAGGTGGCGTCGGTGAAGGTGCCCTCGTAGACGATCTCAACGCCCTTGTCGGCAGCTTCCTTCACGAAGGTGTCGCGGATGCCCTGGGAGTAGGCGTCGTCGTTGCGGTAGATGACGCCGACCTTTGCGCCGGCGAAGTTCTCGGCGAAGTAGTCAGCGGAGGCGATGCCCTGGTTGGGGTCGGTGAAGCAGACCTGGAAAGCGTTGTCCTTGTCGGCAATGAGGTCGACAGAGGAGCCGGACGGGGTGAGCAGGAAGGTGCGCTCATCAAAAGCCTGAGCCGCGACGGTGATGCCGGAGCCGGAGGTGACAGGCCCGAGCAGGATCTGCATGCCCCAGTCCATCAGGGTGTTGTAGGCGTTGATGGCCTTGTCGCCGGAGTCGGCCTCGTCGTCCTGGGCCTGGAACTCAAACTGGGTGCCGCCGGCGGCGTTGATCTCGTCAACGGCGATGCGGGCGGCGTTCATGACAGCGTTGCCGTAGATGGCGGCGCCGCCGGTCAGGGGGCCCTGAGCGCCGATTTTGAAGCTGCCGTCGGCATAGGCGGGGACAGCCAGCGCGAAGACCAACGCGAGAACGAGTGCGAATGCGAATACTTTCTTCATGTTGATTTCTCCTTTTCAAAATTTGGGATTACAACTTTATCATACAAAAATCGACCCCGACCAAAACGGTCGGGGTCAATCTGTGTATCAGACTGAAGCCGCTGACGTTTTTGATCGTTCCACATTCAATAGCTTAAGCAGTACGTGCAGAAGTACAACATCTGCCAAAAAAGCGACACCGAGGCCGACAAGCAGGGTGGCAATATCGGCGGAAACAAAAATTGACACTGCGATCACAGTGTCAATCAAAAGCAGCAGGGCGGCAAAGAAAGAAGCGCATGCGAAGGCAGACTCAAAGCTTGCGTCGTTTGAGTCCTGCGTATGAGAACCGGCAAAAAAACGAGCGGTCATCCTTCGCTTCTCCTTCCCTGAAAGTGTCATCACTTTAGCACAGCAAATCGAAGCTGTCAAGCGCTGACATTTATTTTTTACGATTCCCCCAACTTTTTGACAGCCGGGCGGCCCCGCTTGTGAAATTTGACCGGAAAAGCCGTCCCCGGATTGAACGTTTCGCCACTTGTAAGCTTCTGCCGAATATGGTAAACTTTCAATGGATTTACTATTTATAATGGAGGTATCGCCCCATGATCATGGATTGCGAACAATATACCGGCAAATGCGTCTGCGGACGTGAGCATACCCTGGAGACCCGCAAGGTCGTCGTGGCCGAGAAGGCCATCGACCATTTTGAGGAGTACATGCAGGAGCTGGGCCTTACCGGCAGGCGCACGGTGGTCTACGATGAGATCACCTGGAAGCTCACCGAGGGCAAGCACGTCAAAGCCGACCAAAACATCGTCCTTGACCCCAACGGCCTGAGAGCTGAGGACATCCTCATCGAGAAGATGATGAAGGATCTGGATTCCCCCGAGGTGATCGTCGCCGTCGGCGCGGGCACCATCATGGACTTCGGCCGCTACCCCGCCTACAAGCTGGGCATCCCCTTCGTTGCCATCCCGACCCTGGCCTCCTCCGACGGCTTCACCGCCAACATCTGCTCGGCCATCATGAACGGTCAGAAGAAGTCCACCCCGATGTGCGCCCCCGTCCTCGTGGTTGCCGACCTTGACATCATCAGCGGCGCGCCCAAACGCCTGATTGCCAGCGGCATCAACGATATCCTGGCAAAGTACACCTCTCTCGCCGACTGGCGCATGTCCCACCTGGTGGACGGCGAGTACTACTGCCCCATGGTCGCCGACCTTGCCGAGCACGCCCTCAAGCTCATGCGCGACGCGGCGGACAAATACGCCGCCACCGGCATTGCCGACCACGAGGCCATGACCATGGCCCAGATGGAGAGCGGCCTGACCATGCAGCTGCTCGACCATTCCCGCGCCGCCTCCGGTGCCGAGCACCTGATGGCCCACCTTGTGGAGATGAAGCCGCCGCGCTTTGAAAAGGCCGAGGGCATCCACGGCGAGTGCGTGGGCGTGGGCACCTTCGCCTGCATCCGCGAGTACCACAAGCTGGCGGGCATGAAGCCCAAGGCCAGGCCCTTCGTGCCGCTTACCCGTGACTGGGTTGTGGAGAAGTTCGGCGAACGTCTGGCCGACGGTATCATGAAAGAAAACGAGAACGATGTCCTCGGCACCTTCGATCCCCAGAACATTGTGGACCGCTGGGACGAGATCAAGGCCATGCTGGACGCCCTTCCCTCCGTCGAGGAGATGGAGAAGCTCTACTCCGACTGCGGCTGCAAGTATCTGCCCGAGCATATCGGCATCGACCCGGCCCTGGCCGACGAGATGCTGGACATCTCCGCCGCCATTCGCAACCGCCTCACTCTCATCCGCATGAAGAGAGTGCTGGACTTCGAGTAAGCATTGGGATACCCTGTCCCGTCATTGCGAACCGGTGACCGATGTCACGACAAGCAAGGATCGCGTCACGCCTTTCTCGCGCGTCGCGTTGGTTCGGCAATCCGCAATCCCGGCGGTCAGTTCACGCTCTGCAAGGGGCTGCGCCTCCGGCGGGCGGATTGAACCCCAAAGGGCAGATCCTGCGCCTTGAGGAGCATCGGCTTGCAGTGACGGGGATAGCTGCGTCCAAACAGTATAAAACAAAGACCCGTGCGGCGAACCGCACGGGCCTTCGTTTTGGGAGAAAAGAGAGGATTTATAGGAGAAAGAGAGGTAGCAAATCAATCATCAGGCGGGCCGTTCCTCGTCAAAGGTGACGGATACGACGTGGTTTTCATCGGCGCGGTAGAGCGCGATATCCGTCGTCTCGCCTGCGGCGTGGTGCTTGATGGCGATGCGCAGATCGTCATAGCTGCGGACCGGCTCGTTGCCGATGGCGGTGATGATGTCGCCCGCCTGAATGCCCGCAAGCTCGGCGCTGCTGCCGGGGTCCACGCTGTCGATGTACGCGCCTACGGGCCAGCCGTAGTACTGGGCATACATCTCGTTATACTTGGAGTTGACCGACACGCCCAGATGCGCCTTGCCGGTGACATAGCCGGTGGTCAGCAGGTCCTGGGCGATGCTGACGGCGTCGCTGATGGGGATGGCAAAGCCTATGCCCTCCACGCCGGAGCTTTTATATTTGGCGGTCACGATGCCGACCACCTCGCCCCGGGCGTTGTACACGGGGCCGCCGGAGTTGCCGGAGTTGACGGCGGCGTCGATCTGGAACATAGTGATCTCGGTGCCCTTGGAGTCGGTGGAGATGCTGCGGTCCTTGGCGCTGACGTGCCCGGTGGTCATGGAAAACTCCAGCTCGCCGAGGGGGTTGCCCACGGCGTAGATCGTATCGCCCACGCGCAGGCTGTCGCTGTTGCCGAGGGTGGCGGCGTTGAGGCCGTTAGCGTCGATCTTGAGCACGGCCACATCGTTGTCCGCCTCCACGCCCACGATCTGGGCCGGGTAGCGGGTGCCGTCGTGTGTCATCACGTTCACATCGAGTCCCGCCTTGTAGGCATCCTCAATGACGTGGAAGTTGGTGAGAATATAGCCGTCGTCTGTGATGATAAAGCCCGAGCCGCTGACGGCGGCGGAAGTGCGCATGCCGAAGTAGTTCATATAGGTGACTTCGGTCGTGACGCCGACCACCTGCTCGCAGGCCATGTCGTAGAGGTCTCCCGCGCTCATGACGCCGCTGTATGCGGTCTCGGACGCGGAGACGCTGCCGGCGCTGCCGCCGGTGCTCTGCTTGATGACCGTGGGCTGGCGGGCGCTCTCGCCGAGCTCCTCCACGCTCTGGGAGAGGGCGCTGAGTCTGCCCTCCATGCCGCGTCCCACAAGGGCCGCGCCGCCCAGCCCGCCGAGGATGGCGCAGATGAGGCAGCAGGCGATCAGTGCGCCGGGGCTTACGCCCTTCCTGCTCTTTTCCGTCCGGCTCTGGCGCACGGGGCGCTCGGGCGGGGTGTAGTAGCGTGGGGGCGTGGTGCTCTCGTCGGCGCGTACATAGTGCGCGTCGGAATAGATGCGGTCGGTATACGCGCTTTTATAGTGGTATTCGCCGTTGACCCGGTCGGTATCCGTGCCCTGCGGCTTATCGTTCACCGTTCTGAATTCGTCTTCCGGATCGAACATTGCTCTCAAAACCTTCTTGATTCTGGAATGATCTGCTTTCGGTTTACGTGCCTTACTATACGTGAAATTTGTGTCCCTGTCATGAACAAAGGAACAAGGATTTTTAAACGTTCGGACAGCGGCGCTCAGAGCGTGATCTTGATATTGCTGTAGCTTGCCCACTGGCCCTGCATATAAAAGTCGATGACAAGCGGATCGGGAAGCTCCCCGACCGTGCAGTATTCACCGAAGCCGGTCTCGTCCCCGAACCAGCGGTAGCCCACCTGGTAGGCCACGCGGTAGGTCCCGGCGGGCAGATTGGTCCGGCCCGTCTCGCCCTGGCGCACATAGAAGGTGACCGAGGGGGGATCGGGATTGCCCTCGAGGGCAGCGTACTCGTCCGTCACCCGCACCAGCACCGGGCCGCTGAAGGCGTCGATCTCCAGCACGCCCCCGCCCTGTACCGTGAACGTGCGGGAGAGTTCGGTCCCGGTCTCCGGCTCCTGCTCCCTGAGAAGCTGATCGAGGCGCTCAAACTGTGTCTCGCAGAGCTTGAGCGCAGATTCGTTGTCGCGGTATTCCTCCTCCAGCTTGACCAGCGCCCGGAAGGCCTCGTAATAGCTGCCGCTGTCGATGAGCGCGCCGATCCTGTCCACGGCGCTGCCGTCCGGCGTGGGCTCAGGCGTGGGGGTGGGTGTAGGCTCCGCGGTCGACTCGGGTGTGGGTGCCGGCGTGGGTTCCGGTGCTTTCGTGCGTGCGCAGCCTGCCAGCAGCAGGACAAGCAGCAGCGCCGCAAGGACAAGGCACAGGCGTCTGGTCATGGGCTCACTTCCTCGGAATGATCTGTTGTCCTTACCTTACCATATTGCGGTCCGTTTTTCAACAGCCTGTTCTTGCACCCTGAGAGAAGAGAAGTTATAATATAAAAAAGAAATATGGGTATCGGCTTAACTCAGCAAGAACCAGTTCCCGGTCTGTCATTGCGATTTCTGAGTTGTTAAGGGCCTCCGGCGGGCGGATTGCCACGCCAGTGTGCGCACTGGCTCGCAATGACGGGATTAGCTGATTAAAGCCGATACGCATAAAAAGAAAAATGACAGGAGGGAATGCCATGAAGCTCCCGATCGCGGCGACGACAGCGGCGGCAGCGCTGCCTGTTCTGCTCTATGCCGAGGCGGAGTACTTCTTCCGCTATACCTTCAGCCGGAACGACAGAGTGCCCTGGTCCAATCTGGACGACGAGCGCATTCTGTTTGACCGGGACTTCTTCGAGCGGCCCGACCGCCGGGCGCTGCAGATCACCAGCCGGGACGGTCTGCGCCTCAGGGGCTGGCTCTACGATCAGGGGGCAGACGTGACGGTCATTCTCTTTCACGGCTACCGGGGCGGGCCGGAGGAGCTGAGCGGCATCGCATCAAAGCTGTATGAGAGCGGGATGAACGTGCTGCTGGTCTTCCATCGCGCCCACGGCATCAGCGAGGGCCGGTATTACACCATGGGGACAAAGGAAAAATTCGACGCCGCGGACTGGGCATGGGAGATCGCCCGCCGCAGACCGGACGGGAAGATCGCGCTCTTCGGCTGGTCCATGGGCGGCAACACGGTGATGGGCGCTGTCGGGGAGGAGCTGCCGAAGAACGTCCGCTGCGCAGTGGCCGACTGCGGCTATGAAAACCTCAAGCCCCAGATCCTCTACAGCTGCAAGCAGGCCATGCCGAAGCTGCCGGGCAAGCAATTCGTCCTCTGGCTGCTGGGTGTCCACTGCCGCCTGTTCAAGGGATTCCGTATTGACGATCCGCGGAGCGCGTCCCTCAGTCGCTGCAAGGTGCCCATGCTTTTCATCCACGGCGAGAAGGACCCGGTGGTGCCCTGCGAAAACCTCAAGCTGTGCTATGACGCCTGCGCGGCCGAAAAGCGCCGTTCCTCCTATGCCGAAGCGGTCCATGTGGCCTCCGGCAGTTCGGAGACCGAGCGGTATTTCGACGAGCTGATCGGCTTTATACGCAGCAATACGAAGTAAAGAAACCTGTCATCCTGAGCGAAGCGAAGGATCTTCCCCTCAACACGCACGAAAGATCCTCCGCTTCGCTCAGGATGACTTTCTCCAGGTATTTAGAAAAAATTCTAAATGCCTGTTGACAACCTATTCGCATCGTGCTATTATCTATTTAGAAAAAATTCTAAATGCAGGAGTGAGGAGCCGTGGGCTTCAGTGAGACCATGAAGGCGCTGTCCGATCCGGCGCGGCGGGAGATTTTGAATATGCTCAAGTCCGGGCGCATGACCGCCGGGGACATCGCCGGGCGCTTCGACATGACGGGCGCGACGGTGTCCTATCACCTGTCACAGCTCAAAAAAGCCGGCCTCGTGTTCGAGAGCCGGGAGAAGAACTTTATTTATTACAGTCTGAACGCCTCCGTACTGGAGGAAGTGCTGCTCTGGCTGCAAAGCCTGAAAGGAGTGGAGGAGCATGAAGAATAAGAAAACGCTTGTGATCACGTCACTGATCTGCCTGCTGCCGATCATCGTCGGGGCACTGGTCTACAAGCGCCTGCCCGAGACGATCGCGACACACTTTGACCTAAACGGCAACCCCGACGGCTGGTCGAGCCGCGCCTTCGCGGTCTTCGGCCTGCCCGCGATCCTGCTGGCGGTGAATCTGCTGCTGCCCATCATGCTGAGGGCTGACCCGAAGCATGAGAACATGAGCGGCGCTCTTGTCAACATCACGATCTGGACGATCCCTGTGCTGTCCCTGATTTGCTCAGGGCTTACGCTGGGGCGGGCACTGGGCTATGATGTGCGCATCGAGCGGGTGCTGCCGGTGTTCATGGGCGTACTGTTCATCCTCATCGGCAACTATCTGCCCAAGACCAAGCAGAGCTACACCATGGGCATCAAGCTCCCGTGGACCCTGGCCAGCGAGGAAAACTGGAACCGCACACATCGGCTCGCGGGCTTTCTGTGGGTGCTGGGCGGCGTATACTTCATCGTCATGAGCTTTATTGGCTGGAGCGTCCCGGCCTTCGTGCTCCCGCTTGCGGTGATGGTGCTGCTCCCGATAGTGTACTCGTACCTGCTGTACAGGAAAGGGATTTAATACAGAAAGCATTCTTTTATCTTGACTTACGAGTGAGTAAAAGATTCTTCGCTTCGCTCAGAATGACAAGCTGTTACCACTTCACTACCAGGCAGCGGCGCGAGCGTAAGCGAAGCCCTCCGCGGTCGGCGAGGCGCAGGACCGTATACCACCTGATAGCGCCCTTTTCTTTTCTTACACCGGGCGCGGCGCGTTCTTTTCTTTTCGGCAAGACGAAAAGAAAAGAATGGGGGGCGCAAACCGCAGGTAATGTCTTCTGATACTATTCCCTGATAGAAAGCAGACAAGGAATTCCGATCAAAATTTGTGTCAGGCGAGGCAAAGGTCGCAGAGCATAATGGAGATATATGGTCAAGGACTTTAACGAAGCATGGCGCAAATTTTGCCGGAAGGACTGTCCGGTTTCTGTTAGGGAATAGTATGAGCAGTAACAGTAAAAGCATAAAGCAGCCCGCCTGATGCTGACGCGTCAGGCGGGATTTTCGTGTTTATATAAACTTGTCGATTGCCTCGTTGAGCTCTTCCAGCGCGTGGTCGCCGCTGTCTACACCGGCGATGCAGTGCTCGATGTGATCCTTGAGGATGATCTTCGCCGTGCTGTTGAGCGCCGAGCGCACCGCCGCAAGCTGTACCAGCACCTCGGTACAGTCGCGCCCGTCCTCCACCATGCGCTTGACGGACTCCAGATGCCCGATAGCGCGGGCCAGGCGGTTGACCACCGCCTTGGTCTGGGTGTGGTCGTGGCGGTGGGTGTGCTCCCCCTCGTGGGAGTGGGTGTGCTCGTGGCTGTGGGCATGCTCCGGCTCCAGCTCATGGGCGTGGACATGGCCGTCGCCATGGTCGTGATAATAGATCTGCTGTTCGTTTTCCATGGTGCGCGCTTCCTTTTGTGTAGTATCAAACAGTATACCACACGAAACCGAATTGCGGAACCCCTGTGGGGGGATGTTATTTCACCGCCGCCTTAAGGGCTTCGGCGCGGTCGGTGATCTCCCACTTCACGCCCAGGTCCTCGCGGCCCATGTGACCGTAGGCCGCAAGCCGGCGGTAAATGGGTTTTCTCAGGTCGAGGTCGCGGATGATGGCGCTCGGGCGCAGGTCGAAGACCTTCTGCACCGCCTCACCGAGCACCGCGTCCGAAACCGTGCCGGTGCCGAAGGTCTCCACCAGTACGCTCACCGGGGAGGCAACGCCGATGGCGTAGGCAAGCTGCACCTGGCAGCGGCGGGCAAGACCGGCGGCCACCACGTTCTTGGCCACCCAGCGGGCGGCGTAGGCTGCCGAGCGGTCCACCTTCGTCGGGTCCTTGCCGGAGAAGGCGCCGCCGCCGTGGGGGGCGCTGCCGCCGTAGGTGTCGACGATGATCTTACGGCCGGTCAGGCCCGAGTCGCCCTGCGGCCCGCCGATGACAAAGCGGCCGGTGGGGTTGATGAAATACCGGGTGTTCGCGTCGAGAAGCGCCGCCGGGACGGTGGTTTTGATGACCTTTTCGATCATATCCGCCCGGATCTGCGAAAGTTCCACTTCCGGAGCGTGCTGGGTGGAGATGACGATGGTGTCCACGCGCACGGGGCGGCGGTCCTCGTCGTACTCCACGGTGACCTGGGTCTTGCCGTCGGGACGCAGGTAGTCAAGCTCGCCGCTCTTGCGCACGTCGGTGAGCTTCTTTGCAAGCTTCTGGGCGAGCGAGATGGGCAGCGGCATGAGCTCCGGGGTCTCGTCGCAGGCGTAGCCGAACATCATGCCCTGGTCGCCCGCGCCGTTTTGCAGCTCGTCCACCTCGCCGCTCTTGTTCTCCAGCGCCTTGTCCACGCCCATGGCGATGTCGCCGGACTGCTCGTCGATGTTCAGGATAACGCCGCAGGTGTGGGCGTCAAAGCCGTACTTGGCCCGGTCGTAGCCGATGTCGCGGATGATGCCGCGGGCGATTTTGCCGATGTCCACATAGCAGTCGGTGCTGATCTCGCCCATGATGTGCACAAGGCCGGTGGAGACGGTGGTCTCGCAGGCCACGCGGCCCATGGGGTCCTTCTCCAGGATCGCGTCCAGCACCGCGTCGGAAATCTGGTCGCAGATTTTATCGGGATGTCCCTCGGTCACGGACTCGGATGTAAACAGATAATGGCTCATATTCTCTATATCTCCTTCGCATGTATTATCTTTCAAATTGAACCGAAAAACGCACCCCGGTTCCGGGGTGCGTCAAAAGTCTTTTTTCAAGCCTCATCTTTCGTCTCACCGCCGGATTTGGCACCTTGCGCTTGCAGGTTGCCGGGCTTCACAGGGCCGTTCCCTCCACCACTCTTGATAAGGTGTTCAATTGTGCTTCACAGTATAGCAGGAATTTCGGCTTTGTCAAGTTCCTTCGCCGATGATGTCCATGAGCTCCCTGGCGATGGCGCTGACGCGGTCCTGGATCTCCTTGCGGCTGATCTCCTGGCCCACGGTCTCCTTCTTGCGGGAGGGGTTCGGCAGCTCGGGCAGGGCCAGGCCGCTGAGGAAGTTGCGCCACTGCTCGTTGAGAAACTCGTTGGATTCCTCCTGGCGCTGGCGGAGCTTGGCAAAGCAGTCGCCCACACAGCGCACGACGTATTCCTGCATCTCGTCCGACATGGCGGCAGACGTGCTCTCCTGCGCGGCCGGGGCCACGTCGTGCGTTTTGTCTGCGGCGGCTTCGGGCCCGGCGGCGGAAGCCTCCCCGCCCTGCGCGGGCTCCTCGCTTGCCTGCTTTTGCGGCATCTCGGGAAACGCAGGCAGCTCCGTAAGTCCCTTTTCCTCCATGGCGCCGTGCAGAATCCAGTTGGCCTTTGCCTCGGCGTCGCTCTTGATCTCGGAGGCATACTGTTCGGCATCGCTGATGACCTTGTCGGCCCGCTTTTCGGCGCCGCTGTGGATCAAAGAGGCCTCGGCCTCCGCCTCCTCTACGATGCGGGACGCCTTTTCCTGGGCCGCCTGCAGCAGCTCATCGGGGCTGCCGTCCGCGCCGAGGCTGAACTGCCCGGCTGTTTCGGCGGCCTGCTCCGTGGCGTCGTCGGCGATCTGCGAGGCTCTCTCTACGGCCTCGCGTATGATCTGATCCGCCTTTGCCTCCGCCTCACGTATGGTCTGATCCGCCTTTTCGTTCGCCTCACGGAGGGTCTCTGCGGCCTTCTCCCCGGCCTCGCGCAGCTTTGCCTCAGCTTGGCCGACCTTCTCCTCGGCTCCGCGGGCGATCTGCGCGGCCTTTTCCTCCGCCTCGCCGGTGATCCGGGCGGCCTCTGCCTTCGCCTCGCGGACGATCCGGGTGGCCTTTTCCTCCGCCTCGCCGGTAGCCTGCGCGACCTTTTCCTCTGCCTCGCCGGCAGCCTGCGCGACCTTTTCCTCGGCTTCACGCAGCTTTGCCGCGGCCTTTTTGTCGGCCTCGTCTTCGATCTGCGCGGCCCTCTCCTGCGCCTTGAGGAGCATCGCGTCGATCTTCTCCTGCGCCTGGGCGATCATCTGATGCGAAACGGCCCGCGCCGACATGAGGATATCGCCGATCTCCTCCTGCTCCTGTGCGCTCAGCCGGTATTTTTCTCTGCTCTCCTGATCCATGGTCTTCGACCCCCTTATGTTTCCTGTTGGGACTATTATAACAGCTATATGCGCCGCTGGCAATTATTTTCCAACACAGAAGCGCCGGAAGATGCGGTCGGTCACATCCTCGCGCACACTCCGGCCGCTGAGCTCTCCCAGAGCCGCCATGGCGGTTTCGCTCTCGGTGAGGACGATGTCGGGCGTACGCCCCTCCTCCATGGCGGAGAGCGCCGCGCGCAGGCTCTCCAGCGCGCGGGAGACCGCCTCGGCCTGGCGGGCGTTGGTGAGGATCTCCCCCGCGGGGACCGCGGGCATCGGAAAGAGTGAGCGGATCACCTTTTCAAGCTCCCCGAGTCCCTCCCCGGTGCGGGCGGAGAGGACGACGACAGGCAGGCACGTCTCGGGAAGCTTCACAACCGTGCCGAGATCGGATTTGCTCACGACCAGTACGGTGCGCGGGCGCTTCTCCGCCTCGCGCAGCAGGGCCAGATCCTCGTCCGAGAGCGCGGCGCTGCCGTCCAGCACATCGATCACAAGCGCGGCGCGCTCCATGGCAAGGCGGCTGCGCTCCACGCCCAGGCGCTCCACCGTGTCGGCGGTGTCGCGGATGCCGGCGGTGTCCGTCAGCCGCAGCAGCAGCGAGCCCAGACGCAGCTTTTCCTCGATGGTGTCGCGGGTGGTGCCGGGCACGTCGGTGACGATGGCGCGCTCATAGCCCAGGAGAGCGTTCAGCAGCGAGCTCTTGCCCGCGTTGGGCCTGCCCACGATGGCGGCGGGGATGCCCGCGGTCATGAGCCTGCCGCGCTCAAAGCTACCCAGCAGCGTGTCAAGGCTTTGCTCCGCCCGGCGCAGATCGGCCTTGTAGCTTTCCAGGCGGAAGTCCTCTATATCCTCGTCCGGGTAGTCCAGCACCGCATGGTAGTGGGCGCTGATGTCGGTGAGAAGCTCATAGACGGCCTCGGTCTTGCGGGTGATCGCCCCGGACAGCTGCCCGGCGGCGTTCTTTGCGCTCTCGGCGCTCTCGGCGTCGATGAGGTCCGCCACCGCTTCGGCGGCGCTTAAGTCCATGCGGCCGTTTAAGAAGGCGCGTTTGGTAAACTCCCCGGCCCGGGCCTGGCGCGCGCCGAGGCGAAAGCATTCGGCGAGGGCGGTCTGCAGCAGGATGGGGGAGCCGTGGCACTGGAGCTCGGCGGTGTCCTCGCCGGTATAGGTCCCCGGCGCGTGGCTGACAGTGCACATGCACAGGTCCAGCAGCGCCCCGTCCGCGTCATAGAGTCCGCCGTAGACCAGCTTGCGGTCCTCGTAGTCGAGCATCTGTTTTCCCGAGGTGGGGCGGAACAGGGTGTTCACGATCTCGTGGGACTTAGGTCCCGACAGACGCAGGATGCCGATGGCGGCCACCTGCGCCCCGGTCGCGACGGCGGCGATGGTGTCAGGCATGGCCCTCGCCCCCCTCCAAGCCTTCGATCACCGCAGGCAGCGCTGCCGGGGCGGCAGCGACGGCATCCGGGCGCTCGGCGGTGCCGAAGCCGTAGGCCGCATGGATGAAGAGGCAGCCCGCCTCCCGGGCGCTGCGCTCGTCCATGACGGTGTCGCCGATGTAGACCGGGGCGGCGATACCGTGGCGGGCGGCGATGAGGGAAATGTTCCCTGCCTTCTTCAGGCCCGTCGAGCCCTCGCAGGCCCAGTCCCGAAATCGGACGCCGAGGCCGCTGCTTTTGAAAAAGCATTCGATGTAGCCGTCGAGGCAGTTGGAGACGATGAAGAGCGGGAAGCGCCCGGAAAGCATCTCCAGCATTTCGGGCACGCCGGGGTAAACATCCCCGCCGTGGTCGGCGATGTAATCGTTCTCCCCGTGGATGCAGGCAACGCAGATTTCCCGGAAGTTTTTCCCGTATCCGGTGAAGAGCGTGTCGGCGATCTCGTCCGCCGTCATGCCCATGATGGATTTGACCTGGGCCGCCGTGGGGCCGTGTTCGATGCCGTACTGCCGCCGCAGGGTCTCGCCCCAGCTCTCGGACACGACACGGCAGGAGTCCCAGAGGGTGCCGTCGAGATCGAAGATGATGCCGTCGATGTTCATGTGCTGCCTCCCATAAAAAAGGACGCGCCGCAAAATGCTTATCGTTTTGTCATCCTGAGGGACGAAGTGACGAAGGATCTTTCTTTTGAAGGTTTTTGTAAACTTTCAGGAAAAGATCTTTCACTTGCACGAACATTAAAGATTCTTAGCGGCTTGCCGCTTAGAATCTCTATGCCCTTTAGGAGGATGACACGCATTTTGCAACGCGCCCGTCCGATTTGGCCTTATTTTTCTTCCCTGGCCGCCTTCGCCGCGGTCTCGTCCCGGCGCTCGGCCACATAGTAGCTCAGGGACAGGAGACTGTCGGAGAAGTGGACGTTTTCCACGATGGTGCTGCTGTTCGGCTCCGTCAGCTCCACATTCGTGAAGTTCCAGATGGCGTCGATGCCGCTCTTCGTGAGGCGTTCGGTCACGGGGATGGCGGCGGTCTTCGGAACCGTGAGCACCGCGATATCCGTTTCGTGCTCGGCGAGATAGCTCTCCAGTTCGTCCATGCCGTAGATGTGCACGCCGTTATACTCGGTGCCGATGAGGGCGGGCTTGATGTCGAAGGCGGCGGCAAGGTTTACGCCCCAGTCGGCAAAACAGAAGTTTTCCATCATCGCGCGGCCGATGTTGCCCACACCCACCAGAATGGCGGTAAAGCCGCGCTCCATGCCCATGATGCCCGCGATCTGCGCTCTGAGCGCCGCGACGTTGTAGCCGTAGCCCTGCTGGCCGAATTCACCGAAGCAGTTGAAATCCTGCCGGACCTGAGACGAGGTGAGCCCCAGCAGATCCCCCAGCTGGCGGGAGGAGATTTTATCGACGCCGCTTTCACTCAGCTCGTCCAGCTTGCGCAGATAGCGCGGCAGACGCCGGATCACGTTGTTGGACACCTTGACTCGCTTCACTGTTTTGACACCCCTGTGATGAGAATTTTTTAAAAAGTATAACATAGTGTGGAAAAAATATCAAGTGCGCCGCCGGGAAGAATCCCGTTTGCGGGGCGCTTTTGCCTGAAAAAACGGCACACGCGTCCGGAAAACGGCGCGTGTGCGGTAAAAAAGTTTTACTGTGTATCGGGTGTCTCCGCGGGGGCCTCCGTGGGTGCCGGGCTTGGGGCCACATAGGGGTCCGGCGTCGGCGCGGCAGAGGGCGCGGGGCTGGCGGCACAGGCAGTCAGGAAGCTGTCCAGCTCCCGGAGAGAGCAGTCAGCGCGGTAGGTCACGGTGCCGCCCTCCGCGGGGGAGAGGGTGCAGTAGACAAAATCGCCGTAGATGGCGATGTCCATCTTTTCCTCGCTGCCGAAGGCATCCTCGGGATGGAAGGTCACATGCACCAGGCGCGTCAGCTCTGCCTCCTGCGGCAGTTCGTCCTTGCTGCTGCCGATGAGGGCCATAAGCTTTGTGCGCGCCTCATCGCCGTAGACTTCGGCCTTTTCCTCGACCGGGGCCTTTGGTGTCGGCTCGGCAGGCTCCAGCGGGATCGTGCTGAGCGTGAGGGCCGGGCTTTCGTCGCCGGCAGGCTGAGGCTGCTCGGGTGCGGAGTCAAACACGGTCTGGTCGCCGGACGCGGAGCCGAACATGCTGATCATATTGGAGAAGAGGGAGAATTCCGCAGGGGCATTCTCCAATGCCTGCTCCGCAGCCTCCGGTATCTCAAGATCCATCTCCAGCGTGGAGCTGTCTTCGGTGCTCTGCTGCGCGGACTCTGCCGTCACGGAGGCTGTGCTCAGCTCGGGCGCAGTGCTCCCGGAAGCCTCCGGGACAGACGTTCCGCCGGCGGGCACAGGGGTCTCGGGCGCTGCCGGGGCAGCCTGGGGAAGGAAGTCCTCGGGCAGCTGGAAGGCAGACTCGGTCACTGCCGGGGCAGGTGTCCGGGAGGGCGCCTGGGCCTCGGCGGGTGCAGGCGTCCAGGCCGGGGCCGCGGGCTGTGCCGGCTCCGGTGTCCAGGCGGGCAGGGGCGCGGAGGGCCGGTAATTGTCGTTTTCGTAGCTGTTGTAGGTGTATGGCTCGGGCTGAACGGGGGTGTATGCCGCCGCATCGCTGCCGGTGTCGTAGACAGAGGCCGGCGCCTGCGCGGGCGCGGGGGTCCGGGCGGGCATGGGGGCCGGGGTCTGTACGGGCACAGCTGTCGCGGCAGGGAATGCGTAATCGGCCGGTGCGGCGCTCCCGGCTGCGGGAGACGGGGACGGCCGGAGCTGGGAAGCCTCCTCCGCGCGGATGCTGACGCTGTCGGCACGCTTGCCGGGGTCGAAGGTGACGGCGGCGGCGAGGACAAGCACCGCGCAGGCCGCGGCGGTCATTGCCGTGCGCAGGCCGACGCTGCGCATGCGGCGGTTGCGCTTTTTGAGCTCGCTGCGCCTGATGCCCGCCATGATATTTTCATGCAGGCCCTCGGGCAGCGGCTCGGGCTCCTCGGAGAGGATATCGGACAGGTCGTGAAAGACCGCATACATCGCGTTGCAGCGGGAGCAAGTATTCAGATGCAGCATCAGGGCTTCGTTTTCCTTGTCGCTCAGCTCGCCGTCAACGAGTGAGCTTATAAGCTCCTGATAATACGCGCACGAATTCATTGCTTCTCACCGCCTTTCACTTTACCTGACGATCGAAATTCCGGAATGTTCCCGTCCTCGATCAAAAATGTACACAATCTTTTCCTCGCCCGGAAAATCCGGGATTTTACCGTGCCGCTCTCAATGCCCAGCGCCGCGGCGATCTCCTCGTAGCTCAGGCCCTGGATCTCCCGCAGCAGGAGGATCTGCCTGTAATCCGGCGGCAGGGAGTCAAGCCCCCGGCGCACCGCGTCCCGCGTCAGTGCGTTCTCCAGCAGCAGCTCGGGAGACTGGCTCTCGTCGGCGATGTCCAGCTGGGTCTCCTCCCCGTCGTCGTCCTCGGTCGAGAGGGAGACGGTGGGTTTTCGGCTGCGGCTTCGCAGGAAGTCCAGACAGACATTGTTTGCGATGCGGTAGAGCCAGACGGAAAATTTGCTGTCGCCGCGGAAGGAGGAGAGGGAGTTGTAGGCTTTGATGAAGGTCTCCTGCGTCATGTCGGCGGCGTCCTCGGCGTTGCCGGTCATGCGCTGGGCGATGGCGTACACCGCCCTTTCATACTCTGTCACCAGTTTTTCAAAGGCATTGACGTCGCCCTGCAAAACCTTGCGGACGATCATCGCCTCCTGTTCTCTTGTCAAGCTCTCACCACCTAACTATTTGCAGCCATTCGCGTGCCTCCCCCCTTTGGGGGAGGTGCCTCAGTGCGCACACTGGGGCGGAGAGGGGTGTGCGCAGAAATACACCCTCTCAGTCATGGCGCTTGCGGGAGACGCGCCATGACAGCTCCCCCAGAGGGGGAGCCAAGTGTGTGCTCTGTCTTACGTTATTTCAAATCTCTTTTAATCCCCTTGCACACCCGGCGGATGTCCTCGAGGGTATTCACCTGCGTGAGCTCCTGCCGGTAGACGGCGGAGTGGGGGATGCCGTGCAGATACCAGGGCAGCTGGTGCCGCGCCTCCATGCAGGCCCGGTGCTCGCCGAGGCGCGAGGCCAGCGTCACGATCTGGTTTTCCGCAAGCTCGATGCGTTCGCTCAGCGGCGGAAGCTCCGGGACCTCACGTCCGTCGATCGCGGCCTGGCCCTGCTCAAAAAGCCAGGGGTTTCCGAAGCTGCCGCGCCCGATCATCGCAAGCTCGCAGCCCGTGTAGCGCAGGATGTGCGATGCGTCCTCGGGAGTGAACACATCGCCGTTTGCGATCACCGGGATCTGTACCGCCTTTCGCACCTCACGGATAATGTCCCAGTCGGCCCGGCCCGCGTACATCTGCGCCCGGGTGCGCCCGTGCACCGCCACGGCGTCCGCGCCTGCCTGCTCCATGAGCCTTGCAAACTTCACGGCGTTTGCGCTGCCGTTGTCCCAGCCCTTGCGGAATTTCACCGTCACCGGGACCCTTACCGCCGCTCTGACGCTCTCGACGATTTTCGCGGCAAGCTCCGGCGTTTTCATGAGCGCCGAGCCGTCGCCGGACTTGACGATCTTCCCCACGGGGCAGCCCATGTTGATGTCCAGAATATCCGCGCCGGAGAGCTCCAGCGCCATCTGCGCAGCCTCCGCCATGACCTCCGGCTCGTGGCCGAAGATCTGGGCGGCACTGGGGTGTTCGTCCACCGGGATGTATAAAAGCTCTTTCGTCTTCTCGTCGTGATAGCAGAGCGCCTTGGCCGAAACCATCTCCGTTGTGGTCAGGGCCGCGCCGAGTGTATGACACACGCCGCGAAAGGCAAAGTCCGTCACCCCCGCCATGGGGCCGAGAGTCAGGTTTCCTTGGAGTTCGACGCTTCCGATCTTCACCATGCGATGTCCAGCCCCACCGGGCAGTGGTCGGAGCCCATGATCTCCGGCAGGATGTAGGCGTCCTTGACCTTTTCCCGCAGGCGGTCGGAGATGACAAAGTAGTCGATGCGCCAGCCCACGTTCCGCTCCCGTGCCTTCATGCGGTAGCTCCACCAGGAGTAGGCGTCGGTTTTGTCTGGATAGAGGAAGCGGAAACTGTCGGTAAAGCCGGCGGCCAGAAGCTCGGTGAACTTGCCGCGCTCCTCGTCCGAAAAGCCCGCGTTGCCCACATTCTGCTTGGGGTTTTTGAGGTCGATCTCCTCATGGGCCACGTTCATGTCGCCGCAGACGATGACGGGCTTTTGCTTATCCAGCCCGCACAGGTACGCGCGAAAGTCGTCCTCCCAGCGCATGCGGTAGTCGATGCGCTTGAGCCCGTCCTGGGCGTTCGGGGTATAGACGCAGACCAGGTAAAAGTCCGCATATTCCAGCGTGACGGTGCGTCCCTCGTGGCCGTGCTCCTCCACGCCGATGTTATAGCTCACCGACAGCGGCGTGTGCTTTGTAAAGATCGCCGTGCCGGAGTAGCCCTTCTTCTCGGCGTAGCACCAGTAGCTCTCGTATCCGGGGAAGCTGAGGTCGATCTGGCCCTCCTGCAGCTTTGTCTCCTGAATGCAGAAGAAGTCCGCGTCCAGGGAGAGGAAGATGTCCTCAAACCCCTTTTTCTGTACGGCACGCAGGCCGTTTACGTTCCAGGAAAGAAATCTCATGGCTCCCTCCTCCGGTTTGCCTCCCGGCTCTCCTCATAGCCGCGCGCGTCGGTGAGGGAGGCGTTGCGCAGCCGCGGCACCGCTCCCGCGGCGGTGGTTTTGGTCTCTGCCGTCTTCGCCGCAGCCAGGCGGTTGATCTTCAGACCCTGCTCGTAAAACTTTGCCTCGTAGTCGGTCATGACGCCGACCGGACCGTTTGCATGCAGGTCGTGGGTGACTTCGGAAAGGGACCAGCCCTCGGCCTCGAGCTGCATGATCGACCAGTCGAAGAGGGGCGTATTGTCGGTTTTGAAGTGGATCTCGCCGCCCGCTTTGAGCATGTCGGCATAGATGCGCAGGAAGGCGGGGGAGGTGAGGCGGAGCTTGGCGTCCCGGCTCTTGGGCCAGGGGTCGCAGAAGTTGATGTAGATGCGCTCACACTCGCCGGGGGCGAACATGGTGCCCAGAAGCTTTGCGTCTGCGTCGATGAAGCGCACGTTTTCGATGCTGCGCCGGTCGATCTTCTCCATGGCGAGGATCATCGCGTCCGGCACCTTCTCCACGGCGATGTACAGGGTTTCGGGGATAGACTCGGCGGTGTCGGCCGTAAAGCGGCCCTTGCCGCAGCCGAGCTCCACATACAGCCGCTCGTGGCCGGGAAAGCTCTCCAGCCACCTGCCGCGCAGGGCTTCCGGTTCTTCTATCAATAACCCGGCACAGCGCTCCATGCGCTTGTCAAGGTTGGCTCTCTTTCTCATTCTCATGTCTGCGTACTCTCCTAAGGTCATGTATATATCAGAATACCACAAGTAAGAGAAAACATCAATTGCAAAACGCACGGGAATTTGAATTGCATGTCAATATTGACTTTTCCATGCAGCTTGATGTAAGGTTAATAGCGTCATGAACGAAAAAACCGTTTGCAGGAGGAAACAAACCATGAGAGTATTCGCACACCGCGGCTACAGCGGGAAATACCCGGAGAACACCATGCTCGCCTTCCGGGAGGCGGAGAAGGCAGGGACCGACGGCATTGAGCTGGATGTGCAGCTTACAAAGGACGGGCAGATCGTCATCATCCACGACGAGACTCTCGACCGCACCACCACCGGCACCGGCTGGGTCAAGGACCATACGCTGAAAGAGCTCAAGGCGCTGGACGCCTCCGTCATCAAGGGCGGCACCTGCCCGCCCGAGCGCATCCCGACGCTGGAGGAGTACTGCGGCTGGGTGAAGGGGACGAAGCTCATCACCAACATCGAGCTCAAGACCAGCATCATCTGCTACCCGGAGATCGAGGAAAAGACGGCGGAGATGGTCAGGGCCTTCGGGCTTGAGGATCGGGTGATCTTCTCCTCCTTCAACCACCTGTCCGCCCTTCGCATGAAGGAGCTTCTGCCCCAGTGCCCGGTGGGCGCGCTGGTGGAAAACAACGACCTCCAGTTTGCGGGCTACTACTGCCACAAGTACGGCTTCGACTTCTACCACCCCGACTGCGAACTGCTGACGAAGGAGAATGTCGACAACTGCAAGGAGTACGGCATCGGCATCAACACCTGGACGGTCAACGACCTGGGCATGTTTGAGACCATGGTCGAATGGGGCGTGGAGGGCGTCATCGGCAACTTCCCCGGCGTGCCGAAGGCCTGGCTCAAGGCGCAGGGCTGAAACTGAAAACACACCGCGCCGGCTCCCCCCGAAAGGAGAGGGACGGCGCCTTTTTATCTGGGGCTGTCAAGCAGGATTTGCCATGTCAAGGAAATATCTTTCCCAAAAAACGTACCGCGGTTTTTGTGAACTACGACAAAAATATGGGTTGAAAGGCTGTTTCCGTTGACAAATCTGCGCAGAGCGGTGTAAATTTAAACGGAACGCGTCTGCGTTCCGTTTTTTATATGGATAAGTTTCAGCGGAAGCGGTTCTGCCCCTCGTCGTAGGCAAAGCCGACGGCGGAGAGCTTCTCCTCCAGCTCCGCACGCGGGATGTCCAGATCCTCGCACAGGGCGTCGAGGCTCGGGTAATCGTCCCGCAGATGAGTGTTGATATAGCTCAGTAAAATCATGGGGTCCTTCGGCAGCATGGGCTTCACCTCACTTCCTCCCGCCGCAGCAGGATAAGCAGCGCCGCCGGGATCAGGATCGGGAACCACACGGCGCGCGCGCCGAAGGCACTTGTCACCCAGTAGCCCACCAGCACCGCGCAGGCAAACACCAGGTCGATGCCGTAGTACTGGAGCGCCGTGTCGAGTTCCTTGCGGCTTTTGTCGGGAAAATAGCGGTTCAGATGCTCGGTGGCAATGCGCAGGTTGCCGGTGCACATGGTGGAGGCGAAGGCGTTTTCGCCGAATTTGCGAAAGCTCTCCACCTGCAGGGCGCAGACGAAGGACACCGTCACCGTGGCGAGCATGTTGAGCCTCCCCGTCGGGATAAGGCCCACCAGAAACAGCAGGGCGATCTCCAGCAGGAGGATGATCCTCTCCCAGTCCTGCCGCAGCCGCCTGAGCTGCAGCGACAGCGTCACCCCCGCCATGAAGGCGATCACCGGGATCAGATAGCGCAGCGTCAGCAGGATGTTCCCCTGCGCGAGATTCAGACCCATGCGGGCAATGTTGCCGGTCTGGGCGTTGGCGAAGACCCCGTCGCGGGTGACGTAGGTGTAGGCCTCCAGAAAGCCGCCGACCGTGGCCAGGGCCAGGGACACGCCGTAGCGGCGGAAAAGCTTTTGCTCCTTCATGGCTTACTCCGGTCTGCGCCCTCCGCAGAGATAGAACACCGCGAGCAGTCCGGGCCCGCAGTGGGCGCCGATGACGACGCCGAGGCTCGAGATCGTGATCTCGCCAAGCTGGGGATACGCGGCTTTGACGGTGTCGCGCACGTGCTCGGCGTCCGCGAGGCAGTCGGCGTGCAGGATGCAGAGCTTTCTGCCCGTGGGATCGACGGCGCTGAGATCGTGGATGATGCCGTCGGTGATGGCCCTGAGCGCCGCCCTGCGGCCCCGGGCCTTCTTTACCACGTCCAGCGTCCCGCAGTCGGGCACGTACAGCACAGGCTTGATGTTCAGCAGCGACCCCACCAGGGCCGAGGCGTTGGAGACCCTGCCGCCCGCCTTGAGGTAGTTGAGATCGTCCACTGTGAAGCGGTGGGCGATTTTGAGCTTGTGCTCCTCGCCCCAGGCGATGACATCGTAGTAGCTCATGCCGGCCTCGGCGCGCTCGACCATGTTCTGCACCAGCACGCCCAGACCGCCGGAGATGCAGTAGGTGTCCATCACATAGAGCTGACGGTCCGGAAACTCGGCGCGGGCCTTCTCGGCGGCGTTCGTGGCATTGGCAAAGGAGACGGACATCTCCCGCGACATGTCGAGAAAGACCACGTCCTTACCGGTCTCGAGCAGGCTCTTGAAGAAGTCGTAATAGACAAACTCGTTGATCATTGAGGTTTTTAAAAGGTCGCCGTTTCGCATCCCTTGATAAACCGCAGCGCGGGATTCCTCCCGGCAGTCGTCCTCATACACCTTGTCCTTCACCGTGTAGCTGTAGGAGATGAAAGGGATATGATGGGCCTCCAGCCAGGGACGCGGCAGGTCGGCGGTGGAGGAGGTGGCGATGATAAAGTCCATGGTTTTCTCCTTAAAAATCCAAAAAATTCCGTTTCCGTAGTATAACACAGGCAAAACCGCCGGACAATGGACAATTTGCGCAAAAACGTAAGCGTTTCCTTGTTTAGTACGGCAATTGACAAGAAACGCTTTTGTTTTTATAATACGATCATCCGAAAGAGCCGGGGTAAAACCGCGGCTTTTTCAGCTTTTTCGGAGGCCGTCATGACACTTGCTCACTATCTCAACACCCAGTTTTCACTGGCACAGAATGTAGACTTCTGTATACGGCTGCTGGTGGCCTGCGCCTGCGGCGCCGCCATCGGGGCCGAGCGCAGCCGCCGCTTTAAGGAGGCCGGCGTGCGCACGCACATCGTCGTGTGCTTTGCCGCGGCGCTCATCATGATCATCTCCAAGTACGGCTTTGCCGATCTGACAAACCCGGACGGCTCCAGCTTCCCCGGCACACGCGGGGCGGACTCGGCCCGTGTGGCGGCCCAGGTGGTCAGCGGCATCAGCTTTCTGTGCTCCGCCGTCATCATCAAAAACGGCGGCAGCGTCAAGGGCCTGACTACCGCGGCGGGCATCTGGCTCACGGCGGGCATCGGCCTTGCCATCGGGGCCGGGATGTACGTGGTGGGCGTGTTCGGGACAGTACTGATGAACCTCAACCAGTTTTTCCTGCACAAGGTCGCCGTCGGCGCGGACGCCTACGGCGGCAACCGCCTGCAGTTCACGGTCAAAAACGGCTATGACTTCAACGGCGCGCTGGAGACAAAGCTGAAGGAATGGAAGGCCCAGGTGTCGGAGAGCAAGGTCACCCGCCACAGCGACGGCACCACCGACTACGACCTCACCATCCGCCGCCGGGAGGCCATCAGCTACGCCGAACTCAAGGAATTCATGCTCAGCCGGGAAGATATCATCTCCGCCAGCAACAGCCCCCTGCAGCCCAAGATCTATTGAGCAAAAAATTGCCCCGTTTCCGAAAGGAAGCGGGGCGGTTTTTCTTTACAGGATCGCGTTGATTTTTTCCTCGATGGCTTTGGCCACATCCTCGGGGACGATCTTCTTGCTGACCACCAGGTCGAAGATCTCACCGCAGCTTTTCTTGTTGAAAAGCTTGATGGGGTACTTCATGATCTGGGGCGCAAGCTCCTCGATGATGGCCTTGCACTGGGGATTGGCAAAGCACTCCTTCACGGTCATGGTTCTGAACGTCATATTGCTGCCTCCTGATTTTAAATTATCCGATTGGGATAGCATTATTTTACCACAGCGGCGGGAAAGCGTCAATAAAAGCGGAAAATGAAAAGCGGAAAGTGAAGATATAGAGTCCGCTGCGCGAACAGATTGAAAAGCAAAGGGGGAGTTCAGAGGGGGAACTCCTCCCCCCTTTTGTCCGCTGCGCGGACATTTCCCCCGCCGGGGGAATCTTCCCTCTGATTTTTCGCCTCGCAAGGCGAAAAACAAATCAAATACATTTTTTCCGAGGGCGTGTACCTCGGAAAAAATACTTCTCAGCCTGCAAGTGTGCGAGCGTCTCCCGCAAGCGAGTGCGCGCGGCAGGCTGCAATCCTCCTCGTATCAATGAAATGCCATCAGGGCATTTCATTGATACGACGCTTCACGCGTGTGCCTCGAAGGAGGCGTGGGGGTTGGTGGCCTCGGTCTGCTCGAGCATGGCGGCGGCCCAGTCGCTGCCGCCCTCCTTGGCGCGTGTGTACCAGCGGCCCGCCTCGTCCAGATTCTGGGTCACGCCGAGACCGTTCTGGTACAGGTAGCCGATCTGGGCCTGGCCCTCGGGGTTGCCCTGCATGGCGGCGCGGTTGTTCCACTCCATGGCCTTGGCGTAGTCGGCGGGCACGCCCAGGGCGTTCTGGTAGATGTAGCCGACCTGGGCCTGAGCGGGGGCGTAGTCCTCATCGGCGGCGATCATGTAGGTGTCCAGCGCCTTGGCATAGTCCTGGGCCACGCCGCCCTTGCCGTCGAGATACAGGTCGCCGAGCATCTTCGTGGCCGCGAGGTTGCCCGCGTCGGAGAGCTTCTGCAGGCCCGGCTGGGCGCGCTTATAGAGCTCCTCGGCCTTGGCGGCGTCCACCTTGCGGGCGGTCTCCACCTCATATTCGCCGGTCTGGTCGGCGGCGCTGCTGACGTGGTTGGGGGCGGGGCTGTTGTAGAAATCGGCAAGGCTCATCAGCTCAAAGGGCGTGAGGTTTGCCGCAGAGGAGGCCTTGTTCGCCGCGTCCAGCGCCAGCTCGTGCTTTTTCTCCACGCCGTGGCCCTTGGCAAAGCACTCGGCAAGATAGGTCATGCACATGCCGTAATCGGAAGAGGCGGGGTCCGTCTCGTCCGCCACGGCGACAAACTTGATGTAGCGGCGCGCGGCCTCGTCCTTGTCCATGCGGGTGCCGGTGCCGAAATCGGAGGCGTTTGCCAGCAGGTAGGAGGCGCTTGCATAGCCGCCCTTGGAGGCAGTCTCCAGGTAGGACTGGGCCTTGGCATAGTTGACGTCGGTGCCGAGACCGAGGTAATAGGCCTTGCCCAGCAGGGCGGCAACGGCGGGGTCGGATGCGTCCGCGGCGCTTGCCATGCGGAAGGCGCCCTCGTAGTCGCCGCTGTCAAAAAGGGCGGTCGCCTCGGCGTCAGCATAAGCGCTTGCCCCGGCAAAGAGGCTCAGCATCATAACAAGCAGCAGCATTGCTGCAAACAGTTTCTTCATATCTGCAGTTCTCCTTTTCATTTCATAGGCGGTTTATTATATAACGTCCCGGACACTTTTTCAACACCGATTCCCGGGAAAAAACAGAGAGAAAACAGGGTTTTCAGTCTGTTCATAAAAAGAAAGGACAGGCCGCGCGATGCGGTCTGTCCTTATTGACGTTGAATTTCGGCAGAAGTTCCCGGAAAGTTTTACAGTCTCTGGCTCTTCTCGATATCCAGGAAGTACTTGTAGGTATCCACGGTGAGCTCGCCGCAGGCGGCCTCATCGCAGGCAATGATCGCCGCGTTGTGCAGCTGCAGGGCGCTGCAGGTCCACTTCTGGCTCACGCCGCCCTCGACGGTGGCGGCCAGGGCGCGGGCCTTGTTGTGGCCGCTGATGAGCACCAGGACTTCCCTGGAATCGGTCACGGTGCCGATGCCGACGGACAGGGCGCGGGTGGGGACCTTGGAGGGGTCGTTGTCGAAGAAGCGGGAGTTGACCAGGATGGTGTCCGTGGTCAGGTCTCTGAGGCCTGTGCGGGAGGACAGAGAGGTGTAGGGCTCGTTGAAGGCCAGATGGCCGTCCACGCCGATGCCGCCCATGAAGAGGTCAATCCCGCCGTAGGAGGCGATCTTCGCCTCGTAGCGGGCGCACTCTGCCTCGGGATCCTCGGCCATGCCGTTTAAGATGTTGATGTTCTCGGGCTTCATATCGACCAGATGGTTGAAGAGATTGTCATGCATGAAGTACCAGTAGCTCTGGTCATGCTCATGGGGCAGGCCCACGTACTCGTCCATGTTGAAGGTGACGACGTTGGCAAAGCTCAGCTCTCCGGCCTGATTCATGCGCACGAGCTCCTTGTACACCCCGATGGGGCTGGAGCCGGTGGGCAGGCCCAGCACGAAGGGACGGTCTTCCTTGTGGGCGCGGATCTTTGCGGCGATGTAGTCGGCGGCCCACTTGCACATTTTATCGTAATTATCCTGAATAACAACTCTCATGTTGATTCTCCTTATTGTCATTCAGTGTAAGACAGGCCTCTGTTGCAGTCTTGATTCTGCTTTTTGCTCCTGCCCTTTCGACCCACTGTGAGCCGTGACGGCATCCGCCGAATCTTTCGATCACCGTCAACCTCGTCAACCCTTGTTTGGTCCCGGCGCTAACAGATTCCCGATACCTCCCGTGGGGAGTCTGTTTTAAGCTGGGATTATTATATCCGCTTTTGCCTGTTTGTCAAGCAATGGGATGGCTTGCCTTATACTCCTCAAAAAACGTCTTTACGGACGAAAACAGCTCCTGCGTGACCCCGTTGATGCCCGCGTCCCGGTTATAGTAGGCGCACACATCCTCGATATCCGGCAGATACGGCAGGGGGAAGATGTAGATATTCTTGAGATAGTCCTCCTGGAGCTCGGGGGAGAGCATGTCCCAGAAGACCCGGGCGTAGATGAAGACGCCGATGCCGGAGTTTGCAAGCTGAAAGGCGTTTTCGATGTTGGTCAGCTCACACACAAAATGCGGCGAGATGGCATAGTATTTGAGGTAGCTGCCGAGCGCTCTGCCGCCGGAGGACTGGCGCGGGATCTTGATGAAGGGCGCGGCCTCAAAGAAGCTCAGATCGGCGCTGCGGGAGAATTTCTCCACCAGCTCTTCGAGCCTGTCCCCCGCGAGGGAGGCCATGATATCCTTCGGCACCACCAGCAGATGCTCCTTGCGGCAGAGCGGGATCGCCTCGAATTTCTCCGGCACGCTGCCGAGAGAGCCGATCACCAGGTCCACCCCGTCGTAGGAGATGGACTTCTGCATCACATCGGGCGATTCCTCACTGAGCTTGATATAGGTGTCCGGGTGCTCGCGCAGAAACTCGGGCAGCACCCTGGGCAGGATGGCGCGGGCGATGGTGTGCTCTATCCCCAAATGAATATAGTGCGCGCCGCTGAAGCTTTTGCTCGAGCTCTCCTCGAACTGCTGCTTGAGCTGGATGATCTCCTTGGCAATGGGCAGCAGCCGCCCGCCGTCCGGCGTCAGCCCCAGAGGACGGGAGCGGATGAAGAGCGTGGTGCCCAGGTCCTCCTCGAGCTTTGCGATCTGCTTGGAGAGGGTCTGCTGGGAGATGAACAGATTTTTGGCGGCGGAGGAAAAGCTCTTTTCCTCGGCCACCGCGATAAAGCTTTTTAAGAGAGTAAAGTCCATGATATCGCCTCCGAACAAGAGCGTGATCGCCGCCCGCGCGGCGTGGTGTGATTTTCCAGAATCAGCCGTGATTGACAGCAAAAGGGAATTCCGGCAGATTCTTTTATCGGATTTACATAAAATCCTGAAAGTAAAAGAAGGCGAAATTGTCAAATCGGCAAAAAAAGAAAAAGGGTCTTGTCAAAATCAACTTTTGGTTGTAGTATAACACCACAACAGGCGTAAAACAAGTCCCGCCTGAAAAATTTTTCGAGAGAAAAGAAAATAACAATAGGAGGGTCCTAACATGAAAAAACTGATTGTCATGCTGCTTACGCTCACGATGGTGTTTGCACTGTGTGCCCCCGCCGTCTCCGCGGCCGGCCCCGCCAAACTCAATTACGCCACCGGCGGTACCTCCGGTACCTACTACGGCTTCAGCGGCGTTATCGCCAACGTCCTCAACGAGAAGCTCAGCGACACCCTGAAGCTGAAGGTTGAGTCCACCGGCGCTTCCAAGGCCAACATCCAGATGCTGGCTTCCGGCGATGCCGACATCGCCATCGTCCAGAACGACGTTATGTCCTACGCCTACACCGGCACCGATCTGTTCGAAGGAACCGATCCCATCACCAGCTTCTCCGCCGTCGCCTCCTGCTACCCCGAGTATGTGCAGATCCTGGCCAAGAAGGACATCACCTCCATTGAGCAGCTGGCCGGCAAGAAGGTCTCCGTCGGCGACGCCGGCAGCGGCACCGAGTTCAATGCCCGCCAGATCCTGGCTGCCTACAACCTGAGCTTCGACGACATCAAGGTCTCCAACCAGAGCTTCGCCGACTCCGCCGACTCCCTGAAGAACGGCACCATCGACGCCGCCTTCGTCGTGGCCGGCTACCCCACCACCGCTGTCACCGAGCTTGCCACCAACTTCGACTTTAACCTCCTCGCCATCGACGCCGACCACGCTGCCAAGCTCCAGAGCGATTACGGCTTCTACTACTACGGCGTGATCCCGGCCGACACCTACACCCCCGTTAAGGAAGACATCCCCGCTGTCGCTGTCATGGCCACCATCGTCGCCTCCAACAATGTCTCCGCTGACGTGATCTACGCCTTCGTCAAGGGCCTGTTTGATTACAAGGACGACATCACCGCCAGCCACGTCAAGGGCAGCGAGCTCGACCTGAACACCGCGATCTCCGGCGTCTCCATCCCCTGGCACGAAGGCGCTGCCAAGTACTACACCGAGATGGGTCTTGACATCGGCTGATAAACGGCCTTGAAAGCGCATCGTAAAACCATGATGATAGCCGCGGCGATCCTTGTGGTCGCTGCGGCTGTCACATTGCTGTTCCTGCCGCAGCGGGAACCGAAGCTGGTTCTCAGCGAGCAGGACACGGGCAGGGTCTTCGCCCGCCTGCCGCTTAAAGACGGGGACAGCTTCTCCGTCACCTTCCGCCACAGCGTAAACAAAAGCGACGTGACGGAGATCTACCAGCGCCGCGGTAAAGAGATCTGGCTCACGGGCTGTGTCTACTACGGCTTCGGCGCGGGTGTGGCCGAGGTGCTCGAGCCCGGCTGGACGCTGGAAAACGGCGAAAACGGTGAAATGATCATCGGCAATATCGAGCAGAAAATGTACGACCTGACCTACATCGTGGGTACGGTCTACGATCATATCCTCGAAATAAACGGGGAGAAGATCATCCTGAACGAGCTTTGCGGCAAAAACGCGAAGGTCTGCTTCAGCATAAAATGATTCGGCTGCGTGTACGGTCCGCGGCCGGATCTGTAAGGAGAGTGTCCCAAAATGCCGGAATTTGAGAAGAAATACAAGAAAACCTCCAAAGAGCTGCACGATGATGAGCTCATTGAAAAGGATGACTTCGGCGAAACCCCCGAGGAGATCGAAAAGAATACCACCGCCGTGCTGGAAAAGTACGACCGCGAAGCCAATGTCCGCGTCTACAAGGGCTTTTCCCGCGTTTTCGTGCGTATCCTCTTTGTGCTTTTCTCCATGTATTCGATCTTCCTGCTGTTCTATCCGGGCGAGATCCGCATGGAGCGCGCCTCCTTCGTGGGCCTGATCGTGCTGCTGGTGTTTGTTAACTTCCCGGCTACGCGCAATTCCAAGCTCAAGAAGATCAACTACATCCCCTGGTACGACCTGATCCTGATGGCGCTCGGTACAGTCTCCTACCTTTACTTTGTCATCAACTACCGGGCGATCATTAATCGCGGCATCATGCTCACCCCGCTGGAGGTGTGGCTGGGCGTGATCGGCATCCTGGTTACGCTGGAGGCCTGCCGCCGCGCGGTCGGCCTGCCGATCGTGATCGTGGCCTCGGTATTCATCATCTACGCCATGACGCAGAAATCCCTGCGCATGAATGTGTATAACCTGTTCTACACCGCCGACGGCATCATCGGCACCCCCATCCGCGCCTGCCTGAACTTCATCGTACTGTTCGTCATTTTCGGCGCATTCCTGGATAAGACGGGCATCACCCAGTTCTTTATCGAGCTTGCAAACTCCGTTGCCGGCGCTTCCTCCGGCGGCCCGGCGAAGGTCGCGGTCATCTCCTCCGCCCTGTGCGGCATGGTGTCCGGCTCCTCCGTGGGCAACACCGTGACCACCGGCTCCGTCACCATCCCGATGATGAAGAAGACCGGCTACAAGCCCGAGTTTGCGGGCGCGGTGGAGGCGGCGTCCTCCACAGGCGGCCAGATCATGCCTCCCATCATGGGCGCGGCGGCCTTTCTGATGGTGGAATACGTCACCATGCCGGATACCGTCGTGAGCTACGGCTACATTGCCCTGCGCGCGATCCTGCCTGCGGCGCTGTACTTCGCGGGCATCTTCATGATGGTCCACCTCGAGGCCAAGAAAAACGGCCTGACCGGCATTCCCCGCGAGCAGCTGCCGAAGTTCTGGCCCCTCTTTCTGCGCAAGGGCTTCCTGCTCCTGCCGCTGGTAGCGCTGGTATACTTCCTCATGACCCGCACCATGGCCTTTGCCGCCATCGCGGCCACCGGCCTTGCCATCCTGGTGAGCCTGGTCTTCCCGGATACCCGCATCATCCGTGTCACCTACACCGATGAGATGGGCTACCGCCTCGATCTCTACCGCCTGACTGACGCGCTGGAATCCGGCGCCAAGAGCACCCTGACCGTGGGCATCGCCTGCGCGGTCGCGGGCATCATCGCCTGCGTCATCACTACCACCGGCATCGGCTCCTCCCTCATTTCCGTCATCATCGGGGCCTCCGGCGGCTACAAGATCGTGGCCCTGTTCCTGACGATGCTGACCTGCATCATCCTCGGCATGGGCGTGCCCACCACCGCAAACTATGTCATCATGGCCACCACCTGCGCCCCCGTGCTCATCCGCATGGGCATCCCGAGCATCGCGGCGCACATGTTCGTGTTCTACTTCGGCATCGTGGCCGATATCACCCCGCCGGTCGCGCTGGCCGCCTACGCAGGCGCCGCCATCGCCCACGGCAACCCCATGAAGACCGGCGTCAACGCCACGAAGCTTGCCATCGCCGCCTTCATCATCCCCTACATCCTCGCGCTCAACCCCGCCATGGTCTTTGTGGACACCACCGCCATCGAAGTTGTCTCCATCGTGATCACCTCTCTCGTCGGCATGTTTGCCCTGTCCATGTCCCTGGAGGGCTACTACCGCGGCGCGCTGCCCGTACCGTTCCGCATCGTCGCCGCAGTCGGCGGCCTGATGCTGATTTATCCCGGCATTGCAACGGATATTATCGGCGTGCTCCTGGTCGGGACCGTGATCGCTTATCAGATCATGAGGGAAAAGAAAACCGCCGCGGCGTAATCTTCCCATCAATAATCATAAAAAAACTGCGGGTACGTACTGTACTCGCATTTTTTATACTGTCATCGCGAAGAACCGGTGTGCACACTGATGTCACGGCAATCCGCGCGCCGGAGGCAATAGCCAATTCGGAAATGCCGGCTGCCGGCAGGGAGAGACGGATTGCCGCGCCCTCCCTCGGCCCGAACCCGGTCCCTTGTACAAGCCGTATGGTTTCGGGCCGATGAGGGTGTTTGCCCTTTAGGGCACATCGACCCCAATGGAACAAAGGGCAGCGTTATCGCCGCTGTCTATCCCAGCACCTTCTCATAAATCTCCCGGCTGCGGTCGCTGAGGACGGCGAAGATCACGCGGTCCATGGCGCCCGGGCAGGCAGACAGCCAGTCCGTGACCGTCTGCACGGCGATCTCGGCGGCGCGCTGCTTCGGGAAGCGGAAGACCCCGGTGGAGATGCCGCAGAAGGCGACGCTTCGGAGATCCTTTTCCCTGCAGAGCTCCAGGGTATTGCGGTAGCAGGCGGCAAGCTCCTCCTCATGCCGCGGCGTGAGCTGCCCGTCCACGATGGGACCGACGATGTGGACGATCTTTCCGGCGGGCAGGTTGTAGCCCTCCGTCAGCATGGGGACGGCGGTGGGCTGCTCATAGCGGCGGCCATGGCGGCGGCGCAGAGCGTCCATCTGTCTTGCGCACTCTGCGCGAAGCTCCACGCCCGCGTAAGTGTGGATGCAGTTGTCGATGCAGCTGTGGCAGGGCTGAAAGCAGCCGAGCATGGCGGAATTTGCGGCGTTGACGATGGCGTCCGCTTTGAGGCGGGTGATATCCCCCTGCCAGAGGGAGAGTCTGTCCGCGAAGGGGCGGGCGCTTTCAAGGGTCGGGATCTCCGACAAGGTCACGATCCCCTTTTCCTCCGCCCGGGCCTGCAGGTATTCGTCCTGAACCGCAAGCAGCTCCTCCGGCAGCGGGCGCGGCATGCGGATATTCATAAGCGAGCGCAAAAGCTGCCGCTTTCCCTCGGTATCCCCCGGCGTCCTGAGCGCGCGGTATTCCCCGGAATCGGTCTTGAAACCCTCGACCAGTATATTCAAGCGTTCGTCCTGTGTCATAATGGTAATCTCCTTTTATGAACTGCTCAGAAAACATGACCTGCGCAAATGCGCCCCACCATCTTTCTTTTCTCTCTTGCGAGAAAAGAAAGATGGTGCCGCGCCCGGTACCAGAAAGAAAAGAGCGCCAGACGCGGGTATCATTGTACTTGTCCAAACATTTCTCTCGCGGATTCGGTACATCGTACAGCTAAGGGTGCAAGGGGTATACCTTTCAGCGCTTCCCGTCCGCGCTCTGCGCTATATGGTTTGCAAGTCTTACGTCTTGTCATTCAAACCCTAACTCTTCACTACCAGACAGCGGCGCGAGCGTAAGCGAAGCCTTCCGCGGTCGGCGTGGCGCAGGATCGTATACCACTTGCGAGCGCCCTTTTCTTTCTTACACCGGGCGCGGCGCATTCTTTCTTTTCGGCAAGGCGAAAAGAAAGAATGGGGGGCGCATCACGCAGGTAGCCACCTTTGAGCAGCAAAACCTTCCCAATAAAGCAAAAGCAGAGTGCCTGACCACTCTGCCTGCTTGTTGTTATTGAGAACACTTTGAAGAAACGTTATCTCTTGCTTGCAGGACTATCTTACTAAAAAGATGTTTCAGAGAACAGTCAAGTTTTGTTGCCGAATTGTAAAACCTTGTATTTAATTTGCAAGCCACGTGCAGATCTTCTCCACGTTCTCGTCCGAGTATTCGATTTCGGCGGAGAAAAGGCGCAGGGCGTCAGAGCTGTGCGGCTCCAGGGCGCAGACCAGGCGCACCGCGTGAAAGCAGAATTGCAGACGCCTTGCCGCCTCCACCTCCGATTCCGCCGCCGCAAAATGCCGGTAGACCAGATAAGCCGCGAGGCGGGCGTAGCGCGTCCGGCTCAGGCGCGGCTCCAGTTGCGGCGTCGGCTCGAGCTTTTTAAGCAGCGCCGTCCAGGACTCGTCCATGCGCTCGAGCGTCAGGAAGAAAGCCGCGGTGGCTTCGCCGTCGAAGACCGGGAGGCGCTGCCCCAGAAGGCCCAGGGCCTTGTCCATGCGCGCAGTGAGGCTTTGGGTTTCTTCAGCCAGGATGGTGAAGATTTTCTCCCGCAGCTTAAGCAGCGGCGTAGGCGTCTCATCCCCCTCCCCGTCGGACTCCGTGAGAAAGCGCAGCGGGCCCTCGCCCTCCGTCAGCAGGCGCGCGGCCTCTTCACAGCAGAGGCCCAGGCCCGCCTCCGTCCGGCCGGGATAGTCGTTGAAAAAGCGGGGGTGCAGGGCGCAGATATCGCAGAGGCTGTCCTCTCCGAGCTGAACGATCAGGCGGCACAGGCCGTCCTGCTGCAGGAAGGGACAGCGCTCGTCCTCTCCGAGACGGAAGTGCGGCGACGGCTCAAGCGCGATCTGCCGCCGCAGCTCTTCGCCCAGCTCCCCGGCGATGCTTTGATAATAATCCAGGCTGTCCCCATCCACGTCGATCTCCCAGCCCACGCAGCAGCTGTGGCGGCAGGCGGCGGCGAGGCAGTGAAAGTCGTCGTAAAAATCGGGCCGCACATACAGCATGGCACCGGCCTCCTCTCCCGTTTGGGCAAGCATATCACAGCCTCGTCCGCTTTGCAACGCACAACCCTAAATTAGAGTTGACAAGACGCCCTTTTTCGCGGTATGCTCAGGACAAGAAGACCCAGATTTTTATAATAAGGAGAAAGCTATGGACGCACGAATCGAAAAGCTGCTCGGGCAGTTTCATACATTGTTCGGCGAGAAGGACGCCCGTATCTGGTCGGCCCCCGGCAGGACCGAGATCGGCGGCAACCACACCGACCACCAGCTGGGCAAGGTAGTGGCGGCCTCCGTGGACATGGACATGCTGGCGGCGGCGGCAGCCAACGGCACAAACACCGTGAACGTCAAGTCCGAGGGCTACGACATGATTTCCTTCACCCTCGACACTCTCACCCCTGTCAAGAGTGAGGAGGGCACCACCCGCTCCCTCATCCGCGGCATCTGCGCCGAGGCAGCCTCCCGCGGCTTCGCGGTCGGCGGCTTTGACGCCTGCATCACCTCCAACGTCCTGCAGGGCAGCGGTCTTTCTTCATCGGCGGCCTTTGAGATCCTCATCGGCGCGGTGGTCAACGGCCTGTTCTGCGGCAGTTCTCTCACCGCCACCGATCTTGCCATCATGGGCCAGAAGGCCGAGAACGTCTTCTATGGCAAGCCCTGCGGCCTGATGGACGAGATGGCCTCGGCCTGGGGCGGCATCATTGCCATCGACTTTGCCGATCCCGCCGCGCCCGTGGTGACGCCGGTGGACTTTGACTTTGCCTCCGCGAAGCACAGCCTGTGCATGATCAACCTCCGCTCCGACCACGCAGACCTGTCTGACGAGTACGCCGCCATCCCCGGCGAGCTCCGAAAGATCAGCGCCCACTTCGGCAAGAAGGTCCTGCGCGAGGTGGACGAGGCGGCGTTCTATGCGGCGCTCCCCGCCCTGCGGAAAGAGGCGGGCGACCGGGCCGTGCTGCGCGCGGTGCACATCTTCAACGAAAACCGCCGCGTGGATCGCATTGTCGACGCCCTGCGCGCGGGCGACTTTGACCGCTTCCTCGCCGTCGTGCGCGAGTCCGGCCGCTCCTCCTGGGTATATCTCCAGAACGTGGTGGTCTGCGGCAGCACGCAGGACCAGGCGGCGGCTGTGGCCCTTGCCCTGTGTGAAAAGGTGCTGGGCGGGCGCGGCGCCTTCCGCATCCACGGCGGCGGCTTCGGCGGCACGGTGCAGGCCTTCGTGCCGGACGACCTGCTGGACGCCTTCCGCGCGGAGATCGACGCGGTCTTCGGCCCCGGCAGCTGCCAGGTCATGCACATCCGCCCGGTGGGCTTTACGGAGATCAAAGCGTTTTAATTGTTTTTCATTATGGGTATCGGCTTAACTCAGCAAAACCGGCCCCCGGTCTGTCATTGCGAGCCAGTGACCGATGTCACTGGTGTGGCAATCCGTATTCCCAGCGGCCAGTTAGGATTTCTGAGTGTTTCAGTGCCTCCGGCGGGCGGATTGCCACGACCAGTTTGCGAACTGGTCTCGCAATGACAGGGTTAGCTGTCTAAAGCCGATACCCATATTTTTCATTACGAAAAGGGAGGAGCCTTGGGCTCCTCCCTTATGTCGTATCTATTCGATTCAATCAGGCTTCGCCGCGCTCGCGCAGGGCGTCCTTGCGGCTCAGGTCGATGCCGCGTGGGCCGATGTTCATGACCTTGACCCAGGTCATGTCACCGGGCTTGAGCACGTCTTCCACCTTCTCGGTGCGCTTGAACTCCAGGTCCTTGATCTTCACGAGGCCGTCCTTGCCGGGGGCCAGCTCGACCCACGCGCCGAAGTCGGAGCGGACATTGCTGACCTTGCCGTAGTACAGCGCGCCGATCTCGGGCTCAAAGCAGATGTCCTCGATGGTCTTGCGGGCGGCACGGCAGGCCTCGATGTCGGAGGAGGCGATGAAGACTTGCAGCCGGTGTCGGCGGTGATCTTCTGGATGACCTTGCCGCCGGAGCCGATGACCTCGCGGATCTTGTCGGGGTTGATCTTCATCTGGATCATCTTCGGGGCGGTCTTGGCAAGCTCCTTGCGGGGCTCGGGAATGGCCTTGAGGAGGATCTCGTCGAGGATCTGGAAGCGGGCCTCGCGGGTGATCCGGAAAGCCTCCTTGACGATCTCATGCTTGAGGCCGTCGTTCTTGAGGTCCATCTGGATGGCGGTGATGCCCTTCTTGGTGCCGGCCACCTTGAAGTCCATCTCGCCGTGGAAGTCTTCCACGCCCTGGATGTCGATGAAGGTGGTGAAGTCGTCGCCGTCCTGAATCAGGCCGCAGGAGATGCCGGCAACGGGGGCCTTGAGGGGCACGCCCGCGTCCATGAGGGCCAGCGTGGTGCCGCAGATGGAGCCCTGGGAGGTGGAGCCGTTGGAGGAGAGGACCTCGGAGACTACACGAATGGCGTAGGGGAAGTCGTCCACATCGGGGATGACGGACTCGAGAGCCTTCTCGACCAGGGCGCCGTGTCCGTACTCGCGGCGGTTGGTGGAGCGGCTGGCACGGGCCTCACCGGTGGAATAGCTGGGCATGTTGTAGTGGTGCATGAAGCGCTTGGTATCCTCTTCCCAGATGGTGTCGAGCTTCTGGGCGTCGTCCAGGGTGGAGAGAGTGGCGATGGAGAGCACCTGGGTCTGGCCGCGGGTAAACAGGCCGGAGCCGTGCACCACGGGCAGCACGCCGACCTCGGCGGCCAGCGGGCGGATCTCGTTCATGGCGCGGCCGTCAACACGCTTGCCGGCCAGCAGCCACTTCTTGACGACCTTTTTCTGCAGCTTGTAGAGGATCTCGTCCATATACTGCATCATGTCGGGGTGGTCCTCACCGTACTTTTCCTCGACCATGGTGATCCAGTCGTTGACACGGGCCTCGCGGACGTTCTTGTCGTCGGTGTCCATGCAGTACTCCATGGTCTCGAACTCGTTGTTGACCAGCGTCTCGAACAGCTCCTCGTCGAAGGAGGCATGCTCATACTCGAACTTGGGCTTGCCGATCTCGCGCACCATGGTGTCGATGAGATCGAGCACGGGCTGCAGGTGCTCGTGCGCCTGGACGATGCCCTCATACATGACCTCATCGGGGACCTGGTCGGCCTCGGACTCGATCATGACGATCTTCTTGTGGGTGGCAGCGATGGTGGTGGTCATGCGATTGGTCTTTCTCTGCTCGGCGGTGGGGTTGAAGAGATACTTCTCGCCGTCCCAGCCGAGGACGATGCCGGCGATGGGGCCGTTGAACGGAACGTCGGAGATGGACACGGCGGCGGAGGCGCCGATCATGGCGGTGATCTCGGGGCTGCAGTCGCGGTCGACGCTCAAAACCTCGCAGGCGATGACCACGTCATTGCGCAGATCAGTGGGGAAGAGGGGACGCATGGGGCGGTCAATGAGGCGGGAGGCCAGCACGGCGGGGAGGCTGGGCTTGCCCTCGCGGCGCATGAAGCTGCCGGGAATGCGGCCCACGGCGTAGAGCTTCTCGTTGAAGTCCACGGCGAGGGGGAAGTAGTCGATGCCGTCCTTGGGGCGGGCGGAGGCGGTGCAGGTGACGAGGACGGTGGTCTCGCCGTACTTGACGAGAACAGCCGCGTTGCACAGCTCTGCCATCTTGCCGACTTCCATCGACAGGGGACGGCCTTCGTACATCATCTCAAACTTGCGGTAATTGGGAAATTCCTTGTGGGTGATGATCATGTGTATACTCCTTATTTTGATTTATCTTTTGCATCCCGACTCTCAGTACTTGAAAAAGCGTCCGGGACCCTTGCCTCCCCCAGCCGCTTGCGGCGATTTGGGGGAGGGGGACCGCTTCAGCGGTGGAAGGGGTTAGTCGTGACGGAGAACCCCTCAGTCCGGCAGCAAAGCTGCCAGACAGCTCGCCTTTCAAGGGAGCCAAGCCGGGCGTTTTTTCAAATACCAAGCAAACGGGAGGCTCAGCTACAATTAAAGTGCTGCAAGGCACAGAGCCTCGCAGAGTTTTCGTAAAGCGAAAAAGATTTCAATCGTTTTTTGCGGGGGCGCGTACCTCGCAAAAAACACTTCTCGCCCCGCAAGTGTGCGAGCGTCTCACGCAAGCGAGTGCGCGCAGCGGGGTGCAAAGCTCATTTCAAAGGCCATTGGCCTTTGAAATGAAAAAGTCCGGGGACAGTATTCAATTGTCCCCGGACTTTAAAACCTTCATACCCTTCAGAGAAGCGGAGCGCGCAAATTACTTGCGGATGCTCAGCTTTGCGATGATCGCGCGGTAACGCTCGATATCCTTCTTTGCAAGGTAGTCGAGCAGACGGCGGCGCTTGCCGACCATCTTGTACATGCCCAGACGGCTGTGGTCGTCGTTGGGATGATTCTTCAGGTGAGCGGTGAGCTCACGGATGCGCTGGGTCAGAATGGCGATCTGAACCTCGGGGGAGCCGGTGTCGCCCTCGTGGACGGCGTTCTCGGCGATGACCTGGGTCTTGACTTCCTTGGTGATCATGTCGGAAAATTCCTTTCAAAATGATGTTACTATACCCAGCATCCGGGCCAGGGGGCGGAAAGGACGCCGCATCGGCGGCATGACCCCGGAGCGCAGACTGCGGGCGCGTACTTTGGTATATTACCATCAAGACCGGGAGTTGTCAACATAAAATGTACAAAAACAGCGCAGGGTTTCCCCTGCGCTGTAAAAGGTTTATGCGATTAAATCAGCGACCGAACTGGCAGTCGTTGTTGCCGGAGACGGTGGTCCACATCTCAAGCATGTTGATGGGGTCGTTGAAGTCGGCCAGCCAGCCTTCGCGGGCGAAGTCGAAGTTGCCCTGCTTGCGCTCCTGGAGGAACACGTTCCAGTCCTGCTGCTGGATGGTGAGGTCGATGCCGACAGCGGCCAGATCCTGCTGGATGGACTCGGCAATGGCAATGTGGCCGGTGTTGGTATTGGTCAGGTACTCGATCTGGATGGGAGTCTCAGCGGAGAGCATCCCGTCCTCGCCGAACTTATAGCCGGCAGCCTTGAGCAGGGTGCGCGCGCGCTCCACGGTGCCGTCATAGTCATTGACGATGGCGTAGGCATCGAAGTAACCGTCCTCGGCATTCTCCTTGAAGATGCCGCCGTTGCCGTCAGCCATGCCGAGGGGGATAAAGGAGTTGGCGATGACCTGGCCGCACTGGGCGATGTTGTCAACGATGTAGTCACGGTCAATGAGGATGGTGAAGGCCTCGCGCATGCAGGCGGCCTGTTCAGGGGTCTTGCCCTCAAAGATCTTGGACTTGGCGTTGAAGGCAACATAGTAGGTGCCCAGGTTGTCGATGATCTTGAACTCGGGATTCTTGTCGGCGAGGAGCTTGCCGATCTCGTCGGTGGGAACGGAGTCGATGAAATCAACGTCGCCGGCGTTGTAGGCGGCGTAGATGGCGGTGTCGTCAGCGGAGAGCATGAACTCGAGCTTCTCGACCTTGACATTGTCGGCGTCATACCAGTAGGGGTTCTTTTCATAGGTCATGGAGACGTCGTGATCCCAGCCGGTGCAGACGTAGGCGCCGTTGGAGACGAAGCCGGCCTCCTGGCACCAGCCGCCGGGGTTGGTCTGCCAGTCGGGGTAGCTTTCAACAGCTTCCTGCTTGACAGGATAGAAGGCGGGGAATGCCATCAGGTCTTCCATGTAGGCGCAGGGGGAGTTCAGGGTGAACTCAAGGGTGGTGTCGTCAACAGCCTTGACAGCCAGGTCGTTGGGGTAGCCGACAAAGTTGTCGAGCATGTAGGCGTAGTCGGCGGCGGTGGCGTCGGCGGCAACGCGCTTCCAGGAGTACTCGAAGTCCTTGGCGGTCAGGTCGGAGCCGTCGGACCACTTCAGGCCGTCGCGCAGGGTGATGGTGTAGGTCAGGCCGTCGTCAGAGACGGTGTAGCCGGTGGCGCAGGCGGGTTCGGTGTGGCCCTGAGCGTTGTAGGTGTAAAGGCCGGAGAAGGAGTTGACCGCCAGGCACGCGCCGTCAACGGAGCTGTTGAGGGCGGGGTCAAGGAACTCAGGCTCGGGGCCGTTGTTCAGGCGCAGCGTGGTGGAACCGTTGGCCATGTCAACATACATGTAGTACTTGAAGCCGAAGAGGTTGGCGTAGAGGCCGTCAACATAGTCCTTCTGCATGTAGTTGTCGTTGTAGTAGTAGATGGGGATGACGCAGTTGGTAGCCATGAGGATATCCTCAGCCTGGTGCATGAGCTCGGTGCGCTTGGCAAAATCGGTCTCACTCTTGATCTGGGCGATCAGTTCGTCATACTTGGCCCAGTCCTTGATGGGGTCGATGAAGTTGGGGCTGACCAGCGCGGCGGCATCTTCGCCATCGGCGAAGGCAGCGCTGCCGCCGAAGGCGAACAGCGAGAACATCATCGCCAGAGTCAGAACCATTGCGAGTGTCTTCTTCATTTTTCGGGTTTCCTTTCAGAATATATTTTCAAAAACGGACAATGCCGTATTTGAATGCAAATTACTTGTTCCAGCAGGCGACGAAGTGTCCGCCGCCGCGATCGGTGAGGGCCGGGCACTCATTGGCGCACTGCTCGGTGGCAAAGCGGCAGCGGGTGCGGAAGGCGCAGCCGGTCGGCATGTTCAAAGGACTCGGTACGTCGCCCTCAAGGAGGATACGCTTTCTGGCGCGCGTCACATCCGGATCGGGGATGGGCACGGCAGAGAGCAGCGACTCGGTATAGGGATGGACCGGGTGCTCGTTGAGCTCGTCGGATTCAGCAACCTCTACAATTTTGCCGAGGTACATGACCGCAATGCGTCTGGAGATGTGGTGCACGACCAAAAGATCATGGGCAATAAAGAGATAGGCCACGCCCAGCTTCTCCTGCAGTTGCTCGAACATGTTGATGACCTGCGCCTGGATGGACACGTCCAGCGCGGAGACAGGCTCATCACAGACGATGAACTTGGGGTCGACCGCAAGCGCTCTCGCAATGCCGATGCGCTGCCGCTGGCCGCCGGAAAACTCGTGGGCATAGCGGCGTGCGTGCTCGGCATTGAGGCCGACATAGCTCATGAGCTCCAGGATCTTCTCACGGCGTTCCTTGCGGTTGGAGCAGAGATGATGCACGTCCAGCGGCTCGCCGATAATGTCCTCGACCGTCATGCGCGGGTCGAGAGAAGAATAGGGGTCCTGGAATACCATCTGCATCTGCTTGCGCATGGCGGTGATGTTCCTGTCGGTGACAAGCTCGCCGTTATAGCGGATCTCGCCGCCGGTGGGCTCGTACAGGCGGAGGATGGTGCGGCCCACGGTGGTCTTGCCGCAGCCGGATTCACCCACCAGGCCCAGGGTCTCGCCGCGGTCGACGGTGAAGGATACGTCGTCGACAGCCTTGAGGGGGATGGTCTTGAAGCCGGAGCGCACGGGGAAGTACTGCTTCAGGTTCTTGACCTCTACCAGCGTATCGCTCATGTTCAGACCTCCTTCCCTTCAAAAGCGTCGCGGACATTGAGCCAGCAGGCAGCCTTGTGGTTGTCGTTGATCCACAGCTCCTGCGGGATCTCGGTGAGGCAGATCTTCATGGCGTTGTCGCACCGGGCGCAGAAGGCACAGCCCTTCGGCATGCAGAGCATGTTGATGGGAGTGCCGGAGATGGGGATCAGCTTCTTTTTCATGTTGTTGACGTTGGGGATGGAGCGCAGAAGGCCCCGGGTGTACTCGTGCTTTGGGTTATAGAAGATCTCATGGGCGGTGCCGCGCTCGCAGATGCGGCCGCCGTACATGACGACGATGTTATCGCACATGTCCGCAATGACGCCGAGATCGTGGGTGACGAGGATGACCGCCATGCCGAGCTTTTTCTGCAGGTCCTGCATGAGCTCGAGGATCTGGGCCTGGATGGTCACATCAAGGGCGGTGGTGGGCTCGTCGGCGATGAGGATGTCGGGCTCGCAGGCCAGGGCCATGGCGATCATGACGCGCTGGCGCATACCGCCGGACAGCTCAAAGGGGTATTGCTTGAGGCGCTTTTCGGGCTCGTTGATGCCGACGAGAGTCAGAAGCTCGGCTGCGCGGGCGTTGGCCTCCCTGCCGTGCTTGTCGGTGTGGAGGGTGATGGCCTCGGTGAGCTGGCTGCCGATGGTGAAGACGGGGTTCAGGCTCGTCATGGGGTCCTGAAAGATGATGGAACAGCATTTGCCGCGAAAACCCTGCATCTGCTTTTCGCTCCACTTTGACAGGTCCTCGCCCTTGTAGAGAATTCTGCCGCCGACGATTTTGCCGGTGTCGGCGAGGATCTGCATGATGGAATAGGCGGTGACGGACTTGCCGGAGCCGCTTTCGCCCACAATACCGAGGATCTCGCCGCGGTCAAGATCGAAGTTTACGCCGTTGACGGCCTGGACCTCGCCGGCGTCGGTAAAGAAGGAGGTGTGCAGATCCTGCACGCTCAGAAGTTTTTCACTCATGTCCTTACCTCCTCAGCTTCGGGTCGAAGGCATCGCGCAGGCCGTCGCCCAGCAGATTCAGGCTCAGCACGATCAGGCAGATCATGATAGCCGGAAAGATCAGCTTGTAGGGATAGCTCTGCAGGCCTTCACGTGCAGCGTTGGCAAGCGAGCCCAGGGAGGGCATGGGTGCCTTGACGCCGATGCCGATGAAGCTCAAAAAGCTCTCGGTGAAGATGGCAGAGGGGATCTGCAGGGCTGTGGAGATGATGATGACGGACAGGCAGTTTGGCAGAATGTGCTGGCGGATGATGCGGCCGGGTTTTGCACCGATGGAACGCGCAGCCAGAATGTATTCATTCTCCTTGATGGTGAGGATCTGGCCGCGGATGAGACGCGCCATGCCCACCCAATAAAGAAGGCCAAAGACGATGAAGAGGCTGACCATGCTGGTGCCGAGCTTGTCCAGGAAGCTGCCCGGGGTAAAGCGCAGACGCTCGTCCAGCACGACCTTCAGCAGAATGATGATCAGCATGTCGGGCAGGGAGTAGATGATATCGACGATACGCATCATAATGAGGTCGACCCTGCCGCCGAGATAACCGGAGATGCTGCCATAGAGCATGCCGATGATAAGCACGATGACGCTGGCGAAGAAGCCGACAGCCAGGGAGATGCGCGTGCCGTAGATGACGCGGATGAAGTAGTCGCGGCACTGCTCGTCGGTACCGAAGATGTGGGGGAAGCGGGTGCCGCCCTTGTCTATGTATTGCTGCTCCGCCTTGCTGTAGGTGAAGGGGGCCAGGTTCTTGGCGCCCTTGTCGCGCCTGCCGTCGACAGAGAGGATCTCCTCATAGCTGTAGGGGACGATCATGGGTGCGATGATGATGGTCAGGATGATGCAGACGAGAACAATAATGCTCCCGACAGCGAGGGGGTTTTTGAAAAGTTTGCGCATGCCGTCTTTAAAGAAGGTGGTGCTCTCGCTCATGACATCCTGTTGGCGCTTTTCATCCTCGGTTGCGGGGACGAACATGTCCCCGGAGAACTTCGACAGGTCGATCTGGGTGCTGAGAGGATTCTTTTTAAGCTTATCCATGTTTTTCTCCTCTCAATCGTATTTGATGCGCGGGTCAACCAATTTATAAAGCAGATCGCAGATGAGGTTTGCCGCCACCATCAGCACGGCAAGGAAGATCGTGGTCGCCATGATGAGGGTGTAGTCGCGGTTGTTGATGCCGGAAACAAACTTGCTGCCGAGACCGCCGACGGTGAAGATGGTTTCGATGACCATGGAGCCTGTGATAATGTAGGCAATCTGGGGCCCGGCGTAGGTGATGACCGGGATCAGGGAATTGCGCAGGGCGTGCTTGAAAATAATCTTGAACCGGCTGACGCCCTTGGCCCGTGCGGTGCGGATGTAGTCCTGGCCCAGTGCGTCGAGCATGCTGGTCTTCGAAAGACGCGTAATGTATGCCATCGGGTAGGCCGACAGCGCGATGACAGGCAGCAGATAGTTTGGGTTCTTCGGGCTCCACACCGGCAGCCATCCCAGCTTGATGCAGAACACCAGCAGCAGGAGCGTGGCAAGAATAAAACTCGGCACGGCGGTGAAGAGCGTGGAGAAGAAGACGATGATGCGGTCGGGCAGCTTGTTGCGCATGAGGGCAGCGGTGCTGCCGAAAATGGTGCCGCAGATCAGAGCGACCACCATGGCCGAAAGGCCGAGGCGCGCGGAGATGGGGAAGGACTCGCCGATGATGGCGGAGATCTCACGGCCGTTTTTCAGCGATACGCCGAAATCGCCATGCAGCACGCCCTTCATATACAGCAGGAACTGTTCGAGGAGGGGCTTATCAAGCCCGTAACGGGTGTTGAGGGCCGCGATGGTGGCCTCGCTGAGGGCTTTCTCGCGGTTGAAGGGGCCGCCTGGTACGGCGTGCATGGTGAAGAAGGTGATGGCGCAGATAATGAAAACAGTCAAAACTGCGAGCAGTACGCGCTTGACGATATACTTGCCCACTCTTCTGTCTCCTCTCTCTGGTGAATTTTTGAAGCTTTTCCGGGCTTACGATGTTGAAAGTTTTTTTATTATACTATATTGAAAAGCAATTTGCAATGATTTACTGCGTTAAATTAATTGGATTTGCGGGAAACCTCTGGCTTCCCGCAAAAGAATATTTGTTTTTATGGGTATCGGCTTAACTCAGCAAGAACCAGTTCCCGGTCTGTCATTTTTCTGAGTTGTTAAGGGCCTCCGGCGGGCGGATTGCCACGCCAGTGTGCGCACTGGCTCGCAATGACGGGATTAGCTGATTAAAGCCGATACGCATATTTGTTTTTACCGGTTGCGCATGACGGTCTTCATGCGCAGGCTGTGGTCGAGGATGCTCTTTCTCAGGCGCAGGTTCTTGGGCGTGACCTCGAGCAGCTCGTCGTCGGCCAGAAACTCCAGGCACTGCTCCAGGCTCATCTGACGGGCGGGCACCAGGCGCAGGGCCTCGTCGGAGCCGGAGGCGCGGGTGTTGGTCAGGTGCTTGGTGCGGCAGACGTTGACCGGGACATCGTCCTGCTTGGGGCAGACGCCCACCACCATGCCCGCGTACACCTTGGTGCCGGGGACGATGAACATGGCGCCGCGCTCCTGGGCGTTCCAGATGCCGTAGGCCACCGCCTCGCCGGTCTCCCACGCGATGAGGGAGCCGGTATTGCGCCGGGCGATGTCGCCCTTGTAGGGCTCGTACTTTTCAAAGACGGAGGCCATGATGCCCTCGCCCTTGGTGTCGGTGAGAAATTCGTTGCGGTAGCCGAAAAGGCCGCGGGACGGGACCAGGAACTCCAGCTTCATGCGGCTGCCCACGGGGGTCATCTCGAGGAAGGTGCCCTTGCGCGCGCCGAGCTTTTCCATCACGGAGCCCATGGCGTCCTGGGGCACGTCGGCAACGACGCGCTCCACCGGCTCGCACAGCTGGCCGTCGATCTCCTGATACAGCACGCGCGGGGGGCTGACCTGGAATTCGTAGCCCTCGCGGCGCATGGTCTCGATGAGGATGGACAGGCTCATTTCGCCGCGGCCCGCGACATTGAAGCTGTCGGTGCTGTCGGGCACGTCGGTCACGCGCAGGGACACGTCCTTGAGGGTTTCGCGCATGAGGCGCTCGCGGATCTGGCGGGAGGTGACGAACTTGCCCTCGCGCCCGGCGAAGGGGCTGTCGTTGACGGAGAAGGTCATCTCGAGGGTCGGGGCGCTGATCTTGACGAAGGGCAGAGGCTCGGCAAAGCCCTTGGCGCAGATGGTGTCGCCGATGGTGACCTCTCCGATGCCGGACATCGCGATGATGTTGCCCGCGCCCGCCTCGGTGACGGGGACGCGGTTGAGGCCTTCAAACTGGTAGAGGGAAACCGCCTTGGCTTTGAGGGTCTGGGCGTCGGGATCGTGGTAGTTGCAGACCTCGATCTCCTGGTTCTGCTTCACGACGCCGCGCTCGATGCGGCCGATGGCGATGCGGCCCACGTACTCGTTGTAGTCGATGGAGCTGACGAGCATCTGGAAGGGGGCGTCAAGGTTCATCTCCGGGGCGGGAATATACTCGAGGATGGTCTCAAAGAGGGGCTTTAAGTCGGTGCCCTGAACCTCGGGGGAATAGCTCGCGGTGCCGTTGCGGCCCGAGCAGAAGAGCATGGGGGAGTCGAGCTGTTCGTCGGTGGCGTCCAAGTCCATCAGAAGCTCCAGGATCTCGTCCACCACCTCGTGGATGCGCTGGTCGGGGCGGTCGATCTTGTTGAGCACGACGATGACCCGGTGGCCGAGCTCCAGCGCGCGGCTGAGGACAAAGCGGGTCTGGGGCATGGGGCCCTCCGCCGCGTCCACCAGCAGGATGACGCCGTTGACCATTTTCAGAATGCGCTCCACCTCGCCGCCGAAGTCGGCGTGGCCCGGGGTGTCGACGATATTGATCTTCGTGTCGCCGTACCAGACGGCGGTATTCTTCGCCATGATGGTGATGCCGCGCTCGCGCTCGAGGTCGTTGGAGTCCATGACGCGGTCGACGACCTCCTGGTTGTCGCGGTAAACGCCGGACTGCTTGAGCATCTCGTCGACCAGCGTGGTCTTGCCGTGGTCAACGTGGGCAATGATGGCGATGTTTCTGAGCTTATCCATAAAAGCAAAACTCCCTTGATTTGTACATTTCAACACGAAAAGAAAGTTTAACACCTGAGAAAGCGTTTTGCAAGAATTTTCTTTTCCTTCGCTGCATAAAAAGTCCATTTGGCGCGATCGTCAAGTCGCGCTTGTCTTTTGCGGCGCCGGGGCATATAATTTCTTATGTGCGTATCGGCTTTAGACCGCATACTCCCGTCATTGCGAGGAACCAGTGCTCACACTGGTGACGTGGCAATCCGCCCGCCGGAGGCCGTAACCTATTGCACGCCGGAAGCAGGCCGTAGGGAGTACGGATTGCCACACCAGTGACATCGGTCACTGGTTCGCAATGACAGACCGGAAGCTGGTTCTTGCTGAGTTAAGCCGATACCCATAATTCCTTATATCATCAACACGACAGGAAAAGCCCATGAAGCTCACCAGAACCGAAAAGTGTATATTCTTCCTGCTGCTCGGGCTCGGCGTCTTTGCGCGGCTGTACCGCTTCGGGTCCGCCCCGCCGGGGCTCAACCAGGACGAGGCCTTCGCCGCCTATGACGCCTGGGCGCTGCTGCATTACGGCACCGACAGCTCCCTGCACCGCTTCCCGGTCTACCTCACCGCCTGGGGCAGCGGCATGAACGCGCTGGAGAGCTATCTCATGATCCCCTTCCTCGCCCTCTTCGGAGTCAGGACCTGGGTCATCCGCCTGCCGCAGCTCCTTCTTGCGCTGTGCGCCCTGCCCGCCGCCTTTTCGGTGGGGCGGCGCCTCGGCGGTAAGCGCGCCGGACTGTGCAGCCTTGCGGTGCTGGCGCTATGCCCGTGGCACGTGCTGCTCTCCCGCTGGGCGCTGGAATCCAACATGGCGCCGAATCTGCTGCTCCTGGGCCTGTGCTTCTTTCTGAAGGGAAAAGAGGACGGGCGCTTTCTGCCGGTCTCGGCCCTGTGCTATGGTCTCGCCCTTTACGCCTACTCCGCTATCTGGCCCGTGATGCCGCTGCTGCTGGGGCTGATGCTCCTGTACCAAAGGCCGAAGGCGGACCGGTGGCTCCTCGGCTCCGGGGTGATCCTCGCGGTGCTGGCCCTGCCGCTGGTGGGCTTTCTCGCGGTCAACTACGGTCTTGTGGATGAGTTCTCCGTCGGCCCCTTCTCGGTGCCGCGGCTGGTGCAGATGCGCGCGGGGGAGATCTCCCTTTCCCATGTGCCGGACAATCTCAAAACCATGCTGCGCATCCTGCTCACCCAGTCGGACGGGCTCAAGTGGAACAGCGCCGGGCGCTTCGGGCTGTTCTACCCGGCGGCGCTGCCCTTCGGGCTTTTGGGGCTGGGCGCGCTCGTCTACCGCTGCTTTGCCGCCCTGCGCGAGCGGCACTATGATCCCGCGGTGCTGCTGCTCATCTGGCTCTTTACCGGGGCGGGGCTCACGGCGCTCATCTCGGTGAACATCAACCGCATGAACTTTCTCGTCATGCCCGCCGCCCTCACCGTCGCCTTCGGCGCGGAGACCGCCCTGCGGCTGCTGGGACGTTACGCCCGAACGGCCGCGGCGCTGCTGCTTGCGGGGCTGCTTACGTTCTTCGGTTTTTTTGCGCAGTACTATTTCACCGACTATGCCCCGTCTTTGAACGGGGAGTTCACCGCCGGCTGGGACGAGGCGCTGGACAAGGCTCTCCGGCACGACGGCACGGTCTATGTTGCCCGGGCGCTGCATTACCCAAAGCTGCTGCTCAAGTCGGAGACGAGCCCGCAGGCATTCAACGACACGGTGGAATACGAATACTACCCCGCCCAGTATCTCAGTCCCCGCCGCTTCGGGCGTTTCGTGTATGTCGACGACGCAGCGCCGCCCTTTGACATGGATGGCACCTACGTGCTCTGGAACGGCGCTCCCACGGAGAAATTTATAAATGCGGGCTTTACGGTGGAGCGCATCGGCTGCTTCGACGTGGTGTATAAATGAGAACAGGGCCGGACTTTCGTCCGGCCCTGCTGGTTGTTCGTTTACTGTTCGTTTTTCAGTGTCTCCGCCTTGTCGATGATGAACTGGCGCAGCCAGTCGCCCGCCTCCTCGTTGTGCAGGGCAAAGTCGATGATGGACTCCAGATAGCCCTTGAGGTTGCCGGTGTCGTAGCGCTTGCCCTCGAAGTCCACGGCGCACATCTTCTCGCGGCGGCAGAGAACGCGCATGCCGTCGGTCAGCTGGATCTCGTTGTTGCGGCCGGGGGAGGTTTTTTCCAGGATGTCGAAGATTGCGGGCGTGAGCACATAGCGGCCCATGATCGCGTAATCGGAGAGCTTTTCGTACACCGACGGCTTCTCGTTCATGTCGCTGATACGGTAGACGCGATCCGAAAGCTGCTCCTCGAATTTGACAGAGGAGTACTTGCAGATCTCCTCCCCCGGAAACTGCCGCACAGCGATGGCGCTGCAGCTATTGGCCTCGGCGGCGTCGACCAGCTGCTTGAGGACCGGCGTCTTGCTGAGCATGATATCGTCGCCCAGGAGGATGCCGAAGGGCTCGTCGCCCACAAAGCTCTTGGCGCGCCAGATGGCGTGGCCGAGGCCGCGCGTCTCCTTCTGGCGCAGGAAGTATACGTCCGCCATGTCCGCGACCTCGCGCACGGTGCGGGCCTCCTTGCGCTTGCCGTCGGCGATGAGGCGCTGCTCGAGGTCGGGGGCGTAGTCAAAGTAATCCTCGATGGGGGATTTGCCGCGGTTGGTGATGATCAAAATTTCCTCCACACCGGCGGCGACAGCCTCCTCCACGATGTACTGCAGGACGGGCTTGTCCACCAGGGGCAGCATCTCCTTCGGGATGCTCTTGGTGTTGGGCAGCAGGCGGGTACCGAGCCCCGCCGCGGGGATGATCGCTTTGCGGACCTTCATGGGACGCTCCTTTCACCCCGGGAAGGGGTATCTTTATTTTCCGTTAAAACGTGCGATAAATTCCCGCACGCTTTTGATTTTCGGCAGATAGCTCAAGAGCGGATAGGCGATCAGGTACAGCACGCCCGCCTCGCCGACGCCGACGGTCAGGGCGTTGAAGGCGCAGGACTTGAGGGGGGAGTCAAACTCCTGGATCTGATAGCCCCAGGTGAGCACCGCACCCACGATGACCGCGTTGAACACAACGGGCATGAGGCAGCCCAGCACCCGGTTTTTCACCGTGTTTCCCTTTTTGCCGAACCGGGCCGTGGCAAGGCCCGCGAGAAAGGTCGCCAGAGAGCCGAACACGATATCCAGGACGCTGCCGGTGTAGAGATTGGCCAGCACGCAGCCGACGGTAATGCCCAGAACGCTGCCCGGCATCAGAAACGGCAGGGCGGTCAGCACCTCGCTCACGCGAAACTGTACCGGTCCATAGCTGATGGGAGCCAGGGCAATGGTCAGGGCGGCATACAGCGCGGCGATGACGGCGTTGGCGGTCAGGAACAGGGTGGTGTTTTTCTTGTGCATGATTTCGGATACCTCCATTTTTTATTTATCCGCACGGAGGCACCGATACAGATGGGATGCACGCCCCATCTGGTCCATTTTTTATGCCGCCGTCCGGCGCGGCAGGGTGTGGAAACCTGCCGTTGTTGACTTTTATATGCCGTGCTCTTCCCGCTTCCGAAAGCTGTACTCACACCCGCAGTAAAGCTGCCGGTAAACGTGGTACTGCTCGCACAGCTCGATGGAGCGGTTTTCGCCGTCGCGCTTTTTGAAGTCCGACGGGAGCCACCTTACCCCCTCGCGCGCGGCGATCTCCTCGGCCAGCGCGTTGATGCGCACCGCGTCCTTGTGCCGCGAGAGGGTGAGAGTCGTGCAGAAGTAGTCGAAGCCGCCTTCCTTTGCGGCCTTTGCCGCCTCCTCGAGACGCAGGCGGAAGCACTCGGTACAGCGTTTTCCGCCCTCGGGCTCGTCCTCCAGGCCCTTTACACGCGCGTAGTATTCTTTGCTTCGGTGCGGCTCGGTCAAAAGCGTTACCCTGTCGGCAAGGCCCATATCGCCTATCAGTTTTTTGAGCGTCTCCAGCCGCAGGTCAAACTCCGCCTCGGGGTAGATATTCGGATTATACCACAAAAGGGTGAGGTCAAAATACTGTGTCAGATATTCCAGCACCGAGCTTGAGCAGGGGCCGCAGCACACGTGCAGCAGCACCTTTGGGCGCGCTTCCCCGTTTTTTTCGATGATGCGGTCAAGCTCCCGCTGATAGTTTCGTCTGTTCATGCGCCATACTATAACACATACGCCGGAAAAAAGCTATCTCTTTCTTGACGGGAAAGCAAGGCCGGGTTATGATAAGGAAAAAGCTACCGGGAGGAACGTCTTATGGACGGCAGAACCAACAAGCAGAATTATTACCTGGACATCGCCGACGCGGTGCTGGAGCGCTCCACGTGCCTTCGGCGCAAGTACGGCGCCATCATCGTGCGAAACGATGAGATCATCTCCACCGGCTATAACGGCGCGCCGCGCGGGCGGAAGAACTGCTCGGATCTGGGCGGCTGCATGCGCGAGAAACTGGGCATCCCCTCGGGCGAGCGCTACGAGCTCTGCCGCTCGGTGCACGCGGAGGCAAACGCCATCATCTCCGCCTCCCGCCGGGACATGATCGGCGCAACCATCTACCTCGTGGGCCGCAGCGCCAAGACAAATGAGCTGCTGCCCGACGCGATGAGCTGCTCCATGTGCAAGCGGCAGATCATCAACGCCGGCATCGAGAAGGTCATCATCCGAACTTCCCCCACCGAGTACCGCACCATCGATGTGCAGGACTGGATCGACAACGACGATTCCCTTTTCAATCTCATCGGATGACACGCAAAAGCCGCCCGGGCATGAAACCCGGGCGGTCTTTTTTATCTTATCCCAGCTTCTCAAGGCCGACGTGCAGGCGTCTCAGGCACTCGTCCTTTCCGAGGATGCGGCAGATCTCCACCGCGCCGCCGGGTGTGACGGCCTTGCCCGCCGCCGCGATGCGGACAGGCCACATAACCTTGGCGTTCTTCACGCCCTCCGCCTCGGCAAGCTTCACCATCACGTCCATGATGCCCTCGTCGTTCCAGTCCGGAAGGGCTTCAAAGGCGGGGATGACCTTCTCCAACATAGACTTGGAGGATTCCCTGTCGGACTTGGATTTTTTGTGGACGAAGAGCTCCGCGTCGTATTCGGGAAGCGTGTCGAAGAAGTCCACCTTCTCGGGGATCTCGGTCAGCACCTCGGTGCGCTGCTGCAGCAGGGCCGCGACGGCGGCGGGGTCGATGGCGGGATTCTTCACCGCCTCACGGATAAAGGGCTCGGCCACCTTGGCAAAGGCCTCCGGGCTCATGGCGCGGATGTATTCGGCATTAAAATAGCGGAGCTTTTCGATGTCGAAGATGGCGGGGGACTTGGAGATGCCGGAGATGTCGAAGATCTCCTTGAGCTCGTCGAGGGAGAAGATCTCCTGCTCCCCTCTCGGGCTCCAGCCGAGCAGGGTCACGTAGTTGATGACGGCGTCGGTCAGAAAGCCCTGGGCGATCAGGTCCTCGTAGGAGGGGTCGCCGTGGCGCTTGGACATCTTGTTGTGCTGATCGCGCATGACGGGCGAGCAGTGGACGTACTTGGGGATGGGCCAGCCGAAGCCCTCATACAGGAGATTGTACTTCGGCGCAGAGCTCAAATACTCGCTGCCGCGCACGACATGGGTGATGCCCATGAGGTGGTCGTCGATGACGTTTGCGAAGTTGTAGGTGGGCAGGCCGTCGCGCTTTAAGAGCACCTGGTCGTCAAGGCTCTGGTTTTCCACCGTGATGTCGCCGTAGATCTCATCGTGGAAGGTGGTCGTCCCCTCGTGCGGGATGCGCTGGCGGATGACATAGGGCCTGCCCTCGGCGGCAAGGCGGTCGGATTCCTCACGGCTCATGGAGCGGCAGGGATCGTCGCCCCGGTTAAAATCGCCGCTGTCCTCCTCGGACTCGGTCTTTTCGCAGAAGCAGCGGTAGGCGTGGCCGCGCTCCATCAGCAGCTCGGCGTATTCCTTATAAAGGGGCCTGCGCTCGGTCTGGACATAGGGGGCCACGGGGCCGCCTACGTCGGGACCCTCGTCGTGCTCGAGGTGGCACTCGGCCATGGTCTTGTAGATCACATCCACCGCACCCTCGACGAGACGGCCCTGGTCGGTGTCCTCGATGCGCAGGATGAACTTGCCCTTGCCGTGGCGGGCGATGAGATAGGTATAGAGCGCCGTGCGCAGGTTGCCCACATGCATGTATCCGGTGGGAGAGGGCGCAAAGCGCGTGCGCACCTCTCCGGTGGGGATGCGCGCTTCCATGTCGTTGAACCAGCTTATATCTTTCATATGTTGCCTCCATCATTTTATGAAAGTGAAAATTGAAAAGTTGAAAGTGGAGTTATTGTGTCCGCTTCGCGGATGATCGAATCTGCCGCAGCGCATCAGTCAAACCGCACTTTTCACTTTCCATTCTTCACTCTTCACTTTGTTTATAATATTATTTTGCAAATTGGCAGTTGTCAAGTACAAGTTCTTTTGTTAAAATGAATAGAAGTGTGGAAATTTGTCTATACGAACAGGAGAAGACGATGGATAATAACAATACACCGAAAAAGGTCATGCTCTCGGGCATCAAGCCCACCGGCGATCTGACGCTGGGCTCCTATCTCGGAGCGATCAAAAACTGGGCGGAGCGTGCCGAGCAGTTTGACTGCTATTACTTTATGGCCGATCTGCACGCGCTGACCACGCGCAACAATCCCGCCGACCTGCGGCGCAGGACGCGGGAGCAGCTGGCACAATATGTCGCCTGCGGCCTTGACCCCGAGAAAAACACGCTCTTTTTGCAGAGCCATGTGCATGAGCATGCGGAGCTGGGCTGGGTGCTCAACTGCTACACCATGTTCGGCGAGCTGAGCCGCATGACGCAGTTCAAGGATAAAAGTGCCAAGAATGCCGAAAACATCAACGGCGGCCTCTTCACCTACCCGGCCCTCATGGCGGCAGACATCCTGCTCTACCAGCCCGATTACGTCCCCGTAGGCGAGGATCAGAAGCAGCATGTGGAGCTCACGCGCGACGTGGCCCAGCGCTTCAACAACCTCTACGGCGAGACCTTCAAGGTGCCCGAACCCTGGATCCCCAAGGTCGGTGCGCGGGTGATGGACCTGCTCGACCCGACGAGCAAGATGTCCAAATCCGACGAAATCGGAAACGGCCGCGTCTGCCTGATGGACGACCCGGCTGATATCATGCGCAAGTTTAAGCGCGCCGTCACCGACTCCGAAAGCGGCGCCGGCTGCGTACGCTTCGATCCCGAGAACAAGCCGGGTGTGGCAAACCTCATGCAGATTTACGCTGCCTGCACGGGCAAGAGCTTTACCGAGATCGAGCAGGAGTTTTCCGCCGCCGGTTACGGTGTCTTCAAGCCCGCTGTGGGCGAGGCCGTTATCGAGACCCTGCGTCCCATCCGTGAGGATGCCGCGCGCATTATCGCCGACAAGGCCTATCTGGAGGATATCTACACAAAGGGCGCCCAGAAGGCGACTTACGTTGCGCGCAAGACCCTGCGCAAGGTCTACAAAAAGATCGGTTTAGTCGAGAAGCCGTTTTAAGATCCTGCCTCCCCCAGCCGCACATGCGGCGTTTGGGGGAGGGGGACCGCTTCAGCGGTGGAAGGGGTCAGGGCGCCTCTTTTGAGCACTTTGAGTAAGGGCCTCTGACTCCCTCAGTCACCAGTGTACGCACTGGTGACAGCTCCCTCAAAGAGGGAGCCAAAAACTCACTTGGAGGAAGCGTATGTTTCCGAATCTCAATCCCTGGATTGCGCTGTTTTCGGCCTTTGTGGTGTCGCTGGTGGTCTGCAACCGCATGACCCCGCCGGTCAAGCGCTTTGCCGAACGCATCGGCGCCATGGACATCCCCAAGGACGACCGCCGCGTGCACGATCACCCCATCCCCCGCATGGGCGGGCTTGCGATCATCGTGGGCTTTTTCCTCGCGGTGCTGCTGTTTGCGCCCGTGTCGGAGAAGGTCTACGGCATCGTGATCGGGGCCTTCATCATCGCGGGCATGGGCTTTGTGGACGATATCGTGAATCTGCGGCCTGTCGTCAAGCTGGTCATCCAGATCTTTGCGGCCTTCGTGTGTGTGCGCTTCGGCCTCGTCATCGACACCATTACCTGGCCCGTCAGCCAGACCTATCTGGAGCTCGGCTGGTGGGGCGTGCCGCTGACCATGCTGTGGATCGTGCTGTGCACCAACGCCTTCAACCTCATCGACGGGCTGGACGGCCTGGCGGCGGGCGTGACGGCCATCTGCTCGTTCTTTCTGCTGGCAGCCTCGATCCTCTTCTTCACCGCCGAGCCCGCCGCCGCCGTCATTTTGACCGCCCTCATCGGCGCCTGCCTCGGCTTCATCCCCTTCAACTTCAACCCCGCCAAGATCTTTATGGGCGACGTGGGCTCGCAGTTTCTGGGCTTCATCCTGGCCACGGTTTCGATCCTCGGCCTGTTCAAGCTCCAGACCGTGCTGACCTTTGCCCTGCCGCTGGCGGACACGGGCTTTGCGGTCATCCGCCGCCTTGCCCACGGGCAGAGCCCCTTCCACGCCGATAAGGGTCATTTCCATCACCGCCTCATGGCCCTGGGCCTGAGCCAGAAGCAGACGGTCCTGGTGCTCTACGGCGTGGCGGCCATCGGCGGCGTCGTGAGCCTCTGGATCGCGGGCCGCGGCCCGGTGATCCGCGCACTGTGCATCGTGGCCATCGTCGTGACGCTGATCGGCATCGGCATCCTGGTCTTCATTCGCAACCCCCGCCGCGCCAAGGCAAGGGAGGAGCGTAAAAAACAGCGCATGGCAAAGAAAAAATAAGCACAGAAAAGCCGTCCGAGCCCGGATGTTCCGGGTATCGGGCGGCTCTTTCATCAATAGATCACACCGTATTTTTCAGCGAGGGGGTTCAGTATTTCCTCCCCGAGCGGCCCGTCGTACAGGGCGCGGCCCTGGTAGAGGCGCAGGGCCTGCTCCAGAAGGGCTGTGTCTTCGCAGCGGATGCACAGGGGCTTTGTGATGAGAAGCTGAGCGTCAGCGAAATTGTCAAGCTCCGCCTCCGCTTTGAGCTCCACCGTCACAAGCGGCGCGTCCTCCCCCATGGCCTCCTCCAGCCGGTCCTCCAGCTCGCTGTCGCAGGGGAGCGCTTCCCCCGCAGGCACCGCGGGGTCGAGGAAGAACAGCTCCTTCTCGGTGGCACAGGGCAGCAGTCCGTTATCCGCCGGCTCAGGCGGGTTCATCTTGAGCGCAGCGCACTTTTCCGCGAGAGTCCGCACATGCTCCGCCGTCGTACCGCAGCAGCCGCCGAAGATCATTACCCCCGCCGCCGCGAAGTCCTCGAGGCAGGCGGCAAAGTCAGAAGGCGCGCAGGCGTAGACCGCGCCCGCGTCCGTGATCTCCGGCATGCCCGCATTGGGCTTTGCAATCAGCGGCACGCAGGAAATCTTTTGCAGGCGGCGCAGGGTCGGCAGCATCTCCCGAGGGCCGGTAGAGCAGTTGAGACCAAAGGCGTCCACGCCCATGCCCTGTAAAATCTGCAGAGCCGCCGCAGCGTCGGTGCCGGAGAGCATGCGCCCCCGCTCATCGCAGGTGACGGTGACGAAGACCGGCTTCTCGCTCACGCTCTTGACCGCGAGCAGTGCCGCCCGGCACTCGGCCACATTCATCATTGTCTCGATCACAAAGAGGTCGACCCCGGCTTCCTCCAGCGCCTGTGCCTGCTCGGCATAGACCTCCACAAGCTCCTCAAAGCGGGCGTCGCCCAGGGGGTAGAGGAACAGCCCCGTCGGGGACAGGTCGCCCGCGACGAGTGCCTTGCCGTCGGCTGCCTGCTTTGACAGGGCAGCAAGCCGCTTGTTGTACTCCTTAACGCGGTTAAAGATGCCGTGGGCCTCAAGCTTGACGCGGTTCGCCCCGAAGGTGGGGGCATACAGTACCCCGCTGCCCGCCTGCACATAGCCGCGCTGGATCTCCAAAAGTGCCTCGGGGTGCTCGAGCGTCCAGCGCTCGGCGCAGTCGCCGCCGTCAAATCCGCGCTTCTGGAGCTGCGTCCCCATGGCGCCGTCCAGTATCAAAGGAAATCTCAGTTCCATTCCTCGTCCTCCTCGTAAAAGAACATCTGTTCCGGGTATTCCTCGTTAAAATCCCTGTCGCCGGAGAGTTCGATATACCGGCAGGCATGCTGAACGTCTCGCAGCCGCGCCCGCGCGCCCTTGTCCGTGAGGGCCATGCCCGCTCCCTCGAGGGAGGCATTTCCGAGCACGGTCGTTTTGTCCGCAAGCTCACGGGGCAGCATGCCGATGTCGGCGGCGCTCTTCGGGTCGAGAAAGCTCCCGAAACCGCCCGCGAGATACAGGCCCCCGATTTCTTCCATCTTTGTCCCGCTCTTTTTGAGCAGGACCCGGATGCCAGCCGCCACCGCCGCCTTGGCAAGCTGGAGCTGCCGAACGTCCCGGGCGCTCAGGTACACCGAGGGCGTAAGAGAAAAGATACCGTTTCCGTCCTCGTCCTCTCTGAGATACTCAGCCCAGTTCTCCGGCGCTTCCTCCGGCGGCAGCAGCAGGCCCGAGGCGGTGATGATCCCCTCCCGGCACAAAAGCGCCGCGAGGTCCACAAGGCCCGAGCCGCACAGGCCCTTCGCCTCGCCGCCGCCGATCACGTCAAAGCGCAGCGCGCCGCTTTCAAAACGCACATGGCTCACCGCGCCGACTACGCCCGCCATGCCGCAGGCGATCCCCGCGCCCTCGAAGGCCGGGCCCGAGGCCACGGCGCAGCAGACAAAGCCGTCTTTCCCGCCGAGGGCCATTTCGCCGTTGGTGCCCACGTCGAGGAAGAGGTGCCTGCCGTCCTTTTCAAAAAGTCCGGAGGCCAGCAGCCCCGCCGTGATATCCCCGCCCACATAGCCCGCGACGCAGGGGGAATATGTTGTTTCTGTCATCCTGAGCCCTGGCGAAGCATCTTTTCTGTCGTTCATGCAATCCGGTAAAGATTCTTCGCTTCGCTCAGAATGACAGCTATTTTGGGCGCAATCCTCAAACAGCGTGCGCGGCGTGAAGGGCGCGACGGCGATGGGGGACGGGTCGAGGCCCGCGAAGAGATGCTGCATGATGGTGTTGCCCGCGACAAAGAGGCTTTCGATATCCTTTAATGTGGTGCCGAGAGCGCCGAGCATTTCATCCAATTGTCTGCCAACCACACGCTGCAGCGTCTCGGTCCCCTCGGGGTGCTCCATGCAGTACTGGGCGCGGGTGATCACGTCCGCCCCGTAGGCAGCCTGCGCGTTCCAGGCCGTGCGCTGCCCGGTGCATTTGCCGGTATCAAGGTCATACAGCCGCAGGGCCAGCGTCGTGGTGCCGAGGTCCAGCGCCGCGCCGAGACGCGTACCGCCATGAGCGGACGCTGTCTCGCCGCCGAGGATCGCGCCGCCCGTAAGCTCCCGCACCGTGATCTCGGCGTCCCCGGTCACGGTGTACCGGCAGGCGAGGACCTCTTCGCCGTTCACCGTCGCCCGGCATTTGCCGCAGCGGCCCAGGCCGCCGCAGGGAGCGGCCACGTTCACCCCGGCTCGGCGCAGTACGTCCAGCAGGCGCTCCCCGGTTTCGGCTGTGATGTTTTCTTCCCGCGTACCCGCGCGGATGCGCACTTTCGGCATGTCCTCACCCGTGTATAAATATTCTTGCAATTTCCGCCGTTCGTGGTATGATTATCCATATCTTAAAGGCGTGAACGCCATTTGTCAAGGAGGGACGCGCGGTGGAAAAGCTGCTGACCCTGGCCCTGGAGCTGGGCTTTGACCATGCAGCCCTCCTGGACGCATCAAAGCTGCGCGCCCTGAGCGAGGTGCGCGAGATGTGCGCCTCCGGCCGCTGCAGGCGCTACGGCAAAAGCTGGAGCTGTCCCCCCGCCTGCGGCACGATCGGGGAATGCGCTTCCCGCATGCGCGCCTATACCGGCGGGGTGCTGGTGCAGACCACGGCGCAGCTCCGGGACGACTTTGACATGGAGACCATGAACCTTGCCCAGGAGACACACAAAAAGCGCTTTTTCGACCTTGCCCGGCAGGCAAGGCTTCTCTATCCCGACGTGCTGCCGCTGACGGCGGGCTCCTGTACCATCTGCAGGGCCTGCACCTACCCGGACAGGCCCTGCCGCTTTCCCCGCAAAATGCTCTCCTCCATGGAGGCCTACGGGCTTCTGGTGAGCGAGGTGTGCAATTTGGCGGGCCTCGCCTACTACTACGGCCCCGGGACGCTGACCTACAGCGCCTGTATTCTGACGAAAGAAGGTTGAACCCATGACGCCGAAGGAAATATTCCTGGAATTGTTAAAACCCGACGGGCAGCCTCCCCGTCAGCTCAAGCAGTATGAGGCGCTGCACCTGGTACTGACCGATCCCGTCAACGCGTTCTTACGCGGCAGCCGCGTCAAGGGCAGCGTGAGTAAGGACCGCTGGGGCACTACGATCCTCTTCCCCGCCGATGCCCCCGGTGCCACCCCGCACATCACTGCCGCCGACAAGGTATGTCCCGACGTGACACACTGGCGGGACTATGTCCACGCCCCGGACCTGGAGGCAAACTGCCGCGAGGGCTGGGAGGAATGCGCGGTAAAGGCCCGGGAGACCGCCGGGGACGAGCGTCTGGTCTGCGGCTTCATGGGCACCGGCATCTTTGAGCAGACACACTTTCTCATGGGCTTTGAGGACACCCTCACCGGCTTTTACGAGCATCCCCAGGAGATGCACGAGCTCATCGAGTATATCACCGACTACCGCATCCAATACGTCACCATGCTCATTGACGGCCTAAAACCGGACGCCATTTTCTCCCACGACGACTGGGGCACGAAGGAAGCGCTCTTCATGAAGCCGGAGATGTGGCGTGCGTTTTATAAGGAGCCCTACCGCCGCTTTTACGGCACGATCCGCGAAAAGGGCTGCATCGCCATCCATCACGCGGACTCCTACCTCGTCCCCATCGTGGAGGACATGGTGGAGCTCGGCATCCAGTGCTGGCAGGGCACACTGCCGGAAAATGACATCCCGGCACTCCAAAAGCAGCTCAAGGGCCGCATGATCCTCATGGGCGGCGTGGGCGCGGCCATCGACAGGCCCGACTCCACCGAGGAGGAGATCCGCCTTTATGTGCGCGGCGTGCTGCAGCGCTGCTGCCCCGGCGGGCACTTCATCCCCTCCATCACCTACGGCATCATGGGCACGGTCTTCCCGCACGTCGACCCCATCATCAACGACGAGATCGACCGCTACAACGCGGGCCTGCACATGCCGTCCTTTGCTCTGCCGGAGGTGCCGCGGCGCAGGGCGGCAGCCACCGCTGCGGCGCAGAATACCGCCCAGACTGCCGACGCCGGGGACGAGCTCTTTGCCGCCCTCGCCGATGCCCTGTACCGGGGGCAGAAAAAGAAAGTCACAATGCTGTGTGAGCGTGCCCTGGACGCGGGTGAGGACGCGCAGGCGGTGATCTCCCGCGGCCTCATCCCCGGCATGGACAGGCTGGGCGCGGCCTTCTCGGCGGGCAAAGCTTTCGTGCCGGAGATGCTCATGGGCGGGCGCTGCATGAACGCCGCCATGGAGTTATTGAAGCCGCGCCTTGCGGGAAAGAGCGCGAAAGCGGCGGGCCGCGTGGTGCTCGGCACCGTGCGCGGCGACCTGCACGACATCGGCAAGAATCTCGTCAAGATCATGATGGAGGGCGCGGGGCTCGAGGTCGTGGATCTGGGCGTGGATGTGGCCCCCGAGGATTTTATTAAGGCGGCGCAGGAGCGGGACTGCGGGCTGATTGCCTGCTCGTCGCTGCTCACCACCGCGATGCACGAGATGCGCGACGTGGTGCGCCTTGCCGAGGAAGCGGGCATACGCGACCGGGTAAAGATCATGGTGGGCGGCGCGCCCATCAGCGAGGCCTTCTGCCGCGAGATCGGCGCCGACGCCTACACCCCCGATGCCGCCGAGGCCGCCCGCGTGGCGGTGAGCCTGCTGGCGGGATAAAGTATTGAGACTGTTTCAAAACGCATAATCATCTTGAGATACTGTAGGGGAGGGGCTTGCCCCGCCTGCGCGGAAACAACACATTATCTGCAAAAACATACGGCGAATACGTAACATTATGTCGCGTATTCGCCGGGGGAAATGCATATATTGGGTTTTTCACAGCCGGGCTGCCGGGGTCGCCGGCCCCTACAGTGCTCGTTTCAGGCTTCTGCAGCAGGCTGCTGTTTTCACAGCTCCTCTGCATCATATTCGATTACTCCACGCTGATCATGTAGTAGTACACCGGCTGACCGCCGTTGACTACGCCGATCTCCGCCTCGGGGAAGCCCCCGGTGAGTACCGCCGCCACGCTGTCAGCGGCGGATTCCTCCACGCCTTCGCCGTAGTAGACGGTGATGAATTCGGGATCGTACCGGGAGAAGGAGCGGTTGAGCTCCGCCAGGAGCGCATCCTCGCTCTTGAAGCTTCCGAGCAGCGCCCCGTCGAGCAGGGCCAGATACTCGCCCGCGTGGATGTCATGTCCGTCAAAGTCGGAGTCGCGGGCAGCGTAGGTCACCATCGCGGTGTGGACCTTGGCGGCGGCCTCCTTCATGGCCTCGACAATGGGCTCCTCGTTTTCGTCGATGTTGAAGTTCAAAAGCGCCGAAATGCCCTGCGGCACGGTCCTGGTGGGGATGACGATGACGCGCTTGTCCCGGCACAGCTCCGCGCTCTGCTCGGCGGCCATGATGATGTTCTTGTTGTTCGGCAGGACGAAAACCGTCTCGGCCGGGGTGCGGTTGATCTCCCGCAGGATATCGTCGGTGGAGGGGTTCATGGTCTGCCCGCCGGTGACGACGCGGTCCGCGCCCAGTTCCTTGAAGAGATTCTGCATGCCCTCGCCCGCCGCCACGACCACCGCGCCGAACTGCTTTTCGGGGGCGGCGTACTCCGGCTCCGCGGGGGCGTTTTCCATGGCCTCCAGCTCCTGCTCGACCTTTTCCAGATCGTCGGTGCTGATGACCGCCACGCCGGCCTTCTGCTGCTCGGCCTGGGTGACCATGTTCTCGATCTTGGCAAGCTCGAGTGTGCCGTACTTCTGGCTCTCGGTCAGGGCCACGCCCGGGGTGTCGGTGTGGACATGGACCTTGAAGATCTCGTCGTCGTCGCTGATGACGAGGCTGTCGCCGATGCTGCCGAGATAAGCGCGCAGCGGCTCAAGATCGACGTTCGGATCGTTCTTGCGCACGATGTAGACCGTGTCGAAGGCGAAGGTGATCACGTCCTGGACGCCTTCCTTTTCAAAGATGCGGCCGCTTCCCTCCACGACCTCCTCGATGCGCATCTGGTCCTGGGGAGCAAAGACCTCCCCGCGCAGGGACGCCAGCATCGCCTTGAGGATGACCATATAGCCCATGCCGCCCGCGTCCACAACGCCCGCCTTTTTGAGCACGGGGTTCATGTTGACGGTGTCGGTCAGGGCCTCGTCGCCTGCAGCGATGGCGGCCTCCAGGGTCTTTTCCAGGCCCTCGTCATTTTCGGCTGCCTTGACGGCGGCCTCGGAAGCGAGGCGGGAGACAGTGAGGATAGTGCCCTCGGCGGGCTTCATGACGGCCTTGTAGGCGGCGTTCACGCCCTCCTGCATGGCGGCGGCAAAGCTCTTTGCGTCGGCCTCGTGCAGGCCCTTGAGCTTTTTGGAGATGCCGCGAAACAGCAGGCTCAAAATGACGCCGGAGTTGCCGCGGGCAGCCCGCAGAAGCGCGGAGGCCACACAGTCGGCGGCGGCGGTGACGGTGGGAAAGTCGTTCTTTTTCAGCTCCATGGCGGCCTTTTCCATGGTCAGGCCCATGTTGGTGCCGGTGTCGCCGTCCGGAACGGGGAAGACGTTCAGGTCGTTGATTGTCTGGATGTTGTCTTGCAGCGCGGCGTAGGCGCACAAAATGCACTCCTTGAAGGCCGCGGCGTTTATCATATCTCTCAAGTGTCTGTTCCTCGCTTATCCGATGATCGTATCGATGAACACGTCGACGCGGCGCACG
>CADBJU010000022.1 GCA_902795045.1 Oscillospiraceae bacterium | reverse complement strand
TGGAAGCAGCTCCTTCAGAGACAAGTTTTATATGGCCCTATCATACATCCCTCAGCGGTATTTTTCTACCTGTCCGTGTCCACTTTTATGATAGCATCATTGGCTCAATTGGCTCAATTGCAAAGTGAGGTTCCAGTTTGCAAGGGTAAGTTCCAGTGAGTCAAAATTTGCAAAAGAAAGCACCGAAAATTATGGCATTGGGCAGAGCTTAGTTTTACAAATCTGGCCGTTAAGTTTGCAAGCCCGGAAATAAGTCTTGCAAACAGTCGCTTGTCCTCACCTTGGAGCCGCTCCGTAAGTATGTCCTCAAGTTCGTCGAGAGAGGCAGCGCTGCGAGAAATCTGGCGCACAGCGTGAGGGCTGCGGGACTGGGGATCCAGATTGCCGTAAAACAGTTCTTCGATAAAGCTCATGCCGTCACACCTCCCTCATAAGCTGCCCAGAGCGCGGCCACATGCTGGGGGCTTTTGCGGTGTGTACTGTTATGCTGGTCGGAACAGAGGTAGTCGATAGCCCAGCGTTTGGGGACGTGGTAGGCCCGGTCGAGCATGATGTACCGCATCCGTCCCCGGCGCAACCACTGTCCCACGGTGCGGACGTTATAGCCGGTGGCGGCGCTGATCTGAGGGACGGTCAGCACATCGGGCAGATCCGCAAACGTGCGGACATAGTATGCACGCAGCGTGGACTCCGGCGCTGCCTCGGGCGGCAGGAGACGCACGGTGTGGGGCTTGCCCCATTTTCCCACGGACGTGCGGACAGGCGCGGGGACCAGGAGCTTTTCCGGTGACTGCATGAACGCGAGAACGGCCTCGCGGCGGATTCGGTATTGGCTGCCGCGCTCATTGGGGATCGCCCCGCTTTGCAGCAGATAGTGGGCGGTGCGCGGGCTGATGTGACAGACGCGGCGCAGCTGTTTCTGGTTCAGGAGCGGGGGACAGGCGTTCAGCTCCGCGATATCAACTCTCATTCCACCGCCTCCTTCCCCCGGCACTTGCGCAACGCAGTCTGGTGCTTCCTGGACTTGTGGGGGATCTCGCTGTACGTCTTTGACAGCAGGAAGGCCAGCAGAAATTTCTTCGGGATCCGACGCTTGTTGCCGCAGAGAAAGCTTTTGAGCTTGCCGGAGGAGAGCCAGCGGTGGACGGCGGTTGTGCCGTAGCCTGTCAGCTCAATGACCTGGTTTGCATCCAGAATGTCCGGGTAGCTTTCAAGCTGGGACAGATAATACGCCTCCAGCAGCTTCGGGGAGGCGGGCTTTCGCGGCCGGGCGCTTGCGGGGAGGGCATAGCGTTCCGGGTCCTCCTTCAGTTCCCGGAGGAAGACGCGCACATCCTCCTTTTTGATCTTATAGCCCAGCCGCCGGTTGGGACTATGGACATTGGGGATGAGACCCTTGTCCAGCAGATACCGGGCGCGGCGCTTGCTGATATGGGCGACTTCGCAGAGCTGTCCCTGACAGAGTATGTCCGGGTAGTGGGCGAGTACATCGGTTTGCTTTTTCATGGCGGTGACCCTTTCATCATAGTCTGATCCGAAAATTTCACCGTCCGTAATGCCAAATGCTGATGATGAAAAGTCTTCTTGCCGTTCATCTTGCCAAATTCCGAAAACGGCAAGAAATCAGGCAAGAAAAAATGCAAGAAAGGAAAATCCGCAAGGCTCGACGAACCCTGGACTTTTTGAAGGCCGAACCCGGAAACCCTTGCGGCGCATGAGGTTGCGGTCGTGAACACGGCGGCACGAAAATGGGGTCAAGTGTACAGTATCGCACAGGACTCGAAATCAGGTAGTCTCGCAAGAGGCTCGTGGGTTCGAATCCCACCCTGTCCGCCATGTCAGAAGAACCCAGCTCCATTCCGTTTCCGCGGTTTGCGTAAGAGCATAGCGACGCGCGAGTAACGTGCGACGATCAAGGCTTGCCGCGAAAACTGCATATCCGCTGTGTCCTTCTTCCTTTCCAAAACGGGAGTCTCATGGGGGACTCCCGTTTTGGTATGTGCGGGCGGCATCTTTAGTGTAAAGATTAGACACAGTTAAAAGCTACATTTTGGGCCTGACGGTTGGAATGTAGCTTTTTTGTTTTTGCCCAACTGCTGCGGATAACTGTTTTTCCGTATCCGCAAGATCGAACATCTCATAACAGATATCCGTCATAAGCTTGAGGACGAACGACGTTGTGTAGCATGTGAAGAAAAACACGGGAAAATCTATGATATCAACGAGATTCCAAACCCGGAACCGCCGTTGCACGATCATTGCAGATGCGCTATAGTAATAATGAAAGCTGTCACTGCAGGGGAAGCAACCAGTAAAGGAAAGAACGGCGCGGACTGGTGGTTGGCAAATTACCAAAACCAGCCGCCTTATTATCTTACAGAGAAACAGGCAAAAGCATTGGGATGGAAGCCAAAACGTGGTAATCTCTCAGTAGTCGCTCCCGGCAGAATGGTCGCAATGGGGGAATATGGGAACTGAGATGGTCATTTGCCAGCAGAGGATGGACGGATTTGGTTTGAGGCTGATATTGACTATGTTAGCGGGTGGCGTAATGATCATAGAATCGTCTTCTCAAATGATGGTCTGATTTTTGTCAGCTATGATCATTACCAAACTTTTATTGAAATAGTATCTGAGGGGATAAAAAAATGAACGAGAACAAGTGGAAGTATATTCCTGATGGAAAAATAGTTGTCGACTTTTCAGACTGTAAATATGTGAGAGATTTTCACGAAAAACTAAAAGAAAGTTTTGGCTTTCCAAATTATTATGGAAGGAACTGGGATGCTCTCTGGGACTGCCTCCGTGATTTTGCTATCAGCGAAGAATCTAAACGGGAGATTGTACTCCGAGGCATGAATCAAATGCCAGAAGACTTGCGGAAGTATTCACAAAAGGGAATTCGGCTTTTTGAGGAACTGGAACAGAAGTACCCGATTCTTCATTTCATAATTGAACAATAGTAAGGAAAGCAACGATGAGAACGATTTATATTGACGCGGATGCCTGCCCGGTTACGCACATAGCGGAGGAAATTGCCCGCCGCCATGGCATTCCTGTGACAATTCTCTGCGACACAAACCATGTGATGTACTCCGAAACCAGTACAGTAAAGCTCATTGGAGCCGGGGCGGACGCGGTGGATCTGGCGCTCATCAACCTCTGCAAAGCGGGAGATATCGTCATCACCCAGGACTACGGCGTGGCGGCGCTTGCGCTGGGTAAGGGTGCGCTGGCTGTCCACCAGAGCGGGAAATGCTTCACGGCCGATAATATCGGCGGACTGCTGATGGATCGCCACCTGGCCAAAAAGGCCCGCCGCAGCGGGAAGCACCACCTGAAAGGCCCGGCAAAGCGCACAGAGGAAGACGACCGGCGCTTTGCAGAGAGTTTTGAAAGATTGATAGCAGAGCTTGAAACGCTCTGAAGAGGTATAAATAGTATGGATAAAGTAATCGTCATTACCGGGGGCACGAGCGGCATCGGCCTGCAGGCAGCGCGTATCCTGTCCCAAAAAGGCTGCCGGGTCTACGAGCTCAGCCGGAGAGAAAGCGGGACAGACGCCGCCATGCACATTCAGGCTGATGTCACAGACGAGGACCAGGTCCGCCGGGCAATCGAACATATTCTGGACCGGGAGAAGCACATCGATGTCGTGATCAACAACGCCGGGTTCGGCATCTCCGGCGCGATCGAATATACGGATACGGAAGAGGCAAAACGGCAGTTTGACGTGAACTTCTTCGGCATGGTCCGCGTAAACCGTGCGGTGCTGCCGATCATGCACCGGCAGGGCTATGGCCGCATCATCAACATGAGCTCGGTCGCCGCGCCGATTGCGATTCCGTTTCAGGCTTATTACTCCGCCTCCAAGGCGGCGGTGCGTACCTACACAATGGCCCTCTACAGCGAGGTCAAGCCCTACGGGATCGAGGTCTGTGCCATCATGCCGGGCGATATTGCGACCGGGTTCACGGCTGCCCGGAGAAAGAACCCAGACGGGGACGAGGCATACGGCGGGCGCATCTCCCGCAGCGTCGCGGTCATGGAGCACGATGAGCAGACGGGGATCACGGCGGAGAAAGCCGGGGAATATGTGGCGGGGAAGGCGCTCCAGCCGAAGGTGCCAGTCCTCTGTACGCTCGGCGGAAAGTATAAGCTTTTCGTATTTCTGACCCGCCTGCTGCCGACAAAGGTTCTGGCTGATCTTGTCGGAGAAATCTATGCAAAGTAAGGCAGAGACTCAGAGCAGAATAATTTACGATTCCGCAAGATCGTTGCCCGCGTGACCTCGGCAGGCTGAAAAGAGAAGTCTCCTTATCATACACAGAGCCGCACGGTGTACCCCATAATTGGTACACCGTGCGGCCCTTTTCGCAATATAGCAGTTCACTCAGCCCGAGCTCTTTCGCTTGTGGGGGGATTTCGCTGTACGTCTTTGACAGCAGGAAGGCCAGCAGGAATTTCTTTGGGATCCGGCGCTTGTTGCCGCAGAGAAAGCTTTTGAGCTTGCCGGAGGAGAGCCAGCGGTGGACGGCGGTGGTGCCATAGCCGGTCAGCTCGATGACCTGCTTTGCGTCCAGAATGTCCGGGCAGCTTTCAAGCTGGGCTAGATAATACGTCTCCGGCAGCTTGAGGGCGCCCTCCGGAAGAGGAATTGCGGAGATCGACCACGTAAAAAATCTTACAGGCCTTGTGATCTCATTGTATCCCCTCATTGAACCAAGTCGGAACCTGACGACAAGCCCTTTTCATCTATGGCTGTCCTTTCTGTCAGCTAAATCCCGATTTGTCGACCTGACATCATGATATCTTCGCTTATAGATCATAGCGAAAGGCGTATATCCTTTGTTTTGCGCTTATCGCAGGCTCACATCTTGATGGCAAAAAGCCCGCCGGCGCCGCCCGAGTGCAGAAACAGGATGTTGTCCGTCTCGGCAAAGGCCCCCTCTTTCGCCAGCTCCAGCAGGCCCGCGAACGCCTTTCCGGTGTAAACCGGATCGAGGAAGATCCCTTCACGCGCCGCCACCAGCAAGACGGCGGCGTTCCCGGCCTCCGAGGCGATTGCGTAGCCGGGGCCGCACATGTCCCGAAGGGGGTAATCCTGCGGCGTGATCTCCGGGGAAATCTCCAGCAGCGCCGCCGTTTCCCGCATCAGGGCAGGCGTGATCTCATCAAAGGGATCGGTGTCGACCATCATGCCGTGGACCGTCGTCCCGGGCAGAAACAGCTTGGCGCCGAGGGCGAGACCCGCCATCGTGCCGCCGCTGCCTTCCGCGCAGATGATGTGGTCAAAGTGCAGCCCCTGCTCCGCGATCTCCCCGGCACACGCCACATAACCCAGCGCGCCGAGAGCGTTCGACCCGCCGCAGGGGATCTTGTAGTACGGCCTGCCCATCTCTTTGCCGAGCCGGTCCATCTCTTCATAAATGTCGGCGTAATCATCGGTATCGACGAATCTCACGTCCGTCCCCATCAGACGCTCTAAAAGCTGATTGCCCACGCAGTCGGTCACGCCGCGCTTTTTCAGCACGAGCACAGCCTTCATCCCCAGCTTCCCCGCCGCCGCGGCGGTCAGCATGGCATGGTTGGACTGCGCGCCGCCGGTCGTGAAAACGACCTCCGCGCCCTGCGCCTTCGCGTCGGCCAGAAGAAATTCGAGCTTGCGGATCTTGTTTCCGCCGAGCCCCAGCCCGGTCAAATCGTCGCGTTTGATATAGATGTTTCTGCCGAGGAGACTGCTGATGTTTTCGAGCTTATGGATCGGCGTCGGCAGAATGCCCAGCCTGATCCTCGGGAAGCTGTCAATGGATTTCATATATGTGCTCTCCTTCCTCCTGCGCTTTGACTTGCTGCCTGTTGATTTGCAATAAGTATATCACAAAGATAGTCGGCAATCTACCGAAATAACAAATAGTCTTTGGCGTGTTCATTTATGGTTTTCACCATCCGGTTTCTGTGATATACTCATCCTGTCGGCACTTTACGGTGAGCTTTGAAAGATTGACAGCAGCGTTTGACACGCTCTGAAGAGGCAGGGAAGAAACCCATGACAGAATATTTTGACATCTCCCGCAAGATCATCGCCAATATGACCTCGGAGGGCTGGAAAACCGTCCCGCATGTCTGCATCGTCTATGACGCGGACGCAGAGTTACTGATGGACGCGCTGCGAAGCTATAACCGCGGCCGGGCATCCGACGAGAGGATCAGCTTCAATTCCGCGATCCTCCGAGTTCTGATTGAGGGGATCAAGGCCTGCCCCAGGATGAACGGGCATATCAAGTTCAGCCCGTGGCTTGTGAGCGGAAAGGTGACGACGCTGGAACATATTGACATCTCCCTCCCGATCACCTATGGCGACGGGAAGATGACGACGATCAATCTGCCGCACATGGAGGGCAGGTCCGTCCACGAGATACAGGCGCTGGTCGCGGCGTTCCGGGCACGGATCGAGAACACCTATATGGACCGCGTCCTGTACCGGACCGGCCTGGAGGACACCTTTTCCGAGCTGCGGAAAGGGAACATTCCGAAAGCGGTCGGACGTCTGCTGGGCGCAAAGCTCGGCCCCGGGAGAGTCCGGATCGAGAGGCGGAAAAGCGCAGGGAGCAACGACCGGCTTACGCCGGAGAACATCAGGCAGGGCAGCATCACGGTGTCAAACATGGGTTCCCTGTATAAGCAATGGAAAGGGAGCTGCACAATCCTGGAAATCATACCGCCGCAGCTGTGCGCGCTGGGCATCGGCGCGGTGCAGAAGCGAGCCGTGGTGGATGATGAGGGCAGGATCTGCGCCTCCGAGATCGTCCCGATCACGATTGCGTTCGACCATCGTGCGCTGGACACGGCGGAGCTTGTCCCGTTCATGCAGACGCTGGACAGACTGCTTCAGGACCGGGAGTGGCTGGAAAGAGAAATCTCCTTATAATGAACAGAGCCGCACGGTGTACCCATAATCGGGAAGCTCCGCGGACAGAGACAGGCAATTTCATTGGTATGCGGACGAAAACAGGGAGGCATCTGAATGCTTAAAGTTTTTTTGACGGAAGACGAGCGCCTGGTGCGGGAAGGCCTGCGGGACATGATCCCCTGGGAGCAATATGGTTTCGTCTTTGCGGGGGAAGCTTCCGACGGGGAAATGGCGCTGCCGCTGGTGCGAAAGATCAAGCCGGACGTTTTGATCACGGACATCAAGATGCCGTTCATGGACGGTCTGGCGTTCAGCCGCCTTGTCAGCAAGGAGCTGCCTGCCACAAAGATCATCATCCTCTCCGGTTACGATGATTTCGCATACGCACAGCAGGCGATCGAACTGCATGTGGATCAATACCTGCTCAAGCCCGTCACCAGGGCCAGCATGATCCAGGCGCTGGAGCAGACAAAAGCGCACATTGAAGAGGAGCGGGACCAGCAGGATTACCGCCGCCGCTTTGTCCGCGAGTCGCAGGAGTATGAGCACTATGCCAGGCGCGTGTTTTTCGAAAAGCTGGTCGGCGGCGAGCTGTCCGTTCCGGAAATCTACGAGCAGGCGGACCGCCTGGAGCTGGAGCTGGACGCGGAGGCCTACAACATTGTCCTTTTTACCCTGCAGCCGAAGGAAAACATAACCGCCTACAGTGAGCAGAGCGCGGCGCTGCAGGATAATCTGCTGCAGGATTTCCTGCAATATCCGGATTTTCTGGTGTTTCGCGGCAGCGCCCTGAGCTACGCGGTGCTGCTCAAGGGGAACAGAGGCCAGATCGAGGCGATGACAAAGCGCTGCGCGGAGCTTATCGAACAGCGCTGTGCCGGTGTTGAGGCAGCGGTGGACTGGTATGTGGCAGTCGGCAAGCCGACCGAGCGCCTCAGCAGCCTGCCGCGCTGCTATGCTGCGGCAAATCACGCCCTGGCCTACCGGCATCTGATGCCGAACACCCATATCCTGAAAACGGAGATGGCCGAGCGCAGTGGCAAGCTCAGTGCATACAGCGCGGCCGATCAGGGGCGTCTGGACCCCACCCTGATCCAGCGCTTTATTCAAAACGGTCTTGAGACGGAGATCGAAGATTTTACCAATGAGTTTTTCGACGGTCTGGGGGAGGCCTGTGAGTCTCTGATGTTCCGGCATTATCTGCTGCTCAGCGCGCGCATCAACGCGCTGGCCGCTGCCGAAAAGCTGGGGCTTGAACGGGAGGAGCTTGCAAAGCGCCTGCCGCAGCCGCAGCTGGATGCCCCGCTCAAGCTGCGCTCCTATTTTACACAGGTCCTGCACTGCGCGATCGCCATGCGGGATGAGGAAACCATCCGGCAAGGCGGCGGGATCGTAGACAGTGCCATCGAATACATCGACCTCCACTACACGGAGGAAAACATCTCCCTGAACACGGTAGCGCGCGCCATCAATGTCAGCACAAATTATCTCAGCGCCGTGTTCAGCCAGAAGATGGGCCTTTCGTTTGTGGAGTATCTGACCCAGAAACGCATGGCCCGCGCAAGGCAGCTGCTGCGGCAGGGCGGAAAACGCAGCGGAGAAGTGGCGGCGGAGGTCGGCTACCGTGATCCCCGCTATTTCAGCTTTGTGTTCAAAAAGACGCAGGGCTGCACGCCGCGGGAGTTCCGTGCGGGAGAGGCGGAGAAATGAAAAGAGAGAGCGCGCCACGGGACCCGGCCTCCATCAGCAGCCGCATCCGGAAGCTGATATGGAGCCTGACGATCCCGCTTTGCGTACTGGCGGTATTTATTCTGCTGGTTTTTTTGCTCTACAGCCTGCGCTATGCCCAGATCAGCCGGAACATCTCCACGGCCTCCCGCTTCAATCAGAACTTCAAGAACGAAGTGGACCTGAAAATGTATTACTTCGTCAGCGGCAGCAGCGACGAGACACCGGACGACGAGGTAAACACCGCCGAGGCGCTTGCCGCCAAGCTCCTGGCTGATACCCGAAACCGGGACAGCCGCCGGGCCGCGAGCAGCGTTCTGAACCTGTGCGTCAACTTGAAGGACTGTATCGCCGATATCCGGGCCACCGAGGGCTATGACCTCAGGATCCACCAGCTGGAGACCAACATTTATGTGATCACCCAGCTGATCGAGGAATACATGTACACGTATCTGTATCACGAAGCCGGAGAGCTCGCGGCGCTGCGGCACACGCAGAATGTGTGGCTCGCGGCGGGATTGATCCTCTCTGTGGGGATCATGCTGGTGGTCATTGTCGTTTCTCTGCGCCGGAGCTTCCGCATCACACGCAGCATTACGCAGCCCATCGACGATCTGTACGGCCGCGTGATGGAGATCGGGCAGGGAGATCTCTCCGTCCGACCGCCGGTAGAGGCGGAGGACAGCAAGCTGCGCGCCCTCGGCGAGGGCGTGGAGGAGATGGCTGCCCGGCTTAAAGAGCAGATGGCGCTGAACCGGCAGGAGCAGGACCGCCTGCGCCGCATGGAGCTTGCCCTGGTGCAGGCGCAGATCAATCCGCACTTTCTCTATAACACGCTCGACGCGATCGTATGGCTGGTGGAGACGGGGAAGAATGAAGAGGCGGTAGAGATGGTCTCAAGTCTCTCCACCTACTTTCGCTCCTTCCTGTCCAACGGAAAGGACATCGTCAGCCTGCGCGAGGAGGCGCTTCATGTCCGCAGCTATCTGGAGATCCAGCGGGTGCGCTATTCGGATATCCTCCGCTTTGAGATCGATATGGATCCCCTTCTGGACGAGTGCCGCGTCCCCAAGCTGACACTCCAGCCGCTGGCGGAAAACGCGCTCTATCACGGGATCAAGGCCAAGCGCGGCGGCGGCGTCATCACGATCAGCAGCCGTCCCATCGGCGACCGGGCCGAGGTGACCGTGCGCGACACGGGCATCGGCATGTCGGAGGAAAAGCTCCGGCAGCTGCGTGAGTCACTGGAGTCGGACGAGGGGCAGGGATTCGGTCTGCAGGCCTCTTACAAGCGTCTGAAGCTGATGTACGGTGAGGCACTGGCCTTTCAGATCGACAGTGAGGAAGGGAACGGGACGGTCGTCACCATACGCTTTCCCGCGCATAAGGAGGAACTATGAAAAAAGCACTGCTTTGCCTGCTGCTTGCCGTGCTGCTGACAGGCTGCAGCGCTTCGGGGCCGGCGGAAGAACATTTGATCCGCGTCGGTTTTTCCCAGGTCGGTTCGGAGTCGGACTGGCGTATCGCCAATACCGCTTCGATGACAGCTGCGCTGAGTGAAGCAAACGGATATGAGCTGCTGTTCGACAACGCCAAACAGCGCCAGGAAAACCAGCTGCTGGCGATCCGCAATTTTATCCAGCAGGATGTGGATTATATCGTGCTGGCCCCCATCACCGAGTCCGGCTGGGATGACGTGCTGCAGGAGGCAAAGGGCAGCGGCATCCCTGTCATCATCGTGGACCGCCGTATCTCCGTCTCGGATGACAGTCTGTATACGAGCTGGGTCGGGTCGGACTTCCTGGCGGAGGGCCGCCGGGCGGTTCGCTGGCTGGAGGAGCAGCTAAAGGCGCAGGGGCGCGAACAGGAGCCGATCCGCATCCTGCATATTCAGGGCACCTACGGCGCCACAGCGCAGCTCCTGCGTACCCGGGCGCTTACGGAGGCGGTGGAGGCCCATCCCAACTGGGAAATCGCGGCGCAGCTCCCCGGCGAGTATACGGAGGCTAAAAGCTATGAGCTGATGCGCGACTTTCTGCAGACCGGGCAGAAGATCGACGTGATCTACAGCGAGAACGACAACATGACTTTTGGAGCCATACGGGCGCTGGAGGAGGCAGGCATCCCCTGCGGCGGAGAGGGGGAGATCATGGTCCTCTCCTTTGACGCGGTGCGCAGGGCGCTGGAGCTCTGCCGTGACGGAAAGATCAGCCTGTGCGTGGAGTGCAATCCGCTCCACGGTCCGCGGGTCGCGGCTCTGCTGGAGCAGCTCGAAAACGGCAGCACCCCCGCAAAGCTTACCTTCGTGGACGAGCTTGCCTTCGACAGAGACATGCTGACGGACGAAGTGATCCGGGATAGAGAATATTGATACCTTAACCGCTGGCCCGTTCCCGGATGCTCCAGGGGAGCTGCACACTGCCGGCGCTGCGTCCGCGGATGAGATCCAGAAGGGCCCCGGCGGCGGTGCTCCCCATCTGATGGCGCTCATGGGCCAGGGATGTGATGGACACAGGGCCGCTTGTGCAGTAATGGCTGTTGTCAAAGCTCACCACCGCGATATCCTCCGGCACGCGCAGACCTTCCGCGCGCAGGCAGTGGATCAGGGGGTAGGCGATCTCGTCGTTGTAGCACAGCACGGCGGTGCAGCCGGGCAGCCGCCGCCGGATAAAGGCGTACATCCACTCATCGCGCCCGGCGATCAGGGCCTCCCGCTGTACGGTATCAAACCAGAAAATGCGCTCCTCCTGTACTGCACAGCCCGCCTTCAGTAGCGTGGAGAGAAAGCCCTTGTAGCGCTCATGCCCCTGTCGGTCGTCGCTTTTCAAAACGGCGGCGATCTCCCGGTGGCCCCGACCCAGCAGATAGCGGGTCAGAAGCTCCGCGCCGCCCGCGTTGTCATCCTGAACGCAGGGCGCAGCCTCCGGCACGGGAAGACTCGCATGCAGAAAGACAAGCGGGATGCGCAGCGCTTCGATCCTTGCCAGCATGTCCAGATTCGGGCTTGGAAGCGCGGTTTTGGCGCCCTCGAGAACAATGCCCGCGGGCGGATCGGACAAGAGCCGCTCCAGCACGGCGCGCTCCTCCATGACCCGGTTGCCGGAAGCATAGGCCTCCACGGAAAAGCCCTGAGCGGAGAAGACCCGCTCCAGATCCCGGAAAAGCTGGGGATAGAGATAGGTATCGAGAGAGCTTGTCACGACGGCAATGCGTCTGCCGCGGGCGGGGCCGCCGGAAAGATAGGTGCCGCTGCCGTGCATACGGATAATCAGACCCTCCTCTTCCAGAAACTCCAGCGCGTGCCGCACCGTCTCGCGGCTGCAGTGATAGTCGCCGCACAGCGTCTGCTCCCCGGGGAGCCTGGTCTGCCCCTGCTGCTGCAGGGAGAAACACAGCTGTCGAAGTTCGTCCGCAAGGCGTACATATTTGGCTGCCATGATGTCAACCGCCCTTCCGTTGTTCTGTCTTGAATCGGGAGCATCCGCTCTGCGTTTATTATAGCAGATGCGCGCCCAAGGGCAATGCGATTCCTTATGAAAAAAACACTTTTTTCCGGGACTGCGGCAGGAGAAAAGGTTCAATTATCAATCCACTTTTTTCTCGCTCCCGTAAAAAAACAAACGCCGACCCACTCTTTTGGCTATTTTCCGGATCGCCGAACAGAGGGAAAACCCGGGCTCGATCGTAGAATTTCCGACGTAGGAAAGTGTCCGGGCAAAGGAATACATACATTTTTTCAAAGTTGTCTGTTATTTCAAACGTTAGCTGAAAAGTTGTATTTATTCACTTACACGATTTCGCTGCACAGGGCGTCAGAGCGCTTGACGAAGCGCGGCTTTCGTGCTTTTATAAGGGCAAGGACAACAACGGTCCAAATAATAAAAAAGTGAGGGAACATCATGAAAAAACTGATTGCTGTTGCACTTGTCATCGTGTTGTGCCTGTCCCTGATGCCCGCGGCCTTCGCGGACGATCTGATCAAGGTCGGCGTTGTCAACAACCCGCCGTCCGAGTCCGGCTACCGTGAAGCCAACGTCAACGACTTCATCAACGTCTTCACCAAAGAAAACGGCTATGACGCCAGCTTCTTCTACAGCATCAAGAACGATGAGCAGCTCAGCGCCGCCCGTCAGTTCATCACCGACGGTGTGGATTACCTGCTGATCTCCGCCGCCGAGACCACCGGCTGGGACGCCGTCCTGAAAGACGCTCAGGAAGCCGGTATCGGTGTGTTCCTGTTCGACCGCATGATCGACTGCGATCCGGCCCTCTTTGAAGCGGCTGTCGTCTCCGACATGGCCAAGGAAGGCGAGACCGCTGTCGGCTGGCTGCTCGATCAGAAGCTGAACGAGTACAACGTCATCCACATCCAGGGCGCGATGGGCAGCGATGCCCAGCTGGGCCGCACCGGCGCGCTGGACGAGCAGTTTGACAAAGGCACGATGAAGAAGGTCGTGCAGCAGACCGCCACCTGGGACGAGGCGGAAGCCAAGAAGATCGTGGAGTCCGTCATCAACTCCGGCGATCCGTTCAACGTCATCTATGCCGAGAACGACGGCATGGCCAAGGGCGCTGTCGCAGCGCTGGACGAGGCCGGCATCACCCACGGCGTGGACAAGGATGTCATCGTGATGGGCTTTGACTGCAACAAGTGGGCCCTGCGCGAGCTCCAGGCCGGCAACTGGAACTATGACGGCCAGTGCAGCCCCTTCCAGGCTCAGGTCATCAGCGACATGATCCAGGTTCTCCAGGGCGGCGGCACGATCGAAGGCCTGAACGAGAACAAGCAGATCATCTCTGTTGAGAAGGGCTTTGACGCCCGCGAGATCACCGAGGAGGATATCCTCACCTACGGTCTCGGCGAGGATGTCACCGTCGGCTGAAGCGTCGGCAGGAAGCAATAAAGAACCAAACAGCGCGGTGTGGGAGTGGAGAAATCCGCGGTCCACACCGCGTTTTCGGTCACGTATGATACGCTGACCGGCAGTAAGGAGATGAGCGGATGAAAGATGGAATTGTTTTGACCATGCGGGGAATATGCAAACGCTTCCCGGGCGTCATGGCGCTCGACCGCGTTGATTTCACCCTGCGCAAGGGGGAGATACACGCCCTGATGGGGGAAAACGGCGCCGGGAAATCGACGCTGATCAAGGTGCTGACAGGGGTATACGCCAAGGATGCGGGGGAGATACACGTAGACGGCGTTGATGAGGCGATCAGCATCCGCTCGCCGCAGGAAGCGCAGAGCTACGGCATCAGTACCGTGTATCAGGAGATCAGCCTCTGCCCGAACCTCACCGTGGCGGAGAACATGTTCATCGGGCGCACCCAGGGCAAAACGGTGAACTGGAAGGCAATGGAGAAGCGGGCGGGTGAGCTGCTCGATTCTCTGGGCATTCCGGCAAGACCCCGGCAGCAGCTCTCCAGCTGCTCTCTCGCGGTACAGCAGATGGTGGCCATCGCCCGCGCGGTGGATACCGACTGCAAGGTCCTGATCCTGGATGAGCCGACATCCTCTCTGGACGACAAGGAAGTGGCCATGCTGTTTCGCCTGATGCGTGATCTGAAGGCGCGCGGCGTCGGGATCATATTCGTTACCCATTTTCTCGAGCAGGTCTATGAGGTCAGCGACCGCATCACCGTTTTGCGCAACGGGAACCTGGTCGGAGAATTTGAAGTGGATAAGCTCCCGCAGGTGCAGCTCGTCGCCATGATGATCGGCAGAGAGCTGCAGAACCTGTCGGTGATCAAAAAGGAAAGCGGCGCCGCCTCCGCCCGGAGGGAAGTGCGCTATGAGGCAAAGCAGCTTTCCAGCACGGAAAGCCGCCCCTTCGATTTCTACATCGGCAAGGGCGAGGTCAACGGCTTTACGGGGCTGCTCGGCTCCGGACGAAGTGAAAGTGTCCGCGCCATCTTCGGGGCTGACCCCGTTACCGGCGGCGAGGTGACGATGGACGGAAAAAAGATCCGTGTCACCAAGCCTCTGGACGCCATGAAAAACGGCATTGCCTATCTCCCGGAGGACCGCAAGCGCGACGGGATCATCGCGGAGCTCTCGGTGCGGGACAATATCATCCTGGCCCTGCAGGTGCTGCGGGGCATGGGCCATCCGATCTCCCGCGCGAAGGCCGAGGAATTTGCCGACGAGTATATTGAGGCGCTGGGTATCAAAACCGCCTCGTCGGATACGCCCATCGGCTCTCTCTCCGGCGGCAACCAGCAGAAGGTGATCCTGGCCCGCTGGCTGCTCACGCATCCGAAGTATCTGATCCTCGACGAGCCGACCCGCGGCATCGACGTCGGCACGAAGACCGAGATCCAGCGCCTTGTCCTGAAGCTTGCGGCGGAGGGCATGAGCGTCACCTTCATCTCCTCCGAGATCGAGGAGATGCTGCGCACATGCTCGCGGCTCATCGTCATGCGGGACCGGAACATCGTCGGGCAGCTCACGGGGGATGAGCTAACCCAGAGCCATGTCATGCACACCATTGCGGGAGGAGGCGGCGATAATGAATAAACGGAAGAGCAAAGCGATCGGTGTTCTCAAAAATTCGCAGCTTTTGGTTCCGCTGATTGCGATATTGCTGCTGGTGGTTTTCAACCTTATCCGCGATCCCTCTTTCTTTTCCGTGGGCCTGACCACCAACAACAACGGCGACCCTGTGCTGCAGGGAAACCTGATATCCATTCTCAACGGCGCCTCGGAGCTGGTCATCCTCTCCATGGGCATGACGCTTGTGACCGCAGCCTCCGGCGGGCAGGACATCTCCGTCGGCGCGCTGGCAGCCATCGCGGGGAGCGTCTTCGTAAAGATACTCAAGAGCGGCGGCAGCATCAGCGCGCCGCTGGTGCTGGGAGCGTTTTTGCTGTGCTGCGCGGTGGCGATGGCCTTCGGCGCCTTTAACGGCAGCCTTGTCGCGCTGTTTAATATCCAGCCGATGATCGCCACGCTGATCCTCTTCACATGCGGGCGCAGCATCGCCTACTGGATCAACGGCGGCGCGACGCCGACCGTTTCCAGCCCCATCATCAACGCCATCGGAAGCTTTATCCCCGGCATTCCGATCCCGACACCGATCCTGATCGTCATCCTCATGGGGATCCTTTTCGCGCTGCTTTTCCGCTTTACGACCCTCAGCCTGTACATTCAGTCGGTCGGCATCAACCAGAGCGCGGCCAGACTCAACGGCATCAATTCCGTCGGCATCAAGCTCCTGTCCTTCATCATTCTCGGGGCCTGCTGCGCGGTGGCGGGCATGATCGGGGTGAGCCGTCTGGGGCTGATCAACCACGAGACCCTGCTTATCAACATTGAGATGGACGCCATCCTCGCCGTGGCGATCGGCGGGAACAATCTCGGCGGCGGCAAATTCAAAATGATCGGCTCGGTGCTCGGGGCTTACGCGATCCAGGCCCTGACCATCACGCTCTATGCCATGAAGGTCCCCTCCACCGATGTCAAGGCCTACAAGGCCGTTGTCATCGTGCTGCTGGTGGTCATGGGGTCGCCTGTCGTGAAAGAAGCCGTCGGCCGTCTGGGAACGCGCCTTCGTACAGCGCGCAGGGCCGGCGCCGGAAAGGGGGCTGTATAAGGCATGGAAGAGAAGGGAAAACTGCGCCGCAGAGAGCCGATCACGGATACGCAGCTGCTGATGACCATCACCGTCTGCATTTTTGTGGGCATGTATGTGCTGGCGATCCTGATCTGGGGCGGCGGCTTCAAAAAGCCGCAGATGCTCTTTGACATGCTCAACGACAACGCTTACCTCATCATCATCTCCTGCGGCCTTACCATCGTCATGATCACCGGCAGCATCGACATTTCCGTCGGCGGTGTGACGGCGCTGGTCGCCATGGTTGGTGTCATGATCCTCAACGGGAACCTGCATCTCTTTGACGGCATCATCGCCGCATGGGGGCTTTCCGAGAGCTTTCGCATCGTGTTTGCGCTGCTCATGTCGCTGCTGATCGGGCTGGCCTTCGGGTTTGTACAGGGCTACCTGATCGCGCACCTGGAGATACAGCCGTTCATTATCACCCTCGCAGGCATGTTTTTTGCCCGCGGCATGATCACGATCATCAGCGTTGACCCGCAGAAGGGCCCGCAGGCGCTGATGGACATTCTGCAAAAGCGCATCGAGATGCCGTGGCTGGGCTCGCCCAACAAAAAGGGCGTGATCATTCCGGCGCGCATGGAGATCGGTGTCGTGATCGCGCTGGTGCTGGTGGTGCTGGTGTATCTGCTGCTGCGCAAGACCCGGCTCGGCCGCAGCTTCTATGCTGTGGGCGGAAACCGCCAGAGCGCGCTGATGCTGGGGATCAATGTGCGGCATTCCCGCTTTATGGCCCATCTGCTGTGCGGACTTCTCAGCGGCATCGCGGGCTTTGTGTTCATGATGCACACCGGCGCCGGCAACGCAACGAACGCGACGGCGGCAGAGATGAACGCCATTGCGTCCTCCATCATCGGCGGTACGCTGCTGACGGGCGGTGTCGGCAACGTGATCGGCACCTTCTTCGGTGTGCTCACGCTCAGCACCATCAAGTCCATCGTCACGACCTCCGGTCTGCGGGACCCCTGGTGGCAGAGCATTACCACCGGCGCTATGCTGTGCTTCTTCATCCTGCTGCAGAGCGTGGTGCTGATGCGGAAAAACAAAGGGAAGAAAAAGTGAGGAGAGGGTATGATGAAACAATATGAATTCTGGTTTGTGGTAGGCAGTCAGTTCCTGTACGGACCGGAGGTTTTGGAGACTGTGGAGGCACGCGCAAAAGAGATGGCTTCGGAGCTGTCGAAGGCGCTGCCCTACCCGCTGGTGTATAAGGTAACAGCCAAGACCAATAAGGAAATCAGCGATGTGGTCAAGGAGGCCAACTACCGCGACGAATGCGCCGGCATCGTCACCTGGTGCCACACCTTCAGCCCGAGCAAAATGTGGATCAACGGCCTTGCCTCCCTGCAAAAGCCCTACTGCCATCTGGCCACCCAGTACAACAAAGAGATCCCCAATGATGAGATCGACATGGACTTCATGAATCTCAACCAGGCTGCCCACGGAGACCGGGAGCACGGCTTCATTGCGGCGCGCCTGCGCATGCCGCGCAAGGTCATCGCCGGATACTGGCAGGATGAGAAGGTGCACAGGCGCCTCGGCGACTGGATGAAGGCCGCCGTGGGCGTGGCCGTCTCGAAAGAGATGAAGGTCATGCGCTTTGGCGACAATATGCGCGAGGTGGCCGTCACCGAGGGTGACAAGGTGGAGGTGCAGGCAAAGCTCGGCTGGCAGGTGAACACCTGGGCCGTGGGTGATCTCGTGAAGGAAATGAACGCCGTCACGGACGCCGAGATCGACGCGCTGTATAACGAATACCTCAAAAGCTACGATCTCAACACCGACAATACCGCCGCCATCCGTTACCAGGCCCGGGAGGAAATCGCCATCAAGAAGATGATGGACCGCGAGGGCTGCCGCGCCTTCTCCAACACCTTCCAGGACCTCTACGGCATGGAGCAGCTGCCGGGGCTTGCGTCCCAGCATCTGATGGCCCAGGGCTACGGCTACGGCGGCGAGGGCGACTGGAAGGTCAGCGCCATGACCGCGATCCTCAAGGCCATGGGCGAGGGCGGCAACGGCGCCTCCGGCTTTATGGAGGACTACACCTATCACCTCGCCGAGGGGCAGGAATACTCCCTCGGCGCGCACATGCTGGAGGTCTGCCCGTCGCTCGCCTCCGATAAGCCCCGCATCGAAACCCACCATCTGGGCATCGGCATGAACGAGAAGGACCCCGCCCGCCTGGTATTCGAGGGCAAGGCGGGCAAGGGCATTGTCGTGTCGCTCATCGACATGGGCGGGAGGCTGCGCCTGATCGTGCAGGATATTGTGGCCGTCAAGCCCATCATGCCCATGCCGAATCTGCCGGTTGCTCGCGTCATGTGGCGGGCGCTGCCGGATCTCACCACCGGCGTGGAGTGCTGGATCACCGCCGGCGGCGCGCACCATACGGTGCTCTCCTACGATGTGACCGCTGAGCAGATGCGCGACTGGGCCCGGATGATGGATATCGAGTATGTCCACATCGGCGCGGACACGACCCCTGAGAAGCTGGAAGAAGAATTACTGATAAAGGATCTGGTGTGGAAATTAAAATGATTGATCTGGAAAAAACCGTACTCGGCATTGAGCTGGGTTCGACCCGCATCAAGGCCGTATTGATCGATGAAAAGCACATCCCCATCGCCCAGGGGGATTACGAGTGGGAAAACCAGTTTGTAAACGGCGTCTGGACCTACTCCATGGACGCGGTGCATACCGGCATTCAGGCCTGCTTTGCAGGTCTCAAAGCGGATGTCAAAGCCAAATTTGACACGGAGCTTGCCACCGTGGGCGCCATCGGCGTTTCCGCCATGATGCACGGCTATCTGCCCTTCGACAAGGAGGGCAGGCAGCTGGCGGAGTTTCGCACCTGGCGCAACACCACCACCGGCGAGGCGGCCGCGGAGCTGACGGAGCTCTTTGGCTTCAATATCCCCCAGCGCTGGAGCATCGCCCACCTGTACCAGGCGATCCTGAACGGCGAGGAGCACGTGAAAGACATCGCCTTCCTCACGACGCTGGCGGGCTACATCCACTGGCGTCTCACCGGGGAGAAGGTCATGGGCATCGGCGAGGCCTCCGGCATGTTCCCCATCGACAGCGAAAAGCTGGACTATGACGAAGGCATGATCCAAAAGTTCAAGGCCCTGACGGGTGTGGACCTGCGCGCCATCCTGCCGAAGGTCCTCCTCGCCGGAGAATGCGGCGGCACGCTCACCGCCGTGGGCGCGGCCTTCCTCGACCCCAGCGGGACGCTCAAACCCGGCATTCCGCTTGCCCCCTGCGAGGGCGACGCGGGCACCGGCATGGCGGCGACAAACGCGGTGCGCGTGCGCACCGGCAACGTCAGCGCCGGCACCTCGGACTTTGCCATGATCGTCACGGACAAGCCTCTGGGCGTGCACCGGGAGATCGACATGGTCACGACCCCCACGGGCCTTCCCGTGGCGATGGTGCACTGCAGCAACTGCACCTCCGACATCAACGCCTGGATCAGTCTTCTGGCCGAGTATGCCGAGATGCTGGGTGTCTCTGTCGACAAGTCCGAGCTCTTCGTCAGGCTTTTCAACAAGGCCCTGGAGGGTGACACCGACTGCGGCGGCCTGCTCAGCTTCAACTATTTCTCCGGCGAGGGCGTGACCGCGCTCGACAAGGGGCGGCCCGTCTTTGCCCGCATGCCCAACGCGAAATTCACCCTGGCCAATTTTATGCGCGCGCATTTACTGTCCGCGCTTGCGACGCTCAAGATCGGGCTTGATATCCTGACCCAGACCGAGAAGGTCGAGATCGAAAAGCTCTGCGGCCACGGCGGCTTCTTCAAGACCCCCGGGGTCGGACAGCGCATGCTTTCGGCGGCGGTTGGCGCGCCGGTATCGGTGATGGAGACGGCGGGCGAAGGCGGCCCCTACGGCATGGCGCTGCTGGCGGCCTATATGCTCTGGAAGGATGAGGGAGAAACCCTGGAGGACTACCTGGACAGCAAGGTCTTTGCCGACGCAAAATCTACAACGCTCATGGCGGAAGCCTCGGATATCGCGGGCTTCTCGATCTTCCTGTCCCGCTACAAGAAGGCACTGCCGATGGAGCGCTGCGCAACCGAGGTGCTCTGATACACGGACAGAATCAATTGAGGTGAACACGATGACCGAACGAGAACTGGAAATCATTGCTACCAAAGCAAGGCTTCTGCTCTTCGATGCCATTTATACCGCAAAATCCGGCCACCCCGGCGGCTCGCTGTCCTGCGTCGATGCTTTGACGGCTCTGTATTTCAGCGAGATGCATATTGACCCGAAGAACCCCGACAGGCCCGACCGCGACCGTTTCGTGCTGAGCAAGGGGCACTGTGCGCCCGCGCTTTACGCAATCCTCGCCCTGCGCGGCTACTTCCCTCAGTCCGATCTGAAGCTTCTGCGAAGCATACGCGCTCACCTTTCCGGCCACCCGGACATGGTGCATATTCCAGGCATCGACATGTCCACCGGCTCTCTCGGTCAGGGAATCAGCACCGCCGTGGGGATGGCGCTGGCAGCACAGGCAAAACAAATGACCTTCCGGACCTATTGCATCCTCGGCGACGGGGAAATGGAGGAAGGGCAGGTCTGGGAGGCCATTATGGCAGCGGCGAAATGGAAGCTGGATAATTTCTGCGCCATGGTGGATGTCAACGGTCTGCAGATCGACGGCAAGACCTCCGACGTCATGCCCACAAGTCCCCTGGATCAGAAATTTGCGGCCTTTCACTGGAACGTCATCCATGCCGACGGGCACGATTTTGAAGAGCTGCTTTCGGCTCTTGCCGAAGCCCGGAGCTGTAAGGGAAAGCCCAGCGTCATCCTGATGAAATCCGTCAAGGGGCGCGGGGTCAGCTATATGGAGAAAAACGCTGCCTGGCACGGAAAGGCGCCGAACGATGCCCAATATGAGCTGGCGGTCAGCGAGCTGCGGGCACATCTGGCAGGATTGGAGGCGGAAGCATGAGCAATATGGAGGCGACGCGTTCCGCCTACGGCAAGGCGCTTGCGGAGCTGGCGGAAAAATATCCGGAGCTGATGGTCCTGGACGCGGATCTGTCCACGGCCACCATGACCAAAAGCTTTGCCGCTTTGTATCCGGAGCGTTTTTTCAACTGCGGGATCGCGGAAGCAAACATGATGGGCATTGCCGCGGGCATGGCGACCGCGGGGCTCAAGCCCTTTGCCAATACCTTTGCCATTTTTGCCGCCGGCAGAGCCTTTGAGCAGGTGCGAAATTCCATCGCTTATCCCCGGCTGAACGTGACCGTCGTCGGATCCCACGGAGGCATCTCCGTCGGAGAAGACGGCGCGACCCATCAGTCCATCGAGGATCTGGCGCTCATGCGCGTGATCCCCGGCATGACCGTTGTAAACCCCTGTGACGCCCATGAAATGCGTTTCGCCACGGAGGCATTGATAAAGCACATCGGGCCTGCCTATCTCCGTCTGGGACGCGCCCCGGTGGAAACGGTGACGGACACGGTCCCCGGTTATCACTTCGAGCTCGGCAAAGGCGTCACCATGCGCGAAGGCCGTGACATGACCTTTGTTGCCACCGGCCTTTGCGTACAGCTTGCGCTCAAGGCGGCGGTCCTTCTCGAGCAGGAGGGGATTTCCGCCAGAGTGCTGAATATCCATACCATCAAGCCCCTGGACGAGGAGCTGATCGTAAAGGCTGCGGAAGAGACCGGACATATTGTGACCACGGAGGAGCACAGTGTCATCGGCGGGCTCGGCGGCGCGGTGGCAGAGCTTCTGGGTGAGCGCTGCCCGGTTCCCGTGCTGCGCCACGGCGTGGAAGACCGCTTCGGCAGAAGCGGCAAGGCATCCGATGTGCTCAGCTTCTATGGGCTCACGCCGGAGGCCCTTGCGGAAAAGGCAAAGCGGATCCTGCGCGTTTGATTCACATATCATCCATAACGGAACGCCTCAGTCCCGCTGTCCTTCTTCCTCCCCACCCATTGCGCTGTATGCCTCGAGCCCGCACAGGCGCAGGGGCTCTCTTCCCATTACCTCATAGTCGATGCCAACGGATGCAAGCTCATTGAGAACCGCATCCACAAACTGATTGGAAGAGAAGTTCTGGCCGACTGCCAGGAAGAAGCAGTGGTTGAGGCATGCGATCTCGCACATGATATCCGAAACGCCCAACTCTGCCAGCATATACAGCTCCTCTATATACGGGTCCAGCGGGCCGAAGGTTCTGCTGTTTGCGTAGGAGATGGAGATGCTCCACCGTGGGCTCCCCGCGGATTTTGCGATAACACCCAGCTTCATCTCCAGCGGCATCTGCTCAAGCTTTGCATAAAGCAGCTTTCTCTGTTTCATGGCCCAGAGCGAGTTTTCCGGCTGCGCCTGCAGCATCACCTGCCCACGGGCCATCGTGCAGGCTTTCATCAGGTCGTCAAGCGGCCTGCTTTTCGGGAAGTCCAGCTCCACGATATTGGCAAACATGCGGTAGTTGTCGCGGTTTCCGAGCATTGCCTTGTGGTCGATCGCAATGGCGACGCTGACGGTCTTTTCGCTTGCGCTGTCATAGCGCCGCGCCGCTCTTGCGAGCATCACAGCCAAAAAAGCGTTGGGGCTCCCGTCAAAATCCCTGCAATACTGCATGAGCTGCGCTTCGGAGAGTTTTATGTACGTCACGCGCGCATCAGACTCCGTGCCGTCGTTCAAGCGAAAGAAGTCCTTTTCCGTCTCCTTCCGGTACAGCGGCTCTTCGGCCCCGTCGATATTCAGGCCCGCAAAGGGGTTTCCCGTCTCGCTCTCCGGGATGTCGTCTCCCGGCAGGCGAAATCCTGTGGGGTCAAAGCTCTGCCCGGTCCTGCGGGACAGATAGAGGTACAGGGCGCTTTTGAAGTACGGGAGCACCCCCGCGCCGTCCGTCAGCGAATGTGAAATCTCAAATGCAAGGCGCTTTCCCTCATACTTCCATGCAGCGAGATGGTAATTGGATTCCTCCGCGTTCAGCCTGATCGGGGCCCAGCTGTCCCGCACGGTCATGGGGAGCGCGTTCGGCACGGGAACCAGGTCATTTCCCCGCGATTCGGCTTTCACGTAAAAGTACGGAAACCGCGTGCGCAGTTCCTCCACGACTTCCCGCAGGAGTTCTCCGTCCACCGCCTCCTTCAAAACGGCCAGCACGCCCATCGTATTGGGGTGGTCGGGCGTGGACAGGTACAGCATCGGCTCATAGAATTCGCTCATTTTCCATTCTCCTCTTTTTGCGCAAGAAACTGCTTATTCCAAACTGATAATATCGTCGAACGCGATCACGGCCCCGCTGCGCATCTCCAGAACGCCGCGCATTTCGTCGACCCGCCGGGCCGCCCCGCTCACGGTCTTATACGCGCCGCCCGCTTTCCGGCTGTCGGGAACGAACCAGGTAACACTGACCTGCGGATCGGTTTTCAGCCTGTCCCGCAGTGCGCGAAGCTGTATGCCGATCGCTTCCTTCTGTTCCTCCGTCAGCTCCCGTTTCGCATCGGTCAGGCGCGCGGTCTCGACGATCGCCGCGTCGTACCCGGTCAGGGCAGCAAAGGGCTTAAACTGCGCGGCCCGGTCGATCATCGGCATGTGCGGCCGCTCTGCGGACACATGATGGGGCAGATTGATGATATCGTCGTATTCGTGGGAGATTTCCATTATGCCTTGTGCCCTCCGATCTGTCCGTTCCTCTCACGCCCGGTCGCGCCTTCCTCGTAGCTTGTCCCGTGCAGGATGGCGTTTTTCCCGTAGCGCTTTTTGATCGACAGCATAGCCTGCTGCAGCCGCTCCTCTTTTTCCCGGGCGGCTGCTTCTTTTTCCCGTTTTTCCTTCTCCGCATCAAGGTCCGCGAAGAGATCCATCTGCTCAAAGCTCGGCTCTGCCTTTATAGTCGCGGCGTCCGTGATATGATTTGCCGCCACATACATCCGTCGCACCGGCAGCTTTCTGTCGACGATGCGGTCATACAGCCGCAGGACGGCCTCCATGATGCGCTTTGTGGAGGAAGTCATCTGCCCGATGTTCTCCGAGCCGTGGGCCATCTTCGGCATCTTCCGCCCGTACCAGTCCGTCTGGACTTCCCCTTTATAATTCTCTGTAAGACCTTCTATGTCATACCCGACCGTCAGTACGATCTGGTCTGTCACAAGTCTCTTATCCACAAGGTCCATGACCAGGCCGTCCGTCATCTCCCGGACGATCATGCGGGCCTTGTCGAAGGGATAGGGTTCGGGCAGGACCTGACCGATGCTGACGCTGCTGCTCTCCGGCTTGAAGGCCTTGATATGCCGGATCTCGCAGGGCTCCCAGCCCCAGGCGTGGTCGATCAGCAGCTCCGCGTTCACGCCGAAGAGCCTGTACAAAAGCGCCTCGTTTTTATATTCATTGGGTCCGCCGACAGAACAGCGTGCCACATCGCCCATGGTGTACATGCCGTAGTCTGCAAGCTTTTTCGCAATGCCCCTGCCGACGCGCCAGAAGTCCGTGATCGGTCTGTGCGCCCAGAGATACCGCCGGTAGGTCATCTCGTCGAGCTCGGCGATGCGCACGCCGTCCCTGTCCGCCGGGATGTGCTTTGCCCAGATATCCATGGCGACCTTGCAGAGATAGAGATTGGGGCCGATGCCCGCCGTCGCGGTGATGCCGGTGGTTTTGAGCACGTCCCGGATCATCAGCATGGCAAAATCATGGGCGCTCATGCCGTTTGTTTTCAGGTAGTCGGTGGCGTCGATAAACACCTCGTCGATGGAGTAGACATGGATATCCTCCGGGGCCGCGTATTTGAGATAGATGTTATAGATGCGCGTACTGTAGTCCATATAATACGCCATGCGGGGCGTGGCGACGATGCAGTCAAGCTCCAGGGACGGATCGTTTTCAAGCGCCGCTGCATCGGCGGATTTGCCCGTGAAGGTATGTCCCGGGGCTTTCGCGCGCCGCCCGGCATTGACGCGTTTTACCTGCTGCACGACCTCAAAGAGCCGCGCCCGCCCGGGGATGCCGTGGGCCTTCAGCGACGGGGAAACTGCAAGGCAGATGGTCTTCTCCGTGCGGCTCTGATCCGCCACGACCAGATTGGTTGTCAGCGGATCCTTTCCCAGCTCCCGGCACTCGACGGAGGCATAGAAGCTTTTCAGATCAATCGCGATATAGGTTTTCTCCGGCATCCGTGCCACCGCCTTTCTGTTTTATAAGTATACCATAAAGATAGTCTGTAATCCACCCAAACAGGAAAAACCGGACACGCAGTGAGCAGCACCCCAACATACGGGGTGCTGCTTTCCACATGGTGCTGTATTGCTTTTTTATGCCCAGGTGAAGTTTTCCTTGCCCGCGCCCAGCTCGAAGTGGCATTTGACGATGCCGAGATCGATTTTGAGGCAGCCGCCGATCAGCCCGGGCTTTGCCGATACGCGGCCGTCCTTCAGGGTAAAATGAAACTTCTGCTGGTTGACCGCGGTGGGCGCCAGCAGCGCAGCCTCGATCCCCCGCTTAAACCAATCGGGGCTTGTGTCGGAGACATTGCTGACATCGACAGGCTTCTTGCTCCTGCGGCTTGCGCCCTGGGTTTTGCCGTAGCCGAGGGCGATGAGGATGACCTCGGTCTCGCCGTCCGCGAGCTGCGCCAGGCTTTTGCCGTGGGTCAGCGCGGCCCAGCAGGTGTTCAGCCCCAGCTCCTGCGCCTTCAAAACCAGCTTTTCCCCGTAATAGCCGCAGCGCTCCTCCAGGTCCGGCGCCTTCTTGCCCACCATGGCGATGTAGTTGGAGCAGTTTTCAAAGCGCCCGTATTTTGCCATGCGGGAGCCGAAGCAGGCCGGCTCGTCATAGAGGATCTGGATATGTAGGCCGCTCTGTCCGTTGAGCTCCGATACGAAGGCGTCCAGCTTCTCCCTTACATCCTCCGGGATTCTTTTGTCCAGATACCCGCGCACACTGTGGCGCGCTCTGATCAGTTCCATTGCGTTTTCCACGAAGCGTCTCCCCTTCCTTTCAGCTTCCTCCACCGGATCTTCACTTTTTTGCTCTGTCCTTACAGCAGTATACCATATACCTACATGGTATGTAAACGCCTGACTTTTATCCTTTGCAGAAATAGCTTGAATAATGAACGGGTGTTATGTTAATATGAACAAGATCCCCCGTGCATCCGAACAGCTGCTCGGGAGGATACAGTTTCGATATACAGCCAACGCCGGACTGACCGGCCCGGACTTTGATATGCACATGAAAACGATACGCGGAATCAAAATAGGCGGCCTGCAAAGCAAGATTTTCAGCCTCATCCTGTTTCTCATCGTAGGGCTGATCGGCACATATACCGTTGTGTTCGGCATCCACATGAAGCATCTGTCGGCGATCGTGCAGCGGACAGGCGCCGAGCAGCAGGCCTCGATCAAGGACACCTCCGAGTCTGCCATGGAGGCTGTCATGAGCGCTTTTTTAAAACGCAGCACCGGCCTGCAGGCATACATTGCCGACGATCTCTTCTCCGAGGTGCGGGGAAACGTGACGATACTCCAGACCGTGGCGGAGCAATATTTCGGGCGAGCCGACACCCTGACCCCGCACGCCTTCGCCTACCCGGACGCGGCCAACGCCGGGAAGGCCTCCGTGCAGATGCAGCACGAGCGGGGCGTCGATCCCAACGCCTCCCGGGACCTGGGGATCGCGGCGAACATGAGCGAGATCATGCTGGCCATGTTTGAAAGCTGTGACAAGCTCAACTCCTGCTTTGTGGCAACCACCGACGGCTGCATCCTGTTCGTGGACGACCGGGCCGATGTCTACATCAACGACGACGGCAGCGTGGCCTACGCCACCGAGATCCGCACGCGCCCCTGGTACAGGCAGGCTGTCGAGGCGGGCGAGCTCATCTTTACAAACGTAGAGGCGGACACCTTCACCGGCATTCTGGGCATCGTCTGCGCCGCGCCCGTCTACCGGGACGGTGAACTCGTCGCGGTCGTGGGGGCGGACATCTTCCTGACCTCCATCAGCAACTACGTCAACGACACGGCCACCGAGGGCGGTTTCCTGTGCGTGGTGGGCGAAAGCGGGCAGGTGCTCTTCTCCCCGAAGACCGAAGGCATCTTCAAGCCCGAACTCTCGAGCCGCGCCCTGGATCTGCGCCAAAGCGGCAACCCGAAGCTCGCGGCCTTCATCACCCGGGCGCTCACCGAGAGCACGGGTGTCACCGAGATCGAGATCGAGGGCCGGGAATGCTATCTCTCCGGCGCGCCCATGCCCTCCGTGGGCTGGACGGTCATCTCGGTTGTGGACAAGGGCATCACCCAGCGGCCGACCGCGTCCATGCTGGCAAAATATGATGAAATCAACAACAATGCAAGCGCAGCCTATCGGGAGGGCGCGAAAAGGTCCGTGCGCACCGTCATCGCTGTGATCGTCCTCATCGTTCTGATCGCGCTCATTGCGGCCCAGACGACGGGCTGGCATATCGTCAAGCCCCTCAATCAGCTGACCCGCCACATCAACGCCCAGAAAAACGGCGACGGCATTTTCATACTGGACGACAGCTACCGAACGGGCGACGAGATCGAGATCCTGGCGGAGTCCTTCAACGCCCTGACGAAGCGGACGCAGGACTATATCGACGAGATCATCACCATCACCGCGGAGAAAAAGCGCATCGGCACGGAGCTGGCCCTTGCCTCCCGCATCCAGGCGGACATGCTGCCGAACATCTTCCCGCCCTTCCCCGAGCGGGCCGAGTTTGACATCTACGCCAGCATGGCCCCCGCCAAGGAGGTAGGCGGCGACTTCTACGACTTCTTCCTCATCGACGACACCCACCTCGGCCTTGTGATGGCGGACGTGTCGGGCAAGGGCGTACCGGCGGCGCTGTTTATGATGATCTCGAAGATCCTGGTGCAAAACCTCGCCATGACACTCCGCAGCCCCGCCAAAGTGCTGCAGGAGGTGAACCGCCAGCTTTGCGCCAACAACCGCGAGGAGATGTTTGTCACCGTCTGGTTCGGCGTGCTGGACACCGTCACCGGCAAGGTCACGGCGGCGAATGCCGGGCACGAATACCCCGTCCTGATGCCCGCAGGCGGCAAGTTTGCGCTTGTGAAGGATAAGCATGGCTTCGTCATCGGCGGAATGGAGGGTGTGCAGTATAAGGAATACGAGCTGACGCTCACGCCCGGCTCCAGGCTCTTTGTGTACACCGACGGCGTGCCCGAGGCGACGAATGCGCAGAATGAGATGTTCGGCACCGAGCGCATGCTCGAGGCCCTGAACCGCGAGCCCGCCGCCGCGCCGAAGGCGATCCTGCAAAATGTCAAGGACGCGGTGGACAGCTTTGTCCTGGACGCCGAGCAGTTTGACGACATGACCATGCTTTGCGTGGAATACAAGGGCCAGAATCCCTGCGTGTGATGATCGGAACATACATATCGGTTTTTTCAACCAACCAGTCATTGCGAGGAACCAGTGCGCACACTGGTGACGTGGCAATCCGCCCGCCGGAGGCACTTTATATTATGCAGATATTTACCTTGTCGCTGAGAGTACGGATTGCCACACCAGTGACATCGGTCACTGGTTCGCAATGACAAGCCAGAAGCTGATACTTGCCGAATAACCCCGATACCCAAATAAAGAAACGATGCCCTTCCCTGGTTTTCGGTCAGGGAAGGGCAATTTTTTATTTCATCTTCATCAGCCTGGGCCGCAGGCGGTACTCATAGAGGATAGCGAGGTTTCCGAGCGCGTAGTCGTAGATCAGCATGCAGACGACCAGCATCACGTAGAAGGCCGCGCCTGCGAGCTTTCCCAGCTCCTCCAGCTCTTCAAGGCCGACGTCCAGCCGAAGCACATAATAGATCAGCGCGTACATGGCTCCCACCGCCGCCGTGAAAAACAGGAGCTTCAAAACCAGGGCCAGCGGCTTTGGCTTTACCCTGTCAAAGCTCTGCTTCAAAATCGGATAATAGCCGAGAAACAGATAGAACAGCGCCGCCTCCTTGTCCGCGCTCAGGATCATGGACAGCAGCGCCGTCACGAGCCATACGAGCCAGGCCCATTTTTTCCCGAACTCCCGCAGTACCGGGATCAGCAGCACCCCCGCCAGCAGCGGCGAGCAGTAGGTCATCACCGGTACAAGCCCTCCCGTCAGCATCAGCACAGCGCCCAGCGCCGCCATCAGGCTGCAGAAGGCCACGGTATAGGCCCGCCCTTTATTCGTTTTCATTCTTTTTCTTCCGAAACACCAGGAACTTGCTGATGACGTAGTTGCCGATGACCACCGCCACGCCGACGATGACCGTGGCGACGCGGTAGTCCAGATGCAGGACGTTGACAAGCAGCAGGTTCAGCACATAGCTCAGGCCCCAGGTCCCCAGGCGGGAGCCGACGAAGCCGGAAAACTCCTTCAAAATATCGGGGTCCTTGCTCTGAAAGACCCAGCGGCGATTCGGGTAGTAGGCAAAAAGGATGCCCGAAACATTCTCCACGATGCTCAGCACCGTGTTCTGCGCGACCGTAGGGACCGTGACGCCGGGGTAAAAGATCGCGCCGAAGAGGAACTTGCAGCCCCAGGATACCACTGTGGTCATGCCGCCGACGATGACATAGACGATGATCTCCCGGTACTTTACCAGCAGGGCCTTGATTTTCTCGATCATTTGCTCTCTTCCTCCCTGCCGCAGATACGGGAAATGATATATCGCGGACGGCCCTTGATCTCGTCATAGATGCGGGCGAGGTAGTAGCCGATGATGCCGAGGGAAATCATGAGAAAGCTGCCGATGATGAGCAGCAGCAAAATCACCGTGGTAAAGCCCGGCTGGGCAACGCCCATGATCTTCTGCACCAGGGAGATGACGCCGAAAACCACCGCCACGATGAGCGTCAGCACGCCCATCACCGTCACGATATGCAGCGGCGCCGAGGAGAAGGAGGCGATATTCGTGAGCGGTAGCGGACCTCCGCCTTCTTGAAGCCGACCCAGAAGGACAGGGCGCGGAAGAAGACATTGCGCTCCGGCAGGGCGTTCAGGGTGTCCACCACCTTGCGGTCAAGGAGCTTAAAGTCCGAGGAGGCGCCCATATCCATGCCAGTGGCGCGGCTGATAAGGCTGTAGAAGCTGTTGGAGGCAAACTTATGGAAAGCGCTCTCCTCGCCTCTGTCCTCCTTGATGCCCTCGACCACCTCATAGCCCTGCTCCCAGAGCCGGTACATTTCCACGATCTTCTCGGGCGGGTGCTGCAGGTCGCAGTCGAGCACCACCACACAGTCGCCTTTTGCCTGCTCGAGGCCCGCGAACATGGCGGCCTCCTTGCCGAAGTTGCGGCTGAAATGCACGCCGACCACGTGCCGGTCCTCCTTTGAGCAGCGCTGGATCTCTTTCCAGGTGCCGTCGCGGGAGCCGTCGTCCACAAACAGCAGCTCGTAATCGATCCCCTCCCCGCTCAGGATGCCGCCGAGGCGCTGCGTCGCGATGGGGATCATTTTTTCTTCATTGTAGGAAGGGAGAACAACAGAAAGCAAAGGGATCCCTCCTTATCGGGAAATCAGATAGGTTGTGGTAAGGCCGGTGGTGAAAAGCTCCTCGGCCTTATGATAAGCGGTCTCGTCGGCAATGCGCTTCAAAAGCGCGTCCGCGTCATAGCCGCTGGACCAGAAGACGCTCGTGTCGATATACACGACCGCCTCGTCCGCGTCCCCCACGTACTTGAGCATGGGTTCCAGGCTCTCCTGATCGGTCACATAGACCTCCGGGAAGATCTTGAGCTGGATGAGGTCCTCAGTCAGGGGCATGAAGGCTGCGGTGGGGGCCGCGAACATCACGCACGGCTTGTCCGCGTAAGCCTCCAGCGTCCGGTTGTATTCCGCGTGCTCGGGGTAAAGATAATCCGGCGGCACGGTCCGCGCCTGCCACAGGGCCAGGCACGCCGCCGCGAGAAACACCAGCGCGCGCACTGTATCGCTGATCTTTTTCTTACCCAGCGTCGTCTCCAGCAGGTACAGCAAAAAGCTCACCGTCAGCACGAAGGCGGGCATGATGTTATAGATATAACGCGGCTCGTCCACCGGGGAGATGACCGCCACCAGCACGAAGGTGATATAAGCCGGGATGAGGAGCACCAGCCACTTCCAGTTGAAGCGGTGGTCAAAGCTTGCGCTTTGCACCTGAGGGAAGATGCCGCACAGGCCGCCGATGCAGATAAGGCCCGTATAGATCGCGGCCCTGAGCCCGTGGCGGGCAAAGCCCAGGAAGGTGCGCAGGCGCACCGCGTAGAGCGCCCCGTTTTTGAGGTTGTCCAGCGCGCTCTCGCCGGAGACCAGCTCCCCGGAGAACAGCTGCCGCAGCGCCGCCGGGAACACCAGCAGCAGGCTCAGGGCCCCGATGAGCGCGCAGGGGATGAACCAGGCGAGGGCCTTATACTGTTTCTTCAAAAGCGCCCACAGCACATAGGCCGCGCACAGGAAGAAGGCGTAGAAGACGAAATAATACTGCGTCATGAGGCCCGCCAGCAGTGTGAGGCCCACGAACACGCAGGTGCGCGGGCGAAAGCGCTCCATGAGATCGGCGATGAAGTACATGAGCACGAGCGTCAGCAGCGTCAGCAGCACATACATGCGGATCATGATCATCGTGGAAAGGCCGATCGTGGAAAGCCCATACAGCACCGCCGTGGCCGCGGCGTTGTATTTCCCGCCGCCGAGTTTTAATACCAGGGCATACAGCATCGCGGCACAGCCCAGATAAATAAGCCCGTCGAGAATCAGGCCCGTCCATTTGGAAAAGGTGCCCTTCGCGAAGGTAGAGGCGATGTTGAACAGCCAGTAGTAAAGCGGCGGGTGCACGTCGTTGACCTGATTATAATAGACCGAGCCGAAGTCAAAGCCCTCGTCGCCGTTGACGCTGACATAGTCCAAAAACTCCTGCCGCGTGACGGTGGTGTGCCCGATGCTGCCGTAGCGGTCGCCGGAGGTACACAGGAAGGGGTGATAGCTGGAGTTTGAAAGGCCGTAGGTGTAGATCTCGTCGATGAACATGCCCTGCTTGCGCGTCGAGAACAGCAGGCACACGCCGCACACCATCACCAGCACCAGCGCCAGCGCCCACCAGCGCTTGAACGTTTTTTTCAAGTCCTTCCCTCCTCCGTTCAAAAATACCATGACAATATATTATACTCCCTCCCGCCCTGTTGTGCAAGGTTTTTTGAAAAGTTCACAAAGCAAAGAAAAAAGCCTCAAATCCATTGGATTTGAGGCTTAAAAGTGGCAGCGGGAGAAGGATTCGAAGATGCGAGGGTACATATATAGTCACTTTTTAACCGTTAAAAGCCGTTAAATTGTCATATTTCAGCGTCTACCTGTACCAATTATTCCAAAGATTCCGTTTAGTCTCAACCTGTAAAGGGTCAGAATAAGGGTCAAAAACGGAGGTTATGACATGAGCATTTTTGAAGAACTCGGCGGAACATATCGAAATGAAAACGGATACCTGATCCCAAATCTATCCGTGGCCGAAACCGAGCCCATCGGCAAGTATGGGCGAATGCGGAAACGATATCTGCAAGAGCAGCATCCGATCATTTTCTCGGAGCTGTTGTTGTCTGGGCAGCTTTATCCCCATCTTCTGGAGATTGACCGCGCCTGCCACGGGCGTATGGAGCTTCTCACATGCCAAATGGCAGAACGCGAGGGGGTTACTGAAGCCCTCAAAACTGCCGATCAGATGGAGTGGGTCAGGCAGATGAACAGTATTCAAGCCCGTGCAGAAGAAATCATTTTAAACGAGCTGATCTACATTGAGGAGGCTCCGGATGTTGATACTTGAAGACCTTTATTTAGGAGATGTGCATCCCAGCGAGCGCAGCTTCAAGCGCAGCAGCCAGTATGCCAGAGCTTTGCACGAAGTCGTGGAGGCCAACGACGCCCTGAACGAAACACTCGACGATGAGCAGTCGGAGCTGTTTGAGGAATTCATGACAGCCCAGCGGGAAGTCAACGTGCTGACAGACTGCGAGACTTTCTGCTATGCCTTCAAACTGGGAGCCAAGATCATGATGGATGTGCTGACCGAAGGACAAATGAGGGAAATCTGAGTCACGTTTCAGCCAAGCCAAGGAATATAAAAGCATACCCCTTACCAATCAGGCACTCGGAAGTCGTTGATATATGCGGCTTTCCGGGTGCCTAAATGCGTAGAATGCGGACAATACGAATCGACACAACCGCAATATGTTTGACGGACACACATGGTATATTGGACTTGGCAGTCAAACTTGCAAAGTTGCAAGTTTGACTGCCAAGTCCACGGGCGCCCATCTCTGCAAGCTGCCTGTGCAGGTCAGAGACCTTGCTTTTCAGCTCCATTTGCTCCACCTCATACCTGTGGCTCAACTGCATGAAAAACTCATCCGTGACCTTGCCCGTAGCATTGTCCTCCTGCAAGTATCACGAGGATTACCGGACCGTAGAGCTACGCTAAGGGCACACGGCAAAGCCCTGGCCCCACAGGCAGCCGCCGCAGGTCGGGGCGAGGGAGCCGATACAGTCTGTCTTGTTTTCTTCCAGCAGTTCGCAGCCGCCGCAAAAGAGGCAGGGAGCATACTTGAATTCGTGTACGCGCTGACGGAAGGCACGATACTCTTCACCGTTCCAGATTTCACCGAGGCTCTGTCCGGAGACGTTTCCGAAGGAGTGGTGCCGGATACGGCGCTTATGTTCGCCCAGATAGGTGTCCGCCGTGTGGAGCAACCCCATGCAGGGAGACACATCTCCATCCCAACGGATGAAGCAATGACCTTCTTCGATGAAACGGCAGAAGTCGGTACGGCGGGTGACGGGCTTTCCCTTCCAGGAAAAGAGTTCCGCCTCCTGCAGGCTCTCCTCATCCGGGAACAAGAGCTCCTTGTAGCGCTCAGAGAACTTGAACATGGGGATTTCGGTTCCCATATCAAGCCGTTCGAAGCGCCGGGAATAGCTGATTTTGTCGGTAACGGCCTTGATGGCTGCCACGTCGCACATGGCCCAGAGCGCCTGTTCGATATCCTCGGCACGGTTGGGAATCATGTGGCTCAGGTTCAGGTCGTCGGCTTCAAAATGCTCGGCAAATTCCCTGATACGGCGGAGGCTTGCAATGTTGTCCCGCATGACGACCGCCGTCATGCCGAGGCGGACGCCGCTTCCTCTCCGAAGTTCGTTGAAGGTCTCCAGATTTCCGAGGACCAACCCAAAGTCGCTGCCGATTTGAATTTTGCCGTAGTTTTCATACAGCTCGTCGATGGAGACCCAGATCCGGGAGACGCCGGCATGCAGCAGTTCTTGGACTCTCTCACGGTTGAGCAGCGTCCCGTTTGTGACAAGCTCCACCTTTTTCCCGCGCGCTGACGCGAGGGCTGCCATCCGGGCAAGCTCCGGATGTACCAGGGGCTCCCCCATGCCGCCGAAGAAGACAGTCCTTGTATCTTGCAGGGCAGGATCCTCCATCACGCGCTCGAATACTTCCGGGTCAAGATCGCCGAAGCGCTCGCCGACCCAGCTGTGCCGAAAGCACATTTTACAGGCGAGATTGCAGCGGGAGGATGCCTCTACATACAGTTTTTGAATCTGTTCTTCCATGTTCAGATCAGAAAAGGCTTTCCAGTTCCATATCCAGAAGATCCGCCATATAGAGGCGCCCGGTTTCCAGCGGACGCCCGGTCAGAAGTCTGGTGCAAAGTGCGATCTGTAAAGCGGCGCAAAACGGCGGGGTGAAGGAAAGGGACGCCTTGCTGCTGAGGCTGACGCCTTCCGGATAAATCTTTTCGATGAGATCGTCACCCGGCATGACGACGGCCGCCTGCGCGCTCCAGCCGCAGATCGCCCCGTGGATCATCGGAATACCCGCCTCCGCGCACGCGCGGGCGAGCGTACGGCGCGCCTGAATGTTATCCAGAGCGTCCAGCACAGCATCGCTGCCCCGGATGAGTTCCGCCGCGTTTTCCTCGGTCACAAATTGGGGAACTGCAACAAAACGCACATCCGGGTTTACAAGTTCTGCGCGCATGGCCGCCGCTTCCGCCTTGGGCTTTCCCAGAGAGGACGGTGAGGAGAGCAGCTGCCGGTTCAGGTTTGAAGCCTCAAAAGCATCGCCGTCGGCAGCGTGAATTTCCCCCACGCCGAGGCGCAGGAGCATTTCAATCAGATAGCCGCCAAGGCCGCCGCAGCCTGCCACGAAAACGGTCTTTGTGCGCAGGGCGGCGCATTCCTGCTCCGTCAGGGCACCGAGATTGCGAATATACCGCTCTTCCATCGCTCAGCCGCCTCCCACCGGCGGGAACAGGGAGATGACGTCGCCGTCCTTCACAGGATTCTCCGGTTTGGAATGGAAGCCGTTGATGAGAAGGATCGCAACCTCTTCGGGCGGGATTTCAAAGCGGCGCAGAAGATCGCCTGCGGTGGAAGCTTCTTCCGCGGGAACCTGGGTGATCTTGCCGCGGCCGTCCCGGAGCGTGGCAAAAAAGCGTACTTCGATCATGGGATCACATCCTTAGAATGAATAAAGTTTGAGGGGGAGGCGGAAAGCCTCCCCCTCAGGGTTATTGTACTTATTTTCCGACGCACTCGTCAAGACCCAGCTTCTTGAGGGTCTCGTCGGTCGGGAAGGCGTTGACCCAGCCGCGGGCGGCGTAGTACTCGGGCAGCGTCAGCGGGAGCTGGGAGAGCATGCCCTTGGACGGGCCGTTGGTGATGGGCTCCGTGAGCAGGCGCTTGGGCAGGCGGTCATCCTCCGGCTTCATGCCGGCGGCCTTGTTGAACATACGCTCGATGTTGTAGATACGGTCGCCGATCTCAAGGAGCTGTTCAACTGTCCAGCTCGTGCCGGTGGCGGCGTTGAGAAGGTCGGCGTATTCCTGCGCGCCCAGAGCAAAGGAGGTGAACAGGCAGTTGCCCATGGAGTCGATGACGGCGGTCAGATCCTGGAAGGTCTTGGCCCATGCGGCCTTGTCGGTGGTGACGGTGCGGTCGAGCTGCTGGGGCAGGCCAAGGACCTCGGGGGAGATCATGTAGCCGCGCACGTGGGCTGCGCCGCAGTTGGCGGTGGCGTAGTTGATGCCGATGCCCTGAATGGCGCGGGCGTCGTAGGCGGGAATCTCCTGCTTCTTAACACTCATGGAGTACTCGGGATGGCCGTAGTGCTCGCACAGGCGGGCGGAGCCGGAGGACATGAGCCAGTCAAGCTCGGTTTCGGGATCGCCCATGCGCTTGGTCCACTCGACCAGGGCCTCCTTGCTGCCCCATTCGAGGGGAACGCCGGCGCATTCCTCTTCCTTGATATAGCCGCGCTGATAGAGCTCCATGGCGGCGGCGATGGTGCAGGGTACGCCGATGGCGTCCAGACCGTACTCGTTGCACAGGCGGTTGCACTCGTCAATGGTATACAGGTCATCGTTGCCGCAGTCGCTGCCGTAGGCCCACAGGGGTTCGTACTCGGGGCCGCCGACGACCTTGTCGCCGTGGTTGATCACGCGGCCGCAGGCGATGGGGCAGTGATAGCAGGCGCCGGGTTTCTTGAGATACTTCTCTGCCAGGGTCTCGCCGGAGAACTGATCGGCGGTGGGGCAGTAGCTCTCCTGCCAGTTCTTGGTGGGCAGAGCGCCGATGCCGTTGATGATGTTGACCAGAACGGCGGTGCCGAGAGCACGCAGGCCTTGGCCGGTGACGCCGTTGTCGGAGAGGATCTTCAGCGCGCGCTTGTTGGCTTCCTTCAGCGCATCCACGTCGGCAATGACGTCGAGCTGCTTGCGGGTGGCCTTGACGACGATGGCCTTGAGCTTCTTGCTGCCCATGACGGCGCCGGTGCCGGAACGGCCGGCAGCGCGGTCCTTGTCGTTCATGACAGCGGCCAGCAGGACCTGCTTTTCACCGGCGGGGCCGATGTTCAGCACAGAACACTCCGCGCCGTGTTTCTCTTTCAGCTTGTCGTCGAGCTCTTCGCTCAAAACGCCGAGGTACTCTCTCGCGTCGAGGATTTCGATCTTGTCGTCTTCAATGTTCAGATAGCACCAGTCGGGAGCCTGGCCTTCGACGATCAGCGCATCCCAGCCGGCGAATTTCAGCTTGGCACCCCAGATGCCGCCGGAGTTTGCGCAGGCGATCATGCCGGTCAGCGGGGACTTGGTCACGACCATGTAGCGGCCGGAGGAGGGGGAATTGGAGCCGGTCATGGGGCCGGTGATGTAAACGAGCTTGTTTTCCGGGGACAGGGGATCGACGGTGGCAACACCCTCATCGTAGAGAATCTTGGTGCCGAGACCGCGGCCGCCGATGAACTTCTTGGCTGTTTCGAGATCCAGCGGCTCGACCTTGATCTCGCCGGTGGTCAGGTTGATTCTGGCAATTTTTTCATAGTATGCGTCGCTCATGAAATTACCTCCTGTAAGATTGTTTATATGATCAGTGGTCTACTTTCCTACCTGTATTATAGCCGATGAAAAGCACCAGAACAGAAAGCGGCGGTTTTTCCGTGTGAAACGGGATGAATACGTGTTTGCCCGGATCACAGCAAAGCCGAAACCTGCGCGAAATGATATGAAACAATGCGAAAAAAAATATTGTAAAATTTCTTCCTGCCCTTGTTAAGCTGCTATAAAAACGCTATAATTATTTCAACAAACCGGATTCATTGTTTTTTTGAGGGAGTGATCCTTTGGCACAGAACAAATCGCTTTCCACACAGGAGGTCGCCGACATCCTCCACATCAGCAAATCCACGGTTTATGAGCTGATCCGGCGCGGCGAGATCAATTCCTACAAGATCGGCCGAAAGGTCCGCTTTACACAGGATGACGTGGACGCCTACATCGCCCGCTCCCGCCATGAACAGAGCGTACAGCCCGTCAAAAGGATCGAGGTGCACAGCGCGCTCTTAAACCCGGTACAGGAGGAAGGCGGGCTCGTGATCTCCGGGCAGGATGTTGTGCTGGATATTCTGGCAAACTATCTGCACCAGCACTCAATCCCGGCACAGCGCGTTTATCTCAACAGCTTTGAGGGGCTTCTCGCCCTTTATGAAGGACGCGTGGACGCGGCGGCCTGCCACCTGTACGACGTGACGGAGAAGGACTTCAACGCCCCGTTTGTGAAAAAGCTGCTGCCCGGCATACCCGCCGCGCTCATCAACATCTCCTATCGTGCCCAGGGCTTCTACGTTGCTGCCGGCAACCCCAAGGAGATCCGCGGCTGGCGCGATCTTGCGCGGCGGGACATCTCCGTTCTCAACCGCCGCCCCGGTTCCAGCGCTCGTGTGCTGCTGGATGAGCAGCTGCACCGCATGGGACTGGATAAGCGCATGGTGAGCGGCTATGAGTGTGAAATGCGCTCCCACCTGACCATGGCTGCGGCGATCGCGGACGGGGAGGCAGACCTCGCCATCGGAACGGAGCGCATCGCCCGACAGATCGAAGGGCTGGATTTCATTCCCCTGCTGCAGGAGCGCTTTGATCTGGTCGTACATCGGGAGCTGCTGGAAAGCACCGAGGGGGAAGAATTGCTGGATATCCTGCGCAGTGATGCCTTTCGGAAGGAGCTGCGCCACTTTTCCGGGAATGATTACCGCGATCTGGGAAAGATTGTGGCGGAGGTGTGAAGCGTGCTGGAAGTAAAAACGCCGGAGGAGGTTTACCGGCTGATCGAAAAAGAATTCAGGCCCCTTGACAGGAAGGAGCTTGTCCCGCTCGAACATGCCCTGGGCCGTGTCCTTGCGGAGGACATCACGGCGTCGGAGTATGTGCCGGACTTTGACCGCTCCACGGTGGACGGCTACGCCGTGCGCGCGTCCGACACCTTCGGCTGCTCCGACGCGATCCCCGCGATCCTGGAGCTGGGGGGCGAGGTCAGAATGGGAGAGGATGCACAGCTTACACTTAAACGCGGCGAGTGCGCCTATGTGCCCACCGGCGGCGCGATCCCCGAGGGTGGAGACTGCATGGTGATGATCGAATATACCGAGGATTACGGCGACGGCACCATCGGCATCCTCAAGCCCGGCGCGCCCGGCATGAATCTCATCTTCCGCGGGGACGACGTGTACCCCGGCAAGGTCATTCTGCGCTCAGGCCAGGTGCTGCGCGCCCAGGATATCGGTGCGCTCGCCGCGATCGGGAGGACGGAGGTTCCGGTAAGGCCACGTCTCAAGGTGGGCGTTCTCTCCACCGGGGACGAGCTCGTGCCTGCCGCCGAGACCCCTGGCCCCGGACAGGTGCGGGACGTGAACATGCCGATGCTCACGGCGCTGCTGCGTGAAGTCGGTGCGGAGCCGGTACAGTACGGGATCATCACGGATGATGAAGCCCTGCTGCATAAAGCCGTCCGTGATGCGCTGGAAAGCTGTGACGCGGTGATCCTCTCCGGCGGCAGCAGCGCCGGTGTGAAGGACGCGGCCTGCCGCATCATCGAATCGCTCGGAAAACTCCTGCTGCACGGCATCGCCATCAAGCCCGGCAAGCCCACGATTCTGGGACGGGCTGAGAACAAGCCGCTGATCGGGCTGCCGGGTCATCCGGTCGCGGCATACTTTGTGGCGAAGCTCTTTGTTCTGCCGCTCCTTGCGCGCCTGGAGGGAAGACAAGTCTCCGACCATCCGGTATGCGCACGGCTCAGTGAAAGCATCGGCGCAAACCACGGGCGCGCGCAGGTGAGCGTCTGCCGCCTCGAAAAGCGCGGCGATCAGCTGACCGCCGTGCCGATCCACTCCAAGTCCGGTCTCATTACCCAGCTTGCGGGCGCGGACGGATATTTCATGATTAGCCGCGACTGCGAGGGTCTGCCGAAGGATGCGGCTGTGGATGTATTTTGGAAATAATATTACTCCCTCAGTCATGGCCGGTCGGCCATGCCAGCTCCCCTTACAGGGGAGCCTATAAGGAAAGGTGATCATAATGGCTTTTGAATATCTGACCAATGTTCCGCTGGATCAAGCGAAAAAAGAGTATCTGAAAAAGCTGCGGGAAAACGGCTTTGCAGGAAAAACAGAGACGATCCCGGTATCTGACGCATACGGCCGCATCACCGCGAAAGCCGTATACGCCAGGATCAATGCCCCCCACTATGCCGCCAGCGCCATGGACGGCGTGGCCCTGCACGCGAAGGACAGCTTCGGCGCCACCGAGACCACGCCTGTGACGCTCCGGCCGGGGCAGTTTATTGTGGTGGACACCGGCGATCCCATTCCGGAGGGCTGTGACGCGGTGATCATGGTGGAGGACATCCTGCAGAATGACGATGGCAGTGTCACCATCCATGCCCCCGCCGCCCCCTGGCAGCATATCCGCCAGATCGGCGAGGATATCTGCGCCGGTGAAATGATTCTGCCCGGCTTCATGGAGGTCAGCGCCGCCGCCATCGGTGCCATGATCGCGGGCGGCGTCGGTGAGCTGGAGGTCATCCGCTGCCCGCGTGTCGCTATCATCCCCACGGGCGATGAGATCATTCCGCCCTGTGCCGATCCGAAGCCCGGGGATATTCTGGAATTCAATTCCTCCATCTTCTCCGCCATGCTGCGGGAATGGAACGCGGTGCCGGTGACTTATCCCATCGTGCCGGACCGCTATGATCTGATCCGGGAGGCGCTGCAAAAGGCGGCGGAGGAATGTGACATGGTGATCCTCAACGCCGGTTCCTCCGCCGGGCGGGACGATTACTCCACCGCCGCCGTGCGCGAGGTCGGTGAGGTTCTGTACCACGGCATTGCCATCAAACCTGGCAAGCCTGCCATTCTGGGCGCCCGTGGCGCGGTGCCGATCCTCGGCGTGCCGGGTTATCCGGTCTCCGGCATCATCGTCATCGAAGAGCTGCTGCGCCCGCTCATCGACTGCTGGTATGAGCGGGAAAGCGACAGCGGCAGCCGCACTCGCGCAAAGCTCACGCGGCCGGTGGTATCGGGGCTTAAATATCAGGAATATGTCCGCGTGCGCATGGGCTATGTGGGCAATACCCTCATGGCCTCCCCTCTGCCCCGCGGCAGCGGCGTGGTCTCCTCCTTCATGAAGGCCGACGGCATCATCGAGGTGCCCCAGGGCACCGAGGGCTACACCGCCGGTGAAGAGGTGCGCGTGCGCCTGCTGGGCTCCAAAAACCGCCTGAAAAACACCCTTGTAGTCATCGGCAGCCATGATCCGCTGATGGATGAGCTTTCCGATCTCATGCACCGGGCTGACCACCGCCTGTATCTCAGCTCCGCGCATGTGGGCTCCATGGGCGGGATCATGGCCGTCCGCCGGGGCGAAGCCCACGCGGCGGGGATCCATCTGCTCGATACCCAGACCGGTGAATACAACCGCAGCTATATCAAAAAATATTTCCCCCACGGCGGCGTCTATCTGCTGCGCTGCGTGGGTCGGCAGCAGGGCCTGATGCTGCAGAAGGGCAATCCGCTCGGCATCGGCTCCTTCGCGGATATTGCCCGGGATGGTGTGCGTTATGTAAACCGTCAAAAGGGTTCCGGCACTCGTATCCTGATGGATTATCTCTGCGATAAAGACGGCATGGAACGTGACAGAATTTACGGCTATGAGCGCGAGGAGATGACCCACAACGCCGTCGCCGTGCAGATCGCCGGGAACTCCGCCGACGCGGGGCTCGGCATCTACTCCACGGCAAAACTCTACGATCTGGACTTCCTCCCCATCTGTCTGGAGGAATACGATCTGCTGATCCCGGAATCCGCCTGGGGAACGACCCTCGTCAGGCAGCTTGTGAAAACGCTCAAGAGCGAGGCGTTTCGCGCGCGCATCGAGGCCATGGGCGGCTATACGCTCGATCGCCCCGGCGAGATCATCGACGTTTTCTGAGATGGAACGCTTTGATGCAGCTGTCATCGGCGGCGGGCTTCTGGGCTGCTTTGCCGCCCGGGAGCTGAGCCGCCGGAAACTGGACATTGCCCTTCTGGAGGCGCGGGAGGATGTGTGCACCGGCATCTCCCGCGCCAATACCGCTGTTGTCTATCCGGGCTACGATCACGAACCGGGGACCTTAAAGGCCGAGATGACCGTGCGGGCAAACGCAGCCTTTGATCGACTTTGCAAAGAACTGGATGTCCCCTTTTCCCGCTGCGGCTCGCTGATGCTGAGTTTTGGGCCGAGGGCCGACGCGGTGCTCAGGAATAAGCTCCAAAACGGGGAGGCAAACGGCGTCCCCGGTCTGCGGCTTCTGGACGCCGAGCGTGTTTACGCCATGGAGCCGGGGCTTGCCCCGGGACTTCGGCATGCGCTGTTTTCTCCGACAGCCGGGACAGTCAATCCCTGGCAGCTGGGGATCGCCGCCTGCGAAAACGCGGTTCACAATGGGGTGCAGCTTCGGCTGAACACAAAAGTGGAAGCTCTTCACCGTGACGCCGAAGGCTACCTGCTGGAGACGGATCGGGGCAGCATCCGTACACGCGCGGTGATCAACTGCGCGGGCCTTGCGGCCCATTGGGTGCAGGAACTGCTGTTCCCGCCCTCCGTCCGCATCGTTCCCACGGCGGGCGATTATCTGGTGCTGGACAAAAACAGCGTGGGCAAGCCCACGCATATTCTGGAATATGAGCCGGAAGAAAAAGTTAAGGGGCTGACCGTTGTCCCGACTGTCGAAGGAAGTCTTCTTCTCGGCCCGTTCGAGAGGGACAACACCCTCGATTACGCCACGACAGAGGGCGGCCTCTTCTGGGTGAGAGAGCAGGCGTCGCGTCTGCTGCCCGGTCTCGACCTTGACGGGACCATCCGTTCCTTTGCGGCTGTGCGCCCCAACCCCGAGCAGATGGACGGGAGGAGTATCCACAGCTTTTGCATTGAACACCCCGCGGAGCGCTTCTGGAGCCTGATCGGGATCAAAACCCCGGGCCTGACCTGCGCGCGGGAGCTCGGCCAATACGTGGCAGCAGCGCTGGCGCGGGAGCTGCACGCGGAAGAAAACAAGGCCTTTGATCCGATCCGCCGTGCCATTCCAAAAGCACACGTCCTGTCCTTTGACGAGCGGCGGAAGCTTGCCGCGGCAGAGGCCGATTACGGCGAAATCATTTGCTGCTGTGAGGATGTCACCCGCGCCGAGGTCCTTGAAGCGATCCGCCGCGGAGCATGCACGGTGGACGGCGTCAAACGGCGTGTCGGTACGGGCATGGGGTGCTGCCAGGGCGCGCGCTGTGAGCAGAAGATCGCGGCGCTGCTTTCCGAGGCGCTGCGTATGCCGGAAAGCGCCGTCACCAAAGACGGCAAGGGCACGGAGAGGATATACAATGGAGCATGTTAAGCTGCTGATCGTGGGCGCGGGGGCCGCGGGGCTCTCCGCAGCCTTGTCCGCCTGGGACGCCGGATGCCGGGATATCCTCCTTGCAGACCGGTCAGCCATTCCCGGCGGTGTGCTCCCCCAGTGCATACACCGTGGTTTTGGCCTTACAGCCTTCGGTGAGGAACTCTCCGGTCCGGAGTATACCGAGCGCCTCCTTGCGGCGCTTGCAGGCACCGGCGTACGTCTGTCGCTCGGTACAGAGGTGCTCTCCGTTTCTCACGATAAAGCCGCAGTTTTATCGCGCCGAGGCTGTGTAAGCCGTGTGCGCTTCGAGCGTCTGATCCTCGCTTCGGGCTGCCGGGAAAAAAGCATCGGCGCCCTGCCTGTCGCGGGGACGCGCCCTGCCGGAATCTTCACCGCCGGACAGGCGCAGGAGATGATCAACCTCCGGCATCAGAATCCGGGCCGCGAGGTGCTGATCCTCGGCAGCGGTGATCTCGGCATGATCATGGCCCGCCGCTTCTCGCTGGAGGGAAAGCATGTGATCGCCGTTCTGGAGCAGGGCGAAACCTATGGCGGCATGGCGAGAAATTACCATCGCTGCATGGAGGCGTACCATATCCCGCTGTGCTGCCGCATGACAGTGCGGGAGATCCACGGGCAGGGCCGCATTTCCGGCGTGACTGCCGAACATCTGGACAGCGGCGAGCGGGAGTATATCGCCTGCGACACCCTCGTCACGGCACTGGGCCTGATCCCGGAGAGAGCGCTTGTGCGGGAACTTGATGCTTCCCCCTGGCTCAGCCTTGCGGGAAACTGCTGCCGGGTACACGACATTGTGGATTCCGCTGCTTCCCAGGCGCAGCGCGTCGGGCATGAGGCCGGTGCTTCACTTTCGTAAACGTACGGGTTTATCCGTATATTCAATGAAAAGGAGAAATTATTATGAAACTCAGTGCGAGAAATCAGTTCAAGGGCACGATCGTGGAGATCCAGGAAGGCGCGGTCAACGGGATCGTAAAGCTGGATATCGGCGGCGGGAACATCATCAGTTCCGTCATCACCATGTCCTCGATCCGTGAGCTCGGCCTTCAAGTCGGCGGCACAGCCTATGCCGTCATCAAGGCCAGCAACGTCATGGTCGGCGTGGACGAGTGAACAAAAAACGCGGGCTGCAGCGAAATAAGCTGCAGCCCGCAGATTTATCCTCCCGCGGAGATGAAGCGCAGAACAAAGCGACGGTGGAACGATTCTGTCTCTTTGTCGCCGCCTTCAAACATGACCTGTGTCTGCGGGAAGGCAAATGCGCCCAGGACACGCGGCGGCAGAATGTTCAGGCTGACCGTGACGTTTCCGTTGGAATAGCAATCAGGTTCTGTCATGTATAGATTTTCCTCTTCAAGCAGGTATTCCCGGATCCTCTCCGGCGTGATCCCCCAAATCTCACAGATTCTCATAAGCGCCTCCCATGGTGTCGCTGACTCTATCATATAACGGCAAGGGCAAATTGCACAGCAAGTTTTTCATGCTGTTTCATTCACTTTCGTGCTGTTTGGCACAATCCGTTTTCACACATGATTGAATAAGCAAACGAACAATGCTAAACTGATTACAGTCGAATACGCTTTCGAAAAGCGGTGGACGAGCCTCTTTTCCGGTGCGGAAGCGGCACGGTTTTTCGTGCGCTCTGTCCGGGGAAGGGGAATTTTTTTATGGAGGAAACGCATATGAAAAAGTTTGTATCTCTGCTGATCGTTCTGCTTATGGTCCTCTCTCTGTCGGCTGTTCCCGCCTCGGCGGACGGTCTGGTTGTCGATACCTGCATCCTCAAGGAAGCGGACGACGACATGATCAACAACTACAGCCTGCTGGCCGTCAATCCCGACGCCCCCTGGGTCGACGCCGACGGCAACCCGGTCAGCGATGTAAAGATCAACACGGTCGGCGCCGCGGCTCTGATCAACTGGCTGCTCAGCGAGGAGGGCCAGACCCTGGCCGCCAACTACGGCTTTGAAGAGTACGGCGAGTACCTGTTCTATCTCAAAGACGGACGTCCCGTCTCCACCGCCGAGATCCCCGCTGCCACCGAGGAGACCAAAAAGATCCGCCTTTCCACCACCACCTCTGTCAACGACTCCGGCCTGCTGGGTTACCTGCTGCCCATCTTTGAGGAAAAGTACGGCTACGAGGTCGAGGTTTATTCCGCCGGCACCGGCAAATCTATCGCAAACGCCAAGATGGGCAACGCCGATCTGATCCTGGTTCACTCCAAGAAGCAGGAGGAGGCCTTCATTGCCGATGGCTTCTCCTATGTGATCGACGGCATGGAAAATGAGCGCCTGAACTGGATGTACAACTTCTTCGTGCTCTGCGGCCCGTCTGCCGACCCCGCCGGCGTGAAGGACGCCGCTGACGTCAAGGCCGCCTTCAAAGCCATTGCCGACGGCAAGTACACCTTTATCTCCCGCGGTGACGGTTCCGGCACACACACCAAGGAACTGAGCCTCTGGCCGGAGGAGCTGGGCATCACGGCCGAGGCCGAGAGCTTCAAGGACTACACCGACTGGTACATCTCCGCCAACACCGGCATGGGTGCCTGCCTCGTCATGGCCGAACAGATGGGCGCGTACATCCTCACCGACAAGGCGACCTTCCTGACCTTTGTCGCTAACGACGGCGTGATGGGATAATCGCGATACCTTGAATTGTAAGCTAAGATGAAGTAAAATAACAGCCGCGGAGTTATCTCCGCGGCTGTTCAAAACAAGCTTCCCCCTCCGGGGGAAGTGCCCCGAAGGGGCGATAGGGGTTTTCTATGGGTTCTTCTGTTCGTAAGGCGATCGAGCTGATCCTCTCGGCTGATCCTGAGCTTTTGAATATTCTCTCGACCACAGCCAGGGTCTGTCTGACGAGTTCGGTCCTTGCCCTGCTCATCGGTGTACCCGTGGGGATCCTGTTCGGGGCAGAGCGCTTCCCCGGTCGGAAGGTGCTGCTGGTGCTCAACCGCACGCTCATCGGTATGCCGCCGGTGGTCTGCGGTCTGCTGTTCTATATGCTCTTTTCGGGGGTTGGGCCTTTCCGGCATCTCCACTGGCTCTTTACGGTGAAGCTGATGATCCTGGCCCAGGTCGTGCTGATTACGCCGATCATCATCGGGGTCATGGAGACCTTTGTGGCAGATACCGCGCCCGCCCTGCGCGAGACCGCCAAGGGCCTCGGCTTCGGTCGGCTCAAAGAATACAGGCTTCTCATAAACGAATGCCTGTACTCGATCTTCTCGGCCTATCTGCTGAGCTTCGCCCGCGCGATCGCAGAAGTCGGCGCCGTGGCCATGGTCGGCGGTGCCATAGCATGGAAAACCAATGTGATGACCACCGCCATCATGATGTACACCAACCGCGGCAGCTTTACACTGGGTATCGCCCTGGGGCTGATTCTGCTGAGTCTCTCGCTGCTTGTGAATATTATACTTAGCGTGATGCAGGGGAGGCTGAGCCGATGAAGACGACAGCTTTTACCAAAACCTACGCGGGGCGTACTGTACTCTCCCTGCCGGAGCTGGAGCTTCCGCAGGCGTGCATCACGGCAGTCATCGGACCCAACGGAAGTGGGAAATCCACACTTGCGAAGATCCTGGCCGGGATCGAACGCGCCGATGAGAAAAGGCAAATTCTGTCCGGCGTCTCCGTGGGTTATCTGCCGCAAAAGAGCTTTCCCTTTCGGATGAGCACAGAGAAGAATATCCTGCAGAACGGGAATGATCACGCACGTGCAAGGGCACTGATGAAGGAGCTGGGAATCGACTCCCTTGCCGGACAGAGCGCAAAAAAGCTCTCCGGCGGTGAGACCGCCCGGATGGCGCTGTGCCGCATACTGATGAAGCGCTACGAACTGTTGATTCTGGATGAGCCGACCGCCGCCATGGATATGGAATCCACGCTTGCCGCGGAGGGCCTGATCCAAAAGTACTGCGCCGAGACCGGCTGCGCCGTTCTGCTCATCACACACAGCATCGGGCAGGCTCGCAGGCTCTCCGATCGATTGCTCTTTCTTCAGGGCGGGAAGCTGATCGAGCAGGGCCAAACCTCACAGCTTTTGTCTGTGCCGCAGTGTGAGGAGACAAAACGCTTCCTGGAATTCTACGGGCGGTAAGCCTCGGGAAGGAAGGCTTCTTAATCCTTATCAGAGTTTGAAACATGTGTGCCCGCTGCCGGGATCATTTCGTTTTGATTGAGTCCGTTATGAACACTCGTACCACTCCGCATCGGATGGGATTTGATTTCTTTCGTTCATGGGTATTTACTCTATGCAGTGAAAGCGGGCTCGATATTCAGCTTGACGCCAGTCTGCGCCTCCTGCTGTTTGGCCCATGTGAGGCGCATACCTAGGACTGTGTGGATTTCCGCCGAGGCGTGATCCGCATAAACAAGCAGCTGCAAAAGCGTCCGCTGAGAGATGGCGGACTCATGTTTACGTCCTTGAAAAACGGAAAAGGCCTTTTCCGGGCCATTTTCGAGTGCGTCTCCAAAATGATGCTGAGTGCCAATCTGTCCCAGGCAGTACAATACGTGCGAGGCTTTTTGAAATTAATAAGGGTCAAAATAAGGGTCAGAAAAATAAGGCGGTAACATTTTTGAAGGAAAAGCGGCGCAAAATAAAGATAATCGCCTTGAATCATAACAATTCAAGGCGATTTATGGCAGCGGGAGAAGGATTCGAACCCTCACATACGGAGTCAGAGTCCGCTGTGCTACCTTTACACAATCCCGCTAAACGCATAGCTATTATACATGCTTTTCGGGATTTGTCAAGAAGTTTTTTCTTTTTATTTGCCCTCGGCAGCGCCGGACTCCACACTTGAAAAACGCGCGCGGGCAAGGCCGCCGTAGTAGCCCGCCAGCAGATCCACACATGCGCCGTAGCTTCTCAGGCCCAGCGTCTGCCCATAGCTTTGCAGGAAGCCCTCATACACGGTATTCGTGACCGTCTGCACCGGCGTCTCAAACGCGGCCCAGTAGCGGTTATTTTCCGCAAGATCCGCCTTCACGCCGTCGCATAGCCCCGCGTCGATCATCGATAACGCCGCACGGTCTACCCCGGCGAGAGCGTTTCCCAGGTGGATATAGGCAAACAGGCAGGCCGAATAGCAGTAGTCCGGATCCCCGCTTTCCAGACTCGTCAGTACCGCCGCGAAGTTCGCCTCCTGCTCCTTGGCGACGCCCCGCTGATGGGACAGCTCGTGGGCAACCACGGCCGCAAACAGCGCCTCGGGAAAATCCATGTTGACATTGGCCTCGGCGGTGAAGGGGCAGAAGAAGCCCGTATAGTCGATGATGCTCATGACGCGGGAAAAGAACATCCCCTTGGCAGGCACCTCCGGTCCGGTGAGGCAGGGAAAGCGCTGTGCCGCCGCGCGGAAGATCCCGGGGGACCGTTCCAGCACCGCCTGCCGGTCGGTGCGGCACAGGCCGTTTTCGTCCCGCGGCACCCGGGTGGCATAATCGTTGAGCAGGTCCGCAAAGTACAGCGTCGTCAGCTCAAGCTCCTCGGCGGAGATATCGTGCAGCTCAAGCCCGCTGCGGGCGATGAAATCGTCGCCGTAGTAGTACACGCCCCAGAGCACGCAGAACAGCGCGTACACCCCCAGTCCCAGCGCCGCAAGCCGCATGAACAGACGGTACAGCCGCCGGAGCCGCGCCGGGCGGCGGACGAGCAGCACAAGCTCTGCCGCTATGTACAGAAGCGCCCCGCCGATGACCGCGGCATACAGCCACTCGGCCAGCGAAAACGGGAGCCGCGCCGTGAGCCGGGCGAGGACGCGGTGCAGCGGCTGCACGAGGTTCAGGGAGAGAAAGCGCATTTTCTCCGTGTCATGCCGCAGGGCAAAGAACAGCGCGACAACGCACGCGCCGAGCAGGGCGATCACATGCGCGGCGGGACACATGGCAAAGATGGCGGCGGGGCCGCGTTTTTTGACAAGGCTCTTCTCCATGTCCCTATCTTAGCGCAAAAGCGCAAAGCTTGCAATGGATATGCGCGGAAGAGGCGGCGGGATATCTCCATATTTTCCATGGTTTTTTACGGGAGCTCATGCTATAATTGCAAAAAATGATTCAAGGAGAGATCGACATGGCTGTATTTCAGGCATCCGAGCTGCTGATTCCCCGGGCAGAGCTTCTGGAAAACTGGGCGGTGATCGCCTGCGACCAGTTCACCTCCCAGCCGGACTACTGGCGCCAGGTGCGTGAGCGTGTGGGCGAGGAGCCCTCGGCCTATCACATCATCTTCCCGGAGGCCGAGCTCGGCGGCGACACGTCCGGGCGCATCACATCCATCAACGACCATATGCGCCGGTATCTTGACGGGGATGTCTTTGAAGCTTACCCCGATGCCTTCGTCTATGTGGAGCGCACGCTGTTCGATGGCTCTGTCCGCCGAGGCGTGGTGGGTGTGATCGACCTGGAGGAATACAGCTATCTGAGCGATGCGCAGTCAAAGGTCCGCGCCACCGAGCAGACGGTGGTGGAGCGCATCCCGCCCCGGTTACGCATCCGCAGCGGCGCGGCGCTGGAGACGAGTCATGTGCTGCTGCTGATGGACGACGCAGAGGGTACAGTGCTGGACGGTCTGGAGCAGGGCAAAGCGGAGCTTCCGACACTCTACGACTTTGATCTCATGCAGGGCGGCGGGCACATCACGGGCCGCCTCGTCTCTGGTGCGGCGGCGGAGAGTTTCCGTGCGGCAGTGGAGCGCTACGAGGCGGAGACCGCCGCGCGCTTTGCCGGCACGGGCAGAGCGCCCCTTTGCTACGCGGTGGGCGACGGCAACCACTCCCTTGCCGCGGCGAAAACCTGCTGGGAGGCGCTCAAGACGGCAAACCCAGTGCTTGCGGGCACAAGGCATCCCTCCCGCTACGCGATGGTGGAGCTGCAGAACATCCGCGACGAGGCGCAGAAGTTTGAGCCCATCCACCGCCTGCTCTTCGACGTGCCGGTGGACAGGCTTCTCAGTGACATCACCGCTGTCTGCGCCCCCGGCGGCACGCCGGTGGACTGGCAGGCCGGGCAGCGCCAGGGCATGATTTTCCTGGATACCGCAAGCGGCGCGCTGCCGGTGGCAGTGCTGCAGCCCTTCCTCGACGCCTTCCTCAGGAAACAGGGCGGCGCCATTGACTACATCCACGGTGAGGAAACGGCGTCGGCGCTGACCGGGCAGAAAAACGCCATCTCCTTCCTGCTGCCCAACATCTCCAAGGAGGACTTCTTCCGCGGCATTGTGATGGACGGCGTCCTGCCGCGCAAGACCTTCTCCATGGGACATGCGCAGGAGAAGCGCTATTACCTCGAGTGCAGGAGAATAACGGAATAAAGATGAAACGGCGATTTCGCGTCAAAACGAAATCGCCGTAAGCTTTTCTTATATTTGCAGCGTCAGGTTATTGAGCCCGTAGGAGTTGAGATACACGGCGTTCTTTGCCTCGGCCATCACGAGGCGTATGCCGATGTGGGCGGTGGGGTCGTCCTGCCGGTGGAGCTCAATGTAGTGGACAGGGTTGAACTGGGCGCAGTTGTCGCGGATTCGGATGAGCCCTGCGCCGTCACGGAACACCAGGCGCACATCCACGCTGTGTTTTTTTCTGTCCCGGAAACCGTAGCGCACGATGTTGCAGCAGATTTCCTCGATGCACAGGCCCACCAGGAAGCTCATGCGTCCGCTCTGCCCGTGGCTGCGGCAGAAGTCGGTTGCCTCTGCGGAGATTTTGGCGGCGTCCTCCAGCGCGTGTACCGAGCGCTCAAAGCACTCCCCCGGCGCCGCGCCGAAGCCGGGCGGCAGGAGGGCAAAGTCCTCGTGGCTGAGACTCACGCGTTTGTTCACGCGCCAGACGTGCACGCAGATAAACAGCAGCGCCGCGCTCTCCCCGCACAAAAACGCGATCCACACGCCGGTCGCCCCGAGCAGGGGGCTGAGCAGCGACGCGGCCAGCGCCGGGAGGACAAAGTTCTGCAGCACGGAGATGAGCTCCATCAGCCGCACGCGCCCGATGCCCTGATAGTAAAACTTAAAGCCTGTATTGAGCGCGCAGGGCACAAGGCACAGGGAGAAAAGCCGAAGGCCCTTTGAGGCCAGTGCCATTGCCTCGGCGTCGTTATCCAGAAACAGCGCGACCAGCGGCCCTGCCGCAAGCAGCACCACCAGCGTAACCGCCGCCAGCACCGTCACCGCGTAGCGGCACATGGTCCGCACCAGTGCGTACAGGGAGGAGCGGTCCTCGTCGATGGCGAACATGGCGGCCAGCATCAGCGCCACCGATGCGATGCCGGAGGAGAAGGCGTAACAGAGGTTGCTGACCGTGGAGACTGCCGAGTAGGCCGCCACCGCCACGGTGTCCCCCACCGCGTCGAGGATGCGGTTGAAGAGGAAGACCAGCAGCACCAGCGAGAGCTGATTGACGACCGTGGGGATACCCTCGGCCAGGATGGCCCGCAGGGTGCCGCGGCGCAGCCCGTCACGGCGCAGGCGGAACAGGCAGTCCTTTCTAAAGAAGTAGCCGATGCCCACCAGCACCGCCACATAGTAGCTCAGGCTCGAGGCAAGGCCCATGCCGAAGGTGCCGCCGTGAAAGACCAGCACGTTCAGAAAATCGAAGGCCACGTCGCTCACCGTCATGAGCAGCACCGCCGCCACAAGGCGCTTGCGGCTGCCGGACATCTGCATATAGGGCACCATGATCTGGGCTGCGAGAAAGGCGGGCACGCCCAGCATGAAGCCGGTCAGGTAGTCCTTTGTGAGCTTGTATACGGGGTTATCCGGCCCCGGCTCCCCCGCGCCCAGCAGCGTCGTGATCGGCCCGGAAAAGCACAGCACGACCAGCAGGCCCAGCGCGGCGATCAGCGCCGTGAGCGCCGCCGAAACGGTAAAGCAGGCATCGGTGCCCTCCCGGTCGCCGCTGCCCATGGTCTTGCCGCAGACCACCTGCACCCCCGCCGAGATCATCGCGCCGGGCGCGGCGAAGGCCAGCAGCACCGGCTGGGTGAAGCCGTAAGCGGCCATGGCGTCGGTGCCGAGGAACTGTCCGATCATGATGCTGTCGATGAGCATGCACAGCGTCACCGTCATGGACGAGACGATCTGCGTGACCATCATCTGTCTGAAAAGCCTGCGAATCATATGCGCCTCCGGGATCGGGTAGAGCTTGTTTACAACAGGGACAGTTTAGCAAAAACCGCGCCATTATGCAAGGGCGCGCTTGCAAATAACGGGATTTATGGTAAGATGAATCCACTATAGTAAATAGAGGTAGATACGCATGGAACAGAGCTATACGCCGCCCTGTCCGCTGTACAAAAAGTGCGGCGGCTGCCAGCTGCAGACCCTCCCCTACCCCGAGCAGCTTAGACGCAAGCAGGGGCGTGAGATCGCCCTTTTGGGAAAATTCGGTCACGTCGAGCCCATCCTCGGCATGGACGACCCCACTCACTACCGCAACAAGGTCTGTGCGGCCTTCGGGCTGGATCAGAAAAAGCACATCGTCTCCGGCGTCTTCCAGCCGGGCAGCCACCGCATCGTGCCGGTGGACGAGTGCCTCATTGAGGACGCGATCGCCGACCGCATCATTGTGGATATCCGCCGCATGCTGCGGGACTTTAAGATCCAGGTCTTCGACGAACGCTCAGGCCGCGGCTTCCTGCGTCATGTGCTGGTGCGCCGCGGTTTTCAAAGCGGGGAGGTCATGGTGGTCCTGGTCGCGGCATCGCCCATCTTCCCGACGCAGAAGCCCTTCGTAAAAAAGCTTCTGGAAACGCACCCGGAGATCACCACCGCGGTATTAAACATCAACGACCGCTTCGGCCCCGTGGTGCTGGGCGAGCGGGAAAAGGTGCTGTACGGCCCCGGCACGATCGAGGACACGCTGTGCTCTCACCGCTTCCGCATTTCACCGAGTTCCTTTTACCAGATAAATCCGGTCCAGACCGAGGTCCTTTACGGGAAAGCGGTGGAGCTTGCAGCCCTCACCGGGACGGAGACGGTGCTGGACGCCTACTGCGGCATCGGCACCATCGGCATCACCGCAAGCGACAAGGCCAGACAGGTCATCGGCGTGGAAGTAAACCGCGACGCGGTGCGCGACGCCATCGCAAACGCGCGCCTGAACGGTCTCAAAAACTGCTGGTTCACCGCCGGGGACGCGGGCGAATACATGTTGGGCTGCGTGCGCGAGGGCATCCGCCCCGACGTGGTATTCATGGACCCGCCCCGCGCCGGGAGCAATGAAAAATTCCTGCGCGCCCTTCTGAAAACCGCGCCTTCCCGCGTGGTCTACGTCTCCTGCGACCCCGGGACCCTGGCGCGGGATCTGGCCGTCCTGACCCAGGGCGGCTACAAGGTACAGCGCATCCAGCCCGTGGACATGTTCCCGTTTACCGAGCATGTGGAGACGGTGGTTTTGCTGACAAGAAATACATAAGAGAGGCCACAAAAGCCCTGAAATCAAGGGATCAATGGCTTTAAGCATGTCGCAGAACAGGTCGTGATAATTGATTCCAATTATGAGCAAACTATAAAAGCACCTTTGATCTGAAAATCGGGATTTGGAGGACAGTCATGAAAGTTGCAGTATGCGAGAATACAGAATGGCTGCTGTCAGAAGAAGCATTCTCAATCTATGCTTCTTGCATGTATCATCCAACATACGAGGAATACAAAGCGCAGATGG
>CADBJU010000021.1 GCA_902795045.1 Oscillospiraceae bacterium | reverse complement strand
CGTCATCTCCCTGCCCGAAGGCGTTGAGATGTGCATGCCCGGCGACAACGTCGACATGGACGTCGAGCTGATCACCCCCATCGCCATCGAGAACGGCCTCCGCTTCGCTATCCGTGAGGGCGGCCGTACCGTCGGCTCCGGTGTTGTTATCGGCATCAACGAGTAATTACCACGGCGTAAGCCAAAGTAAATAAACAGCAGGAGAGCGCGACCCACCCGGGCCGCGCTCTTTTTATCCTTCGCAAAATATCAGTTTACTTTCTTACCGCAGAAATACACATCCCGCGGCAGGTTATGGCTGAATCCCTCGTGCTCTGCCGTGAGCAGGTTGTTGTCGAATACCAGGAAGTCCGCGTCCTTACCGGCCTCGATGGAGCCCTTCGTCTTTTCGATGCCGAGCTGCTTTGCCCCGTTGATCGTGTAGCCGAGAAGCATTTCTTCAATCCCCATCCTCTCATCGGCGGGCGGGAAGATATAATCGAACATCTCGATCGGGGGTATCTTCGTCTTATTCGAAACTTTGCGCGTCATTCCGACTTCCATGCCAAGATAGGGATTCCAGGTTGAAAAATCCATGAATACGATAGTATCGCTGGACCAGGAAACCAGGGCTCCGCTGTCCCAGACCGATTTGCAGCGATACAGCAATTCACCGCGTTCCTCGCCGAAGAGCTTCTTATACACGTTGACATCATCAGCGTGCCACCAGGGCGTAAAGTTCGCAATCACGCCCAAAGGCGCAAAGCGTGTCAGATCCGCAGTATCCTGAATCTGCAGATGAGCGGATACGACCCTGATCCGGAAATCGTCTCCCAGCTCTTTCTTTACCTGCTCTACGCCGTCCAGCACCAGGCGGGAGGACGCCTCGCCGACGGTATGCGCATGGAAATCCAGTCCCTCTTTATTCAGCACCTTCAGAAGCGCCACAAGCTCCTCCAGATTCATGGCGGTGCACCCTTTTTCCCCGGTTTCCACATAGGGCGTCACCATAGCTCCGGAGTGGAGCTTCAGCGTGCCGTCCATGAAAATCTTCAAGGTATGGATCTTTATGTGCTCCGTATTGTATTCCCTTTGAAGGCGCTTCAGCTCTTTTATGCCCTCTTCCACCTCCCAGGCTGCCGAGATGACATAACAGCCGTCGACATAGATCGGAAGCTTCCCCTGCCGATCCAGCTCGCGGAGGCGAGAATAAACGTGCTCATGAAATTCAGGAAATCCGGGGATACCGGCGTCAAAGACCCCTGAAACACCGACACTGACACAAAAATCGATCCAGCGCTGAAGCGCAGCGTCAATCGCCGAATCCGGCTTATCCATTGCTGTGTCCAGAATGATCGGCAGCTCCGTCGCGCCCTCGCTCATTTCTCCGGTCACATGCCCGTCCTTACGCACGTAAAAGCTTAAGCCCGGTACTGGATCCTTGATATCGTCCGTGATACCATGCTTCCTTAAAATGTTCGAGTTCACCCAGATACTGTGCCCCTGCGCCTCCTGAATCTGCAGTTCCCCGTCAGGGCAAATCGCGTCCAGATCCTCTTTGGTGATACTGTCTTGCTTCAGGTGCTTTTTGTCGAGCATGAAGCGGTAACGGTCCTGGCCAGGATGTTTCTGAATATAATCCGCTATAAAATCCAGAGCACCCTGCTTGCTCTCGCAAACAATAATTTCCCCGAATCCCGTTACGCCTATCAGATCGTATCCGGCTCCCATGGTCACATGGACATGGCTGTCGATAATACCGGGCATGATGAATTTCCCGCCAAGATCCGTGACCTCTCCCTCGTACGCAGAAAGACCGGCCTCGTCACCCACATAAATGAATTTTCCATCCTTCACCGCGAGGGCGGTTGCTGTCGGTTTGCTCTTGTCCGCTGTGAAGATTCTGGCGTTTTTTATGATCTGATCCGCTTTCATTGGTGCTCCTCCTTTATATAAATATAATAGCATTTTCAGAATAACACAAGCGTATTCAGCCGTCAAGGAGAATAAGCAGTACCGCCACGGGGTTAAGCCCGGATTGTTTAAAAAAGTCGCCGCCGGTTTTACCCGGCGGCATTTATGGAGGTATGGAGGAATAGTAGCATGTTCAGGGAGCCATGCCCTTATGGCTCCGGGATCGGCTCAATCCCAGATCAGCGGGATCAGCAGCTTGTCCCCGGCCTTGAGCTTGTCAAAGGACTCGCTGTTGTACGTCTGCAGCTCGTCGCGCCTGGAGTCAAAGTCGATGCCGTAGCGGTCGAATACGCTTTTGACCGACTCGTCCTGCAGCAGGATGTGGGACATGACCGTCGTCATCTCCCTGCCCGAAGGCGTTGAGATGTGCATGCCCGGCGACAACGTCGACATGGACGTCGAGCTGATCACCCCCATCGCCATCGAGAACGGCCTTCGCTTCGCTATCCGTGAGGGCGGCCGTACCGTCGGCTCCGGTGTTGTTATCGGCATCAACGAGTAATATCGCGTGACGGATTGCTTCCAAAGCAACCATCAAGCCAATTAAAACGCAGCCCCTGTCAGTGATGACAGGGGCTGTTTCTTATATCCATGCTGAGAAATTTGTTTCAGTTTCGTTACCGTATTGACAAAACTTCCGAAAGAAGGTAGTATATATATCATACGATATTACTAAAAGCTGGTAAGCAATATGTATAAAATCGCCATTCGCGGTTGGCTCAAGCATTTGGATTTCATCATACTGGACCTTTTCTCCCTTTTCATCGCGCTTGAGCTCTCCTTCCAGATCACGGAGGCGGCTGGAAAGCCCTTCCTTGATCCAAATAAAAGCAGCTTTGCCGTGATGCTCCTTGTGATCGATTTTATGGTCATCATTATCTTTGACTCATTTGAGCGGGTCGTGACCAGAGGCTATGCGACCGAGATATTCCGCACGGTGCGCCACGGACTGCTGCTGCTTGCGTTCACGTTCTTTGCTGTTGCGATTCGTAACGCAGATGTTACGTACCCGCGTTTTATGCAGATTTGGGCCGGTGTGCTTTATTTCCTCATCTCTTACAGTACGCGAGTGATCTGGAAAAATGAACTGCGCCGACGCTTGGGCGAATCCAAAGAACCGAAGCGCACGCTCCTCATCGTCACAGACAGCGCCTATAGCCATGAGATACTGAAGCGCGTGCGAGGTTATGACTTCATCCGCTTCAACCTGGTCGGCCTGGTGCTGTCGGATCGGGACGCGAGGGGGGAGAGTATCGAGGATGTCCCTGTTGTCGCAAACCTCGACGATGCGGCGGATTTCATCTGTCACAACTGGATCGATGACGTGTTCTTTTTCCATGCCTCACAGACGCCCGCTGTGCAGAAGCTGATGGCTCAGTGCCGGGAGATGGCCATGACGATCCACATCTTTGTGGGCATCGAGGGCATCGACGAGAGCAAGCAGATGATCAACTACCTCGGCGGATACGAAGTCCTGACGGCCAGTATCAACATGATGAACCCGCGCGATGTCTTTTTGAAGCGCAGCTTTGATGTCATCGTCGGCTTTTTCGGAAGCATTGCGGCGGTGTTCCTGCTGATCATCCTGGGACCGTTTATTTATGCCGCATCTCCGGGCCCGCTGATTTTCTGTCAGGAGCGTATCGGCGAGAACGGCAAGAGGTTTAAGATGTATAAGATCCGCTCCATGTACCCGGACGCGGAGGCGCGAAAGAAGGCTCTGGCGGAGCAGAGCAGCCATGCCGACGGCATGATGTTCAAAATGGATTTTGACCCACGCGTGATCGGCAACCGCATCCTGCCCGACGGGACCCGGAAGAAAGGGATAGGCGCCTTTATCCGTGACACAAGCCTGGATGAGTTCCCACAGTTTTTCAACGTGCTCAAGGGGGATATGAGCGTTGTCGGCACCCGCCCGCCCACGCCGGACGAGTGGGAGAAATACCAGTACCGGCACCGCGCGCGCCTGTCCGTCCAGCCGGGGCTTACGGGTCTGTGGCAGATCCAGCCGAACAAAGACACCATGTCGTTTGAGGAGATCGTCAAGCTGGATACGGAGTACATAGCCCACTGGAATATCGGCACAGATTTGCGCATCGTTTTAGCCACGGCTGCAAAGGTGATCAAAAGCATCTTCGGCCACAACAAGGAAGAAAAGAAAGAAACCGCGAGCGTTTCATAAAAATTCCATAAAGAATACGACAGGGGCCGATCAAGAGATCGGCCCCTGCGTTTTTTAACACGAAATCCTTTCCTTGTCATCCTGAGCGAGAGCGAAGGATCTTTTCGCGGTACAAGTGGGGACAAAGATCCTTCGCTTTGTTCAAAATGACGGGAATTAAGCAGTACAGCTGCGATATTCAAAAAAAACAATCAATCCGTGCGCATTTCACGCAGGAGCATGAGCAGCAGATCGCCCACGCCCTGGGCAAGCTGGTTGGCCTTCTGGATGCGGACGTATGCGTGGCCGTAAATGCGGTGCACGTTTTCAAGATGGCCGGTGTTGCCGTGGAAAACCGCGCCGACACGCACGCCTGTTTCCCGCAGGCGCTTGACCGCGTCCTGGGCGGATCTGACCGCGGCCTCGCCCTCATACTCGCGCTCCATGATGAGACCCGAGGAGGGGAGGGGCGTGGAGTCGTTGGGACTGCCGTCGGTGAGCACCAGCAGGATGCGCTGTTTCCCGAGCATCTCCGGCGCGTCGTTGAGCCGTCCAAGCGTCTCGACGGCGAGACCGTCCCGGTTCCAGCCGCCCGCAAAGTAGCGGTGAAGGCCGCGGCAGTCGTGGTCCCGCCAGTCCTTGAGAATTTCCAGTACCGTGTAGCTGCGGATGCTGCGAAAGGCGCAGACACGCACCGGGATGTGCAGCTTCTCAAGGCTTCGCGCGATCATGTAGCCCTCCGCCGACAGTACCTCCTGAGAGTTCATGCGGGACTGGGAGGCGTCCAGCAGCAGATCCACACAGATTTCCGGCTCCGTCTCTTCGCCGTCCTTGAGAAAGACCATCGTGTCGTCCAGCACCGGCAGGCGCCAGGCAGCCTCGGAACGGATGCGTCCGCCTCTGGACTCCTCAGGGATGTGCTTAAAGTAAGAGGAAAAGATGGTGTCGATGCGTGTTGCCAGGGCGCGGACGCTGCCCTCGATCATGGCTGCGTTGTCGGCGCAGAAGCGTTCGTTCAGACCCTTCTGCCGCACGGCGCTTTCGCGCACCTCGAGGGCGTCCTTGTTCGCGGTATCGGAAAGCTCGCCCTTTGTCACCCAGAGGCGGCACAGCCCGTCGTCACCGACGCACAGCTCGTTTTCCAGAATGCGCATCTCCTGATCGGAAAGGCACAGACGCCCAAAAACCGCGCGGACGTATTCCTCATCCTCCGGCCCCGGCCCCACATGCCGCCCGAGTCCCGCGTGGCGCTGCTGCACGGCCTTGGGGTGGTCGCCTTCGCCGGTGCCAACGCGCACCAGCAGACGGTCGCGGCGCTTATGTTCATGCCGCAGCAGGAGCTTTGCAAGCGGCGTTGCCTTGTGGTGCTTCTGCGTGGTCTCGCCGGGGGTAATGCGGAAAAAGTCCTGGAGGAAGGCCTGCATGGCGGCGATCACACCGTCCGTGTCCAGTTCGCCGGAGAAAAGCAGGGCTTGGGCCATGCGCTTTTCGCGTGCGGAGAGCAGGGGCGTGCGCCGATTGCAGACGCTGGCCCAGCGGTACTCCTGCTGGTTGTAGACCGGCATGCTCTGGTATTCCATCTGCTGCACGGACATCTGCTGCTGCTCCACAAAGAAGAGCTTGCCGCGCTCCCGCCGCAGGCTTTCCAGGATGGGCCGCTCCTTCAGTTCCTTTTCGTACACACAGTTTTCAAGGCCCAGCCAGAGCAGATCGTCAAGCTCGTCGGCGCGCCGGTCCCCCTCGTAGCTGAGGAAAAAGTCCCACAGCCGCGGCAGGTCCAGCCACTTCTGCACGAAGCCCACGACCATGTTGAAGTACTGATCGGGGTGGCCGTTGGCGAAAAAGGCCATGAAGGGCGGGTCAAAGTCATAGCGCCCGGCGGCGTTCCAGATGATGTTGCGGGCCCTGCGGGCAGAGCCGGTGTAATTTTTCTTAATCATGTCGGGAAAACGACCTCGCGCGTGAGGTCGGCGGGGATGCGGGCATTGATCACATCGCGGATGAGGCCGCGTTCATAGGCGTCAAAGCTCTTGTTGACGATGCACATATCCAGCGCGTCGCCGGATCTGAGGCCCTGTTCCATCAGAGCGATGGCGTCGAGCAGGCCGCGCAGGTCGAGGGCGGAATCGGAGATCTCCGCGCTCTCCGCCTTGCGTTCCAGTTCCCCATACAGCTTCACCAGCTGGTCGCGGATCTTCACGCTGATGCCGGGGTAGCGGCGGGAGATGAGCTTCTGCAGATTTTCCTCGGAGATGATGGGCATGTCCAGCACCGCAAAGCGGCTCGTCAGCGCCTCGTTTAAGTCGCGCGTGCCCGCGTAGCCGTAGTTCATCGTGGCGATAAAGCGGGTCTCGGGCCGGAGGTCGGTCTTCTCATAGCCCGGCACATCGAGACTGCGGCGGAAGTCAAGCGCCGCGTGCAGCACGGCCAGCGCCTCATTTTTCGCCATGTTGATCTCATCAAGGATGCCGAAGCCGCCCTTCGCCGCGCACAGCCAGATGGGGCCGGGGCGGAAGGAGACCTTATTCCCGTCGTAGGTGTCCGTGCCGACGAGGTAGGAGGCGTCGGTGTTGATGTGGAAGGAGACGTTCCAGACAGGCCGTCCGAACAAGGCCCCCAGGTTTTCGCTCAGTACGTTTTTACCGGTGGCCTTGGGCCCGGCTAGCAGCAGATTCTTCCCGGCGAGGATGGCGGCCAGCGCCAGCTCCCAGGTCTTTTTGCCGTAGTAGAAGTATTCAGGGTCGGGCACACGCGGCGCATTCTCCGCCTCGGTGGGGTACTTTGCGCGGAAGGCCTTCACGCCCTCCAGCAAACTCTTGTCTACGCCTTCGGATTCAAGAAAAGTATAAAGCTGATCCATGATATTTACCTCTGTGTGTAAGGATAAAAATTACCATATAATGACAAAACATTTATATTCGTTATTGAGGGAGCTTTGCTTCCTCAATAACACCTTAGGTGAGCAAAGCGAACCCTCGCGCCGACCAAACGCGGCGTATCACGCCTCGCCGCGTGCGATAAGCGCGAGTACTCAGGTGCGAACATTGTTCGCACCTGACTAAACCTCGTCTTTATATTCGCATACCAGAAACAGCGGCTTGATTTTCACGACCTCGTCATATTCCTCCTGAGAGACCTTGACGGTGTTGTTGAGGGCTTTGAGCTCCTTCTTCATGGTGGTATAGGCCTGGGCCGTGGTTTTGGCCTTGCCCTCACGCAGCGCGCGGATCATACGCTCGAGCACGATGGGGTGCGCGTACTGCGCGGGCACAGGGAAGTCCGGCTTTTCAGCTAGATATTCCCGCATCTCACGCAGGGCCGTGTCCCAGTCTTCCTGCGCGCGCTTTTTGCTGTTCCACTTGTTCGGCAGCATGTTGGCCGACAGGGCGAAGAAGAACAGCGCCGCGCCGCCCAGCAGGAAATAGGTCGCCGCCGTGCGATGCTGTGTCAGCGCCCAGACACCGTAGATCACCGCAAGGATGCTCACGACCGCCATCACAATGCCCGCGATCCGATAGCTGGGCTTGATGTTGTCCACAATGCGCTTCTGCTTTGCCGCGGCGGCGAGTACATTGGACAGCGAGGGGCGCTGTTCAAGATAGACCTTGGCCTGACTGATCTCATGCACGGCGTCCTCGGCCTCGGGGGAGAGCTCCTTGAGATAGCGGTTTTCCTCCCTGGCTTCTGCGTCGGCCAGTTTGCGCTCGGCCTTGGCGGAATGGGTGGGGATGCCGGGGTGCTCCTTCTCGACGACCGCCAGCAGCCGGTCCACATCGGCCTCATGGCGAAAGCGGCTCTGCTTCTCCTTGCCGTTGCCAAACTGTACTACCAGATACGCAAGCGCTCCGAACGCGCCGTGCCCGGTATAGGCGCCCTGGCTCATGGCCACGCGCTTGAATACGCGTTTGACCTCTTTCCAGGGAATGTAGAAGCAGCGGTCAATGTAATTGGTGCCCATGTACAGCGCCTCTTTGCCGACGCCGCAGGGCCCGAACTTGCGGCTGGCCCTTCTGTCAGCCTTCAAAACCTCCGGCGTCAGTGTCCTGCTGCCGATAGGTGAGGGGGTGATGATCATGTGTCGGTTTCCTCCTGATTGTGCATTTGCGTTGAGATTATATCAAATATATGCGAAAAAGAAAAGGCCCGGGCCTGTCATCCTGAGCGAAGCGAAGGATTTTTCCCGCATTGAGGGACAAATGAGAAGATTCTTCGCTTCGCTCAGATTGACAAAAAGAGCACAGTATGACAAAAAGGACTATACGATGGCAAGAGATAAGGGGCTGTGAATGTTCACAGCCCCTTGTGTTGCTTATGTTTTACCGTTACGCAAGGGCCGTGGATCACGCGACCTTTGCAGCCTTGGAAGCGGCGTTCTTAGCCTTCGAGAGGAACAGGGCCAGGCAGGCGACGGCGAAGATGAGGCCGACAGGGTAGCCAACCTTGGCGTTGTTCTTGAAGAAGGCGATGAGGCCCATGCACTCGCCGGCCATCATGAAGTAGGTCATGGAGACAGCGCTCATGAAGGTGGCGGGGACAGCGCAGATCCAGTAGTTGCGCTTGTTCTGGGCAAGGTACATGGCGCCGGCCCAGAGGACGATCATGGCGAGGGTCTGGTTGGACCAGGAGAAGTAACGCCAGATGATCTGGTAGTCGATCTTGCCGAGGGCGTTGCCGAAGCCGAGGATGGCGCCGATGCCGAGCACGGGGATGCAGAGGATCAGACGGTTCTTGGCGCTGTCCTGATCGAGCTTGAGCCAGTCGGCCAAGGTCAGACGGGCGGAACGGAAGGCGGTGTCGCCGGAGGTGATGGGGCAGGCGATAACGCCGAGCATGGCAAGGATGATGCCGATCTTGCCCATGGTCATGGTGCAGATGGTGTAGACGGTGTTGTTGTTGCCGCCGCCCATCTCAGACAGCTTGTCGACACCCAGCAGGGTGACACCGGCAGCAGCCCAGATCAGAGCGATGATGCCCTCGGCGACCATGGCGCCGTAGAACACGAAGTGGCCCTGACGCTCGCTCTTGAGGCAGCGGGCCATCAGAGGAGACTGGGTGGCGTGGAAGCCGGAGATAGCGCCGCAGGCAACGGTGATGAACATGAAGGCCCAGATGGGGGTTCCCTTGGGGTGCATGTTGCGGAAGTTGGAGAAGATTTCGGGGATCTTCTCGCCGCTGGTCAGGGTGCCGAAGCAGACGCCGATAGCCATGATGATCAGGCAGATGCCGAACACGGGGTAGATCTTGCCGATGATCTTGTCGATGGAGATGAAGGTCGCGGTGAAGTAGTAGGCGATGATGATGGCGAGCCAGAAGACCTTGTTGGTCAGGATGCCGCTCAGGCCGCTGTTGGTGGTCAGGGTGACGATCAGACCGGCGGGGCCGACTGCGAACACGGTGCCGACCATGATCAGCAGGATGACGGAGAAGACGCGCATGACGTTCTTCATCGTGGGTCCGAGGTAGATGCCGGTGACCTCGGAGATGGAGGCGCCGTTGTTGCGCTCGGACAGCATGCCGGCGAAGTAGTCATGCACAGCACCGGCAAACACGGTGCCGAAGGTGATCCACAGGAAGACCACAGGTCCCCACATGGCACCGGACAGGGCGCCGAAGATGGGGCCGAGGCCGGCAATGTTCAGAAGCTGGATCATGAACAGCTTCCACTGGGGCAGGACGACGTAGTCGACACCGTCGTTGATGGCGACGGCAGGGGTCTCACGGTCGTCGGGGTTGAAGGTGCTGTCTACGTACTTACCGTAGAACAGGTAGCCGCAGATCAGAACGGCCAGGCACAGGAAAAAGCTAACCATTTTTTCTTCCTCCTATTAATAATGGTTGTACTGGGTATTAACAGAATGTTCATATCCCTGTGACACATATTAGTACAATGCAACAAAAAAATCAAGTCTTTTGTTTAAGTTTTTTGAACTTTATTCCCACCCTTATTTCAGAAAGATTATGTGACGCATAATGTATGGACAATCTGTCTATATTTGACAAATAGAATATGTAAACAGCGAAGGAAAGGTACAGGGGAAATACCATTATTTCACATTTTTTCGGGGAAACACTTGTACTGTTCCGCAAAATATGATATCATTATTAAAATAAGGAAATTATAGAAGAAAAAACAGAAGCCACTCCCGCGCGCTGGACGCCGGAATGGAGGGAGCTAATGGAGAATACGAACAACAGAAAAAAGCCTGCGATCTCCGCAAAGCGCATGATCATTCCCGCGGTCATCGCGATGCTGATCATGCACGCGCTGATCGTGTTCAATACCGTGCGCATCAACAACATGGGGCAGGTAATCTCCCAGTTTACACAGCGAAACTTCGCTCTGTCCGGCATGTCCAGCGGCATTTCCCAGTTGACGGATCAGCTTACCGGCACGGCCGTGCAGTACGTCAACGACGGGGACGAGGGCGCACTCAATGCCTATTTTGAGCAGCTCGGCAGGGTGCAGGGCAGCTTCAACGCTATGCAGGAGCTCGTCCGCAGCGGCTCTGATGCCGAGCAGGGGGCTGTCCATCATGCCCACCTGAGCGCTGACGCCGCTCCCGAAAGCAGCGCGGCGGGCTTTCTGAACGCCTCGGCCGATGCGGTGATGGGGCGCGCGCAGACGGAGATGACAGCCATGCGCCTTGCGGCGCAGTCCCGCGGGGCCGACCTGAGTGCCTGGCCTGCGCTTCAGACACTGGAGCTTCCGCAGGAGCTGGAGAAGCTGCCGGATGGGGCAAAGATCGGCAAAGCCCATGAGCTGCTTGCGGATTCTGATTACCAGTCCACACGCGGCGATGTGCAGCGCAACCTGAGCATTGCCGTCAGCACCGTCAACGACGAGAACGTGGCAAGCATCCAGCGGCTTTCCAATGTCCTGTCCCTGTACCGCCTGCAGCAGTGGGGCCTGATGGCGCTGATCATCGGCACGATGCTCGTGATGATTGTGCTGCTGTTTACAAAGCTGCTGATCCCGCTGGAAAAGAGCGTGGAGCGTGTGCAGAAGGGCGAGAGCATCCCGAAGGAATACGGCTTTTCCGAGCTGAGGCGTCTGGCCGAGTCATACGACGACCTGATGGAGCACCGCAACAAGCTGGAAGAAGACCTGCGGGAGCTTTCGCATACCGACGCCCTGACGGGTCTTCCTAACCGCCTGGCCTATGAGGAGTTTCTCAAGAAGCTCCTGGACACGCCGGAGCATACCTCCCTCACAATTTACTCCATGGACGTGGACGGCCTCAAGGTAACAAACGACAAGCTCGGCCACGTCTCCGGCGACAAGCTCCTGCGTGAGGCGGCATCATGCATCCTGAAAACCTTCGGGGACAGCACGGGCAAAAATGTCTTCCGCACCGGCGGAGACGAATTCGTGGCGATCCGCCTCGGTGACACGGAGGAGCAGTGCCGGTCGGCGCTTGCCGCCTTTCGCGCGGAGCAGGAGAGCCGCGGCATCAGCATTTCGGTAGGCCACGCCTACCTGCCGGATATACGCGGCGAGAAGCTTCGGCAGATGTTCGAGGAAGCCGACCACAACATGTATGAGGCCAAGGCCGAACAGCACCGCGACGCGGAAACGCACAATACATAACATAAGAAAAACAATGTTCCGGGGAGCTTCTCCCCGGAACATTTGCAAGATCAAAACGTCTTAGAGCTGAACAGAAAACCACAGGAGGTTTACGATGAAACACTCTTTATTAAAATTGCTTCCGGTCCTGCTTCTGTGCTGCCTGGCGCTCTGCGCCTGCTCGGCAAAGCAGGCCGCGCCCGCGCCTGCCCCCAGCCCCACGCCGACACCGGTAGATATCTATGCCGCGACCCCGACCCCGGCACCCACCCCGGCCCCCATGTCCGAGGCGGATCAGCGCGCCCTGATCGAAAGGAGCCGCGCCGTCTGGCAGCCGGATCTCAGCAACGAGACCTGGTTTTCCGCCATCACCGACCTGGACCGCAACGGCAGGCTTGAGGTCCTGACCGCTTCCCTCCAGGGCAGCGGTCTGTTCACCTGGGTAAATGTCTGGGAGGTCAACGAAAGCTTCACCGGGCTAAGCCGCTGCCCGGACAATACCCGCGAGGGCGAGGCCTGGCCCGACATCATCAAGGACACCATCACCTGCTACCGTGACAGCGTGAGCGGGCGCTATACCTACGTCTGCGAGGACATGATGCGCGACGGCGCGGCCCATTACTGGACCGGCCTTGACAGCTTCTGCCTCGAAAACGGCCGGATCGAACTCAGGACCCTTGCCTCAAAGGACGAGCTTTACGACAATCTCGGCGGCTCGTCGGTCCGTTATTTTAATGAAAACGGCACCGAAATATCCATGGACGACTACAGCAACATGGAGAGAAACCGTTTCCAGGGCCAGGAGCAGGGGACACTGACCCTCAGCTGGACACAGATGGAGGTCCAGCCCGCGCAGCCCGTGGTCACTCCCCAGTCCAACGCCCAGCCGCAGTTTACTGCCCAGCCGCAGGCAAACGGCCCCGTGACCATCACCAAGAACCCCACCAGCGAATCCCTGACCGTGGGCGGCAAGGCCTGGTTCATTGCCCACGCCAATAACGCAACATCCCTTACCTGGCTGCTCACCAGCCCCCAGGGACAGAGCTACACCGTCGAACAGGCCATGGCCGCAAACCCCGGCCTTCAGATTCAGGTTCTGCCGGAAGATACCCTGGGCGTGAGCAATGTGCCCGTCTCCGTTGACGGGTGGAGCGTACAGGCCCGTTTTGACGGCCCCGGCGGCAGCGCCGTGACCGCACCCGCCATGATCTATGTAGACGATACCCTGACGGCCTACGGCTCCGTGATCTCCGCCTACTACCGCGCCTACACCACTGGAAATACAACGTCGGAGTACGCCTTCAACAACAACCTCTCCGAGTATATCAGTTACGCGCCTCATGTGGGCTACGCCCTGCAGGACATTAACGGCGACGGCGTGCAGGAGCTCATTATCGCGGGCATCAACGACGAGACGTACACCGAGATCGTGATCTTCGACCTCTACACCCTCGAAAACGGACAGCCGGTGCAGCTGGCCTGCACACGCGCCCGCAGCCGTTACTTCCTGCGCTCCGACGGTTCGATCCTCAACGAGGGCTCCAACGGCGCCGGCAACAGTATCTTTGTTATCAACCGTCTTTACGGCAGCAGCCTTACCCCCATCGAGTCCGCCATGACCTGGTATGAAGGCAGCGAGCGGGACGGCTGCTATCACCAGACCGACGGCTACAACTATGAGCCGCGCGACTACGACGAGTACCTGACCGAGCAGCAGTTTACCCAGCTTATCACCGGCTGGGAGAGCAGCGTCGTTGTCCCGCATTTTGTCGGACAGATCGCATAAAGGCCCCTCTGCTTTCGGTCATGTCATCCTGAGCGCAGCGAAGGATCTTCTGCCTCATCATGAACCGAGAAAGATCCTTCGCTGACGTGAAGCCATGACAGCTTGAATGATTGATAAACAAGAAAAAATGTCAAGATAAAACGCGGGATGCTGTTTATACATCCTGCGTTTTTGTCTTATTAAAATCAACCAAATGAGTCAGGCCTCGATTGGTGAACATCCCCATTTTACCCCACCGGACTGTCAAGCAATTGACAATTCGTTCATTTTTTCTTAAAATATATCCATCATTGGGCGGAGTGATCCGCCTTTTCTGCTATGGAAACATACGACCGAAAGTGGGGGAGAGAACAAGACACATGAGAGATCTGAAATATCTGAACTATTTTGAAAAGCTCCTGCAGGAGGCCAATAACGAGCTGATCGCCCAGGCCAAGGCCGACGGGAAAATCTGCGTGGCCTACACCTGCGAGAATGTTCCGGAGCCGCTTTTGAATCTGGGCGACTGCGTCTCCATCCGCCTGTCCGCACCGAACACCGGGTCGCTGGACATTGCCACCTACTATATGACAAACCTTCTGTGCGAGCCGAGCCGCGCCCTTCTGGAGCGCGCCATCGAGGGCGGCTTCAATTTCTCCGACTGCGTCATCACGCCCGACGGCTGCACCATGATCAACCGCGCCGTCGAGAACATGGAGCTTCTGGAGACCATGGGCAAGGGCAACCCAAAGTTCTTCCATGAGTACATGGAGATCGCCTTCAAGAATACCGAAAACGACGTGAACCTCGCCGTCCTGCAGTGTAAAAACCACATTCTCAAGCCTCTGCGGGAAAATTACGGCGTGGACACCTCCGACGCCGCCATCCGCGCGGCGGTGGAAAAGCACAACCGTCTCTGCCGCGTCATCCGGCAGATCGGCGAATTTCGCAAGGAAGACAAGCCGCGCATCACGGGCTATGAGTTCCATGTGCTGTGTCTGGCTACCTATGTATGTCCCAAGTACCTGATCCTTGACAAGCTCGAGGAGACCCTCGAAGAGCTCAGGACACGCGTGCCGGACGACAAGCCCTGGCGTGCCCGTGTCCTGCTGGTGGGCTCCGAGGTGGACGATTCCGGCTTCGTCAAGCTCATCGAGGAGCAGGGCGCTTTCGTCTGCTGCGACCGCTTCTGCTTCGGCTCCTACCCCGGCCGCACCGAGATCGTCCTCAACGACGAGGATGACGCCCTTACCCAGGTCTGCCGCCACTATATCCAGAACTGCCAGTGTCCGCGCATGATGAACCTCGAGAAGGTCTACGACCGCAAGCGCTATGTCGCCGACCTTGCCAAGGAGTATAACGCCGACGGCGTCATCTATGAGCAGGTCAAGTTCTGCGACCCCTGGGCCTACGAGCGCACGCTGGGCTCGGCCATGCTGCACGCGGACTTCGGCTTCCCGGTGCTGTCGGTCGACCGCCCGTACAACATAGCCTCCTCCTCCGGCCAGATGCGCACCCGCGTCCAGGCCTTTGTGGAGAGCATTGAGATCAAGAATATTCAGAGAGGTGGGAGAGCATGAAGACTGTCGAAAAGATCATCAATCCCGTCCCCCGCGCGGGTGAACAGTCCCCCGGGAAAATCTACGACGAAAAGCTGAAGGTCCGCGCGCGGCGCGAGTGGCGCGGTGTAAAGGACACCTTCTACGACTACACCCGCTGGCTGTACCTGTTGAGCGTGCTGGGCCGCTTCATCATGGTCCCGCGCAACGTCAAGGGCTTCTTCCGCTACCGCTGGATGATGAGCTATCTCTTCGTGCCCCACGGCATGGACAAGTTCACCATCGGCCTTCGCGGCGAGGCGCTGCGCATCGCCCACACCTCCTTCAACTTCGTCATCGCCGACGTGACCCAGGCCATCGCCAACTGCTTCCGCGGCGACCGCCGTGTCGGCAACGACAAGGCCTATTCCGACAAGTGCGTCATCACCGACGAAAACTCCATGGTCACCTTTATGATGGGCTTTGACCGCGACAAGGTGCACACCATCCTGCGCGAGGTGCCCACCATGTTTGCCTCCAACATCTTCCATCAGTTCAACGTCATGCACTATCTGGACATCGCCCAGCAGTACGGCATCCCCGGCGATGTCTGTCCCATGCCCGAGGCCGAGGCCGGCATCTCCATCGAGGACGATTTCTGTGTCCTGGGCTGCTGCGCGGTGCAGAACAACACCACCTGCGACGGCTCCCTCATGGGCAACGGCATCATCGCCAAGCGCCTCGACCGCGAGTACGGCATTCCCACCTTCCAGCTCGCCACGCCTCTGCGTCACAAGGAGCCGGACGTCATGGACTACGCCGCCCAGGAGATCAAGAACGCCATCGCCTTCGTCGAAAAGCACACCGGCGAGAAGTGGGACTGGGACGTGTACTTTGCCGCCGCAAAGCGCGTCAACGACGCCACCCGCTGCCGCATCGCCCAGATGGAGATCAACTCCACGCCCTATCCCCAGTTCTTCGGCGCGGCCTTCTCCCTCTATAACGACACCAACTATATGGGCAACTCCGGCCGCGATCCCAACTTTGTGAAGATCGACCACAAGCTCTTAAAGCTTGCCGAGCAGGGCTACAAGGCCAAGCGCATGTACGCCAAGGAATACCGCCACCGCGCGATCGTCTGGGGCGTACAGCCGCAGTACGTCATCGACATGCTCTACTGGATGGTCCAGTGCTGGGGCGTCGTGCCGCTGACCGATATGCTGTCTGTTATCAACACCGACATGATCGCCGACACCGACACGCCCGAGAACCGCGAGCAGGCCTACCGCGACATGGCGATGCTGAACATGGAGATGATCATGCGCAACCACACCCACGGCGGCTACAAGGTGCTGCTGGACGATCTGTGGGATCTGTGCGAGAAGATGAACGCGGACGTGGTCATGATGTGGGAGCATATGTCCTGCAAGGCTCTCACCGGCATGCACGGCATGTTTGAAGAGCAGGGCCGCGCGCGCGGCATCCATGTCATGTGGGTTTCTCACGATCTGTGTGACCCGCGCGTCTTCACCCGCCAGGCCATCCGCGACCAGGTCAACAACTACATGCGCACCGTCATGCGCGAGGAGCCGCTCGACCCGTCGCTTGAAAACATCCCCGACAATGAGGCATACTAACCGTCAAATGCGAACACGGTTCGCATTTGATTGACTCGCGCTTATCGCGCACGGCGAGGCGTGATACGCCGCGCTTGGTCGGCGCGAGGGTTCGCTTTGCTCACCTATGGTGTTATTGAGGAAGCAAAGCTCCCTCAATAACGGATTTGAATACTATTTTGGCATTTACGGAAAGAGGAAAGCTCTATGAAAAAAATTATATTGAGTTTATTGTTTAAGCTCCTGCTGGTGGTGCTGGGCTTCTTCGTGGTGACTTTTACCATGTATTTCTTCAACCTCGACATGAAGGCCACCGCCATGGTCGCCCCGCTTCTTGAAAAGTGGTACGACCGGCTGGAGAGAAAACAATATATCTAATGAAACAAGCCCGGCGGATCTCCGCCGGGCTTGACAACAGGGGAGACGGCGGGTATCATAAAGATGAAGTTTTACAGATTTCCCACAATGAATGTGGTATACTGATAGAGTAAACTGTTGACGGTATATGACTGCTGTGAGGGAAAGGAACAAACGATGAGTTATAAGGTTAAAATGATTTGGGACAGGGAAGCGGAGGTCTGGGTAGCGACAAGTGAGGATGTGCCCGGTCTCGTTTTGGAGTCCGGGTCCTTCGACGCACTGCTTGAGAGAGTCAAATATGCGATCCCGGAGCTGAACGAACTGAACGGACAAAAGCATGCCGCATATAATATCACCTTTCTCGCCGAGAGAAACGATCAGGTAGCGGTCTATGGCTGAATATGAGAAGAAAGTCCGTGATGTTTTGAAGCTGTACGGCTGCTATTTTGTCCGTCATGGCAAGGGCGATCACGACATCTGGTTCAGCCCGATCACCAATACCAATGTCACTGTTGACGGAAAAATCAAATCGAGACATACAGCCAACGAGATCATGAAGCAAAGCGGCATTGACCACAGGTTTTGAACCGTCCCATCGCCGGGACGGTTCTGTTATTTGCCCTTTGTTACACTTTTGGCTTTCCTTGACAAAGCTTTCTTCGGCGGGTATCATGTTACCATCCTTTTTGGGAGGATGGTAACATGGAAAAGTTTCGCGCGTTTCTCAAACGCAAAAATATTGTTTTCTCCGGCAAGCGCTACGGCATCGACGCCCTCGGCGCGATGGCACAGGGACTTTTCTGCTCCCTGCTTATCGGCACGATCATCAGGACCCTGGGCGCGCAGCTCGGCGTTCAGATGCTCGTTGATATCGGCGCTTATGCTATGGCGGTGTCCGGCCCCGCGATGGCGGTCGCCATCGGCTACGCTTTGCAGGCGCCGCCCATGGTGCTCTTTTCCCTTGCCGCCGTGGGCTGGGCGTCCAATGCCGAGGGCGGCGCGGGCGGGCCGCTCGCGGTTTTGATCATCGCCATCATCGCCGCTGAGTGCGGCAAGGCCGTCAGCAAGGAGACCAAGATCGACCTGCTGGTGACGCCTGCTGTGACCATCGTTGTGGGCGTGGCGCTTGCCAAGCTCATTGCCCCGCCCATCGGCACGGCTGCCTCCGCCTTCGGCATCATGATCGACCGGGCCACGAAGCTCCAGCCCTTCTGGATGGGCATTGCGGTGTCGGTGCTGGTCGGCATCGCGCTCACGCTGCCGATCTCCTCTGCCGCCATCTGCTCTGTCTTGCAGCTGACCGGCCTTGCGGGCGGCGCTGCGGTCGCGGGCTGCTGCGCCCAGATGGTGGGCTTTGCGGTCATGAGCTTTCGGGAAAACCGCTGGGGCGGCCTCGTGTCCCAGGGCCTCGGCACCTCAATGCTCCAGATGCCGAACATCATCAAAAACCCCCGCGTCTGGATCGCCCCCATCGTGTGCTCGGCGATCACCGGCCCGCTTGCCACCTGCCTCTTCCGCCTCGAGATGAACGGCGCGCCCATCAACTCCGGCATGGGCACCTGCGGCCTGTGCGGTCAGATCGGCGTGTGGACCGGCTGGGTGTCCCCGAGCGCCGAGGCTGTCGCCAAGGGCGCGCAGGCCATCAGCCCCACGGCCTTCGACTGGCTGGGACTTCTGCTCATCTGCTTTGTGCTGCCCGCCGTGCTCTGCCCGCTTCTGAACGCCGTCTGCCGTAAGCTCGGCTGGGTGAAGGACGGAGACCTGACCCTCGCATAAGGATAAACAGACAACACCCCTGCGAACATGCAACAGTTCGCAGGGGTGTTTTGCACACTTTCTCAGCAGCAGCACAGAAGCGGCAGGCGCCCGCCCGTGCAGAGAGAGGCGGCGCAGAGCCACACCCAGATCGGATTGAGGTTGACCGAACGCTGGTAGCCGCTGGAATAGCTGTCGTAGAAATCGCCGCCGCTTTGCAGCATCTCAAGAAGCCGCCGGTATTCGTCGTTGTTGGGGTCGAGTCTCACGGCGCGCTTGGCGTGCTCGAGCGCCGCGACCTTGTTGCCGAGATACATGTTCGCGCCCGCCGTGAGGTAGTACCACTTGCCGTCGCGCTCCTCCTCGGGGACACCGGACAGGGCGTTGAGCGCCTCGCGGTACATGCCGTTGCGCATGAAATTCCGAGCCGCGGTGTACTCGCTGCGCTCGGTCTGCCGGGCCTGGGCGTTGTAATAATCCGTCCGGCCGCTGTAACCGTACTGCTGCTGGTACGCTCCCGCCGCGCCGTAGCCGGCGCCGTATCCCGGGCCATAGCCGGGACCGTAGCCGGGTGCACCCTGCTGCACGTTCCCGTTCTTGATCTGGTCGTAGGCGGCGTTGATGTCGTTCATCTTCTCGGCGGCCTTCGGATCATCCGGGTTCAGGTCGGGGTGGTATTTCTTTGTCAGATCGCGATAGGCCTTCTTGACCTCCTCGTCGGAGGCGTCCGGGGACACGCCCAGTACTTTATACGGGTCCTGAACCATCTTTAGGATCCTCTCCCATGTATTTTTGATTAAATGCCGCCCATAAGCCTACGCACAGGATGTTTTTCAGAAGGTTCACATCCTGCACCAGGGGCAGCCTGTCAAACCAGAAAATGCACTCGCCGAGCTGCATGCGCAATATGTCGCGGAAGCGCTCCCCGTTGTCCGCGTCTCCGGCAAAGCTGCGGAAGGGATTGTAGCTGCCGTGGGAGACATCGTCCTCCAGGTCGATCGCCGCATCCAGCAGATAGACAAAGCGCCCGAGGGCGTCGGCCATGTTCCGCAGGGACTCCGCCCAGCGGTCTTCGTTAAAAACAAAAATCTCGCGCATCATGGCCCCGAAGCATGCGGCAGCCGCGTCCGGGTCCTCACGGCCCGCGTCTTCCAGGGCGGAGAGCTCTTTCAGCGCCTGCTCGATCGCGCCGCACTGGCGGGGGTATTTCGCCTTCACGGTTTCGTACCCGGCCTTCAAGGTCCTGGCCTCGGCCCAGGCGGTCAAGCGCTTGTCGTCCTTCCAGTCGTCCAGACACTTGAGGTAGGCCATGGCGATGTTCATATGCGCCGCGTAGTCCGTGAGCTCGCTCATGGCGTAGGGATGGGCCTCGATGGGGTGGCGGACGCAGGTCTGATCGCCACGCTCCTCCTCGGGCTCATACAGGGAACCGAGCAGGAGCACGAGGAAGGTCATGTCAAAATTCAGCGTGAGGCGGGCGGTCTGCCCGAAGCAGCGGCTGAGACTTCTGCACAGGCCGCAGTATACGGATTTATAACGCGCAAGGTCCTCGTTTTCCAGGACCTTTGTCGCCGCAACCAGATACCCGAACATCAGCTTTTCCCCGTAAACGAATTGCCGCACTTGCGGCAGACGATCTTGATCTTGCCGTTGCCGCGCGGTACGCGCAGCGTGGTCTTGCAGGAGGGACAGGTGAAGAACTTGTAGTCCTTACGCTGCACCCATTTCTCCCTGCGGATCTTGAGCCCGGCCTGCACGCTGTAGAGCAGGCGCAGGAACTTCCCGTTCTCCTCACGCCGCCTGGTGAGGTTGCGCGAGAACATGCGGAAGTAGATATAGCCCAGCAGGGCCAGAACGGCCACGAACATCCAGCGCCCGACCTGTCCGCCGATGAGCGTCGCCGCAATGAGCAGCACCGCGTCCACGGCATACAGAAACAGATTCAGTTGATCGTTGCCGTTTCTCCCGACCATGAAACGCATCAGTTTTTCTCTCATGAGGCTCCGCCGTCGCTTTCTTCAGGATTCATACTTTGTAATTTTACCACAACGAGACGGCAATGTATCAAAAAACTGTGAATTTCTGAAACGTCACTAAGATACCACCAAATTCCCAATCGTGCAAGAGGGGAATCGCGGCTTGCAAAACAAGCGAAAAACGTATAAACTGCCCTTATCAAACAAACAGGAGATGTCTATGACGCGCAATTTCAGACTCACGCTCTGCTATGACGGCACGCGCTACCGCGGCTGGCAGCGGCAGGGGAACACCGACAACACCATCCAGGAGAGAATGGAGGGCCTGCTCAAGCGCATGCTCGGCGAGCCGGTGGAGCTTGCCGCCTCCGGGCGTACGGACGCGGGCGTACACGCAAGGTGCCAGGTGTGCTCCTTCAAAGCGGATACGGATTATGACACCAATTTTATGTTAACAGAATTACGTAAATATCTCCCCGAGGATATCGGGGCTGTCACGCTGGCGGAGGCACCGCCCAGATTTCACGCAAGGCTAAACTGCCGGGAGAAAACCTACGTCTACCGCGTCTGGAACAGCGAGGAGCCGAACGTCTTTGAGCGGAGGTATCTTTACGTTTATTCCGCCCCGCTGGATCTGGACGCCATGCGGGAGGCTGCGGCGCTGCTGCTGGGGGAGCATGACTTTTCCGCCTTCTGCTCGAATAAGCACATGAAAAAATCCGCCGTAAGGGAGCTGAAAGCCATTGAAATCGAACGTGCGGGCGGGGAAGTGCGTCTGACGTTCACCGGCAGCGGCTTTCTCTATAATATGGTTCGCATCCTCACAGGTACGCTCCTCGAGGTCGGCAGCGGGCAGCGCAGCGCCCAGAGCGTTTCGGCTGCGCTTGAAAGCCTTGACCGGGAACAGGCGGGCTTCACGGCCCCGGCTCAGGGACTGATCCTATGGGACGTGCGCTATTGAGCGTGGGCGGGGGAGCGCAATATCCCGGCGCTCAAAACGGTGGAGCTTCCGTCAACGGTCCAAAGCCTGCCAGCGTCTTTCTCCGACGCGGTGGTGCTCTGCCCGGAGGATGAGGCGCTTGAAGAATACCTGAAACAGCATCAAATCTCCTATATTCTCCAACCATGAGTGGGGATATTTGTTGAAAAGTAATCATTGACACCCCTGACGAATCCTGCTAAAATAAGGCATCTCAATTGGATATACCGAGTTTATCCGAAGCAAGATATCGACCGCCCTTTCAGGGCCAAGGCCATACGGACAGCCGGGTCGGATGCCGAAGAACCGCGGAATGCGGCGGCAACTTCTGTTGCCTTATTGATTGAGCTGGGAACCGTTCTTTCGATACGGTTTCATGGGAGCTCAAATTTTATGGTTTTGTAAAAGCATACAAATCTGTGAAATGGTCAATAAGAGTAGTAAAAGTGTTCTTTGCTATATAGACTCTTAAAATCCATTGAGGCCGGGCCCTGTTTTTTCCGGGGCTCTATACGTGTATATGCACGTCCGGTCCCTTACAGCAGCTATGCTTTTGCATGGCTGCTTTTTCGTTTGGGGGACGGGATATGAAAAAGATCGTCGAAATCAAAAACATCACCAAATCCTTTGGTAGCGAGGTTGTGCTCGACAACATCAACCTCAACATCTACGACAATGAGTTCATCACCCTGCTCGGTCCGTCAGGCTGCGGGAAGACGACGCTGCTGCGCATCATCGGCGGCTTTGAGACCCCCGACAGCGGCGATGTCATCTTTATGGGTGAAAACATCAACGGTCTGCCGCCCCATAAACGAAACGTCAACACCGTCTTCCAGCGCTACGCCCTGTTCCCGCACCTGAACGTGTTTGAAAACGTGGCCTTCTCCCTGCGGGAGAAAAAGGTGCCGAAGGAGGAGATCAAAAAGCGCGTGACCGAGATGCTGACGCTTGTGGCCCTCAAGGGCTTTGAAAAGCGCGCCGTGACCAGCCTCTCCGGCGGCCAGCAGCAGCGCGTCGCCATCGCCCGCGCCCTTATCAACCAGCCCAAGGTCCTTCTTCTGGACGAGCCGCTGTCGGCCCTCGACCTCAAGCTCCGCAAGGACATGCAGGTGGAGCTGAAAAACATCCAGAAGGCCACCGGCATTACCTTTGTTTTCGTCACCCACGACCAGGAGGAAGCACTGAGCATGTCCGACACGGTGGTGGTCATGACCGAAGGCCACATCCAGCAGATCGGCACCCCCGTGGACATCTACAATGAGCCGCAGAATGCCTTCGTGGCCGACTTCATCGGCGAGTCGAACATCCTCGACGGCATGATGCTCGAGGACTACAAGGTCCGCTTTTCCGGCCATACCTTCCAGTGCCTGGACAAGGGCTTTGACGCGCGCGAGGCAGTGGACGTGGTGGTGCGCCCCGAGGACGTGGATATCGTCCCCGAGGAGAAGGGGCACCTGCGCGGCGTCGTGACCTCTGTCACCTTCCTGGGTGTACACTATGAGATCATCGTGGACATCGGCGGCTTCAAGTGGATGATCCAGACCACCGACTTTCACGATGTGGACGAGCACATTGGCCTGTTTATCGAGCCGGACGCCATCCATGTCATGAAGAAGTCCAAGTTCTCCGGCATGTTCGGCGACTATTCCAGCTTTTCCGACGAGATGGAGAAGATCGGCGAGGTGGATCTGGAAGAGCTCGAAGAGCTTGAGGCGGAAAGCGAGCCGGACAATGAATAAGAAAACCCGCAGTCTTATACAGTATATGACGCTGACGCCCTATTCCATCTGGGCGGCGGTGTTCATCGTGGTCCCGCTTGTGTTTGTGGCCTACTACGCCTTCACGGACCAGAACTTCCACTTCACTTTTGACAATATCAGCCGTTTCTTTACCGCCACCTCTCAGATCGACGACGGGGAGTCGGTGAAGGAGGTACACACCTATCTCGTCATTTTCATGCGCTCGTTAAAGCTCGCGGTCATCTCCACGGTCATCTGCCTGCTGATGGGGTATCCGCTGGCCTACATCATGGCCAGAGCGAAGGAGCGCACCCAGAGCATTCTGATGACCCTCATCATGATCCCCATGTGGATGAACTTCCTGATCCGCACCTACGCCTGGATGACCATTCTGCAGGATACCGGCATCCTCAACAGCATCCTCTCAGCTCTGCACCTCGGGCGTGTCCACATCATCGGCACCGAGACCGCGGTCGTCATCGGCATGGTGTACGACTATTTCCCGTACATGGTGCTGCCGATTTACTCCGTCATGGCAAAGCTTGACGTGAGACTCCTGGAGGCCGCCTCCGACCTCGGCTGCCCGTCTGTCAGTGTACTGCGCCGCGTGATCTGGCCTTTGAGCCTGCCGGGTGTCCTCTCCGGCGTGACCATGGTGCTCATCCCCTCGATCAGTACTTTCTACATCTCTCAGAAGCTCGGCAACGGCAAATTCTACCTCATCGGCGACGCCATCGAGGGCCAGTACACGGCCAACAACCTGCACTTTGCCGCCGCCATTGCCTTCATCCTGATGGTGATCCTGCTTTTCTGCATGCAGCTGATTCAGAAGCTCACCAACCGCAAGATTATCGTACCGTAAGGAGGGGAGAATATGAAACGTGCATCGAAAATCTACACGGCGCTGATCATGGTCTTCCTGTTTGCGCCGATGGTGATCCTGCTGGTCTTCTCCTTCAACGAGGCCAAGAGCCTGTCGGTCTTCTCCGGCTTCTCTCTCAAATGGTACAGGGAGCTGTTCCGCGATGAGGAGACACTCAAGGCTGTGGTAAATACCCTGGTCCTCGCGGTCCTCGCGGCCCTCATCTCCACGGTGATGGGCACCGCCGCTGCCGTCGGCATGAACAGGCTGCGAAGCCGTGTCCTGCGCACCGCCATGGACAGCGTGACCAACATCCCCATGATAAACCCCGACATCATCACCGGCATCTCCCTGATGCTCATGTTTGTCTTCGTGGGCAGATTATTCGGCGCGGCCACCAGCCTGAACTTCGGCACCATGCTCTTGGCCCACATCACCTTCTGCCTGCCCTATGTGATCCTGCAGGTGCTGCCCAAGCTTCAGCAGATGGACAAGGCCCTGCCCGAGGCTGCGATGGATCTGGGCTGCACCCCATTTCGCGCCTTCTTCAAGGCGGAGCTGCCCGAGATCATGCCCGGTGTCATCACCGGCATGATCATGGCCTTCACCCTGTCGCTCGATGACTTCGTCATCAGCTACTTTACCTCCGGCAACGGCTTCCAGACCCTGCCGATCCGCATCTACAACATGACCAAGAAAACCGTCACCCCGAAGATGTACGCCCTTGCGACCATCATCTTCTTTGTGATCCTGACGCTGCTGCTCATCTCCAACCTCTATGACGAGGAGACTGTACAGAAGCGCCGGGAAGCCAGAGCAAATAAAAAGAACGCCAAGGAGGCAAGAACATGAAAAGATTCACCGCTCTTGCAGCGGCAGTCATGCTGCTGTGTACCCTCATCCTCACCGGCTGCGGCGGAGGCGGCAGCACCGGCGACAGCGGCAAGACCCTTACCCTCAATGTATACAACTGGGGCGAATACATCTCCGACGGTTCCGAGGGCTCCTTCAACACCGTGCGCGAGTTTGAAAAGTGGTACGAGGAGACCTACAAGCAGAAGGTCAAGGTCAACTACACCACCTTCGCCAGCAACGAGGACATGTATGCCAAGCTCTCCAGCGGCGCCGTCTCCTTCGATGTGGTCATCCCCTCCGACTACATGATCGCCCGCATGCGCGAAGAGAACATGCTGCTCGAGCTGGATTTCAACAACATCCCCAACTATCAGAACATCGACGAGAGCTTCCGCAGCCTCTACTACGATCCCGACAACAAGTACACCGTGCCCTACACCTATGGCGTAGTGGGCGTGATCTACAATGCAAACGCCGTGGATGAAGCCGATGTCGGCGGCTGGGACCTGCTGTGGAATGACAAGTACAAGGGCAATATCCTCCAGTTCAATAACTCCCGCGACGCCTTCGGCACCGCCCAGTACAAGCTGGGCCTCGATGTCAACGACACCGACCACGCCTCCTGGGACCAGGCCCTTGCCGAGCTCAAGAAGCAGGCCCCCCTGGTCAAGAGCTATGTCATGGATGAGATCTACAACATGATGGAGTCCGGCGAGGCTGCCATCGGCACCTACTACGCCGGCGACTATTTCACCATGCTCGACGCTCAGGCCGAGGGCGTGGACCTCAGGTTCTACTATCCCGAGCGCACCAACTACTTTGTTGACGCCATGTGCATCCCCTCCTGCTGCCAGAACAAGGAGCTTGCCGAGCGCTTCATCAACTACATGCTCTCTCCCGAGCCCGCCATCGCCAATGCCGAGTTCATCTACTACGCAACCCCGAACTCCGTGGTGTACAAGGATGAGGGCTACATCGAAGAGATGGGCGAGGAGGCCATGGAGATCCTCTACCCCGACATTGAGAACTTCAGCGCCCTCTATAACGAGTACGCCTTCCGCAGTCTGGATCAGGCAATGCTCGATTATGTAAACTATAAGAAGCTTTATTGGATTCCCGAGAGAAATTTGCGCCAGACTAGGCGAAGCCCGCAGAGCATAATGGAGATATATGGTCAAGGGCTTCAACGAAGTCTTGGCGCAAATTTCGCCGGGAAGACTTAAAGATTTCTATCAAGGGATAGTATGAAACTTTGGCCGCAGGGCTGCGGCGTCCAAGTAAAAAAATATCGGGCGGATTCGTTGGATGCACCAGCGAATCCGCCCGATATCATTATTCCTCCAGGATCGTGACGATCACGCCGTCGGGGCCGGTAAAGCTCATGCGGCGCTGACCGGTGTAGGGGTCCTGTTCAAAGGGGCCGGTCTCCACATCGTGGGCCTTGAGGCGATCGCGTATGCTCGGGAGGTTTCGGGCCGAGATGCTCAGGTACTGCGTCGGCAGCTTGTCGGGACGGTTGGAGCAGTGTACCTCCACCTGGGAGTTGCCCATCTCAAAGAGAAAGTCCGTGCCGAAGGAATACTCCACCGTCAGCTGCTTGCGGGGCCGGAAGCCGAGCTTGGTCACATAGAAGAAATAGACCGCGTCCTCATCGGTGCCGAGCAGGGTGGTGCGGGAGAGCTTGATGCCGCGGGCAAAGGGGTATAGGGCGCTGCGCCGCGCAGCCCGCCGCCAGCGGCGGTAGGTGAACAGCTCGCTGCGCCAGTCCGGGTGCGTCACCACATAGCCCACCGCGATGAACAGCAGCTGCCCGATGAGCCCTCCGAAGGTGTTGGAGAGCAGATCATCCATATCATAAAAGCCGCGGCGAAAGATGAGCTGCAAATTTTCTGTGATGAAGGAGATCACAAAGCAGGCCAGCACCGGGCGGATGCCGGAGCGGGAGCGGAAGAACTCAAACACATAGGGCAGCAGATAGCCCATGGGGACATAGAGCATGATGTTCATGTACACCTGGGCGATATCTTCAAACTTGAGCACGTACACATGAGAGAAGGCCTCCTGAATGCCGCCGCGAAAGAGCGTCACCAGAAAATCGGAGAGCCCGTAATCGGTGCTGATGGCGTTTTGCAGATCGACAAAGGGCGCGATGTGCACCAGATATTCCTCGGAGGCCGTGCGGGAGAAAAACACCAGATATGCGAACACCATCACATAAACGAAGAATACCGCGAACAGGATCAGCTGCCTGATCTGCAGCAGAGCGTCGGCCTTGGGGTTGGTGCTCACGCCGTGGTGGAGGTTGAGGCCGAGCTTCGTGCAGATGCGCCTGTCCATCAGAGGCAGCACAAATACCAGCAGCATCACAAGCACTGTGACGATGACATTGGTGGACATTCGGTTGGCATTCAACATGGCGGCAATTCCCTCGTATAAAGAATAGGAATACTATAACACAATTTCCCGGAAATAAACAGTACCGCGCGTAAAAAACCGGCCTGCATCTGCAGGCCGGTTCCATCAATACCCCTCCAGCACGCGCCGGATCAGGGTCTCGGCGTCAGCCGGAACAGAGCGCGGCGGGCCGTCCATGTAGAAGCTGTCCTCCCGCAGGCATTGCATGGCGTAGCGCAGCAGCTCCTCGGAGAGGGTGTTGCGCGTGGCGCTGTCCTCCGCGCCGAAGACGATGGAGGTCAGCATGTGGACCTGCCCCTGGGCATCCTGCGTCTCCATGGCGGTCACAAGGCAGGAGCCGGACCTGTTGGTCGTCCCGGTCTTGAGCCCTACGACACCCGGCAGATTGTACAGCAGGGGATTGGTGTTGTAAACGGTGGTCCGGAGGGTCGGCAGCTCCGCGAACTTGAGGGAGGTGATGTTTGTTACCTCGGGGTAGGTGCGCAGCAGGTAGCACACCAGAGAGAACATGTCGTGGGCGGTCATGCGGTTTTGGATCTTGGTCGCCGCGAGATTGTCCGTGTAAACTGGCAGACCGTGACAGTTATAGAACACCGCATTGTCCGACAGGCTCAGAGCCTGGGCCTTGCGGTTCATACGCTCGACAAAGGCGTCCTCGCTGCCCGCCGTATGGATCGCGAGCGCCAGGGCACACTCATTGCTCGAGCGCAGCAGCATCCCGCACAGCAGGTCGGCCATGCTGACCTCCCAGCCGGTCTCCATGTAGATGACGCCGTCCATCGTGCGTGAAAGCTTCACGGTTTCCTCCGTAATGGTGACGGTGTCGTCCAGGGTGATCTCCCCGTCGCGGACCGCATCCATGATCACGACAAAGCTCATGAGCTTCGTGGTGCTCGCAATGGGGACGGAGAGCTCCGGCTCCCAGCCGGTGTACATGAGTCCCGTCGTGGCGTCACCAACCAGGGCGGAGTGGATCTCAAAATAAAAGCCCTCGTTTTCAAGCTCTTCAAGGTCGATATGATAGCCTCCGGCGGTGTTGACCGTCATGTCCCCGGCCGAGACGGCAAGGTCCAGATCCAGCTGCATGGCGAGATCCTTCAGACTCATGAAGCAGTCCTGGCGCGAGGCGGTGTTGACGCCCAAAAAGCTCAGGTAGCGCAGGGCACGCCCGTCAAGCTCTATAGCGTTCTGCGCCAGCGCCCTGGTAGTATACGAGGCACCCGCATCCACATTGGGGAAGGGCTCCCCCTCGCCGCCGACAGTCTCATAGTCTGCGCCGGTGGTGATGATCACCTGGTCACCGGTGATGTTCACGGAAAAGCGCTTGTCCGTGCCGCTCAGGGCCGCCGCCAGATCACGGAGAGAGACATAGCGGTTGTTCCCGTAGGCGTAGTGCAGGGCCTTGACGATCTTCTGCTGCCTGCCGTCCACCAGCAGGACGAGGTTCTCCAGCACCGTGTGTGTCTCGCTTGCCTCGGCAAAGGCTGATGCTCCGGGGAGCAGCAGCACGATGACAAGCATGGCGCACAGCGTACGCTTCCAGACTTTAAGCACGTCTGTACACCTCCGTCCGATCCGTAAATTCCAGCACCAGCAGGGCGTCGTCGGCGAGGTAGCGCGCGTCGTCCAGCCCGTCAAAGCGGATGTGCACGCCCTCGATCTGATAGCTGCCGCTGCCGTCATACTGTGCCCGGAGCTCGTCCGCCGCGGGCAGGAGCCTGGGTCCGTATTCGGCAAAGTAGCGGTCAAGCGGCATCCCGGCCGCGTCAGCAAGGCGCGCGTCCAGCTCCGCATCGGTCCCGTCCGGTCTGCCCGCACTCATAATACGCAGGCGCGCAAGCTCCCGCAGGGCGTTTCCCAGCGCGCTCTCAGCCATTGCACGCGCGGTGTCCAGACTCGCTTCGTCCAGACCCCGGCTCCAGCTGCCGTCCCTATCCAGATACAGGTCGACATGCGCCGTCAGCTTCGGCATATAGGTTTCCACATTTATCTGATCCCCGAGCGCGGCAGCGTGCAGCCAGAGCTTTGCGCGGGATAATGCGCTGTCTGTCAATACAAGCTCCATCTGCCAGTGCCCTGCGAGCGAAGGATCGCTCCGCTTATAAAGGCGCAGGGAGAGGGCGCAGGAGATCGCGGAGAGCAGCAGGATCACAAAAAGCAGCAGCAGGACGATCAGCTTGTGCCCGCGGCTTTTCTTCTCTTTAGCCATGAAAGAGTTCCTCCGAAAAGGAAAATTAATGCTGCGGTATGTACCCGGGCTTCTTCACCCGGGGCAGCACGACCAGAAGCTGGATGAAGGCGAAGATCGCGGTGAACAGCCCGAAGTAGTGCTGTCCCTCGCCGAGGTACAGGTTCAGCGCTTCCGCTCCCGCCGCGCTCACCATGCACAGCAGCACCGGCACGATGAGGAAGAAGCGGCTTTTCAGCAGCTCAAAGGCGGCGGGGATGCCGAGTACCGCCATCACGCCGCTGATGATGGCCAGGATATTGATGAGCCGCTTGCCCTGATAGAGCCGCTCGGTCTCCTGGGCATATGTACCGAGCCAGGAGCGCGCATTCTCGGCAAGCTCGCTCTCGTCCTCGGTCATTGCCCTGACCTCCGGAATATTCATCAGCAGCTGCCGGGACGAGATGTAGCGGCTTCTAAGATCCTTGAGCGCGTCGGCGTCCAGCGTGCGCTTGGAAAGCAGCACGGCCTCCTTGTCAAGACCGAGCTTCTCGGCTTCCAGCTTGAGTGTGTCCTTCTCCGCCTCGCCCATTTGATACCAAAGCTCCTCCAAAGCGGCCTGCATCTGCTGTTCGGCCTTCTCCAGCATCGGCTCGAGCAGCTCCACCAGCGCCTCGGTGATGTGCAGCCTCTCCATCAGCTCCGCGATCAGCGAGGCGGGATTGTCCAGGTTCTGGGCAACCACGATGAAACCGTCGGTGATCATGTCAAACAGCTGCTCGATCTCATCCGTGAGGGCGAGAAATTCGGCATTGGGCAGGCTCTTGAGATCCGTGTCCAGGTGAGCGTCGATGCGCGCGCCGGTCGAATCGGCCATCGCCATAAGCTCGGCTATGGCGGGATAGATGCCACCGGTCTCGAGCGTGACGGAAGCAAAATAGCTGTCGCCCTGCCGGATCAGCGCGGCGAGTGCCGAACTCAGCCTGGGGATATAGCGGCGCGCCTCATGCAGATCAAGCTGGCCCTTTACCATCTCACACTCCTCTTCCCAGAGCTTGTGGGCGAGCTTGTATTCGGCGCTGGCAGCGGCGTCGGTGAGTACGTCGGCCACATCGCTGTAACCGCCGCTGAACTGATCCATGAACTGTTGGGCCGAGGCGTTGTAGGAATCCTGGAGATTCTGGGCGTAGTCCGTCATGGCCTGCTCATAGTCGGCGGCGGCACCCAGAAACGAATCCATCGCCGCGCCGTAGGCAGCCTGCATCATGTCGACGGGCGTGCCGGCCATATCGGGCAACAGGGGCAGCATCGGCACCGAGGGCGGCTCGGGCGGGGTGTAGAGCGCGGCGGCGACGCTTGCCGGCGTCGGCTCGTCCTCCATCAGGGCACGAAGCTCAGAAGAGACGAGCTTGACCTTCGCACCCTGGCTATAGCTTTCGACCGCGTACTGCGCGGCCTGCGCTGACAGCGCCTCCAGCCAGGGCAGATTGCTCTTCTGCGAGGCGATGAGCTCGGTCAGGAGCCCCTCCAGAAATGCCTTGCGGGAAGCTGCGTTTCGAAGCTGCTCTTTGATCTCGTTCATCTGGGCGCGAATGGTAACGATCATATCCTCGCCCATCTTGAGACCGCCCTTTGTAGCGCTGTAGAGGGCGGTGTCGGTCTTGTGCTTGGCCGCCGCCTTCTCGTGTTCGTCCAGAAAGCGCTTGAGGGCGTCCATGGTCTCCTGATAGTCGGCGCTGTTTAAGTATTCAGCGCGCAGCGTCTCATAGTTTTCGATCCTGCCGCTGGTTTTCTTTTCATAAGCCAGGCGGTCGGCATGTTCGCTGTCCGCCTTGCCAAAGCCACGTATTCCATACAAAAGGAGGAGCAGGCCGAGTATGGTCACGACGACCGAAAAAACACGCGCCAGTGCCGGATGTTTCATAGCCTCTCCCTCCTCATAGAATAATCAGCTTTTATTATAGTGCAAATATGTGAAAATATTGTTACATAGGCAAAAATAATTCTTTTCTTTCCCTCTCAAATCGCTTATATTATACGGAGAAGCACATGAATTGGAAAGGATTCGACACATGGAACTGAGCTTTGCCCCCATGGAAGGGATCACCTACAGCGGCTACCGGCGCATTCATGCCGAGATTTTCCCGGGAGCTGACCGCTACTACGCTCCCTTCATCGCGCCCGACAGCACCGGCCGCTTCAAGGCGGGCAATCTGCGGGATGTGCTGCCGGAGAACAACGAAGGCATAAAGCTCGTGCCGCAGCTTCTGTGCAATGCCGCAGAGCCCTTCCTCGCGGTTGCGCGGGAACTTGAGGATCTCGGATATGAGGAAGTCAATTTCAACATCGGCTGCCCGTCCGGCACGGTGGTCGCCAAGCACAAGGGCGCGGGGATGCTGGGGGATCGCAGACAGCTCGACGATTGTCTGGCGGACATCTTCTCCCGCTGCCCGCTGCGGGTGTCGGTGAAAACGCGGCTCGGCCTGCACAGCGCGGATGAGTTTCCCGCCATACTCGAGGTTTACCGAAAGTACCCGCTCTCGCGTCTGATCGTGCATGTGCGTGACCGGGACGGCATGTACAAAAGCAAACCGGATGTCGAAGCCTTTGCCGCCGCGCTTTCGTGTCCCTTCCCGGTGGAATATAACGGGAACACCTTCACCCCGGCCGATCTCGCAGCACTCAGGGAACGCTATCCAAATCTGAACGCTGCTATGCTGGGCCGCGGCGCGGTGACCAACCCCGCTCTGTTCCGTGAGCTGCGCGGCGGCACGGCGCTGACGGCGGGGGAGCTGGAGAATTTCCACGACAGGCTTGTGGAGGAATACCTCGCCTCCGGTCTCGCGCCGAACTTTACGGTCTCGCGCATGAAGGAGCTGTGGTTTTATCAGCTGTGCATGTTCCCAGGTTCCGAGCGGGCGGGCAAGGCGATCCTCAAGTCGCGCACGCTCCCGGACTACCGCGCGGCGGTGTCGGCCCTGTTTCGGAACGTGGAGCTTGACCCTGATGCGGGTTTTTACAAATAGGGCTATAACAAACGACAATATAGTTCTGCTTTGTGGTAAATAAATCCATATGATTGTAGGGGCCGACGCCCTCGGCGGCCCGGCGGAAGAATCTCAACAAATGCACTTATCCCCGGCGATTTCGCAATATACATACGATTTCGCCGGGGATTGCTGCACAAATTTAGACTGTTCCGCTCGGGCCGCCGAGGGCGTCGGCCCCTACGCTTAAGACGGGTTGAAACGCATGAAAACTGTGGTTTGCCGCAGCCCTTTACGCTTTATCTCAGATTCAGATCCTTGGCCAATTGATCAAGGAATTCTATATGCCGGTGGCTCGCCCCGTAGAGCGTAACCCAACCATCCTCCTCGGCGGTGATATCCTGCCCCATGTACACGACACGCTCTCCCTTTTTCAGATACTGCTGCCTGCCGTTTTTTGCTTGATCCTCATATTCACTCACAGCGGAGCGGTAATAAGCCTCAAACTTTTCTTTCGCTTTTGCCAGATCGCCCAGGCGCCCGTAGATCATACACTCATCCAGCAGGATCAGATGCGGCGTTATCGTGTCAAACAGGGGGTATTCCCTGCGGTGGGCGAGGATTCCCTCTCGGCTGCTCAGCACATCGTAAGCCGGGAGGACGATTCCGTTGATCTGGTACAGCACATCGGCGGCTATCTTTTCCGCACCGCGGCGCAGGTCATACCATGTCTCTTTCTTCCCGGAAACGGTGCCCAGTCTTGAGCGGAGCGTGCAGTCGTATTCCGGATAGTATTTCTTCTTTTCCGGGTTTGGATGAAAAGTCTGCTCCACACATTCGGGTATACGGATCCCCAAATTCACACACAGCAGACCGCCCATCCCTTTCAAGGGCATGCCGCTTTGAAAGTGGATGACCTGTGAGATGTCGCCGGACACAAAACGATGAAGGGTCCGGCCATGCTTGCGGAAGCCAAGGGGCTTTAAGGCGGGGTAAATGCGGCTCTCGATCTCGTCTGTGATCTCGGGCACGTTGATTTTCTCCTGCTTTTTAAACAGATCAAAAAGCATAGCGCTATCCTCCCGGCTCGGGGAAATCCGGATCAAATCCTTTTCAGCAGCTCTTCCACCTGTTCGCGCTCGGGCATGGAGCGGATGGCGCCTTTTTTCGTGGTGACGATGTAGGCGGCGGTGTTGGCAAAGCGCAGCATGGCGGTCATGTCCTGCTCGGTCAGCTCATCCAGTCCGTGCTCGAGCATAAAGTTCAGCACGCTTGCGCAGAAGGTGTCGCCCGCGCCGGTGGTCTCGATCACGCCGCCGAGCTTGCAGGCCGGGACAAAGACGCGTTTGCCGCCGTAATAAGAGAAGCTGCCGTCCCCGCCCGCGGTGACGTTCAGGAGGCGGATCTGGGGGAAGCGCTCCTTCAAAATGGCGGCGCCCTTGTCAAAGTCCGTTTCGCCGGTCATGAACTCGATCTCGTTGTCGGAGATCTTGAGAATGTCGCAGCGCTGGAGGCCCCACTCGATGGCGGCCTTCGCGTCGGCCTCGGATTTCCAGAGCGGCGGGCGGAGGTTCGGGTCAAAGGAGATGAGGGCTCCGGCTGCTTTGGCAAGCTCGTAGGCCTTCACGGTTGCGCTTTTGCACGGCTCGTCCGTCAGGGACAGGGTGCCGAAGTGGAAGATGCGGCAGTCCTTCAAAAGCGCCTCATCCAGCTCGTCGGCGCGCAGCAGGATGTCCGCGCCGGGCTTGCGGTAGAAGCTGAAATCCCGGTCACCGTTCGGGAAGGTATGCACCACCGCGAGCGTCGTGGGGATATCCGCATCCCGCCGAAGGCCGCGGATATCGATCCCGGCCTCCTCGACGGTTCTTGCCAGCATGTCGCCGAAGCTGTCCTTGCCCACCTTGCCGATGAAAGCACAGCGCTTGCCGAGCTTGCGAAGCATGGCCAGCACATTTGCGGGCGCGCCGCCGGGGTTTGCCTCGAAGAGCAGGTTGCCCTGCCCGCTCACGCCGTTCTGAGTGAAATCGACCAGCAGCTCGCCCAGGGCGACAACGTCAAATTGCTTGTTATCCATAGTAGTTCAACTTCCTATCATTTATGGTACAGCCATCATAAACCGGCCGGACCCCGATGTCAATAGCCGGAGGGAGCGCTTTCCCGCGCCATGAAAACGACTTCGGTTTCCACACGCTCGCCGTCGGTGCGGATCAGGCCGTAGCTGGGGTGCGTCGTGGGCCCGATACTGCCGGGGTTTAAGACATGCATCCCCATGGTGTGATCCCGGAACGGCTCGTGGGTGTGCCCGAAGAGCACCACGTCAGCGTCCGCTTCCAGCGCGGCCTCGGTGAGATCCCGCAGGATCGGGTCATGCTTGACGCCGTACAGATGCCCATGGGTCATGAAGATTTTCAGCCCGCCCGCCGCACAGATGAGCGTTTTCGGCGAGCTGGAAAACATGTCGCAGTTGCCGCGCACGGCATACACCGCAAGCCGGGGAAAGCGTTTTTGTAGCAGCCGCAGGTCGTTTTCCCCGTCGCCGAGATAGAAACACAGATCGGGCTTTTCCGCCTGCACCGCCCGGATCATATTGGCCGAAACCCCGTGGGAATCGGAGAAGACAATGAATTTCATAGTTGGCCCTCTCAGTCACGGCGGCATGCCGACGTGACAGCTCCCCCAGAGGGGGAGCCAAGTATATATCGCATACTTGACACCCTCTGGGGGAAAGTCGAGTATAAAACGTGTACTTGCCTCCCCCCCTCTGGGGGAGGTGCCCCAGTGTCGCAACACTGGGGCGGAGAGGGTCAGATGTCGTTCTCGTCGCTCATGAGATTGGCGACCAGCTTCTCCTGCACGTCGGCGACGGTGGTCTCGCGCACCTTCTGCCTGAGCGGGAGGACCGCGCGCGGGGAGACGGACAGCTCGTCCACGCCGATGGAGAGGAAGGTCTCCGTCAGCTCAAGATCTGCGCCGAGCTCGCCGCAGATGCCGCACCAGATGCCCGCCTTGTGGGCGTTCTCGGCCACCATCTTGATAAGCCTCAGCACGGCGGGGTGATGGGCGTTAAAGAAGCGGCCCAGGTCGTTGTTCTGCCTGTCGCAGGCCAGAGTGTACTGGGTCAGGTCGTTGGTGCCGATGGAGAAGAAGTCGACGATCTTTGCCAGCCTGTCGCTGATGACGGCGGCGGCGGGGGTCTCGATCATGATGCCGACATCCACCTCATCGGAGTAGGGGATGCCCTCCGCGGTGAGCTCGGCCTTGACCTGCTCGCACATCTTCTTGGCCTCCTTGACCTCCCAGACGGAGGTGACCATCGGGAACATGATGGAGAGGCGGCCATAGGCGGAGGCGCGGTAGAGGGCGCGCAGCTGGGTGTGGAAGATCTCGGGGCGGTTGAGGCAGATGCGCAGAGCGCGGTTGCCGAGGGCGGGGTTTTCCTCCTTCGGCAGCTGGAAGTACTCGATCATCTTGTCCGCGCCGATATCCAGCGTGCGGATGACGACCTCCTTGCCGCCCATGTCGGAGAGGACCTTTTTGTAAGCCTCAAACTGGTAATCCTCGGTGGGATAATCGTCGCAGTTGAGGTAGAGGAACTCGCTGCGGAACAGGCCGATGCCGGCACCGTCGTTTTCGAGCACCGCGTGCACGTCCTCGGGGTTTCCGATGTTGCAGTAGATGCGCACGGTCCTGCCGTCCTTGGTCTCGTTGGACAGGCCCTTGAGCTGATTTAAGAGCTCCTGGCGCTTGAGAAGCTCGGCCCGCTTTGCCATGAGGCGGTCGCGGGTGGGCTCGTCGGGGTCGATGACCACGTTGCCGGTGCCGCCGTCGGCGATGACCTCGCGGCCCTCATACTCGGGCTTGAGCTGGTCGCCCACGCCGATGATGGCAGGGATGCCCATGGTGCGGGCGAGAATGGCGGTGTGGCTGGAACCGGAGCCGCCTGCGGTGATGAAGCCCAGGATCTTGGACTTGTCAAGCTGCACGGTCTCGGAGGGGGCGAGATCGTCGGCTGCGAGGATGACGGGCACGTCGGAGTCGATGCCGCCCTGCACAACACCGGAGAGAATCGCGATGATGCGGGTGGACACGTCCTTCACGTCGGCGGCACGGGCCTGCATGTAGCTGTCGTCCATGGAGGCGAACATCTCCGCAAACTGGGCGGCAACATCGGTGACCACGGACTCGGCGTTCTGCTTTTCGTTCTTGATGAGCTCCTCGATGGCCTCCTCGTAGTCGAGGTCCTCCGCCATAAGCTGATGGGTCTCAAAGAGCATGGCGGCCTCGTCGCCTGCCTCCTCGCGCGCCTTCTCGGCCAGCACGCCCAGCTGCTCGATGGCCTTGGCCTGGGCGGCCTTGAAGCGGGCCCATTCGGCGTCGACATCGACGATCTCATAGCGGTGGATGGTGGCCTTGGCGCGCTGATAGAAGTAAAGGGGACCTGCGGCGACACCGGTGGATACGCCCTTGCCCTGAATGGAAATCATAATGGTTAACTCCTCTCAAAATAATGAAAGACGATAGATCACAATAATAAAATCGTTTTTGAGGCAGCTTTGCCGCCTCAAAAACACACTAAGCCGAGCTTCGTGAGGCCTCGCGCCGACCAAACGCGGCATATCACGCTTTGCCGCGTGCGATAAGCGCGAGCAACTCAATTGCGAAACTTGTTCGCAATTGAAAATAGATACGGCTGTCGCAGGGGCAGCCGTATCTTGTCGGTATTGGAATTACATGTTGGCCTTGAAGAACTCTTCGATCTTGGCGCAGACAGCTTCCTCGTCGCCGCCCTCGACGGTAACGGTGACTTTGTCGCCCTGCTTGATGCCCATCTGCATGAGGGCCATCAGCTTGAGCAGGTTCACGCTCTTCTCGCCCTTGGTGAGGGTGATGGTGGAGTCCTTGTAGTTCTTGACTTCCTTGACCAGGATGCCGGCGGGGCGGGCGTGGATGCCCACAGGATCGGTGATGACGTAATCAAAAGATTTCATTGGTTTACCTCCAATTTTTATTCTTGCCTCCCCCAGGCGCTTGCGGCGATTGGGGGAGGGGGACCGCTTCAGCGGTGGAAGGGGTCTGTACTTAGACAGACAACTCCCTCAGTCACCAGTGTGAGCACTGGTGCCAGTTCCCTCGGAGAGGGAGCCAAAAACCTGCCTCTCCCTTTGGGAGAGGTGCCCGAAGGGCGGAGAGGGCAGCTTTATTTCAGTCCGCACTCGACGTCGTCGAGATCGTCGGAGTTTGTCAGCAGCATGACGACACAGTCGCTGTAGCCGGCGGCCTTGATCTTGGCGCTGTCAAAGCCCAGCAGACGCTGGCCCGCCTTGACCTCGTCGCCCTCCTTGACATAGGCGGTGAAGCCGTCGCCGTTCATGTTGACGGTGTTGACGCCGATGTGGATGAGGACTTCCATGCCGTCCTTCTCAAGGGTGACGGCGTGCTTGGTGTCGAAGACAGAGGTGACGGTGCCGTCAAAGGGAGCGAGAACCGTGCCGCTCGTGGGCTCGACGCCGATGCCGTCGCCGAGGATGCCGGTGGCGAAGGTCTCATCGGGGATGCTCTCGCGGTCGATTACCTTGCCTTCCACGGGCTGCTTGAGCTCGCCTGCGGAGCAGCGGACGACGACAGGCATGTCCTTCGGGGGCTCTTCCGCACCCTTCTTGGCTTTCTTCGCGGGGGCGTCTTCCTTCCAGATGAACCAGGTGATGGCGAAGGCGATGCCGGACGCGATGCAAAGCTCAACGATGTACATGGGGACGTTGTTGACGGCGGGGATGCCGGGGATACCGGTGACGCCGTAGGTGGTGGCGCCGAACTTCACGATCTCGCCCTTGGCGTTGATGCCGTGCATCCAGGTGGAGAAGAAGGAGCCGACCGCGCCGCCGATCATGCCGGCGATGAAGGGCTTCATGAAGCGGAAGTTGATACCGAAGATGGCGGGCTCGGTGATGCCGAGGGAGGCGGACAGGGAGGAGGGCAGAGCCACACTCTTGGTCTTCTGGTTTTTGCACTTGAGTGCGACCGCAAGGCACGCGCCGAACTGGGCGAAGTTTGCTGCGGAGGCGATGGGCATCCAGAAGTTGACGCCGGTGGAGGAGATCATGCCGGCCTCGATAACGTTGTACATGTGGTGCAGGCCCATGACGACGGTCAGCGGGTAGATAGCGCCCATGACGGCGGCGCCGGCACCGTGGCCGATGGTGATGAGCTTCTCGGCACCGACGAGCACCCAGCTTTCAAACACGGAGAAGATGGGGCCGATGACGGTGAAGGTGACAAAGGCGGTAATGAGGACGGTGCACAGCGGGGTGACGAAGAGGTCGATCATTTCGGGCACATGCTTGTGCAGCCATTTCTCGACCGTGCTCATCAGCAATACTGCCAGGATGACCGGGATGACGTGGCCCTGATAGCCTACCTGCTGTACCTTGAAGAAGAACAGGTGCCATACGGGGATCTCGCCGGGGGCGTAGTTGCCGACGGTCCAGGCGTTGATGAGGGCGGGGTGGACCATCATCAGACCGATGACAGCGCCGAGGAAGATGTTGCCGCCGAAGACGCGGGCGGAGGAGATCGCCACCAGGACAGGCAGCAGGGCGAAGGCGGTGTTGGCGACGAGGTCAAGGAAGGAGAACCAGTCGCTGTTGCCGAAGGCAGGCCAGAACTTCGGGATGGCTTCGACAATACCCATCATCAGGCCGGAGGCCACGATGGCGGGCAGAATGGGGACGAACACATCGCCGGGGGTCTTGAGGATCTTTTTCCACAAAGGCATGCGGGAGGCAGCGGCGGCTTTGACATCGGCCTTCGAGGCGGCGGAGGCGCCGGTGACTGCCAGGAACTCGTCGTAGACCTTGTTTACGGTGCCGGTGCCGATAATGAGCTGGAGCTGTCCGTTGGATTCGAACATGCCCTTGACGCCGTCAATGTTCTCCAGCGCTTCCTTGTTGACCTTGCTGTTATCCGCGATAACCAGCCTCAGTCGGGTGGCGCAGTGCGCAGCGCTGATGACGTTCGATCCACCGCCTATGTTGGCGGCGATCTCTTCAGCGCATTTGCGATAGTCGAGTGCCATAGAAACTCTCCTTTTCCAATAATCCGTTTTCTCAAATTGGGCGCGTTGCAAAATGCGTGTCATCCTGAGCGTAAGCAAAGAAACTTTTCCTGAAAGTTTGCAAAAACCTTCAAAAGAAAGATTCTTCGTCACTTCGCTCCTCAGAATGACAAAACGATAAGCGTTTTGCAACGCGCCCGCCTTACAGAGATATAATACATCAAAAAATTGTCAAAGTAAAGGAAGAACAAAAAGCGGAAGTAAAAAAACAAGGTTCGTTTTTGTGGAGATTGTACAAAAATAAAAATGCCTCCCCCAGCCGCGCGTGCGGCGTAATGGGGGAGGGGAACCGCTTCAGCGGTGGAAGGGGATAAATCAGACCTTACACCAGGCGTGAGACTCTCTCAGTCTTCGCCTCGCGGAGCATCGGCGCAGCCAGCTTCCTCAAAGAGAGAGCCGGGCCGTCCTCAGCAGAGTCCCAGGTCGCGGAAAGCCTTCGCCATGCCGTCCTCTTCGACGGCGGGGCAGACGATCTGGCTCTTCTTCTTGAGGTTGGGGCTGCCGTTTGCCATGCAGACGGAGGTGCCGACGGTCTCGATCATCTCCAGATCGTTCATGCTGTCGCCGAAGCCCACGGTGTCGGCAATGTCATAGCCCAGCGCCTCGCATACGCGGCGGATGCCGAGGCCCTTGTCGAACTTGCGGTTGACAAGCTCGCCGTTTAAGCAGTTGGCGGCGGCCATGTCCTGCACGAGGAAGAAGAAATCCTTTTCCAGTGCTTCGATGGCCGGGGCCAGCTGGCTTGCCTCCTTGCACATGAACACGACCTTGTAGATGGGCCGCCCGTCGTACTCCGCCATGGGCCGGATGCCGAGGTCGGATTCCAGCGCCTTGCGCCAGCGCACGAGCTCGCTGTTGCCGCCGGAGGATTCGTTGAGGAAATCGGAAAGCCCCTCGTCGCAGAAGCTGCCGTCTTTGGCCTCAACCGTACGGAAGACGCCGTTTTCCTTGAAAAGCCGCATGGCGGTGTCCTTCTGCTCCTCGGTCATGGGGCAGTCGTACAGCACCTCGTCGCCGTAGAAGACGTAGCCGCCGGAGCTTGCCACCGCGCCGTCAAAGCAGTCGTACTTGAGCAGGGGGGAGAGCATATCGTAGTTGCGCCCGGAGCAGAGAAAGACCTTGTGTCCCGCCGCGCGGGCAAGGCGGATGACCTCGAGGGCGCTGTCCGGCGGGACATTGCTGCCGGGAACGGTCAATGTTCCGTCTATGTCCAGAAAGATCAGTTTCTTGTTCACCGCTTGCCCTCCTCGCCAAAGTCGCAGATGAGCCAGGTAAAGCCGCCGGGGGGCAGCAGGACGCCGCCGTTTGTGATGGGCTCGCCGGTGAGCAGATCGCTGAAATCGCCCGGGGTGTTCAGCGGCGCCCAGCGCTCGCCTTCGGAGAAGTTGAAGAAGGCGGCAAGCTTTTCGCCGTTATAGTAACGCCCGATGCCGAGCAGCCCGTCGTCCCCGGTCAGCAGCAGCCAGGTGTCGGCCCCGGCCATGAAGACCCGGTGGGCCGCGCGGAGCTTTTCGAGGAAGGTGATGGAGGAGAAGAGCCTGCCCTCCACGGTCTCGGGATCGCTGCGCTTTTCGGCGGCCTCCCAGTTCATTTTGCCGCGGTGGAGGTAGCGGCTGTCGGCTGCCTTGTTGGGATCGTCGTGGTAGGAATAATCGTTCTGCATGCCGATCTCGTCGCCGCTGTAGAGGACGGGGATACCGCTGAGCGTGAACATATAGGCGTGCAGCATGATGTCGAGGCGGGAGGCCCACTCGATCTTGCCCTGGTCGTGCTCATAGCGCCCGGCCTCAAGACCGCAGAGGGAGGCGGTGGTGCCGCAGAGTCTCGCGTCGCGCAGGCGGGGATCGTTGTTGTAAAGCTCGCCTCTGGCGGGGCTGCCCCACCATTTGCCGGTGAGGTAATCGTTGAGGAAGCGCTTGTGCTCGCCCTCCTCCGCGCCGAAGCGGGCGAGGAAGCCGTAGTCCAGGCCCCAGCCGATGTCGTCATGGCAGCGCAGGTAGTTTAAGAAGGTGTACTCCCGCGGCAGGGCGAAGACCTGGCCCAGCTGGTGCTGGAGAAGGCGCACGTCCTTGGTGGCCACGGTGTGCCAGGTGCTGGCCATGGTAGTGACGTTGTAGAGGAGATGGCACTCGGGCTTTTCGACCGTGCCGAAGTAGGGGACCACCTTGCTCGGCTCCATGACCACCTCGCCCAGCAGCAGGCAGGAGGGGCAGACGATCTCGCACACCATGCGCATCATGCGCACCATGGAGTGCACCTGCGGGAGGTTGCGGCAGTTGGTGCCCAGCTGCTTCCAGATATAGGGCACCGCGTCGAGGCGGATGATGTCCACGCCCTGGTTGCAGAGGTAGAGCATGTTCTCCGTCATGTCGTTGAAGACGACGGGGTTTGCGTAGTTGAGGTCCCACTGATAGGGGTAGAAGGTGGTCATGACCACCTTGCCCGCCTCCTGGCACCAGCTGAAGTTGCCGGGCGCGGTGGTGGGGAAGACCTGGGGCACGGTGCGCTCAAACTCGTTGGGGATGTCCCAGTTGTCGTAGAAAAAGTAGCGGTCCTGATACGACTTGTCCCCGGCGCGGGCGCGCTTTGCCCACTCGTGGTCCTCGCTGGTGTGGTTCATGACAAAGTCAAGGCAGACGGCGATGCCACGCTTGTGGCAGTCGGAGGCGAGCTGCGCCAGATCCTCCATCGTGCCGAGAGAGGGCTGCACCTTGCGGAAGTCCGAGACCGCATAACCGCCGTCGCTGCGGCCCACGGGGCTTTCCAGCAGGGGCATCAGGTGCAGGTAGTTGACGCCGGTCTCCTGGATGTAGTCGAGCTTTTCCCGCACGCCCTGGAGCGTTCCGGCAAAGCAGTCCACATACATGAGCATGCCCACCAGATTGTTCCCCTTGTACCAGTCGGGATCGGTGAGCCGGCGCCGGTCGATCCAGCGCAGCTCTTCGCTGCGCTGCTCGTAAGCGTGCCAGAGCATTTGGGTGAAGTAGTCGTAAGCCTGTTCGTCGTTGTGGTAAAGCTCCATAAAAAGCCAGCGCAGTTCCTCCTCGTGCCGCTCAAAGCGGGTACGAAATTCCTGCGCCCATCCCTTTTTATTCATAGCAGTTCCTCCGTCCTGTCAGTTTTGTTCAGAGTCAAGTCTATTCTATCGTTTCTTGTCAACGCTGTCAACTTGAAACCAACGCTCATCCGGACAAAAAACGGTGCACGATGAAAAATGGAAAAAGAAAAAACTATAAATCTTGAAATTAATTGATTAAAATATTTGTTATACTGTCATAAACTACAGAAAACAAGAACAAATATCGGCAAAATGCCAAATTGAAGCAAGGGACGGGATATGGTAATATACATATATAAAGAGAAATTGCCGGGACGGGCCAGACCGGACGGGAAAGGCAGGGATGCAAGGGGAAGAGTCCGCGGCTGTCCTGCGGTTTACATTACAACATGGAGGGACAATATGGAACGCCAGGCAGTGATCCGCGATCTGAGTGCGGAGATCGAGACGCTTGCCCGGCTCCACATTCAGCACGGGCTGCATCACACAAAGGGCTTTGCGAATCAGAAAAGGAATATCGAGAAGCTGATCCAGGATAATGAAGTCAACCTGAAAAAGGAGCTGGACCCGCTCGTTCTCAACCTCTATCGCCGCTATTTCGGATAAAGAAAAAGGGACTGCCCTCGTTTTCCGGGCAGTCCCTTTCGCTAAAAAAGAGAAGGCAGTCTGCAACTTCATTGAAAGTTCAGACTGCCTTAGAACCGGTTATTTCCGCCTACACTACAAGATGTACGCTGGTGTTGCCTGCTCAACGTTCCGGCTACAATGCCGCCGGCGGCCCACAAGTAAACTTTGCTTGCTCCTACAGGTTACGGTGCCGATTTCACCGATGGGTGACGCCCATCTCCGCTATCATATATACCACAACGGCGTGGGTTTGTCAAGAACTTTTTGTAAGAATTATATATTTCTGCCTCTTCAAAAAATGAAGAATCTGTGAAATTCGACAAGAAAGGTTCAAAAAACAGAAAAATACAATATTTTGTGGTATATTTTACTCAAAATGACAAGCTGTTGATAATACCATGAAAGCTGAAATTATGTAAATCGGAAATTGTGAAAACTGTTGTGCCCGGTTTGGCAGATTATTGCCCGCTCAATATTTCCGACTGAGTACAAGCCAGGTGATCCAGTAGACACAGACGATCAGGCACACGGAATAACTGAGCACCTGTCGGACGATCTCCTGTCCGAGCACGGCCGCGACAATGCTCCCCGCCGCTTCGATCATTACAACGATATAACCGGTCCAGGCCCAGCTTTGCAGGCGCAGAAAACGGTTGCGCTCGTCCTTCACTTCAATGTCGATTTTTTCCTTATAGTCTTTGTCCTTCCAATACCGCAGGTTCCGGATGATCTGAAGCGTCCCGACCACTGCCAGGGCGACGCCCATGGCGGAGAAATAGGAAGAATCCAATATTCCGACCATAGACAGCGCGAACAGCACGAGGCCCAGAACGACCCAGAAAATGCTCAGCGCAAGTCTCTTGTTGTTATACATGCTCATTCCTCCTCAAAGATAAACACGTCTTCAATCGTCAGCCCGAAGAAAACGGCGACCTTGTGCGCAAGCCCGATGGAGGGGTTGTAGCGCCCGTTTTCCAGTGAACTGATGGTCTGCCGGGACACGCCGAGCTCCCGCGCCAGCTCCTCCTGGCGTATCCCTTTTTCATTGCGAAGCTTTTCGATACGGTTTTTCATAGCGCCTCCGTTTCTGTATCCATGTAAAGCTTGCTTTACATGCATAGTGTAGCACAGGGAAGGAAGAATGTCAAGCGCGCTTTACATGGAAGAGCGAAATAAAAGCGCCCGTTTTGGGGCCGGTCGGATGACCAACAGAGAGGAGCCTTGTTTGCATTTGCGCCTCGTGGGGGATCGGCGCAAATAGAGGAATCGACCAGATGTGCGCACTGGTCGATGAACGCCCCACCGGGGCGTTCTATTATGATTCAAGTCCCTCTCTCGCACAAAAAAATACTGTGGTCGAAGACCACAGTATTTTTGGTGCGAGAGAGGAGACTTGAACTCCCACGTCGGTTGACACACGCCCCTCAAACGTGCCTGTCTACCTGTTCCAGCACTCTCGCTTATTTCCCTGCCTCGTTCAAGGCAAGGGGTATTATAGCAGATTCTCGCCGTTTGTCAAGGCTGAATTTTCAACATTTCCATTTTTTCGGATCCTGCCGGCAGTGTCGTGCAGAAGTTGTGCAAAGCCCAGCAGGATCACGCCGATCAGCGCCCTTGCGCCGTGATCCATGTACAGCAGAAAGCGCATTTTCAAATACGCGTGGTAGCCAAGCAGGGACGCAAACTGGGTAAGCAGCGCCGCCGGGATGCCCAGCACGCACGAGAAAGCCAGGATCACCGACAGCACGTCGGCGCCGAAGAAATAGCGCTCGTGCATGTGCGGCAGCAGGAAGGGAATGCCCACCGCAAACAGCAGCGCCGCCGTGATGACGGCCCGGCAAGTCAGCCGCTCCCGGCGCAGAAAGCAGAAGATCAGCAGCACCAGCATGTAAGTAAACGCGCCCACGATGCCGAGATTTGCCGCGTCGGCGGTCTCGGGGCTGCGCCAGAAAAAGGCGTAGACGGAGGGGGAGTTGTAGTTGAGCCCGGTGCCGATGCTCCCGGTCTGGGAGCTGTAGAGCGTGAGTGTTTCGATAAAGGGCTTGCCCAGCACTACGGCGGGCAGGACCAGCAGCACATAAAACGCGGGAAAGAGCGCAAAGTGCCAGAGCCTGTAATTGCCGCGAAACCACAGGACCGCCATGATCGGCAGGATGAACACGGCCTGGAGCTTGAAGCCGAAGGAGAGTGTGAAGCACAGCACCGAAAGTACCGGCCTGTCCGATAGTCCCAGCCACAGCCCAAGCAGGGCAAGGGCCACATAGATGCTGTCGCACTGCCCCCAGACCGCACCGTTGAGCACCACCGTCGGCAGCAGCAGCACTGTGAGAAAGCACGCGAGCTTCACCCGCCCGTCCTTAACGCACAGACCGAGAAGACGCATGGAGGCATAAGCCAGCACCACGTCAAAGAGAATGCTCAAAAGCTTGATGAGGTACAGGTCGCGCATGGGCAGATAGGAAAAGAAGCAGAGAAAATAGAGATAGGGAATGTTGTAGTTTCCCAGCGGGTAGGCCAGAGAGCGGAACCCCAGATTCTCCCGATAGAACTGGACCCACTTGCTCAGAAAATCCCGGTAATCCAGCGTCTCATAGGACAGGAAATACCCGCGCAGGACGAAGGCCGCAATGAGCAGCGGCAGCGTGACGAGCATTGCCCGCCGACTCTTGAGCAGCCCTTCATGCAGCAGCAGCCACAGCGCGAACAGTCCCTCAAGCGCGAGTAATGTATAAGCGGCAAGATCCATGAAAGTTTCTCCGTGATGGTAAGAATAAACGCAAACTATTATACCTCTCGCAGACTAAAAAATCCATAGGCATTTCAGCCTGAAAACCGGGCTTGTTGTTATGCAAACCGGTTTTAGACAGACTTTCCGAAAAGCGGCGGCGGGGAGGGGCACAATTTCATCTTTATTCCCGATTGTTCGACAATCGCAACTGTGTTAAACTAAGCAGGAGTTTTGAGAGGGGGGAGAGCAGTTGCGTATTCTGGTGGTCAACGACGACGGCATCCGTTCCCCCGGCATCGCGGCGCTTGCCCGAGTGGCGGCGCAGCTCGGCGAGACATACGTCGTCTCGCCTTCTGAACAGTGCAGCGGCATGAGCCAGAGGCTCACGCTCTTTGACGAGATGGCCCTGCGCGAAGAGCGCTTTCCCGTCCCTGTCGCGGGGGCGTGGAGCCTCGGCGGCGCACCTGCCGACTGCGTGAAGGTCGCGCTTGCGCATGTGCTTGATTTTAAGCCGGACTATATTTTCTCCGGCGTCAACGACGGCTGGAACGTGGGTCATGACATCGCGTATTCCGGCACCATCGGCGCCTGCTTTGAGGCAGTCATGAACGGCATCCCGGCCATCGCCTTTTCGGCAAAGGGCTGGGGAGATCTGGAGATTGCCGAGCGGTATATGCCGCAAATCGCCGCCGAGCTGATCGAACGCGGCCAGGGGCGCGGCGAGATCTGGAACGTGAACTTTCCCGGGGGAGAGGCGTCTGAAGTGCGCGGCATCCTGCATGAGCGCTCCATCGCTCCCATGCAGCTGTTTGAAAGCGCCATCACCGCCCGGCAGCACCCGGATGGTCACACGCTCGTCACCCAGAAGGGCGTCCCCATCGGAAAGGGCATAGCCCCGGAGGGCAGCGACATCGCCGCCGTGCTGGACGGATATATCTCCATCGGGAAAATCAAGAGCCCGGTCATGATATGAATGTGAAGAGTGAAAAGTGAAGATGCGGCTTCTTCGCTTTTGCTCTTTGCAATTGCCTACTTGTCAAAAAACGTCGACCATGGTACAATATATATTGTGATCAATAACACCGAAAACTTCAATATTTTGTGGTTTCGCGTATTCACCGCCCTCGGGCGTGAACATATTTTATTAGGAGGCTATACTCTATGAAGAAGATCATTGCCATGCTCCTCGCGCTCGTGATGGTCAGTGCGCTGTTCGTTGGCGGCTCCGTCTCCGCTTTTGCCGACAACCAGCACTTTGACAAGCTGACCCTCGAGTTCGTCCCCTCCAAGGACGCTGACGTCATCATCGCCGGCACCGCGAACCTCCCTGAGCTCGTCAAGGCCGAGATGGCCAAGCTCGGTGTCGATATCGACGAGGTCGATATCACCGTCGGCACCAACTATGACGCCACCGGCGAGGCCATGTCCGCAGGCTCCATCGATCTGGGCTGGCTGCCCGGCGGCACCTACGCCCTGTACTCCGACGACACCGACGTTATCCTGACCGCCACCCGCAACGGCCTTTCCAACGACAGCGAGAATCCCGCCGACTGGAACGGCGAGGCCAACAAGACCCTCAAGAACGGCCCCCAGGTCACCTTCTACCGCTCCCTGATCTACGCCGCTCCCTCCGAGTACGGCAAGAAGCTGGCTGAGAAGGTCAATAACGGCGAGAAGCTCACCTGGGAAGACCTTGACGGCGCCAAGTGGGCCGTGCAGAAGACCTCCTCCTCCGCAGGCTACATCTACCCCACCATGTGGCTCATGAAGAACTACGACGGCAAGAAGATCTCCGACCTGTCCAACGTTATCCCCATCGACTCCGGCTACGGCACCGCTTTCTCCTACGCCGCCGCTGAGAGCATCGACATCCTGGTCTGCTATGCTGACGGCCGCAACGACTACGAAGCCTCCTGGACTCTGCCCACCGATCAGCAGGACGAGACCGGCAAGCAGGGCATGGGCCGCTCCGACTCCATCTGGAACGAGATGAACGTCATCGGCGTGACCGAGGGCATCTACAACGACACCGTCGCCATCTCCAAGGAGAGCCCCTTCTACACTCCCGAGATGGTCGAGAAGCTGCAGGACTGCTTCATCAACATTATCAATACCGAAGAGGGCAAGGCCATCTTCGACGTGTACAGCCATGCCGGTTACGCCAAGGCTACCGACGCCGACTATGACGGCGCCCGCCAGGCTCTGACCGTTGTCGGCGGCTGATTTGCCGACGCAAGCCATTTTCGCCGGGCTCTGTATCCAAGTGAATACAGAGCCCGGTTTTTTCTGATTTTGCGCGCTGCCTCCCTTGCCTAAAGGGGGTGCCCCGGTGCGCAGAGACTATTAAAGCCCCCCTTGCCTAAAGGGGGGTGGCCGAAGGCCGGGGGGATACGGTCCAGCGCACCCTGGCCGCAAGAACGGAATCCCCCAGTCATCGCCATAAATGGCGCTGACAGCCCCCTTTAGGCAAGGGGGCCAGGAAAGTTGCCGCAAGCGTTGAACGGCAAACGTACTTTGCCGCTGAACGGTTCCGACAGGGAAACTAAAGATACAAAGGGAGTAAAGCAGCCGTATGATTGAATTCAAGAATGTCTACAAGACCTATCCCAACGGCTTCACCGCGCTCAAGGACGTAAACCTCCAGATCGAGCAGGGGGAGTTTGTGGCCATCATCGGCCTGTCCGGCGCAGGCAAGTCCACGATACTCCGCTGCATCAACCGCATGCACGACGTGACCCGAGGCACCCTAACCGTTGACGGCGTGGATGTCAACACCCTCAAGGGCGCGGAGCTTCGCCGCTATCGCCGTAAGGTGGGCATGATCTTCCAGAGCTTCAACCTTGTAAGCCGCTCCACCGCCATCAAGAACGTGCTGACGGCGGACGTGCCGGACATGGGCTTCTTCCAGGTGCTCTTCGGCATCTTCTCCAAGGAGCAGAAAATGCGCGCCCTCGAAAGCCTCGATAAGGTGGGCATCCTCTCCAAGGCCTACACCCGCTGCGACCAGCTCTCCGGTGGTCAGCAGCAGCGCGTTGCCCTGGCCCGCACCCTCAACCAGAACCCAAAGATCATCCTGGCCGACGAGCCGGTCGCGTCCCTCGACCCCATCACCGCCCGCCAGGTCATGCAGGACTTTGTGCGCATCAACAAGGACTACAACATCTCCATCCTCCTGAACATCCATCACATCGACCTTGCGCTCCAGTACTGCGACCGCGTTATCGGCGTGCGCGCGGGCGAGATCGTCTTCGACGGCCCCGCCGCCACCATCACCCAGGAGCAGATCGACTACGTCTACAACGGCACCAAGGCGCCCGTACTGGGCAATGGGGAGTGAGCCGATGGATAACGAAAACAACGCCGCCGTCAAGCTGACCTGGTTTGACAGAATTTTCAAGCCTCAGGTCATCACGCTGCCGAACGGCCATTCGACCATACGCCGCCGCAGCCGCGCCCCCTTCATTGTGGCGCTGGTGCTGCTGGCCATTATCCTGTCGCTGCGCATGACGGGCTTTGATATGGGCCTCATCATCCGCAAGTTCGACAAGCTCATGGACCTCATGGTCAAGCTCTTCCACCCCAAGTGGAGCTTCTTCGACAAGGTCACCCGCCCCCTCATAGACACCATCAAAATGTCTATCCTGGGCACCGTCATCGGCTGCGCCCTGGCCCTGCCCATCGCGGTGCTGTCCTCGACGAATATCGACAAAAACCGCGTGATCGTCTCCGTGCTGCGCTTTATCCTGGCCCTGATCCGCACCCTGCCCACCCTGGTCATTGCTCTGGTGTGCGCGCTCATCTTCGGCCTCGGCACCTTCGCCGGCACGCTCGCCATCTCCATCTTTACCTTCGGCATCGTGGCCAAGATGCTCTATGAGAGCATCGAGACCATCGACATGGGCCCCTTCGAGGCCATGGAGGCCATGGGCGCCAACAAGTTCCAGGCCTTCTGGTCGGCCTGTGTGCCCCAGATCCTGCCCGTCTACCTCTCCCACAGCCTTTACTGCTTCGAGATGAACGTGCGCGCCTCCGCCATCCTCGGCTACGTCGGCGCGGGCGGCCTCGGCATCACCATCAACGAACGCATCGGCTGGCGCGACTATGAGGGTCTCGGCATGGTACTGCTGACGCTGTTCGTGGTGGTCGTCGTCATCGAGTTCACCAGCGAGTACCTGCGCGGCAAGCTGAGCTGAGAGGAGGCGCGATATGGCTGAAAAACTGGAAAAAATCGAAAAGGCGGTCGACGAGAAGCTGACCGTCGCCGAAATGTACGCAAACCGCCCCCGCAAGTGGTGGGTCTACACCCTCGTGGTGCTCATCATCGCGGCGCTTGTCGGCTGGTCCGGCTCCACGGTGGAGTTTGAGGGCCTCACGGTCACGGGCCGTTCGGTCGCCCAGGGCGTCATCAGCGGCATCACCCATCCGGATCTCAAGCTCATGTTCGGCACCGGCAATACCGACGTGCCCTATCTGCTCCTGCAGACCATGGCCATCGCCGTGCTCGGCACCATCTTCGGGGCGATCCTCGCGATCCCGTTCGCCTTCCTCGCCTCGACGAACATCCTGCCGAAGCCCCTGGCCTATCTCTTCCGCGTGGTGATCCTGCTTATCCGCACGATCCCGAGCCTTGTCTGGGCCCTCATGTGGATCCGCGTGACCGGCCCCGGCGCCGCCTGCGGCGTCATCACCCAGTCGGTGTGCTCCATCGGCATGATCTCCAAAATGTACATCACCGCCATCGAGGATCTCGACACCCGCATCCTCGAGAGCCTCGACGCCATGGGCTGCACGCCCTTCCAGAAGATCCGCTACGGCGTTATCCCGCAGCTCACCGCAAGCTTCATCTCCACGACCATCTATCGCTTCGACATCAACCTCAAGGACGCTACGACCCTCGGCATCGTGGGCGCGGGCGGCATCGGCGCGAGCCTCGTGCAGTGCCTCAACTCCCGCCGCTGGGCCATGGTCGGCTCCTTCGTCTGGGGTCTGATGATCCTGGTGCTGATTATCGAGTACCTGTCAACCCAGGTCAGAAGCAAGCTGGCAAGAGGCGAATAAACCCTATAAAATCATGTAGGGGCCGACGCCCTCGGCGGCCCGCGCGGCAGATAGATTGTTGTGCGAAAGCGCCCGGGCAAATACGTAAAACGGACAGCATACTGCCGGGCCGCCGGGGGCGTCGGCCCCTACTGATTCTTAAAGACACACTTACAAGAGGGTACCCATGGATCGTAAGCTGACAATCTATTTCACATCCGACATTCACGGCTACTTCGCTCCCACGGATTATGCCAACAACTGCCGCGCAGCCTCGGGCCTTGCCAACTGCGCGGCAAATTTCACCCATGACCGCAACACCCTCATCCTCGACGGGGGCGACACCCTCCAGGGCAGTCCCTTCACCTACTGGCTCTACAGCCGCACGGAGGAAAAAAGCCTCATCCCGGCCCGGCTCATGACCCTGGCGGGCTGCGACTTCTTCACCCTTGGAAACCATGACTTCAACTACGGGCCGACAGAGCTTGAGCGCTACATCGAGGCCATGGACGCACGCTGCCTTTGCGCCAATGTGCAGGGCCTGAGAGGCGTGGAACGCTGCGCGGTTGTAACATTGGAAAACGGACTGCGTGTGGGGCTGACCGGCGTCACCTCGCAGTTTGTCCCCAAATGGGAAAAAAAGGAGAACATCGCAGGCCTGACCTTCACCGATGCCTTTGAGGCCGCGCGGGACATACTGGCGGAGCTGAAGACGCAGAAGGTTGACATAACGATCTGCCTCTATCACGGCGGCTTTGAAAACGATGTGGACACCGGCAGGCCGCTCTCCAAAACCCTCGAAAACGAAGGCTGGCGCATGTGTCAGGAGCTGGACTATGACATCCTGCTCACCGGTCACCAGCACATGCCCTTTGCGGACAAGTGCGTAAACGGCACCTTCACCTGCCAGCCGCCGGACAAGGCCCGGCAGTACATCAAGATGGACGTGACAGTGGACGACGGCAAGGTCATGGCAAAATCGGAGCTCTGCCCCGCCGGAGATGTGACGCCGGAAGCCTTCAAGGAACTGCTGGAACCGCTGGAGGCGGAGACCGCAAAATTCCTCGACACGCCCCTCGGCCATCTCGATCGGGATCTGCGGCCCTCCACACCGCTCAAGCGCGCGCTCAAGGGCTCCCTGATCGCAAACTTTTACAACCAGGTACAGCTCGAGGCCTCGGGGGCGGACATCTCCTGCACCTGCCTTGCCAACACCATGCGCGGCTTTTCCGAAAACATCACTGTGCGGGACATTGTGGCAAGCTACGTCTTCCCGAACACGCTGAAAACCATCATGGTTGACAGGGCAGTACTGAAAAAAGCTCTGGAGCGCAGCGCTGATTACTATGCCATCGACGAAAACGGCGAGGTCTGCGTCAGCGACAGCTTTCTGCATCCCATCGTTGCCCACTTTAACTACGATTTCATCACGGGCATCGAGGCGACTATTGACCTGCACAGAGCACCGGGGGAGAGAGTGACTTCCATCCGCTGGCACGGAGAGGAGCTGCCGGAGGACAAAACCCTCACCATGTGCCTCAACGATTACCGCGCCAGCGGCGCGGGCGGCTATGATTTCTACGCCGACTGCGAACTCGTGCGCGAACAGCCGGATGACATCGCGGAGCTCATCATCAACTACGTCGACCGGCATCGGGATATCGTTGTGGATAAGACGTACTGGCTCAACATTTTGTGCTGACCCTTGGCTCCCCTGCAAGGGGAGCTGTCACGATGCGTCTCCTGCAAGCATCGTGACTGAGGGGGTTGCCCGTCACGGGATGACCCCTCCGCCCTTTGGGCACCTCCCCTTTCAGGGGAGGCATGCTTTCATTCGTAAATTACCGAAAAAGGAGAAAATACTATGTCCAACAACATCTTCAAAGTCGTTCTGCTCCAGGCGCTGCCCGCCTCGGGCAAATCCGAGGTGCGCAACTTTATGGCCCATGTCGAGCCCGACACCCTGCACGATGAGTTCCACATCGGCGCAAACCTCCAGCTCGACGACTTCCCCTATGTCCACATGATGCGCCGCATCGACAACGAGCTGCAGGCCATGGATGAGCCGCGCATCTTCTACCCCGGCGAGGCCCCCTTCAATGACGGGCGCGATTGGGGCACTCTCTGCAACCTCCTGAACGAGGATTACCACGATCTGCTCAACCGCGTGAAGGTCTGCCCGGATTCCGCCGCGCAGTATCTCTTCGAGCGCATCGACCGCGCCGGCCTCGGCGCTGGGATCGCGCCGCGCCTCGGCATGCTGGATGAGAGCGTGCGCGCCAAAGTCGCCGCAAAGCTCGAGGACGAGGCCCGTGCCATGCTGGAGGAAAAGCAGAACGCCTATCCCGAGACCTTCGAGGACAAGACGATCATCATCGAGTGTGCCCGCGGCGGCCCGGACGGCGCCTCCATGCCCCTCACCGGCACCTTCGGCTACCAGTACTCCCTGCCCATGTTCTGCCCGGAGATCCTGGAAAACGCCGTCATCCTCTACATCTGGGTCACACCCGAGGAATCGCGCCGCAAGAACGCCGACCGCGCCGACCCCAACGATCCCGGCTCCAACCTCCACCACGGCGTGCCCATGGCCGTCATGCTGGGCGACTACGGCTGCGACGACATGGAGTACCTGCGTGAGCACTCCAGGAAGAACTGCGTGAGCTTTGAGGCCCACGGCAGACACTGGGACATCCCCATCGGTGTGTTCGACAACCGCGAAGACAAGACCACCTTCTTGCGCAGCGAGCCCGAGCTCTGGGACCCCGATCTTGTGGCCGATGTGACCGCCGCCATCCGCGCCGCCACAGACGCCATGTTTGAAAACTACAAAAAGTAAACAGTAAGAGACCGAAGAAAAAGGGCTGGGACGTCCGGGCGATCAAAGGAGCTCGCGGATGTCACAGCCTTTTTTCGATATACCGACACCTCACACAGAAACAGCGGCCAGCCTGTTTTCACAAAAAAACCTTCCCCAAAAGTTTGCAATCCCGCGTTGAAAGTGCACAGCGAAAGTATAGACAAGAGCGGCGCACGATGCTATAATAAAATAATCCACGACTCATGGCTAAACAGGGCACAGGGGGTGATGGCAGCGTGAAAAACATATTCTTTGATGCGTGTGCGATTCCGTTCTATTTGCTGACCTTGTGGACCTGCCATGTGCGAAAGCTGACAAAAGGCCGCACAAACCGTCTGTTTATCGCCTTGGCCTGTATGTCCCTGATCTGCGCGATTGCCGACCTCTGGATGGAGTTTGTGGTAAACCCTGTCCCCCTGAGCCGTGAGCAGGTCATACTCGGCACGGTGCTCTCCTTCACCTATAAGCTCCTGCGAAACAGCAGCCTTGTGGTCTATCTCATCTACATCTTTTCCGTTACGCGGACAGAGTACCGCCTCAATACCCTCGGTTCCCAACTGTTTATATGGCTGCCGAGCGCAGTTGCTGTCGGCGCACTCGTGCAGAACTTTTTCACGCACAATGTTTTCGTGATCACGGCGGAGGCAGGATACACCCGCGGCCCGGTATTGATGATCCTGTATGCCATTTCGTATATCTATGCCCTTGTGGGGACAGCTTATTGTATCTATTGTCGGCGTTATCTTGTCGGCAGCAAATGGGTCGCCCTGATTTCGGTCTATGTGCTGACCTTTGCCGGCGTCCTGATCCAGATGGTGAAGCCCCATTACCTCGTGGAGATGTTTTCGACGGCGGTCGGCCTGATGTTTATTCTGCTGCTGATCATGCGGCCGGAGGAGACCCTGGACGGGCAGGGCCTTGTGCGGGACTGGAACGCATATCAGGATACGCTGAAAAGAACCCTTCGATCCGGCCGACACTTTCAGATCGTCGTTGTGGAGATCGTGAATGCCGCAGAGATCCGCAGCTATCTGGGCGACAAGCAAGTCGATCAGTTTTTTGAGATACCGGGCACCTTTTATCTGATCCTTGACGACGCCCAAATCGATGTAAAGACGCTCATCCCGCCCTTCAACAGAACGATTGCGGAGCGGATGGAGGACTATGCCAGGCAGGGCGTCCGCTTCAATCTGGAGTACTGCCTCATCAAGTGTCCGGATGACCTGAAGGACTTCCGGGAGATCATCAATTTCGGACACAGCTTCCGGTATCTCAGAAAACCGGCGGAGGTGTATGAGGCCGCCGATCTGATCCGGGAGCGCAATTACGGCCCTCTGACCAATATCAAGGAGATCCTGAACAGAGCGATCACAGAGGACACCCTTGAGATGTACTTCCAGCCGATCTACGATATCAGAACGGGAGGCTTCCGCTCGGCGGAGGCGCTGGCGAGGCTGAATGATCCTGTGTACGGCATGGTGTCCCCGGCGCTCTTCATCCCGGCGGCGGAGAGGGTCGGCATGATCGTGGCGCTGGGGTACAGGATCCTGGAGGCTGTATTCAGCTTCATGGCTCAGACCGATCTCAGCGCACTGGGGATATCCCGTGTTGAGATCAATCTATCCGTTGCACAGTGCCTGCAGCGGGAGCTGCCCGAAAGGATACGCGAACTTCAGGAGAAGTACCGCATAGACCCGCGCCAGGTGAACTTTGAAGTGACGGAGACGCTGTTCGACAATCTCGGCGGCATCATGGATAAAAACCTGCGAACCCTTTCCGACATGGGCTATACCTTCTCGCTGGACGATTACGGCGTGGGCTACTCCAATATACAGAGACTCAGGGCGCTGCCGCTGGATATCATCAAGATCGACAAGAGCATGGTGGACGACATGTTCACCATGGACGGTGAGGTCATCATCGAAAACACCGTGCGGATGATGAAGGGGATCCGCAAGGAGCTGGTCGTGGAGGGCGTCGAGACCGAGAAGGAGGCAAAAGCCTGTGAGGAGCTCTCCTGTGACTATATCCAGGGCTTTTATTATTCCAGACCGCTGCCCGCCGCGGAATTTGTTCGCTTTCTCAGAGAACATAACAAAGCGGCGCCGCCGGAAGTCGGGAAGACTTAAAGTTTCATAAGGTGAATAAAAAGCCGATACCGCAGCGATTACGGTATCGGCTTCTTTGGGGATAGCATCACCCCAGCGCAACGTCCAACGCCATCATCAGGGTAAAACCGACGGCGAACAGAATGACGCCGATGTTGGAGTGTTCTCCTTCGGACATCTCCGGGATCAGCAGACTCCAGATGGAGGCAGCAACCATGACACCGGCGGCAAAGCCTGTCAGTGCGCGCTGGACATTGCGGCTGAGCATCCGCTTCATAAAGAATACACAGGCCGAACCGAGCGCAGTCCCCAGGAAAGGGAGAAGCAGGCCCTGTGCGACTTTTACGGAATCCATTGGTTCACCCGGCCTTTCATGGAAAAATCATCAAACAGAGGAATGCGGCAGATCAGGAGAAATCCCGGTCTGCCGCAGCATCACAAAACGAATCAGGAGGCTTCAACAGCCGCGCCGACATTCTTGTCGACGAAGAGCTTGATGCAGGTCTGGATCAGCTTGTCCCTGTACCCATCCTGGATGCCGGAGGCGGGCCGGCAGGCGTATTCAACCTCGGAGTAATTGGCCATATCCTCCGGCTGTTCCCCGCAGCGGAGCTCGATATGCTGCGTATCCGCAAGGTTGTCGCCGGAGCAGGCAAAACGGGTGAAGCTTCCCGTGCCATCTGCGGCTTAGAAATCGCAGTAGGGGATGTTCATCAAGACATAGGCGCGCTTTCCTGCGCGTTGGCAGCAACGCCGGGACTCGGGCACAGGCAAACCATAAGGACCGGTCTGAGCAGTGTTATCATGTATTCCTCCTTGCTGTTCCGGCATAAAATACAGTCGGTTTCAGCTGCGACTCAAAGTTAGCAACAGCTAACCATATGTGAAAAATAAAAGCCTGAAACTGCCGGACAAAGGAGAGTTGGCAAATGCTAACAGCACGCATATTATCACTGCCGGTTCGATTTGTCAATGCTGTGATTCATTTTATTCGCTTCATACAGCCGGACATATACAGGCCGCGCCATACAATAGTTGCGCTTTGATGCTTCGGCAAATATTTTATGCCTATACATTGACGCGCGGAAAAAGAACGTATATAATAAGGGTTAGATATTGCTAACCGCTTGCGGGCGAGAATGAGAGAACAGCTTATAAGGAGTCAGCTTACATGAGATACACCGGAATGCCTCTGGGGATGTGGGTGCTGTTTGCGGGATCATTCAGGAAGCACTTATCGTCAGTCCTGGGATATGATTCCAAAACAGCCGGGACGATTACCGCAAAGGCAAAACAAAGATACAAAGAAATCATCCGCAGCTTACCGGAATTTGAGAAGGCGGATCGCTTTCGGATGAATATTGTCAATTGCGCGATGCTATCCGCTTTCCTCCTGAATCTGCCGGAAAAGCCAACGGTAGAAAAGGCGACGGCATATTATCGGGAATCCATGATGACCGACCCCATGAAATGGTTTTGCAGACAGAGCGGAAGAAAAAAGTTTACGGACGCGGATGTGGAAGGGATGAAGAAGACGGCGGCGCTTCGCGCGGCAGACCGGAATCCGTATTCCTGGAACATGGACTTCCTTCCTTACGCGGACGGAAGCGGTTATGAGGCGCGCTTTACAGCATGCGGCATCTGTCGGCTCATGAAGGAACTGGGGCTGTACGAGCTTGTCCCGGCCATGTGTCGGCTGGACTATACCATGAGTGAAGCGGGCGGCGCAACGGAATTTGTCCGGCAGTACACGCTCGCGTCCGGCGGACCCTATTGTGACTGCGGGTACAGAAAAAAGGGGGCAGGGTCATGAAGTATCACATTGAAAAGAATACGGTTCAGGAAACACTGGTCATTCCGCTTTTCGGGCGGCTGGTGTGTTCGGAGCATTTTCCCGAGCTGTTTTCAGATCCCGAAGCCGAAAGGATCTGCAACTCGCTGGACTACGATTTTGCGGAGAAGCGAAAGAAAATGGAATCCGCCGCAGGCCTGTTCGGCGCGTTGGAGGTGGCTCAGCGCCAGTATGACCTGCGCTGTGAGGTCGTGAGCTATCTGCGGGAGCATCCGGAAGCGGCTGTGGTGAACCTCGGCTGCGGCCTGGACGACACCTTCTCCAAGGTCGATAACGGACAGTGCAGGGGCTATAACATCGACCTGCCGGATGTGATCGGGGTGCGAAACGAGCTTCTCCCGGCAGGTGTGCGGGAAAGAAATCTTGCCTGTGATCTGAACGATTTTTCATGGATGGATGAGATCGAGGCATCGCATGGAGCGGTTTTCTTCGCGGCGGGTGTTTTCTATTATTTCAAAACGGAGGATATGAAAAAGCTGCTTTGCGTGATGGCAGAGCGTTTCCCCGGCGGCATGCTTGCCTTTGACACCTGCAACGAACGCGGCGCCGGGCTGATGCGAAAGACATGGCTGAAGGAAGCCGGGATCACCGATGTGAGCGCGTTTTTCTCCCTTGAGGATGAGACGGAGCTCATGGGCTGGAGCGATCGTTTTGCCTCCGTTACAGCCAAAAGCTATATGCGCGGATACCGGGATATTTACAAAAAGGTCGGGGCATTTCACAAACTGATGATCCACTTCTGTGACAGCTTTGTAAAGATGAAGATCGTCAGGATCGATTTCAGAGAATAAAGGCAATGCCGCATAATTTGGCAAGAGCAGATCCCGAGACAATTTGGGTTCTGATGATGGCACTTTTTTGAAGATGTACGTTGAATACCTCAAGAAAAAGTGACGAAATCAGGGCACAAATTATCCGGAAGATGCCGCAGACGTATTGTGCGGTGTTGCTTAAACAAAGCATATTGACAGAAGCTTTGCTTCCTGCTATAATACATTCAAAGGTTAGCAATAGCTAACTTGATGCGTCAGTTACTCATAAGACTTGGTTCAGCCGGGTCTTTTCTTCAAAGCGATAGTTAGCATAAACTAACTTCTGAACAATATACAAAATCAGGAGGGATAGACATGAGCGTCGTCATTCTTGGCGGGAACGAATGCATGGAACAGAAATACAAAAGCCTGTGCCGGGACTATCAGCATGAGGCCAAGGTGGTGGTAAAGCCTGTCGGCGGTGTCAAGCGCAAGATGGGCAAGCCTGACATGGTGATCTTTTTCACCGGCGCCATGTCCCATAAGATGCTGCAGGGCGCGCTGGGGGAGATCAAGGGGCAGAATTGCATCGTGGAATACTGTCCCACAAGCTCGGTGTCCGCGCTCAGGAAGGTATTGGAGAAGTACGCCTGATGTCGGAGGAAACGATTGTGCGCCAGGCCGCGCCGACCCTGGCCGGGATCAAGACGGGCAGCATGTTCCCTTACCGCTTTGAAAGCCGGGAAGAGCTGCTGGAAGATATCCGCGCCTTTAACCGTATCTTTGCCCCGCGCGGGATGTGCCTGCTTCTGCTGAGTGTGATGGAGAAGTCCGCGCTTTTGTATCTCTATCGTCCGCAGAGTCTGGAGAAGGATTTGAAGGATGAGCTGTCACAGGAGGTTTTGCAGGAATCGGGTTATGCCTGCCTGAGCTGTGCCGCCTGTGTGCGGCATCTGGTGGAGCGCTTTCGCGCCGAGCGGGACTTCCCGCATGAGGTCGGCCTGTTTCTGAGCTATCCGCCAGCGGATGTCAAGGGCTTCATCGACGACAGGGACAACTATAAGGTCATCGGCCTCTGGAAAATCTACGGAGACGAGGAGAAGGCACAGAAGCTGTGCGAGCAGTTCAAAAAGTGCTCCGAGTGCTACTGCCGTCTCTGGGAGAGCGGAGTCGGCCTTGAGAAGCTGGCTGTCGCGGTTTAAAAACATCTGAAACTGTATATCTTTCCATCAGATAGAAGTGCGTACAGAGCCGCACTATAATATACTCTGAATATTGGTATGAAGGAGAAACAAAAATGAAAGCAGCAGTTGTTTACTGGAGCGGCACGGGCAACACCGCGGCCATGGCAGATCTCGTCCTGGAAGGCATGAAGAGCGCCGGCGCGGACGCCGAGCTCATCGAGTGCAATTCCGTCACCGATCTCTCCGCCTATGACGCTATCGCTTTCGGCTGCCCCGCCATGGGCTCCGAGCAGCTGGAGGACAGTGAATTCGAGCCGATGTTCGACGGCGTGAAAAAGAGTCTCGGCGGCAAGAAAGTCGGCCTCTTCGGCTCCTACGGCTGGGGCGACGGCGAGTGGATGCGCAATTGGGAGGATGACTGCAGGGCCTGCGGCATCAACCTCGCAGCGGAGAGCGTGCTTGTAAACAATGCGCCCGAGGGCGAAGGAGCCGATGCCTGTAAGGCTCTCGGCGCTGCTCTGGTCGGATAACGCACAACCGCAGCTGCGGCAAAACACGGTAAGAATATACAGTAAAAAGGCCGATGCTTGTTTCAGCATCGGCCTTTGGCATTATTTGCTTTTGCGATTGACCGCTTGGATCAATACATGCCGCCCATTCCGTCGGGAGCGGCGGGCATCGGGGGATTCTTCTCGGGGATATCGGCAACCAGGCTCTCGGTGGTGAGGACCATAGAAGCAACGGAAGCTGCGTTTTCCAGAGCGCTGCGGCAGACCTTGGTCGGGTCGACGATGCCGAGGGTCAGCATGTCGCCGTACTGGTCGCCGGCGGCGTCGTAGCCGTAGTTGGCTTCCTTGCTGCCGTAGACATTGTTCAGGATCACGGCGCCTTCCATACCAGCGTTGGCAGCGATCTGCATGATGGGGGCCTTCAGAGCCTTGGCAACCAGCGCAGCGCCGGTCTTCTCGTCGCCCTCGAGGGAGGCGGTCAGCTTATCGGCAGCCTTTGCGGCAACCACGTAAGCAGTGCCGCCGCCGGCCACGATGCCTTCGGCAACAGCAGCGCGGGTGGCGTTGAGGGCGTCCTCGATGCGAAGCTTCTTTTCCTTCATCTCGGTCTCGGTGGCAGCGCCGACCTTGATGACGGCTACGCCGCCGGACAGCTTCGCCAGGCGCTCCTGGAGCTTCTCGCGGTCGTAATCGGAAGTGGTGGTCTCCAGCTGGCGCTCGATCTGGTTAACGCGGGCGCGGATCTCGGCACTGTCGCCGGCGCCGTCGACGATGACGGTGTTCTCCTTGGTGACCTTGACCTGGTGGGCCTGGCCGAGCATGTTGATGTCGGCGTCCTTGAGCTCCATGCCGACGTCGGAGGAAATGACCTGGCCGCCGGTGAGGATGGCGATATCCTGGAGCATCTCCTTGCGTCTGTCGCCGAAGCCGGGAGCCTTGACGCAGATGCAGGTGAAGGTGCCGCGCAGCTTGTTGAGGACGATCGTGGCAAGGGCTTCGCCCTCGACATCTTCAGCCACGATCAGGAGCTTGCGGCCGGCCTTGACGATCTGCTCGAGCAGGGGAAGGATCTCCTGGATGTTGCTGATCTTCTTGTCGGTGATGAGGATGAGCGCGTCGTCGATGACGGCTTCCATCTTGTCGGTATCGGTGACCATGTAGGGGGAGAGGTAGCCGCGGTCAAACTGCATGCCCTCGACCACATCGCTGTAGGTCTCGGCGGTCTTGCTCTCCTCGAGGGTGATGACGCCGTTCTGGCTGACCTTTTCCATGGCCTCGGCGATCAGGGCGCCGATGTGCTCATCGCCGGAGGAAATGGTGCCGACGCGGGCGATGTCCTTGGAACCGGACACGGGCTGGGAGATGCCCTTCATGGCCTCGACAGCGGCCTCGGCGGCCTTCTGGATGCCCTTCTTCATGACCATGGGGTTGGCGCCCGCGGCCAGGTTCTTGAGGCCCTCGCCGATCATGGCCTGGGCCAGGACGGTGGCGGTGGTGGTGCCGTCGCCGGCGACGTCGTTGGTCTTGGTGGAAACTTCCTTGATGAGCTGTGCGCCCATGTTCTCGAAAGCGTCCTCAAGCTCGATCTCCTTGGCGATGGTGACGCCGTCGTTGGTGATTAGGGGAGAGCCGAACTTCTTATCCAGCACCACGTTGCGGCCCTTGGGGCCGAGGGTGATCTTGACGGTATCGGCGAGCTGGTTGACACCGCGCTCGATCGCTTTTCTTGCTTCTTCGCCGTAAATAATCTGCTTAGCCATAATATCTTAACCTCCGAATTGATTATTCAATGACAGCCAGGATGTCGGACTGGCGGACGATGGTGTACTCCTCGTCCTCGAGCTTGACCTTGCTGCCGCTGTACTTGCCGACCAGGACCTTCTGACCGGCGGTGACGATCATCTTGACCTCGTTGCCTTCGACCATGCCGCCGGGGCCTACCTCGACGACCTCATAAATCTCGGGCTTCTCCTGCGCGGAGGAGGTGAGGAAGATGCCGGAAGCGGTGCGCTCTTCGGCCTTGTTCTGCTTGAGAACGACTCTGTCTGCCAAGGGTTTGAGTTTCATGCTTATATACCTCCAATTATTTATTAACAAAAATCAACATCGTTAGCACTCAAACATCCTGAGTGCTAACGATGCATACTATACCACACTTTTTCAATTTTGCAAGAGTCTGGAAAGATTTTTTCGCTTTTCGTTTTTGAACTTTTTGTGAAAATGCTTCAGCGCTTGTTGAAGTACATGTACAGATCGCATTTGATCATGCCGTTGTAGAGCTTGCGCTTCTTGTCCGCTGTTCTCCCGAAGCAGCGCTCAAACTCCGTGTGGGAGGACAGCAGGTAAAGCTGCCAGTTGGGGCAGGCCGCCCAGGCCTTGCCGAACCCGCGGTAGAGGGTTTCGGCCTCCTGCTTTTCCATGATGCGCTCGCCGTAAGGGGGATTGGTGACGATGACGCCGCGCTCGGTCACGCGGTCAAAGGCCATGGCGTCGGCCACCTCGAAGCGCACCACATCGTCCACGCCCGCGCGCTGCGCATTCTCTTTTGCGATGGCGACGGCCTTCGGGTCGATGTCGGAGCCGACGATCCGGTACTCGCCGTGGAACTCACGGGAACGGGCGGCCTCGCGCTCGTCCTCCCACACGCGGCGGGGGATGGATCTCCAGCTCTGGGCCGTAAAGCCGCGGTCCAGGCCGGGGGCGCGGTTTTTGGCGATCAGCGCCGCCTCGATGGGGATGGTGCCGCTGCCGCAGAAGGGGTCGCAGAAATCGTCCCGGCCCCGGTAGCGTGAGAGCGTGACCATCGCCGCCGCCATGGTCTCCTTGAGCGGGGCGGCGTTGTGGGCAGGACGATAGCCGCGCTTGTGAAGCCCCTCGCCGGAGCTGTCAATGCAGAGGGAGACCCGGTCCTTCATGATGGAAAACTGGATCTGGTACAGGGCACCCGTCTCCGGAAACCAGTCGATATGGTACTTGCTTTTAAGCCGCTCCACGACCGCCTTTTTGATGATCTTCTGGCAGTCGGATACGGAGAAGAGCTGGGAGTTGAGGCTGTAGCCCTTGACGGGGAAGGCCCCGTCTGACGGGATGAGGCTCTCCCAGGGGAGGGCTTTGGTGCCCTCAAAGAGCTGGTCGAAGGTCCTGGCCTCAAAGGAGCCGACCTCGATCAGGACACGCTCCCCGATGCGCAGGCAGATGTTGGCGCGGGCAAGCTCGTTGTCGCTGCCGCCGAAGTACACGCGCCCGTTTTCGGCGGCCACATCCGGGATATTCAGCCGTTTCAGCTCGTCCGCGATCGGACCCTCGAGCCCCAGCAGACAGGGCACACACATTTTATAGTTCATAATGACCTCTTCGATATTCAGAATAATCCGACGGCTTTTGCCAGGGGCACCAGCACGATCGGCAGGAAGATCCCGGGCAGCATGTCACCCACCTTGAAATGCTCCTTGCCGAGGCCGATGATGTTGCAGGCCATGGCGAGGAAGATCGGCCCGCCGACGGCGGTCATCTCGTTGATGACATCGGCGGTGAGCACGGGCTCGGCAAGCGAGGCAAGCAGCGTCAGCAGCCCCTGAAACAAAAACAGGGGGATGGCCGAGAAAATGACGCCCGCGCCGAGGGCGGAGGCGAAGGCGGCGGAGCTGATAAGGTCCATGACGCTCTTGGTGTAGAGAATGCTGTAATCATGGTCAAGCCCTGCGCGGATGGAGCCGAGAATGGTCATGCTCCCGATGCAGAAGAGCATGAAGCAGGTGACGACGGCGTCCCCGAAGGGGCCCTTGGCGAGAGGTGTTCCCGCAAGCTTGCGTTTGGCCCAGTCCCCGGCGCCGGAGATGCGCTCGTCGAGCCGGAGAAGCATCCCGATGAGTGTGCCGATCACAAGCGAGAGCACCACGACGAGAAAGCTTTTTGTCCCGGCGGCACTCTGAATACCGATGCAGGCGGTGATAAAGCCCATGACCTTCATGATGCCGGAGGCGTACTCGGCGCGGATCTTGCTGCCGAACAGCGTCCCGAGTGTGCCGCCGATGAGCACGGCGACGGTGTTGATGATAGTACCGAGCATAGTACAGGACCCCTTGGAGAAAAGATAAACCTTGGTGATTTTACCATAGCCGCCGCTGTGTTTCAATAAAAAGAATCAAAAAATGTATTTTTACCGGGCATGGAAGCGATTATTTATTGACGAAGCAGATAAAAAGATGTATCATATCATGATGTAAAAATTCGCCCGAAAACGTTGTAAGGTGATACTGTATGGGAAAGCATCTCGCGCCGAAGAAAAAGCACGAGCTGAACTTCATAACGAGAATACCGAAGCGCGTGATCGGGCCTGAGCAGGCGGCGCACGTCATCAGGGAAGAGACTGACGAAACGACCGAAACAGGGGCGCACGCCGTCAGGGAACAGTCCGTTGAGGCACCCGTGAGGGCGGCACATGCCATCCGGGAGAAAAGCAGGCAAAAGCCAGAAAAGGCGGCCGGGCCGAAGCTGCGGATGCCGGCAATGCGGATGCCGGCGCTTGGGCGTCACCCGTGGATCTTCTATGTACTTGCGGTGATCCTTCTGGTCGTGATCCGCTTTTTGCCGCTGGAGGGCTGGAAAGTCCCCGCAGCCTACGCCATTCCGGCACTGCTCTGCCTGCCGGAGCATATATTGAACGCCTGGGAACGCTTTCGCAGGGGCGAGCGGCTCAACGGCAACCTGATCGCCTGCCTTGCCGCCGTGCTGCTGTTTCTGACGGGGATGTACGTGGAGGCCGTTCTGCTACTGATCCTGACCTTTGTGACCGGCTTTGCGGAAAAGCTCCTGCTCGACAGGAGCAATGCCGAGCACAGCACCCTCAGTCAGATCCTGCCCGGCGCTGTGCAGCTTGTGACGGAGGAGGGGACCGAGCGCGTCGATCCCGCCGCCGTGCAGCCGGGCGACATCATCCTCATCCCCGCCGGGGAGCGCATCCCGCTCGACGGCGTTGTTTTCGAGGGCATCACGACCATTGACACCGCCGCGGTATCGGGACAGCGTTCCCCCTGGGCGGTCAATGTGGGCTACAAGGTCTACGCCGGGTGCCGCAACCTCACAAGCGACATCAAGGTCAGAGTTTCGCGCCCGTCCGAGCAGTCCACAGCCAGCAGAATCATCCGCGTATCGGAAAACGCTCCCGGCTTCGTTTCGGAGCAGGAGAGCTTTGCCCAGCGCTTTTCACGGATCTATACGCCGGTGGTGATGGGGCTTGCGCTGGTTGTAGGCGTCATCATCCCGGCTTTCCGGGGCGGCTGGATCGTGCACGCTCAGCGCGCGGCGGTCCTGCTGATCGCCTCCTATTGTGTGCCGGAGCTTTTCTGCATCCCGCTCCTCTATGGCAGGGCCCTTTGCAAAACGGAAAAAATGGGCGTCTTTGCCAAGGGAAAGGACTGTCTGGAGGCTATGGCGAAGGCCGATACGCTGATCTTTGACAAGACCGGCACCATCACCGAGGGCCGCTATTCGGTCACGGATGTCTACCCCGTCAAGATGAGCGAGAAGCAGCTTCTCGCCATCGCCGCGGCGGCAGAGTGCTTTTCCCGCCACCCCATCGCCTTCGCCATCCGCGAGGCTTCCGGGAGGCTTGACGAGCGGGCGCTCAAGTCCGTCAGGCTTCGGGAGATCCCGGGCCGCGGCGTGTCTTCCCTTGTGGGCAACCGCCAGGTCCTTGTGGGCAACGCCGCGCTTCTGGAGGAGCACGGGGTCAAGTACAACATCCCCTCCCGCCCCGGCACCGCCATCCATGTATCGGTGGACGGGCGCTACTGCGGGCATATCCTGGTGGCCGACAAGGTGCGCCGCCGCGCCTTTGACGCGCTGGAGACCCTGCGCGTAAACGGCGTGAAGAAGCTCGTGCTGCTGACGGGGGATGTGCTGTCGGTGGCGCGGCCCATCGCCTCGCGCCTCAACTTTGACATGCTGCGCGCCGAGCTCAGGCCCTCGGAAAAGGCCAAGGCCGTGGGCTACCTCATGAAAAACAAGGGATCACGCACGACCATCGCCTTCGTGGGCGAGGGTGAGAACAGCGGCAAGATCCTGACAGGCGCGGACGTTGGCATCGCCATGGGCTCGCTGGGGTCCGATCAGGCCTTTGCCTGCGCGGACATGATGATCATGGACCGTGATATTTTCAAAATCCCGAAGACGCTGGTGATCTCCCGCACCGCCTACCGTGCCGCGTGGGAGAATTTCGCGGCGGGCGCGGGCGTGAATGTGCTGCTGGTGCTGCTGGGCGCCCTCGGGGTGATCACACCGCTGGCCGCCGAGATCGTAAGCTTTGTCGTCTGCGCGGCCATGCTGGGAAATACGCTGAGATTGAAATAAAATTGTATGAATACCTACGATTTCGATAAGACCATTTTCTACCCCGACAGTACCGCCTGCTTCTACCGCTACTGTCTGCGCCGCTATCCCGCCGCCGTGTTCCCGACGCTCAAGGAGAGCGCGCGGGCGGCTATGCGCTACCGGCGCGGCGAAGTAAGCGCCAAGGCGTTAAAGGAGCAGCTTTTCTCCTTCCTGCCGCAGGTGCGGGATATCGACGAGGCGGTCGCCGATTTCTGGCGGCAGAACGAAAAGCGCATCGGCGACTGGTATCTGAGGCAGAAAAGAAGTGACGACCTGATCCTCTCCGCCTCGCCGCGTTTCCTGCTCCAGCCCATCTGCGACAAGCTGGGCGCGGAGCTGATCGCGACCGAGATGGACAGACATACGGGCAAAATCAGCGGCGAAAACTGCCACGATCATGAAAAGGTGCGCCGCTTCTACCTCAGGGACCCGGAAGGTCATACCGAGTGTTTCTATTCCGACTCCCTGACGGACACTCCCATGGCCGAGATCGCGGATCACGCCTTCCTGGTGACAAAGCACAGGCTGTCCCCCTGGCCCGACAAGTAAAGATAAGAATAACGTTTACAAACTGTCATCCTGAGCGTCAGCGAAGGATCTTTCTCACCCCCTGTACAGGAAAGGAAAGATCGTTCGCTGGCGCTCAGGATGACGTTTTTTTTCATACCCGCGCATCCCGGCGCATAGATTGTCCATGGGGAGTGATGGAATGGACGCATGGAGCACAGCGCAGAGCCTTTTGCCGGAGACGCTTTTGAACATGGTAAGGCAGGTCCCGGCGGCGGAGGAGATACGCCTTCGACTTGGGAAGCCGCCTGCTGTCGTGATCTCCGGCAGGGAGGAGCGGCTCGCGGGCGGGACTGTCACGCAGCAGGAGCTTTTGCATATCCTGGAAAAGGCGACGGGCGCCTCGCTCTACGCTGCCGCGCCCTCCCTGAAAAACGGTTTTGTCAGCTACCGGGGCCTGCGTATCGGCGTGTGCGGGGAGGCGGTCTATACCCGGGGGCAGCTGAGCGGTCTGCGGGGCTTCAGCTCCCTCGCCGTCCGTGTCCCGCATGAGAAACCCCTGGGCTGCGAGGCGCTGCTGGACGGAATGCTCCGTGCGGGGCCGGAGAGCACCCTCATCGTCTCGCCGCCCGGCGGCGGGAAGACGAGCCTTCTGCGGGAGCTGATCCGCCGCGCATCGGCCAAGAACCTGCGCGTCTCGGTCATCGACGACCGCAACGAGCTGTCTGCCAGCGTCTCCGGCAGAGCGCAGTTCGACCTCGGCCCCGGGTCGGATGTACTGGTGGGAGTTCCCAAGGCGCAGGCGGCGGGAATGCTCCTGCGCGGAATGAACCCGCAGGTCATTGCCATGGACGAGATCACGCAGGAGACGGATCTGAGCGCCGCGGAACAAATCACCGGCTGCGGTGTCGTGCTCTTTGCCACCGCTCACGGGCGGGATCTACAGGACCTGCAAAGACGGACGCTTTATCAAAAGCTCCTGGAAAGCGGTGTCTTCCGGGAGCTAGTCACCATCGCCTGCAAGGGCGGAAAGCGCGTCTATACGCGTGAGGCGCTGCCGTGACGCGGCTAGTGGGCTTTGTGCTGCTGCAGCTGGCGGCGGCCCTGTTCGCCCGCGGGCGCATTGCCGAAGCCGCCGCCCGGACGGAGGCCCTGCGAAGCTTCTGCGACATGCTCGAGCAGCTGCGCGGTCTGCTGGAAAGCGACGGCTCGCCCATGCCCGCACTGCTGGAAGCTTTATCCCAGCAATGCACAGGGCAGGCTCAAGCATTTGTCCGTGCCCTGAGCGCCGCCATGGATAAGCTGGGAAAACGCAGTTTCCGGGAGCTGTGGCAGCAGGAGCTGGAGCAAAATGCGGGGTTCCTGGAAGACGACGCGAAGCGGGAGTTAGCAAGCCTGGGCGGCGTGCTGGGGCGCTACGATCCCGCGACCCAGCTCGATGCCCTTGATACCTGCCGCCTTCACCTGAGGCAGCACCTCGATAAAAGGCAAAGCGGCCAGACGCAGGAGACGCATCTGATCCTGGGCCTGTCCTTCTCGGCCTCGCTGCTGCTGGGTATTTACCTGATTTAGGAGAATACATGGATGTCGATCTGATTTTCAAAATCGCCGCAGTGGGGATCCTCGTCGCGGTGCTGAATATCCTGCTGCAGCGCTCGGGCAGGGAGGAGCAGGCGCTGATGACGACGATCGCCGCGCTGGTCGTGGTGCTGATGGTCGTGGTGCAGAAGATCAGTGAGCTTTTTCACATGATCAAGACGCTGTTCGGGTTATAGATGGAGCTTTTGATGAAATGCGCGGCGCTGGCGGTTTTCAGCGCCCTTGTGATTTTGATGATCCGCCGCATGAATCCCGAGCTCTCCTTTGCCCTCAGCACCGTGACGGTAATCGTGCTGCTGCTCGCCTGCGGCGGGGTGATGGACGAGCTTCTGCAGGCGCTTCGTCAGGCACAGCAGATTTTCGGCAGCAGCGCCGCCGAGCTTCTGCCCATGCTCAAGTGTCTCGGCATTGCTGTGACCAGTAAAGCCGGGGCCGATCTCTGCCGCGACGCCTCCCAGTCCGCCCTTGCCGCGGCGGTGGAGACGGCGGGGAGCCTTTGCGCCGCCGCAGTGGCCATGCCCATGATCCTCAGCCTCATGACGACGATAGGCGGTATGCTGTGAAAAAACTGCTGCTTTTGCTGCTTCTTCTCCCTCTGTTCTGCGGCGGTGCCCGTGCGGAGGCAAGCACTGACCGGACACTTGAAATTTTCGATCCCGCCCAGATGCAGAGCGGATTGAGCGACGAGGAGCGGGAGATCGGCGGCGCGATCTCCGCGGGCGGCTACGATGTGAGCGCCGCCTTGAAGCGCTTATGGAAAAGCTTTGCCGCAAAGCTCAAGGCACAGCTTCATGAAGAGCTGGGCTTTGCCTCCAAGCTTTTGGCGCTGGTGTTTTTCGGCGCCTTTGCCTGTTCCGTCTGCCCGGACGAAAAAACGCGCGGCATGATCGAAATCTGTGCCGTGTGCCTCGCGGCGGTTCTGCTGACCGGCGGCATGAGCAGCCTGGTCACGCAGACAAGCGACGCGGTTTTCCGCCTCTCGGACTACTCCCGCGCGGCCCTGCCCGCGGTCTATACCGCCGCGGCGGCAAGCGGGGGCGTGAGCTCCGCCGCTGTCGGCTACGCGCAGGCGGCCCTCGCGCTGGATGTGATGATGAGCATTTCCCGCAAGGCGGTGATCCCGATGATCTACGCGACGCTGTCCCTCACGCTGGCGGATGTGGTGTTCCCAAACCCCATGCTCGCAGCCGTTGCGAAGCTCACGAAATGGGCCGCCAAAACGGCGCTGACCTGGACGACCCTGGCCTTTACCGCTCTGCTCGGCATGAGCTCGCTGATCACCGCCAGGATGGACGCCGCGGCCGTCAAGGCAACGCGCACGGTCATGTCCTCGGCGCTTCCCGTGGTGGGCGGCATGCTGTCGGACGCGTCGTCGGCGGTGCTCGCGGCGGGCTCGGTGGTGGCGGGCTGCATGGGCGCCTTCGGGCTTATCGCCGTGTGTGCTGTGTGCGCGGGACCTTTTGCGGTGCTGTCGGTGAAGGGCCTGCTCTTCAAGGCGGTCGCCGCCGTGGCGGAGTCAACGCAAAGCCCGCAGCTGCAGCGCCTGTTTAAGGGCATCGACGGCGCGGTGGGGCTTCTGATGGGCCTTCTCGGCGCAAACGCGGTCATGCTCTTTCTGTCCTTCGCCGTGGCAATGAAGGTGGTGGCCTGATGCAAAACGCGCTGAGAACACTGGTGGGCCTGTCCTTCTTCTCGGGCGCCGTTTTATGGCTCTGCCCGGAGGGCGGCGCGCGCCGCGCCCTGAAGCTTTTCTGCACGGCGGCGCTCGCCGCCGCAGTGCTCGCCCCCATCCGGGAGATCGACTATGATCTTCTGAGCCTGGAGCAGGCGCGTTTCTCGAGCGCCGAGGCAGAGATCACAAGCCGTGCCGCCGAGACGAAGGATAGTCTGACAAAGATGCTTCTACAAGATAACTGTGAAAACTACATCACCGACCGGGGTCGTGAGCTGGGGCTTACGATCCATACTGCCGCGGTGGAGCTGCGGCTTGACGCGGACGGCGAATGGCTGCCCTGGTCGGCGGATATCACGGCTGACGGTGATGAAACGCAAATACAGGAATTATGTAAACTTACCGCCGACGAACTCGGCATCCCGGCAGAGAGGCAGGTCTGGCGCATCCATGAATAAGAAAAATCTGCTGCTGCTCGTGGAAAAGTGGAAGCTGCCGCTGTTGATCCTGCTTGCAGGCCTTGCGCTCATGCTCATCCCCGCATCGGAAAAGCCGAAGGACACGGTCCCTACGGCGCAGGAGGCGCTGGCAGAGCTGCTGTCCAAAACCCAGGGTGTGGGAAAGACGCAGGTGCTCATCTCCGAAAGCGGCGTGGTGGTGGCCTGCAGCGGCGCGTCGAACGCCTCCGTCCGGCTTGACATGATCCGGGCCGTGAGCGCATATACTGGCTTTGGCTCGGATAAGATCATCATATTAAAGCTGAGAAACTAAGCGGGGAGGAGAATCAACCATGATAAAAAACAGGAAGCGGAATCTGACGATGCTGGCGGTGATGATGTTCGTGTGCGCTGCGGTGGCGCTCAACTACAGCTACAACAGCCGCTGGGGAAAGCCCGACGCGGAAATGGTCTACGCCGAGGATGAGGCCATGCTCGCCGCCCAGACGGCCTTTGAAAAGACGCTGATGACCTCGGGCACGGAGTACTTTGCCGAGGCGAGGCTTACAAGGCAGGTCTCCCGGGACGAGGCGCTGGAGCTTCTGCAGACCGCGGCGGCATCGGAATCGGCCTCTCAGGAGACCATCGACAGCGCCATGAGCGCCATCACCAGCATGGCGGCCTGCTCGATGCAGGAGGCGCAGATCGAAAACCTGCTGCTGGCAAAGAACTTTGCCGACTGCGTGGTCTACATCGGAACCGACAAGGTGACGGTGGCGGTGCCCGCGCCCATGGAGGGCCTGAGCGAGGAGGCGGTGGCGCGCATCACGGACGTGATCTGCACCGAAACGGACTACCGCCCCGCACAGCTGAGCATCATTGAAGTGAAAGCATAGCTGCTTTGAAACCGTCATTCTGAGCGAAGCGAAGAATCTTTGTTTCATCTTTGCTTCGCCGCATCGAAAGGATCCTTCGCTGACGCTCAGGATGACATGCGGAGATCGCATATCTGGATCATATTCAGGCGCGCCTGCGGGCGATGCCTGAATATTTTTTCGCTTTCAGGGAGGATTATGAGAAAAGAGCTTTCTTTTTTTTACCCGATATGATACAATAGACTGATTTTAGTTTGGAGGTTTATCCATGGGCGACAATTATATCTGCTGCCAGGCTGAAAAGGGCAGCATCAACATCTCCGAAGAAGTGATCACCGACGTCGTCAAATCCGCCGTCAGTGAGGTTGAGGGCGTGGCGGGCCTTTCCTATACCGCCGGGGCGGAGCTTGCGGAGCTCATCGGCCTCAAGAGCGTCAACAAGGGCGTGAAGGTCCAGTTTATCGACGAGAAGATCATCATCGACGTGATCATCAACGTTCTTTACGGCAGCAATATCGTACAGGTGGCGCGCGATGTGCAGGATAAGGTCATGTCTCTGGTGCAGGCCTCTACCGGCATCGAGCATGCCGAGGTCAACGTACATGTTTCCGGCATCTCCTTTGAAAAATAAAGCGGAGGTAAACTTGTATGACCAGAACAACGGCGCGAGAGATCGCCATTCAGCTCGGCTTTGCCGCGGCCGCAACAGGCGAAGAGCCGCATGAGCTCCTGGACCGTTTCTTTGAAAAGGAGCACTATGAAAGCCTCGCCCAGGAGGACGAGCTTTACGCTGAGTTTCCCGACGAAAAGCAGCTTGCCTACATCACCCGTCTTGTCACGCTGATCGACGAGCACCGGGATGAAATCGACGAGCAGATCCGCAGCTACGCCAAGGGCTGGCGCCTTGAGCGCATGTCCAAAACCGCACTCGCGGTTTTGCGCTGCTGCCTGTGCGAGATCATGTACATGGAGGATATCCCGGACTCCGCCGCCATCAACGAGGCGGTGGAGCTTGCCAAGGGCTATGACGAGCCGGATACCGTCGCCTTTGTAAACGGCGTTCTGGGCGGCTATATGCGGGGCCGGTCGGAGACCTGAGATGGATCAGACGCTCAGCGTTACAGCCCTCAACCTCTATATCCGGGATCTGCTGGACAGCCAGCGGACGCTTGCAAACGTCGGTGTGCGCGGGGAGCTTTCCAATTACAAGATCTATCCCTCCGGCCACCACTACTTTACCCTCAAGGACAGCGAGAGCAGCCTCAAGTGCGTCATGTTCAAAAGCAGCGCCTCCAAGCTCCGCTTCCGGCCGGAAAACGGCATGGGCGTTACGGTCTGGGGGAGGGTCACGGTTTACCCGCGCGACGGGGCCTATCAGCTCTACGCGACCCAGATCATGCCCGAGGGCACCGGCGATCTGCAGATCGCCTTTGAGCAGCTCAAGGCAAAGCTGGAGGGGGAGGGCCTCTTTGCCCCGGAACACAAAAAGCCTCTGCCGCGCTTTCCGGGCCGCATCGCCATCATCACCTCGTCTGCCGGCGCCGCCGTGCACGACATGATCCGTATTCTCGGCAAGCGCTGGCCGCTGGCAAAGGTGCTGCTGCTGCCGGTGCGGGTGCAGGGAGCCGAGGCCCCGCCGGAGATAGCGGGGGCGATCCGCTATGCCAATGAGTTTGACGTGGCCGACCTCATCATCACGGGCCGCGGCGGCGGCTCGATCGAGGATCTCTGGGCCTTCAACGACGAGCGCGTTGCCCGCGCCATCTATGCCTCGCGCCTGCCGGTCATCTCCGCTGTGGGACACGAGCCGGACGTGACCATTTCCGACTATGTGGCCGACCGCCGTGCCTCCACCCCGTCCAACGCCGCCGAGATCGCTGTGCCGGACTGCCGGGAGATCGAGGAGCTTCTGTCGGCCTATGAGCTGCGCGCCTCCCAGGGTATGCGAAAGCAGCTGAACAACCTGCGAGAGCGGCTGGACTCCTGTGCGGGACGCCGAGTCTTGACCGACCCCATGACCCTTGTGGACAACCGCCGCATGGAGCTTGACCGCAGCCGGGAGCGCCTTGCCGCGGCGGAGGAGATAATCCTCGCCGGAAAGCGGCAGCGCTTTGTGGCGGCGACGGCGAAGCTCGACGCCATGAGCCCCCTGAAGGTGCTGACGCGCGGCTACGCCATCACGCATGACGCAAGCGGCAACAGCATCCGCAGCGCGGAGCAGCTGCACAGCGGGGACAAAATTACACTCCGTCTTTCCGACGGCAGCGCGGACTGCCTGGTGGAGGACGTAAGAAGGAGTACGACATGACGCAGAAAAAACAGGAGCCGCGCTTTGAAGACGCCCTCGGCAGGCTCGAGGAGATCGTGCGGCACCTTGAGAGAGGGGATCTGCCCCTGGACGATTCCCTGGCCCTCTATGAGGAGGGGACGGGCCTCATCAAAGCCTGCAGCAAAATGCTCGATGAGGCCGAGCAGAAGGTGGTCAAGCTGAGAAAAGGGCCGGACCGCGCACCGATTGAAAGTGACTTTGAGGACGGGAACCAAAATGACGGCTGAAGAATATCGTCTGAAAATCGAAGCGGCGCTGGAGCAGTGCTTCCGTGTGCCGGAAAACCTGCCGCAGGCGGGCCTTGCCGAGGCCATGCGCTACAGCCTCCTTGCAGGCGGCAAGCGCATCCGCCCCATGCTGGTACTGGAATTCTGCCGCATCGCGGGGGGCGACGTGGACAAGGCCATGCCCGTTGCCTGTGCCGTCGAGATGCTGCACACCTACAGCCTCATCCACGACGATCTGCCCTGCATGGATAACGACGAGCTCCGCCGCGGCAAGCCCACGAACCATGTGGTCTACGGCGAGTGCACCGCGACCCTCGCGGGCGACACCCTCCAGGCCGAGGCCTTCGGGACCATCCTGCGCTCGGACCTGCCCGCCGAAAGAAGGGCGGCGTGCGCCGGGATCCTGGCCGACGCCGTGGGCCTTAACGGTATGTGCTGCGGCCAGTACCTCGACATGCTCTGGGAGGGCCGCGATCTTACCGAGCAGGAGCTGACCGACATCAACAGCGGCAAGACAGGCGCGCTTCTGGCGGCGGCCTGCCGGATGGGCGTGGCCGCAGCGGGCGGCAATCAGCGTATGCTGGACGCTGCCGGGCAATTCGGCACCTCCATCGGCATGGCCTTCCAGATCCGGGACGACATGCTGGATGTCCTGAGTACCGAGGAAAAGCTGGGCAAGCCCATCGGCTCGGACGAACAGGAACACAAGAATACCTACATGGTCCTGCTCGGGGAGAAAGGCTGTGAGGAGACCGTCCGGCGACTCACGCAGTCTGCCAAGGACAGCCTCAAGGAGGGCTTTGAAGACACCGCTTTTCTCGAGCAGCTCGCAGATAAACTGTCGGTGAGAGACAGATAATACCGATAAAAACCGCTTAAGCGGGGTTATTCAGGGGAACGATTTGAGTATTATAGAGAAAGTCAATTCATCTGAAGATATCAAAAAACTGAGCAGGGAGGAGCTTGAGACCTTGTGCGCCGAGCTGCGCCGCTTTGAGGTCGACTGCATCTCCCGCACCGGCGGGCACCTCGCCTCCAACCTCGGCACCGTTGAGCTCACCGTCGCCCTCCACCGAGTCTATGACACGACAAAGGATCGGCTGGTTTTTGACGTGGGGCACCAGTGCTACACCCACAAGATCATTACCGGGCGGCGCGACAGCTTCCCGACCCTGCGGCAGCATGACGGCATCTCGGGCTTCCCCAAGCCGAACGAGGCGCCGGATGACGCCTTTATCGCCGGTCACGCCTCCGCCTCCGTCTCGGCGGCGGTCGGCATGGCGAAGGCGCGCACCCTCCAGCACGCAGATTATGACGTGGTCGCCCTCATCGGCGACGGCGCGCTCACGGGCGGGCTTTCCTATGAGGGACTGTGCAACGCTGCTTCCAGCGGTGAGCCGCTGGTCATCATTCTCAACGACAACAACATGTCCATCAGCGAGAATGTGGGCGGCACGGCGAGACTCCTGCAGTCGCTTCGCATCAAGCCCGGCTACATCAATTTCAAAAAATGGTTCCGCAGCGCCTCCGCCCGGACCCGCTGGGCATACGATATTGCACACAACAGCAAGGAATGGCTCAAATCCCGCGTACTGCCGAGCAATGTGTTCAGCGACATGGGACTTTACTATCTTGGCCCTGTCGACGGACACGATCTTGAGCAGCTGGAAAACGCCATCCGCCTGGCAAAGGATCTGCAGAAGCCGGTGCTGCTGCATGTGCTGACGAAAAAGGGCAAGGGCTGTCCCTATGCCGAGGCGCACCCGGACAAGTACCACGGTGTCGGCACCTTCAATCCCAACACCGGTGAGCTTTCGCCCGTCGGCGTGACCTTCTCGGACAAAATGGGGGAGTACCTGTGCCAGTATGCCGAGCGCGACCCCCGCATCGTCACGATCACTGCGGCCATGGCGGGCGGCACGGGGACGGAATGCTTCCAGAACAAGTATCCCGACCGCTTCTTTGACGTGGGCATCGCCGAGGGACACGCCGTCACGATGGCGGCGGCCATGGCAAAGCAGGGCCTCGTGCCGGTCTTCGCCGTGTACTCGAGCTTTCTGCAGCGCGGCATCGACATGCTCATCCATGATCTGGCGCTTCAAAAGCTCCACGCGGTACTGTGCGTGGACAGGGCCGGCCTTGTCGGCAGCGACGGCGAAACCCACCAGGGGCTCTTCGATATCAGCTATCTCGGCATGGTGCCCGGCATGACGGTACTGTGCCCGGCAAACTATGCGGAGCTTCGGGAGATGCTGGGTCATGCCCTGCACAGCGTTTCCGGCCCGGCGGCGGTACGCTACCCCCGCGGCGGCGAAGGCCGCTGGCGCGACTGCGCCGTCAGCGCGGAAAGCGTGGTGCGCGAGGGGGCGGACCTCACCATTGTCTGCTACGGCACCATGGTCAACGAGGCCCTGGACGCGGCGGACAGTCTGTCGGCACTCGGCGTCTCGACCGAGATCGTGAAGCTCGGCATCGTATTCCCCAACGCCTATGCCGGAGTGCTTTCGTCACTGCGCAAAACGGGCAGGCTCCTCATGGCGGAGGAGGTCTGTGCCGCCGGGTGCGTCGGCGAACGCATCCTCTCAGCCTGTGCCGAAAACGGGCTTTCGCTTCAGGGCGCAAAGCTTTTGAACCTCGGCGACGGCGTCATTCCCCACGGCACAGTGGCGGAGCTGCGCCGCGATTACGGCATCGACGCCCGCGCCATTACACGTACGGCCCTGGCACTGTGCGGACGTGAAACGGTGGACGAATGAAAAAGGTACGACTGGATCAGCTGGTCTTTGACCTCGGCCTGACCGAGAGCCGGGAGCGGGCCAAGACCACCATCATGAGCGGGAATATCTTCGTCAACGGCCAGCGCGTGGATAAGCCCGGCACAGCCGTCGACCCCGCGGCGAAGATCGAGCTGCACGGCGAGCCGCTGCCCTTTGTCAGCCGCGGCGGCTATAAGCTCGACAAGGCGCTGAAGGTCTTTCCGGTGGACCCCGCCGGGAAAACCTGCCTGGACTGCGGGGCGTCCACCGGCGGCTTTACCGATGTGCTGCTGCAGCACGGCGCGAAGAAGGTCTACGCGGTCGATGTGGGCTACGGGCAGCTTGCCTGGAAGCTTCGCACGGACGAGCGCGTGGTGAACCTCGAGCGCACGAATCTCCGCTACGTTACCGAGGAGCAGATCCCGGAGCCTATCGAGCTTGCGGTGATGGATGTCTCCTTCATCTCCATCCGCCTGGTGATCCCGGCGGTGAAGGCGCTGCTTATACCGGACGCGGATTTTATCTGTCTCATCAAGCCCCAGTTTGAGGCCGGGCGCGAGGAGGTCGGGAAAAAGGGCGTCGTGCGCGACAGCGCGGTGCATGAGCGCGTGATCCGGGAGATCCTGGACTTCGTGCCCGAGGCGGGACTCACGGTCGAGGGGCTGGACTTCTCGCCCATCAAGGGGCCGGAGGGAAACATCGAATATCTGTGCCATCTGAAAAATCATGCAGGAGAAATGAAAAAATTTGACATTTCCGCCCTGGTTGCCTCTTCCCATGAGGCGTTATAATTGATATAATAGTATTGTATACAATATATGCCGATATGCTTTCCCATACCGGCATGCGTTCGGCGGTGCCGCCGGGAGGTTTTTATGATCGCGATCTGTCCCAACCCCTTTCGTGACAAGGGCTGTGAGCTCTCAAGACGCATAGCGCTGCTTCTCAACGAACACGGTTATGAGACCTGCTATTGTCCCATCTTTGCCGACGAGGGGGATACGATCCTGCCGCCTGATCTGCATTTCGATCAGCTCAAGGACATGGCACCCTCGTGCTCACTCGCTGTCGTCATCGGCGGGGACGGGACGATCCTGCACGCTGCCCGGGAGATCCATCCCCTTTCGGTGCCCATGCTGGGCGTGAACCTCGGCACCAAGGGCTTCATGGCAAACCTGGAGCCGGAGGAGTACGAGTATGTCCTGCGCGCAGCCCAGGGCGATTACAAGCTCAGCCGCCGCATGAAGCTGGACGTGAGCCTTTACCGCGGCGAGGAGGAGATCTGCCGTGACCAGGCTCTGAACGACGTGGTCATGCACGGCTACGGCGACTGCATCAAGATCACCGCCCTCTGCAACGGCAACCGCATCACCGCCTTTTCCGGCGACGGCATCATTCTCTCCACGCCCACCGGCTCCACCGGCTACTCCATGTCGGCCGGCGGTCCCATCGTGGAGCCGAACGCGGAGGCCATCATCATCAGTCCCATCTGCGCCCACATGATGAGCTCCCGCAGCTTTGTTCTCAGTCCCGAAAACGTCATCACGGTGGAGATGGAAAAGCAGCATGACCGGCGCGCTTACCTGTCGGTGGACGGGTGCTCGGTCACGGACCTCTGCGGCGGGGACAGGATCGTAGTCCGCCGCTCGGAAAGCTATACGCACATGGCAGACCTCGGACTTCGCAACTTCTACGACATAGCATTTGAAAAATTAAGGTAAAAAAACAGGAGGACACATGATGAAACTCGGCAGACAGAGCGTTATCATGGAAATCATCAGCGAGAGAGACATCGAGACCCAGAATCAGCTTATGGAAGCCCTGGCGGAGCGCGGTGTGAAGAGCACCCAGGCGACCCTTTCCAGAGACATCCGCGACATGCGGCTTGTCAAGGAGCTCGGCCCGAAGGGCAACTACAGATATGTCGCAGCGGCAAAGCAGGAAGCCCCCGATCTTGACCAGCGGCTCAAGAAAATTTTCAAGGAGAGCGTGACCTCCTACGACGTGGCACAGAATATCCTCGTCATCAAGACCCTTCCGGGCCTGGCAAACGGCGCTTGTTCGGCCCTGGACGGCATGGACATCGACGGCCTTGTCGGCACCATCGCGGGCGACGACACCGCCTTCATCGCCATGAAGGACAACATGGCCGCCATGAATTTATATAAGGAAATCGACCAGCTTTTCTAAGTGTTTTAAAACGCACGGTACTTTCACAGGGGGCAGGGTATGCTCAACGAACTGCACATTGAAAACATTGCCGTCATCGAGCGCGCGGATCTGAGCTTCGGACGGGGCCTGAACATCCTGACCGGCGAGACCGGCGCGGGCAAGTCCATCGTCATCGACTCCATCGGCGCAGTGCTGGGCGAACGGGTGAGCCGGGAGCTGGTGCGCCGCGGGGCGGAGAAGGGCAGCGTGACCGCGAGCTTCGACCTGGACGGCTGCGAGGACTGGCTTCATGACAACGAGATCGACGCGGAGGATGAGCTCATCATCCAGCGCCGCATCAGCGCCGACGGGAAAAGCAGCTGCCGCGTCTGCGGTCTGCCCGTCACCGCCGCCCAGCTCAAGGAGCTTGCGGCCCTGCTCGTGGACATCCACGGCCAGAACGACGGCCGCCAGCTCATGGACGAGCGGCGGCACCGGGAATACCTGGACCGCTTCGGGACCGATCCCGCCGCCCTCGAGGCGTACCGCGCCTGCTTCCGGGAGTACAGCGCCATCAAAAAAGAGCTCAACGCCCTGCAGATGGACGAGATCGAAAAGGAGCGCCTGAGCGACAGCCTGCGCTACCAGATCGAGGAGCTGGAGCGGGCGGCGCTCAAGGCGGGAGAGTATGACACGATCTGCGCCCGGCGCGACCTTCTCCGAAACGCCGAGAAGCTCAGCGAGGCCCTGGACAGCGCCATCGCCATGCTCTCCGGCGACGAGGACAACGCCCTCACGCTCACCCAGAACGCAGCCTATTATGTCGGCAAGGCCGCGGCCTACGCCCCGGAGCTGGAAAGCGCGGGCGAGTCGTTAAACAGCGCCGCCTTCAGCATCTCCGATGCGGCCGAAAGCCTGCGGGATTTCCGCGAGAATCTGGACTTTTCTCCCGGTGAATACGACAGCCTCGAGACGCGCATCTCGCTGTTGTCGAAACTCCAGCGCAAGTATAACCGGGACGAAGACGCGCTGATCGACTATCTCTCGGAGTGCAGGGAGAAGCTTGATAACATCCAGTACGCCGACGAGCGCAGCGAGAAGCTCAGAAAGCAGCTCAGGGAAGCCGCCGACCACTGCCGCACCGAGGCCGGGCGCCTGAGCGAGACGCGCCGGAAGGCGGCAAAGCTTTTGGAGGCGCGCATCACGGACGAGCTTAAACAGCTCAACATGCCCTCGGTCCGCTTCGCGGTGGAGTTTACCCCGCTGGAGGCCGAGCCGGGCTTTGATGCAAACGGCTGTGACGAGATCCGCTTCGTCATGTCCGCAAACGCGGGCGAGGCCCTGGGCCGTATCAGCCGCATTGCCTCCGGCGGTGAACTCAGCCGCATCATGCTGGCGATGAAGAACGTCTTTGCCGAGAAGGACCCGGTAGCCACCATGATCTTTGACGAGATCGACACCGGCGTCTCCGGCATTGCCGCCCAGCGGGTAGGGGAAAAGCTTTACAGCGTCTCCCTCGGCAAGCAGGTCATGTGTGTGACCCACCTGCCGCAGATCGCCGCCATGGCCGACCAGCACTATCTCATCCGCAAGGAAGAACGCGACGGCAGGACCTACACCAATGTCTTCCCCCTCGACCGCGAGGGCCGCAGACAGGAGCTTGCCCGCCTGCACGGCGGCGACAACATCACCGAGACAACGCTTCTCAGCGCCGAGGAACAGCTGGAAGCCTGCGAACGCTTCAAGGCGCAGCATGTGAGGTAAAGCCCGTCTTTTCCGAGCGAAAACAATACGCATATTTCATATAATCAATATAAGCATCTCTCGCAGCAAGAACGGGGCAGCGTCATCATACGGCGCTGCCCCGTTGTGCTTCCTCCGTAACATGTGATACTATCCCCTGATAGGAATCTGACAGTCCTTCCGGCAGGAATTGTGCCATACTGTGTTGGCTTTCTTGACCATATATCTCCATTATGCTCTTCGAAAGCCGCCTTGTCTGGCGCAATTCCTGCTCGAAATGCCAAGTCAGCTTTCTATCAGGGAATAGTATGAAAACTTCAGCATCATTTCACAAAAGTATAATCCGACAGCAAGTGAGGAATGATAAGATTTCCAGCACTATCTGAAAGGAGCCTTATCATGCTCAATATAAACCCCGCGTCGCTGGACGCCTTTATAAAACATCTCAGGGAGCAGGAGTACAGCCCCGCTACGATTGCGAAATACGCCCATGATGCAGAAGCGCTGCTCCGATATGCGCCGGAGGGGATCAGGGACAAGGAGCACTTGAACGGCTTTCGCGCCTGGTTGGAGGACATGGGCTATTCCGGTGCAAGCGTCAATTCCATGCTGGGGGCGGTCAACTGCTATCTCGCCTTTCTCGGCTCAGACTGGCGGCTCAAATATGTCCGCGTGCAGCGCAGGGCCTTTTTACCGGCAGACCGGGAGCTTACACGGCAGGAATACGAAAGTCTGGTTTCCGCCGCCTTAGAGCAGGGCGACAGACGCCTGGCCCTGATCGTCCAGACGCTGTGTGCCCTCGGCCTGCGCATCAGCGAGTTGAAGGCCGTCACCGTGGAGAGCCTTGCCGCCGGAGAAGCAAGCATACACAACAAGGGCAAGCTCCGCACGATCCTGATCCCCGACGCGCTGTGCAGGAAGCTGCGCGCCTGGTGCGGGGAGCGCGGCATCCGCGCAGGCTTGTGTCTTTGTCACCCGGACGGGCCGGGCGCTTGACCGCTCCAACGTCTGGAAGATGCTGAAACGGCTGGCAGAAGCGGCAAGGGTGCTCAAAAAGAAGGTCTTTCCCCACAATCTGCGGCACCTTTTCGCCCGGACACATTATGAGCGTTTCAAGGACATTGTACGCCTTGCGGACATCCTCGGCCACAGCAGCATCGACACTACCCGCATTTATACGATGCGCAGCGGAAAAGAAGAGAGGCGGCAGCTTGGGCAGCTCCGCCTCATATTATAAAAGCCTGTCCGGCAGGACAGGCAGTAATTGACAAAACACGGCGCAATGTGTAGAATGAAATTAACCTCGCAAGAGGCCACCGGAGCAATCCGGCGAAAGGTGCGCTGTTGAAACTATGGCGGTTGGCCACTTCCCGGAAGGGAGGTGGGGCTTATGGATAAGCGGAGAATCCTTCGCTTTGTGCTGTGTCTCATCGTGATCGTTATGATCATGCTGTACATAGCGCCAAAGGCTTACTAAGCTTTTAAAAGCTTGTTGACCGCCCGGCTGAGCCCCGTGCGGTCAACGAAAGTTGAATCTCGTATCGGGCCAACCGTCAAATCAACAGCGCCCTTTTGTATCTTCATTATACCACGCGGGCGCGCTTTGTCAAGAGAAAGCGCCCCGCGTTTTGCTTTTTGCGGTGATAGAGGAATACCACATACTGTGCATTATGTGGTATTAAAAACTACAGCTTGTAGTTTAACCTCTTTCACAGCTAAAGTCAATCGTAAATATACATAAGATTATCCTGATTTTGGACATACATAAGCAGCCGGAGACGATTTGTAATGCATTTCCGGCTATTGGTGCTGCCTGTCTTGCTATTTTGGATAGGAATTTCAGGTTTATTTGGTTGTGATCAGCCTCCCCGCTGTCATTGCGAACCAGTGACCGACGTCACTGGTGTGGCAATCCGTCTTTCCCGGTGGCCAGGGGAGGGTATCTGAGCGGTTAATGGCCTCCGGCGGGCGGATTGCCACGACAGTGTGCGCACTGTCTCGCAATGACAGGCGTTCGGCTGGGCGGCTTTTACCACATAATGCACAGTATGTGGTACAACGAAAGCCGAAGGAATTCGGAAAAAGTATGGAGGAAAGACTATGAAACACAGAGGAGTAAAATTTCTGTCCCTGTTGCTCACGCTGGTGATGGTGATCGGGCTGATGCCGGGGATGAGTTTGACGGCACTGGCGTGGGAGGGTGATCCTTATGCCAGCCTGCTGAATACCACAACAGTAGTAAATTTTGACGGCAAACAATGGTATCTGATTGAGAACAACTCCACGGCCGCGAATGCAGGAACAGTTACCCTGCTTGCAAAGGAATGCGTTGCTGCGTCAAGCTTTGGTTCAAATAATACATATAGCGGTTCAACTGTGGAAACAGCCGTAAACACTTACTATAACGGCAGTATTTCGAGTGGTGTAAAATCAGCAGTAGTCGACAACAAAATGTTTCTTCTGACAAAAAATCAGGCAAATGCAATGACAGAGGATACCAGAGAATGCACCCGGTTTTCCGGAACTGATGGAAACTATTGGTGGCTCTGCTCGTCCGGCGGCATGGGTGGCTATGCGACGTGCGTGGACGGCTTGCGCAGCACCGTGTACGACTTTGGTCTCCCTGTTTCTAAGACGTACGGTGTTCGCCCCGCTTTAAAACTTGACTTGAGCAAGGTGACATTTGATTCTACATCTAATACATTTACGGTGGGAGCGGCAAGTTACACTGTGACCCTCACAGGCGGCACGAACGCGACCGCGAGCGGCGCAACGACGCAAAATGTTACACCGGGACAGACCATGACCACCGTGACCTATACGGCGAACAGCGGGAATAAATTTCCCGAAACAAGCAATCTTTACACAACCACAAACGGAATTACTGTTACCAGAACAAGTGATACGGTTGTGACCGTCTCCGGTACGCCGACCGCCAACGTGAATATCACGGTTCCCGACGCTGCGGCAATTCCCACTTACACCGTGACCTATGATGCCAACGGCGGCAGCGCCACAAAGGTTTCCAAAAACGACGAGGGGAAGTACATATACAAGGTCGAGAGCTGCGGCTTTACCGCCCCCGAGGGGGAGACCTTTGACTATTGGCTGGGCAGCGACGGGAAAACCTATCGACCCGGGCCGGAGGTGGAAATAAGCGCCAATCTCACCCTCACCGCCCAGTGGAAGAAGAGCGGCTCCGACGGCGGCGACTCCGACGGCAGCTCGGGCTCCGGCTTCGACCTCGTGTTCAACATCCCCGGCGCGGACAACTCCTGGGAGTATGTCGGCGGCGGCTATGCCCCGCAGCAGGCGTATCGCGTGAGCCTTGCGCCCATGCAGGGCGGCAGCGCGGCCCTCGGCCTCACGACGGGCGATTCCGGCACGCAGATGAATGTCTACCCGTCCACGACGGTTTTTGTCTTCCCGAACGCGGAGCAGGGCTACACCCTTGACAAGATCGTCTGGAGCCTCATCGACGGGTCGGCAAGCTATGACATCACCGAGGCGAAGAACTTCGTCATGCCCGCCATGGATGTTGTGGTGTACGTGACCTTCCAGCCGCTTGCTTCCTGATACACGCACTTACTTCTCGGATCTGACGATCCCCTTCGGCGGGGAAAGCATGCCCGCCGATGCGTATAGATCCGCCCCATGGTGATGCCCTGTGCGGCGTTCTGAGCCAGTGGGCGCAATCATCCCTTGACTTTAAGGCAAATATACAGTAAAATGCCCTCTGTCCCCTCGGATAGAGGGCTTTCCTTTACAAATTCATATTTACGATACAGGAGAACGAACATGGGAATCTATGAAGAACTGGTAGCGCGCGGGCTGATCGCCCAGGTTACGAACGAGGACGAGATCCGCGAGATGGTCAATAACGGCAAGGCCACCTTCTACATCGGCTTTGACTGCACCGCCGACTCCCTGCACGTCGGCCACTTCATGGCGCTGTGCCTCATGAAGCGCCTGCAGATGGCGGGCAACAAGCCCATCGCCCTCATCGGCGACGGCACCACCCTCATCGGCGACCCCTCCGGCCGCACCGACATGCGCAAGATGCTCACCCGCGAGGACATCCGCCACAATGCCGAGTGCTTCAAGCGCCAGATGGAGAAGTTCATCGACTTTTCCGACGGCAAGGCCATGATGCTCTATAACTCCGAGTGGCTCGTTCCCCTTAACTACATCGAGCTGCTGCGCGAGGTTGGCGCGTGCTTCTCCGTCAACAACATGCTGCGCGCCGAGTGCTACAAGCAGCGCATGGAGCGCGGCCTGAGCTTCCTGGAGTTCAACTACATGATCATGCAGTCCTACGACTTCTACTACATGTTCCAGCACTACGGCTGCAACATGCAGTTCGGCGGCAACGACCAGTGGAGCAACATGCTCGGCGGCACGGAGCTGATCCGCAAAAAGCTCGGCAAGGACGCCCACGCCATGACCATCACCCTGCTCTTAAACTCCGAGGGCAAGAAGATGGGCAAGACCGCCTCCGGCGCGGTCTGGCTCGACCCCAACAAAACCAGCCCCTACGAGTTCTACCAGTACTGGCGCAACGTCGGCGACGCGGATGTGCTCAAGTGTATCCGCATGCTGACCTTCCTGCCGCTCGAGCAGATCGACGAGATGGACAAGTGGGAGGGCAGCCAGCTCAACAAGGCCAAGGAGATCCTGGCCTACGAGCTGACAAGCCTCGTCCACGGCGAGGAGGAAGCGAAGAAGGCCGAGGCCTCCGCCAAGGCTCTGTTCGCGGGCGGCGCGGACGGCGGCGACGTGCCCACCACCGAGCTTACCGACGCGGACCTCGCTGACGGCAGCCTCGATATCCTGACCCTGCTTGTGAAGTCCGGTCTCTGCGCCTCCAAGTCCGAGGCCCGCCGCAACGTCCAGCAGGGCGGCGTCACGGTCGAGGACCAGAAAGTCACCGACATCGCGGCCCTCTACGATGCCGATACCCTCCGCAAGGGCCTCATGGTCCGCCGCGGCAAGAAGAATTTCAACAAGGTCATTTTGAAGTAAACAACGTGTGATCCCCGGCGAAATCGCCGGGGATCTTTTTTTACCGGTCGAAGGCCGGGTTGATCGCGTAAAAGTTCTTTTCGTCCAGCTTCTCGGCTGCCAGGCGCAGAGCCTCGCCGAAGCGCTGGTAGTGGACGATCTCGCGTTCGCGCAGATAGCGCATGACGTTGTTGACATCGGGGTCATCTGAAAGGCGAAGGATGTTGTCGTAGGTGACCCGGGCCTTCTGCTCGGCGGCCAGGTCCTCGCTCAGGTCGGCGATCACGTCGCCCTTGACCTGCATCGACCCGGCGCTCCAAGGGAAGCCAGAGGCTGCCGTGGGGTAGACCCCTGCCGTGTGGTCCACAAAGTAGGCGTCAAAGCCCGCCTTCTTTACCTCGTCGATGGAGAGATCACGCGTCAGCTGGTGCACCACCGCGCCGATCATCTCGAGATGCCCCAGCTCCTCGGTGCCGATATCCGTCAGCAGGCCCTTGAGCTCGGGGTAGGGCATGGAGTAGCGCTGGCTCAGATAGCGCAGGGAAGCGCCCAATTCCCCGTCGGGACCGCCATATTGGCTTATGATGAACTTTGCCAGGGCCGGATTGGTATTGCGGATCTTGACCGGATACTGCAGTTTCTTCTCATAGACAAACATCAGCGTGCCCTCCCGTTCTGAAACTCCCATGGCCAGGGATCGCGCAGCCAGGTATAGCTCTCCCGGCCGAGCTGGTCACACTGGGTGATCACGCCGTAGCGCTCCACATAGCGCTCCCGCGCCTCCTTGCGCAGGGCGAGGATGCTCTGGTACAGGGCGAAGGCCTCACGGTCGTCGGCGTGGGTGTCCAGGTACAGCTCCAGCTCGTCAGTCACAAAGTCGATGGCCATCAGCTCCGCCATCGGGGTGTCCGGCGCTTTGTCGTTGACGATATTCATAAACGGCAGGTCAAGCCCGGGAAACAGCGTGCCGCGGGCCAGCGCCTCGGGGGCCTCGTAATTCGGCGCGGCGGCGTCCTGCATGGGCACATAGGACAGGGCAAGCGGCGCAAACGCGCCGGGCAGTGACCCGTCACGGAAGGACGGATCAGGTTTGTTGCAGCTCAATGATATTCCTCCTTAGAGCGGTTGTCGCTACGTTCCATCCTATGCAGAGCGCGCTTGGGTGTGCAGACCGGAGAAAAAGATTGACACCATGTCAGAACACTGGTATACTATGTTTTGACATGGTGTCACCATTTTCATGCAGATGACCGACCGGTCATAATACGATCATTTGGGAGAAACAAAATGCCGAAGGGATCATCGGAACTGACTAACGCTCGCAAGGAGGAAATCATTGCCGCGTGCCGCAAGCTCTATGAGACCATGAGCTTCAAGGACATCACGCTCAAGGAGATCGGGCAGCAGACCTCCTTTACCCGCACCTCGATCTATAACTACTTTGAGACGAAGGAAGAAATCTTCCTGGCTCTGTTTGCCCAGGAGTATGAGCTTTTTACCAAAGACCTCGACGGGATCTGCGCGGGCAGCGAGATGCTTTCGCGCGAGGAGCTGGCATCCATGCTTGCCCATGCGCTGGAGCGACGCCCGCTGATGCTCAAGCTGCTGAGCATGAATCTCTATGACATGGAGGAAAACTCCCGCATGGAGCGGCTGGTGGCGTTCAAGTCGGCCTACGGGGCATCGAAGGACGCGCTGGACCGCTGCCTGAAGAAGTTCTGTCCCCGGCTCGACGAGAAGGGGAGACAGACCTTCCTGTACGCCTTCCTGCCTTTTGTCTACGGCCTCTACCCCTACACGGTCGTGACGGAGAAGCAGCGCCTGGCCATGCAGGAGGCGGGGATCTCCTATGTGTACATGAGCACATACGAAATGGCGTATGACTTTATTCGGACGCTTTTGGGAGGACTGCAATGATCACGGTAAATCTTTATTACACCGGCACAAACGGCTCCGCGCGGCGCTTTGCCGAGGAGATGGTCACGAGCGGCACTGTCGACGCTATCCGGGCCGAGGACGGAAATCTGCGCTATGCGTACTTTTTCCCGATGGACGACCCCGAAACTGTCCTGCTCATCGACCAGTGGCGGGACCAGGCGGCCATCGACCTGCACCATGCCTCGCCCATGATGGCGCAGATCACGGCGCTGCGGGAGAAATACGATCTGCACATGAAGGCGGAGCGATTTGTCTCCGACGAATCCGGCCTGCCGGAAAAGGACATGCAGTTCATCAAACGATAGATTATTGACAGAAGCTTAATAACAGAAAGGATGTATCCCCATGAGTAAAAAACTTGTAGCTTATTTTTCCGCCAGCGGCAGCACCGCAAAGCTTGCACAGACCCTTGCCGCCGCGGCCGATGCCGCGCTCTACGAAATCAAGCCCGAAGTGCCCTATGAGCGTCGGGATCTGAACTGGATGGACAAAAAGGCGCGCAGCACCGTGGAGATGCAGGACCCCGGCTGCCGCCCCGCACTTGCGGACGCCGCCGCGCCCGTCGCGGACGCGGATGTGGTCTTCCTCGGTTTCCCGATCTGGTGGTACCGCGAGCCGAGTATCATCGACAGCTTTCTGGATGCATACGATTTCGGCGGGAAGACGATCGTGCCCTTTTTCACCTCCGGCGGCAGCCAGCTCGGCGAGGGGCAGGCGCGCATCGAAGCGCTGGCAAAGGACGCGAAGGTCCTGAGCGGCAAGCGCTTCTCCGCGCGTGCCTCCGAAAAAGAGCTCAGAGACTGGATCGCCGGCCTGAACCTGTAAATACTATCCCCTGATAGGAATCTTCTTGACCATATATCTCCATTATGCTCTGCGAAAGCCGCCTTGTCTGGCGCAATTCCTGCTCGAAATGCCAAGTCAGCTTTCTATCAGGGAATAGTATAACACAAAAACGGGAGAGCGGATTTTTTCCGCTTTCCCGTTTTCTCATTGTAAGGCTGTTTTATTATGACCTTCCAGTCGTTGGTGCCTTGGGGTCATTTCTTCCTCAGTGAAAGAATACACCGGACGTCTCCCAACTCGTCGTCGACGTAATCGGCATCGACGATCACATCCAGCACGTTTCCGCTTTCACCCCGGATGCACATCTCGGCGCTCGTGCTGCGCCGGGTCTCGGCACATTTCTGCGCGGCGTTCCACAGCAGGTTTTCACTTGTGGGCACGATACGCTTGTAAAACTCATTATTGTTCAATTCCTCAAGCATCTGCTGTCTGGAGAGCCCGAGATCCTTTTCCAGACCGTGCGCCACGATGTCAAAGGAATAGATCCCGTGGTTATACAGCAGGAACAGGACCGTGCGGGACGTAAAGCGGGACAGGAGCTCCATGTGCCGATGGAGGTTGGTGATTTCCGTGACATCCCTGGCCGAGCCGTAGTAGCGGATATTGCCGCCGTCGTTGTTGAGGTAATAAAACTGGATCAGGAAGCGGGCTGCCGTGCCGTCGATCTTTTTAAAGGTGAATACACCGCTTGCGCCGTTGAGCCTGTCGTCAAAGGCTTTTTTCAGCGTGGCGAACAGCTCCGGAACCTCATGCTCCGGCATGACGCGCTGGATGCTCAGAAGCCTGGCGCTGAAATCCGGGACGTTGACCGCGCGGTAGAACATCTCGTTAAAGCGCACGATGTCGATGTCCTCCCCGTGCAGACAGTAGATCGCCGCCGGACCGATGATGTGGTTGAGCATGGAATCGGTGTAGACCGTATCGTTCAAAAATTCCCGGATGCGAAATTCCTCGTTCGCCTTGAAAACGAAGCCGTCGGGATCGATGTTTTCCCGCTTTGCGATCAGCTTCTCAAAATCCGCAGAGGGCATCGGCTTGTAGAAGTAGTAGCCCTGGATGTAGCGTATGCCGAGCCCCATCAGGTAATCACACTGCTCTTTTGTCTCCACGCCTTCCACAATGACCGGCATGGCCATGGTCTTTGCCATGTTTACGACGGACTCGATGATGTGCATGCCCTTTCGCTCGTTGCTCTTTTCCATGCGCAGGAAGTAGGCGTCAAGCTTGATGATGTCCACGTTCAGCTCCCGCAGCATGTTGAGGGAGGAAAATCCGCTGCCGAAATCGTCCATCAGCACGACGTACCCCATATCGCGAAAGGCCTGGACCGTGGAGCGGATCTTCTCCGAGTCCTCGCTGTAAGCAGACTCTGTGATCTCGATCTTGACAGCCTCGCGGGGGATGCCGTATCTCGCGACCAGGTCCTCAAAGATGGCGGGCACGTCCAGGGTAAAGATATCCACAGGGCTGATGTTCACGGACACGGGGATCAGGGGCTTTCCTTCGTCCAGGACCTTCCGGCTCCAAGAGCACACCTGCTCCCAGATGTACCGGTCCAGATCCGGTACAAAGCCGTAGCGTTCGAGTGTGGGAATGAAGGAGGGCGGCGGGACCATTTTCCCATCTGGCCTTATCCAGCGGGCCAGGGCCTCCGCGCCGACGATCTGCCCGGTCATGGACCGGCACTGGGGCTGGAGATAGAAGCTGATCTCGTTGTTGGCAAGGGCGTTTTTGAACTCCGACAGGACCCTGTGGTCCTCCTCGGCCTTGCTGACCATGGCCTGGGAGAAGAATTTCACGCGGGCCTTGGGGTCGCCCTTGGCCTCGTTGCCCGCAAGCGACGCCTGGTCATAGAGTGTATAGGCGGACATGATCCCCTGGGAGTAGCTGGCGCCGATGGCTGGCTGGAAGCCGACGGAGGCCCCGTGGCGGATGACTGCACTGTGGATACGGGCAAAGAGCGCGTCCGTGTCAAAATGCGCGGCCGGGACCAGAAGCGCGAAATCGTCGCTCCCGAAATAGCCGGCGACACCGCCGTGCTCCCTGGCAATCAGACCGAGCTCATGGCCGACGGCAGAAAGCACATTGTCCCCGGCCTCGCGCCCGTACCATTCGTTGAAGAGCTTGAAGTGCTGCAGGTCGATGGCAAAGAGAAGCCAGTTGACCTTGACATCGGCAAGGTTCTGCTCACAGGCGGCATAGAAGGACTTTTCAAACATAAGCCCCGTCAGGGCGTTTCGCTTTTCCGACTTCCGGTAGCCGACCCTTGCCTCCCAGTCGGCCTGGTTCATCCTGCGGTACTCCGCCTCCTCCACGACCTCAGCGAAGACGTAAAAGAACGCAGAGCCGTCATGGTCATAGACCAGGTGCCCGAAGTCCTCCACATAGCGGATCTCGCCCTGCTTCGTCTGAATGCGGTAGTGGACATAGTCGTGCCGCTCTCCGCAGGCGAAGGTCTGGGCGTAGATCTCGCTCTCAACGCGGTCGAGGTCCTCGGGGTATACCATGCCGCGAAAGCTGTTGTGCGTAAAAGCGCGGAACTCCTCTTCCGTACGACAGCCGTACAGATCCAGTACGTTTCTGTCGGCAAAGCACAGCTCCTCTGCGCCGGTCGCCCTGTATATGAAAAAGCCCCCTGGCAGATCTGCGGGGAGACAGTCAAAATGAAACGTCCCCATGATTTCCCTCCCGATGCCTGAACCTTGATATGAGCATTATGAGAATCAAAATGATTTCACCTTTGTAATTATACCACACCGTTTTGTAAATTTCTACCCATAATATAGGAGAGAACACTCTTTTTTTTATGTGCTTGCCTGGTGGGAAAAAACGCACATAAAACCCGCGCCCGGCGTAAAATTTTTCCTGAAATGGGATAGCACTACAGCGGAAGATATGATATACTATTAAAACAATCTGCCCGGGGAGACTGCTGCGCCATGAGAAAAAAACAACTGCTGTACGGCGTTTTGCCGTTTTTGCTATGCGCGATCCTTCTGCTGCCATGCGCTGTTATACCGGCCTTCGCCGCGCCCGGGGGAGAGACCCTGACGGTCGGGGTGCCGGCGGAGCGCTGTCCCATCTTTTATCTCGACCCCGACAACGGGGAAATAACCGGCATCGGTGTGGATCTGATGCTGTCTGCGGCGGAGGCGGCAGGCTATGAAGCGAACTTTCGGATGATAGAGGAGAAGTCGCTCAAGGATGCGCTGGATAACCCCGCCTATGACCTGCTCATGCCCTTCGGCAGCGCCATCGGCAGCACCGCCGGGAAGGCGAGCATCGTGTCGGACAATCTCATCCAGACGCCCTTCACCCTTGTGACCGAGGGCAGACGGAATCTTCCGCCGATGGACGAGCTGCGTGTGGGAATGCTCAAATCTCTCGCAGCGGCTGCAGAGACGGTCAAGCAGATGTTCCCTGGCTTGGAGATCGTGCTCTATGATACCATGCCTGAGTGCGTGAGCGAACTTCGCTCCGGCAAGCTTGACGCGCTTTTGCACAACTCCTATGTATGGAGCTACATTCTGCAAAAGCCCTCCTACAAGGATCTGGAGATGCAGCCGACGGCCATGTTCACCATGGATTTTCGCGCGGGCACACAGGACACCCCCGAGGGCCGGGCGATCATCGAGCGTTTGAACGGCGGCATTGCCGCGCTGAAGGACACCAGGCGCCAGGCCATCATTCTCGACCACACGTCCCGAAGACTCTATCGGTATGATTTCTCCGATTATCTCTACCAGTACGGTCAGATCGTCCTCCTGGCGCTGCTGCTGATTGCGGCGCTTGTCATCATTGCCGTCCAGAAAATACGCGCCATCCGCGCAGAGCATGAAAAGAAGCTCCGGCAGATGATGGATCAGGACGCGCTGACCGGCGCGCTGAGCATGAACGGCTTTCGCAAGCGGGCGGAAGAGCTCCTGCGCCTACACCCGGACGCCCCTTATTATCTGTCCTACAACAATATCAGGGATTTCAAATTCATCAATGACAGCCTCGGCAGAGAGGCCGGGGACACACTTTTGCGTTTCTGGGCCGCAAAGTCGATGGAAAATCTGTCAGATGAAGAGGCGATCGGCCGCATTGACGCCGACCATTTTGCCATCCTGCGCCACATCACGACAGAGGACCGCATGCGCGAGGATGAGATCAACATCTTCCAACCGGTCGAAAACTTCTTTGTCGACCAGGGCAAGGAATACCGCGTACAGATCTGTACAGGCATCTATGTACTGACGGCAAAGGATTTCCGCAAGATCGACGTGGATCACATGCTGGACCTGGCCCGCGTGGCGGAAAAGCGGATCCGCGATAAGCGCAGGGAAAACCTCGGGTTTTATAACCCCGAGCAGTGGCAGAACGGAAAACGCATCGCGGAGATCGTAAACTACCTCCCTGCGGCCATTAAGGCCGGGGACATTCAGGTCTGGTATCAGCCCCAGGTGGACTACGAGCGGGGAGAAATCACCGGCGCGGAAGCCCTCTGCCGCTGGGATCACACAAAGCTCGGCTGGCTGTATCCCTTCGATTTCATCTCAACCCTGGAGGAAGCGGGCCTCATCTTCGACCTGGACAGCTTCGTCTGGGACAGGGCCTGCCGGGACCTGCAGCGCTGGAACGCGGAAGGGGAGCACAGAGCGGTTTCCGTGAATGTCTCCCGCGACGATATCCGGGAGGACAGGGATATCCCCGGTCACTTCCAAAAGCTCATTAAGACCTACAGCCTCACGCCCGATCAGCTTCGCATCGAGATCACCGAGACGGCCTTTGCCGAGAGCCCCGAGCTGCTTATCCGGACCACACAGGAGCTCCGCGCCATGGGCTTCCAGGTGGAGATGGATGACTTCGGCAGCGGCTACTCCTCGCTGCACATGCTCAAGGAGGTGCCGGTGGACCGCGTCAAGCTGGACCTCCACTTCCTCACCGCTTCCGGCGACCCGGAAAAGAGCCGCATCATTGTCAGCTGCATCATTCAGATGATCAATCAGCTGGGCATGAAAATGATCGCGGAGGGCGTGGAAACCGTCGAGCAGGCAGACTTTCTGAAAAGCAAGGGCTGTTCGGAAATGCAGGGCTATTATTTCCACAAGCCCATGCCGGTGCAGGACTATGAGAAAATACTGCGGGAAACCGTAAAGACAGCAGGCAGAATGCCTCAAACGGAGGGAACACAATGCTGACACTGGCCAGAGCAAAAGAGCTGAACGGAACCATGGTGACGCAGGAGCATTTGATCCTGCACGCAAAGAACGTCTGCTATGCCATGGGGGCCATGGCCCGGCATTTCGGTGAGGACGAGGAGCACTGGCAGGCGGTGGGGATGCTGCACGACTATGACTATGAGCAGTACCCGGAGGAGCATCTGGACCATACGGCCGAGCCCCTGCGCGAAGCCGGGATGGACGAGGCGGACATCCGGGCGATCCTCTCCCACGGCTACGGGATCCGCAACGACGTGAAGCCCCGGACCAACATGGAAAAGAGCCTCTATACCGTCGACGAGCTGACCGGCATTATCCAGGCCTGCGCCCGCATGCGCCCCAACGGCATTCAGGACCTGGAGGTCAAGAGCTTCATGAAGAAGTTCAAGGATAAGAAATTCGCCGCAAAATGCAACCGGGAGCTGATCCTCAAGGGCTGTGAGATGCTGGGCATGGAGCTTAAGGACGTGGCGGAAATCTGCATCGAGGGCATGAAGGAGCACGCGGCCGAGCTCCAGCTTACCGGCAGCGCGGGAGAATAACAATCGACAATTGTTTTGCATATTTGCAATATGGGTATGATAATAGTAAAGAAGACGGAAGGGAGACCTCACAGATGAATCTGAAAGAATTGCGTGAAAAAAACAAGCTTACCCAGGCGGCATTCGGCAGCTCGCTCGGCGTGAGCGGCAAGGCCATTTATCTGATCGAATCCGGCAATATGAACCTCAGCAGAAAGCTCTCCGATAAGATTGCGGAGGTTTACGGCGAGTTCATCGAGCCGACGGGGAGAAGGGCAAAAGCGGCGGCTGCCAGGGCTGAGAAAAAAGCGGACGCGATCGCGGCCGACGCGGCCCAGGCTGTGCTGGATGCCGAGAAGAAGGTCGACAAGAGAAAGCGGAAGGCAAAGGCAAAGGTCCAGGCGGACAAGCCCGCGGTCGAGGCCGTGGCCGAGGCGGTCACGGCACCGGTGGAAGCAGTTGCCGAAGCAGTCGCGGCGCCGGTGGAGGCGGCCGTGGAGAAAAAGGCGCGCAAGCGCGCCGCAAAGCCTGCCATGTCCGTCGTGATCCAGTCCCCCATGGGCGGGGAGATCACGCCGGAGGAAATCTGCGCCCGGATCGGCCAGGCAGACGCAGTGTACATCCGCGTGGACCAGAACAAGGCTTATTGGGTCAGAGGCGAGGAGCACGGAGAAATCGACCTCTGGTAATACCATATTATGACAGCGGCGGGAGTGTCGGAATCTCCCGCCGCTGTCTGTTCAATTTATGATTGTCACCGCTTAAGCAGCGGCTCCCGCGCAAGCTTGAGCAGGAGGCCCCAGGTATCATCCGCGCCCCAGGCCTCGGAACGCTCGGCAAGCTGCCCGATCACCAGCCACAGCTCTTTTGCGGCCGCATCCGCGTCTTCGTCATCGGTGAGATAATGGGTCAGCCGTCCGCCGGGTGTATAGCCCTCCTTTGTTACGCCTAGGAAGGCCGCGGCGAGTCTCGCGTCATAGCGCCCGGCCGCCATGCGCAGGCCCGTGAGGTCCGCCGTCAGCTCGTCCCACAGCGGCAGCTTCTGCTCCGGCAGGCAGCGGCGGCAGACCACATGGGCACACTCGTGAAAGCGCCGGATGTCGAGCGAGACGCGCAGCCACTCGTCTTCGCTCCATGCCGTCCGCTGCCAGGGAATGGCGCTGTACGGCCCCTGGGAGAGGAGAATCAACGTGTCCCGGCTCTTTTCCCTGTCGGCGTCAAAGCGCACCAGCTCCGAATCCCAGTCCGTCCCGCCGCCTGCAAGATATTCCTTTTCGTGAGCGCGGATCTTCTGCCAGTTTCGGAGGTAAAAAAAGGTCTGCGCGCCGACACTTGCCGGGATTTCCGCCGGGCGGCAGCGATAGCCGATGCAGCGCAGGAAGGTCACAAAGTCCGCCCGCTCCCGGAGAAACAGCATCTCCACGGGCCCCGCGGGTGTGTCAACAGTCTGCAGCCAGTCCTCGGGACTGCCGATAAAGTGGGATAGATCGCTCCCTGCCCGCTCACCGGCGGTCACTGCGGCGAGATAAGCTTCCTCCGCGTCCTCGGAGGGGCGGATAGAAAGCTGGGGATAACGCTGTGCAAGCTGCTCCATCAGTTCGTTCATGCTCATGACCTCCATATGCTGCTTGAAATCTTTTCCCTATTTTAGCCGATTTGGCCGTGTTTGGCAAGCAAATGTCAAATGCATTCAGCCCTGTTTTCGGAACAAAACCGACAGTTGAAATCCTGCGGGCCATCCTGTATAATAACATGTCAGGGTATTTGACATCCGGGAGGGAGAACAATGGATACCTCAAAGAAAAAACAAAGAAGCCTGGGCGATTCGATCATTCGCTTCCTCGGCTTTTACCGCAATCCCGTCTATATAGAGGACCAGCTCAAGGAGGCGGATGTGCGCAGCGCGGTCTACCTCACGGCCATCGTATCGGTCATTGAGATCTTCATGCTGCTGCGCTATGTGAAAAACTGGGTCCTCCCGGGCAAGGTCGCCTCGGTGGGGGAGTTTTTCCACTACACCAGTACCTACTGGTGGTTCCTTGCGGCGTCCCTGCTGCTGCTTGTCTACTGCTCGCTGTTTCTGAAAAAGAAGCTGAAATATCTCGGAAAATACAGCAGGGAGATCATCTTCGCCTACTTCCTGCTGGCCATGTATTTCGGCGTGACCCTGTCCATGCATGACTTCTCGCGCGGGCGCATGATCCTGTGCTTTCTGACCATGCTCATGTATGTGACGATCATCTGCGTCTGGCGGCCCTATACCTCCATCCTGCTGATCGTGGTCTTCGGCGGGGGCTTTATCTGGCTTCTGAACCACTTCAGCTTTGACAAGGCGGGCAATCCCCTCAAGCTTTCGGAGGGGGACTACATCAACTTCGTCACGACCCTTGTGACCATGTTTATTCTGGTCGTCGCCGTCTACCACCAGCGCTACCGTGACGCGACAAAATCCTGGGAGCTCGGGCGGATCACGGTCACCGATGATCTGACCGGCATCTCGAACATGCATAATTTTGAAGAGGTCACAAAAGCCTATCTGTCAGAGAGCCTGGCCCAGGGGAAAAGTCCTGTTTATCTGACCTTCAATCTGGAAAACTTCCAGACCTTCAACGACCGCTGCGGCTATGCCGGCGGCGATGAGCTGCTGACCAGAACGGCACAGATCATCAACAACACCTTTCCGGGTGAGCCTGTCGCGCGTGAGTCGGGGGACAATTTCGCAGTGCTGACCACGGCGGAGGATTATCTGAAGCGCGTGGCCGAAATACGTGTTCGCCTCCGGGCCGCCTACCCGAACGAGACCTACCTGGATGTGAGAGCGGGCGCCTACAGGCCCCGTGACACGGAAGACACCGCCCGCCATGCCATCGACCGCGCCCGCTATGCCATGCGCCATGTCACAAACTGGCAGAACAGCTTTGTCCCCGAATATGACGAGAAAGTGAGCAAGGAATACCGTCTCAGGCGCTATATCCTCAACAACGTGGAAAAGGCTGTGCGCGAGGGCTATATTCAGGTCTTCTACCAGCCGGTCGTCTGGGCGGAGGACGGCACGATCGCGGGCTGCGAGGCGCTGGCAAGATGGATCGACCCCGAGATGGGCTTCCTCTCACCCGGCGCGTTTATCCCCGCGCTGGAGGAAGGCCGCCAGATCCACAAGCTGGACCTGTGCATTTACGAGCAGGTGTGCAAACGCATCCGCGACAGCATCGACAACGGCCTGCCGGTACTTGCGACCTCGCTCAACTTCTCCCGCCTTGACTTCGAGCTGATGGACGCTGTCGGTGAACTCGAGGCACTGGTGGAAAAGTACCGGGTGCCGAAGGAATATCTGCATGTGGAGATCACGGAAAGCGCCGTGACGGAGGATGTGGAGGGACTCCAGAGAGCTATGAAGCGCCTGCACGACGGAGGCTTTGCCATCTGGCTGGACGACTTCGGCTCCGGCTATTCGTCCATGAACGTGCTCAAGGACTTCGACTTCGACCTTCTCAAGATCGACATGGAGTTTTTGAAGAACTTCCACAACAACCAAAACTCCCGCAAGATCATCTCGAGTATTATTAACCTTGCAAATGAACTGAACATGATGACCCTCAGCGAGGGCGTCGAGACCGAGGAGGCCGTGGACTTCCTGCGCGAGGCCGGCTGCGGCCGCCTCCAGGGCTACTACTACGGCAAGCCCATGCGCTATGAGGAGCTGCTGGAAAAGATCAACGACGGCACGCTCAAGCTCAGCGCGAGGCAGATATAAAAACATCCCGGATTCAAAACGAATCCGGGATAACTCTTTATTCGGGCAGCTTGCAGACGTCGACCCAGCCGAGGGCTTTGGAGTAGCGGTACAGCTCGTCGAGGTTCAATTCGATGGCACTGTTGGCGCTGCCGACGGCGGGGAAGACCGTCTCGAAGCGCTTGAGGCTTTCGTCGAGATAGACCGGCACACCCTCGTTGCAGCCGAAGGGGCATACCCCGCCGACCGGGTGGCCGACAAGCTCCAGCACCTCATCGGCAGTGAGCATCTTGGCCTTCACATGGAAAGTATCCTTAAACTTGTGGTTGTCGATGCGCGCGTCGCCCGCCGCAAGGACCAGCAGGCAGCCGTCGGGCGCCTTGAAGGAGAGCGTCTTCGCGATCCTCGCCCCCTCCACGCCGAGCGCTTTTGCCGCAAGCTCCACCGTGGCGGAGGAGACATCGAACTCCAGCACGCGGTCCTCTATGCCGAGGGCGCGGAAATACGCGCGGCCTTTTTCTATGGACACTGGGCTGCCTCGCTTTTATCCGCGCATGGACAGGAGCTTCTGCTTGAGCTCGCCCTCGATCTGGGCAAGCTCCTGCTCGGCCTGGCGGCGCTTGGCGCGGCCCTCGTCCTGGATCTGGCGCACCTCGTCAAGCGTCTGGATGAGCTCGATATTGGTCTTCTTGAGCGTCTCAATGTCCACGATGCCGCGCTCGGCCTCCTTGGCAATGTTGACGCTGCCCTGGTGCAGGGCCTCGGCATTCTTCATGAGCAGGGAATTGGTCACGTCGGTCACCTCTCGCTGGGCCTTCATCGCCTGGTCGGAGTGGTACTGGGACAGGGCCAGCACCATCTGGCTCTTCCAAAGAGGGATGGTGTTCATGATGGAGGAGCGGATCTTCTCGGCCATGAGGCTGTCGTTATTCTGGATCATGCGGATCTGCGGGGCCATCTGCACGGAGATGGTGCGCGTCAGCTCCAGATCGTGGATCTTCTTTTCAAAGCGGCCGATCATGTTGGCAAAGTCGTTGGCCGCCTGGGCGTCCTCGGGAAGCCCGGTCTCCTGGGCCTTGGCCTGGTACTTTGGCAGCTCTTCATTGCGAAGCTGCTCAAGTCTCAGCTTGCCGGCCAGGATGTACATGGTCAGCTCCTTGAGGTACTCCTGATTCTTTTCGTACATCTTGTCCATCATGCTGATGTCCTTCATCAGCGTGATCTCGTGCTTTTCCAGGGAGTTTACGATGTTGTCCACATTGGTCTCGGCCTTGTCGTAGGAGGCCTTGAGCTCCGCGACGCTCTGGGTGGACTTTTTGAACAGCCCTCTGAGGCCCTTTTTCTGCTCCACGTCAAAGTTGAGGCCCTTGAGCTCCACCACGAGGTCGCCCAGCATGTTGCCGACCTCGCCCAGGTCCTTGGTGCGTACGGTGCCGAGGGCGGCGCCAGAGAAATCGGAGATGTTCTTCTGGGCGTTGGAGCCGTAGTGCATGACCTGTTCGGTATTCATGATGTCGATTTTTTCCGCAAAGCTGCGGACCGCCGCCTGCTCGGCAGGGGAGAGGCTGTCCATCTCATAGCTCTTGGGGGTGACGGCTTCTTCCTGAACCTCTTCCTGCGGCGCCTCCTGAACGGCCGCAGCCGTCTCGGCGGGCATGGGGTCCAGCGTCAGGGCGGGAATATTGCTCTCTTCGTTCATGCGGTGAAACTTCCTTTCTATCAATTATCGAATATCAAAATCCTTGTTGCCGGCCAGACCCTCTCTGGCGAGCATGGTGTTCATGACCTCAATATCGGTCTCGATGTCCAGCGCCTGGTTTTCAAACAGGGAGTCGAGACGCTTCTTGTAGGCTTCGATCGCGGCGTCGAGCATCTCGTTGATGTTCTTCATGCTCTTGTCGATGTTCTCCCCCTGGACGCCCGCGGAGCCCATGCGGTCATAGGCGTTCAAGAGCTTGATGGTGGTGGGGAGATAGTAGTTCATGAATTGCCTGATCTGCGGGATGTCTGAGGGATCGGCGATGGCGTCCTGGATGATCTTGTCGGTGATGCGCATGATCTCGTTGATCTTCTGACGCACCTGGGGGTCCTTGATGGACATGTAGAGCCTGCCCATCTCGCTCAGCGCGCGGTTGCCCTCCTGGACGACGGGGTCGATCTCGGGGCCGTAGCTCTTTTTCGTATCTACTGTCGGGGCGCCGTTTTTGGAGGCCTGCCCGTTTTTCTCCTGCTTGGCGAGCTCACGCTGGAGCTTTTTTGCCTGGCGCTTCGAGTGGCCCCGCAGGATCAGGGCGGTCAGCCCGGCGGCCGCAGCCGCGGCGGTAAACACGATCAGTATATTGATGACGTTGGTCCAGCCCATGAGGGCGGCCAGCACCCACAATCCGACATAAGCGCCGACACCGATCGCCGCTGCCAGCTGTTTGATGTTTCTTTTATTATTCAAGACAGTGCCCCTCCGAGTACAAACTTTCATTATATTTTATAACCATTTTCCGGGCGCGTCAAGGATTGTTTTCATATCACTGTCACAACAATTTTCTCTCGCACTGTTTACACTTAATCTATTGAAAAGAATTGGAAGCCGTAGTATAATAACTTAGTTTATAATGCGGCAGGGAAGGATTACCAGCATGATCAGGATTGCACCCTCAATTTTGGCGTCGGATTTTTGCAGATTGGGCGAGGAAGCGGCGGATGTGAAGGCCGCCGGGGCGGACTGGCTGCATGTGGACGTGATGGACGGGCTGTTCGTGCCGAACATCTCCGTCGGCCTGCCGGTGCTCAAATCCCTGCGGAGGGCAACCGACATGTTCCTGGACGTGCATCTCATGATCGACCGGCCCCTTCGCTATGCCGAGCGCTTCTGCGATTCCGGGGCGGATCTGGTGAACTTCCATGTCGAGTCCGACACGGAGGAAAACATCCGCGAAGCCATCGAGACGGTGAAGAGCCGCGGGAAGCTTGCGGGCGTGACCGTCAAGCCCAAGACCCCGGCGGAGGCGGTCCTGCCCTTTATCGGCCTGTGCGATCTTGTTCTGGTCATGACGGTGGAGCCGGGCTTCGGCGGACAGAGCTTCATGGCAGACCAGCTTCCGAAGGTCACGCGCGTGCGCGAGCTGATCGACCGGCATGCCCCGCACTGCATGCTGGAGATCGACGGCGGCGTCGACGAGAATACCGCGCCCCTGTGCGTGAAGGCGGGGGCCGACGTGCTGGTTGCCGGCAGCGCCGTCTTCGGAAAGGCGGACCGCGCCGCCGCCATCCGCACCATACGCGAAAACATTGAAAAGACCTGAGGATTAGACTATGGCTTTTTTCCCTGCATCCCTTGACAATCTGGTCGACCGCTTTGCCTCGCTGCCCGGCATCGGGCGAAAGAGCGCCCAGCGCCTGGCCTTCCACATCCTTGCCCTCCCGGATGCGGAGGCAAAGGCATTCGCCGAGGCGATCCTGGACGCGAAGAGCAGCGTGCACTGCTGCAAGATCTGTCAGAATCTGACGGAGGGGGAGATCTGCTCCGTCTGCGCAAGCCAGAGCCGCGACAAGGCCACCATCTGTGTGGTGTCCGAGCCGCGCGATGTGGCGAGCATCGAGCGCGGGCACGAGTATAACGGGACCTATCATGTGCTGCACGGCGTCCTCAGCCCCATGGGGCATGTGGGGCCGGACGATATCCGCATCAAGGAGCTTCTGCAGCGCGTGGCGGACAATGACGTGGAGGAGGTCATCATGGCCACCAACCCCGATACCGAGGGCGAGGCCACGGCGATGTATATCTCCCGTTTATTAAAACCCTTCGGCGTGAAGACCACGCGCCTGGCCTACGGCATCCCGGTCGGCTCCAACCTGGAGTTTACGGACGACGCCACCCTCAACCGCGCAATCGAAGGCCGCACGGAGATCTGATTAGTCCCTGTAAATTTCGGGCATACTTCCTTATTGTGCTGTAATACATACCTGACTATATGATTTGAATGGAGAAAACATGGTTTCTAAACTGAAAGTGATAGCCCTCGGCGGACTCGGAGAGATCGGCAAAAACATGTACGCCTATGAGTTCGGCAACGACATCATCGTGGTCGACTGCGGCATGGGCTTTCCCGATGAGGACATGTACGGCATCGACAGCGTCTTTCCCGACATCTCCTATCTCCGGGCAAACCAGGAGAAGCTGCGCGGCATCATCCTCACCCACGGGCATGAGGACCATATCGGCGCGATCCCCTATGTCCTGCGGGACCTGGACGTGCCGATCTATACCATGCCGCTGACCGCCGCGCTCATCGAGCTCAAGCTTGAGGAGCACGATCTTCTTTTTAACACACAGATCTTCACCAAGAAGGCTGGCTCCAGCTTCCGGCTGGGCTGCTTCACGGTGGAGTTTATCCACGTCAACCACTCGATCCCCGACGCCGTGGCCGTCGCCATCACAACGCCCATCGGCACCGTGATCCATACCGGCGACTACAAGATCGACGTCACGCCCATCTCCGGCAAAATGATCGACCTTGTCCGCTTCGGCCAGCTCGGCAACGAGGGCGTGCTTGCCCTGATGGGCGAGTCCACCAATGTGGAGGTGCGCGGCCACTCCGATTCCGAGAGCAAGGTGGGCGAGAGCTTTGACAAGCTCTTCATGGGCTGCGACAAGCGCATCATCATCACCACCTTTGCCTCCAATGTCCACCGCCTGCAGCAGATCATCAACGTTGCGGCAAAGTACAAGCGCAAGGTGGGCATCACCGGGCGCAGCATGGAAAACGTGCTGCACGTGGCGGATGTGCTGGGCTACATGGACATCCCCGAGAATGTCATGATGGACATTGAAAAGCTCAACAAGCTGCCGCGCAATCAGGCGGTCATCATCTCCACCGGCAGCCAGGGCGAGGCCATGTCCGCCCTCTACCGCATGGCGTTTTCCGAGCATAAGCTCATAAACGTCGACGCGGGCGACCGTGTCATCATCTCCGCCTCCGCCATCCCCGGCAACGAGACCTCTATCTCCCGCATCATTGACGAGCTGTTCCACAAGGGCGCGGAGGTCATCTATGACCGCCACACCGACCTGCACGTCACGGGCCACGCCTGCCAGGAGGAGCTCAAGATGATGCTGGCGCTGACCAAGCCCAAATTCTTCGTGCCCATCCACGGCGAGCACCGCATGCTCGTCAAGCATGCCGAGCTTGCAAAGCGCATGGGTGTTTCTCCGAAGAACATCGTCATCGCCGAAAACGGCAGCGTCATCGAGATCACGAAGAAGAGCATCAAGTGTGAGGAAACTGTCCCCTCCGGCGCGATCCTCGTCGACGGCAGCGGTGTAGGCGAGGTCGGCAGCGTCGTCCTGCGCGACCGGCACAAGCTCGCCGAGGACGGCATGGTCGTCGTGGTGCTGCCGTACTCAACCTATGACCACAAGCTTCTCTCCGACCCACAGATCATCACCCGCGGCTTTATCTACGTCAAGGAGGCCGAGGAACTGATGGAGGAGCTCAAGCGCGTCGCCATCGAATCCGCCGACGCCTGTGCCGCCCAGCACATCACCGACTGGACGACTATCAAGAACCGGGTCAAGAATAATATCTCCGGCTATCTCTACAAGGCTACCAGAAGAAGCCCGATGATCCTGCCGGTCATTACGGAGATCTGAGTGAAACGGCTCTGCTTCATAAAATGCGTGTAGGGGTCGATCCCTCGATCGGACCCGCCGGACCATGTACTTCCATGGTATACGGCGGGCCGATGAGGGCATCGGTCCCTGCTGCGCTGTAAGTCTTAAAACTTGTCATTCTGAGCGCAGCGAAGAATCTTTTGTTCCCGCATGCACTTAGGGAAAGATCCTTCGCTTCGCTCAGGATGCCGGTTCAAGTTTAAGGCATTACAAGCTATTTCAACATTATGGGTGAAAGCCCATTCTTTTCCGGCGGCAAATTCACAATTTGATGATAGATTCCAAAGCCTTTTTCGTTGTATGATTTCCACAGCGCCGAACGTGGCGCGGAAAAACAAAAGGAGAGAAACAAGATGAAAAGAACGATCCCGTTTCTGCTTTCCATACTGCTCCTTGTGGGTCTCTTCACCGGCCTTGAACCGGCGGCCCGGGCCGAGGATGCGCTTGGCCCCGCGGGCAGCGTGCTTTTTGAAAAGGACGGCGTGAAGGTCACGAGCGCCGGACTTGACCTGGATCCCACCTCCGGTGATCGGGAGCCCATCATCTGGGTGGACATCGAAAATACCGGCGATAAAGATGCCGTGCTCGGCGTATCCGGCGGCAGCGTCAACGGCGTTTCGGTGACAGTCGTGCTCATAGATTTTTATATGGAGGACGGGCAGTATTACGGCGGGAACTATGATTTCTGCCTCACGATCCCGGCGCACAGCAGCGGCAGATACGCCCTCGGCTATTACGACAGCAAGGCGCCCGGCATCAATCTGAAAACCCTTGCCCGCCTGGAGCTCAGCTTCACACTGGCCAAGGAGGAATACGTTTCGCCTTACTACACGTCCGAGCCTGTGATGATCGAGACGGGGGAGAGCGTGGAGCCTGTGGAGCTTGCCTCCCTCGGCACCGTCGTGCTGGATAACGAGGAGCTCACGATCGTCATGGGGCAGCAGGACTATGAGGACTGGTTCGGCCCCGAGGTCTGGGTGTATTCGGAGAACAAGACGGATCACTTTATCGGCCTGAGCGCAAGCTCTGCCGATGCCGACGGGCACAGCGGCGAGGCCCGCTTCTTTTCCGCAGTCCCGCCGCACAAATATGGCGCGGACCTGATGAGCTTCGGCGATGATATCGTGCCCCTCATGGGTTTTGAGAATCTGAGCGTCAGCTTTTCGCTCCATGAATCCGACACCAGAGAGGGCGTCGACGGCGCGGCCGCAAAGGCACTGGACCCCGTTTCCGTCCAGTATCCCCCGCAGAACTGGGGCGACTATGAAAACGGCGGCATGCGCCTTGAAATCAAGCCCAAATATAACGACCTGCTCACGGTCGAGACCCCGGCCGACAGTGACATCCTGTTCACCGTCTCCGAGACCGCATCCTTAAAGGCGGGCGGCTTCGAAGGTGCCGGCTGGATCTTCTCCATCGGGAAGATCAGCGAGGACAGACTGCACGAGATGCTTTGCAATGACATGTCCGGCGCGGAGATATTCGCCAAAGGCGGGGACGGCAGCTACTACGCATATTACCATCCCACAGATGTGCGCTATGCCCGCGAAACCGTAGAGCAGATGCGGCAGGACAGCGCGCAGTGGACCATGCTCCACGAGTGGGCGGCAACCGTGCCCGCCAGCTTTGCGGAAAAGAACGGGCTTGAAAATGTGAGCTACGGCAATTCGGAGGTCGATATCCTTCTGGCCCGCGCGGCCTGGAGCAAGGACAGCTCCGCTACCCTCAGCACCACGGAGTATGGTCCCCTGGACGCAAGGACCGTGGATGCCGCGCCCTATGTTGCCTACATGCAGGAGGGCCGGTTTACCGAGTCGGAGGAAAAAGAAGCCCCGGACGGTGAGTATGTGGTCCTCACGCTGCCGGAGGAGGAAACCCGCGTGGACTTCTTCTTCGCTCCCGGCGGCTATGCCCGCGTGGTGAGAGGGGACAGCGAGTGGCTGTACCAGGCGTCGTGGTGCGACGACAACGTCAGCTTTGCCGAGGTCATGAAGGGCTGGTATTACGCCGCCGCGGAGAAGGCCGGAGTCAGGGCGCCGGGCGAGAGCACGGACACGTACTGCGGACGGTGGCAGGAAAAGGACGGCGGCAGCGGCACGATGGAGATCACCCAGACGCTCGCCCCCGGAAAGCTGAAAATCGAGGGCTTTAAGTCCGAGGGAGACAGCGCAGAATCCTGCTGGAGTCTTACAGCCGTGCTCGGCGAGGACGGAAAGCTTGCCTATGAAAACGGCAGCCTCATGGTCAGCTCCTATAAGGAGGGAATGTACTCCGACGAGACCCGGGAAATCAGCGGCAGCTTCAGTCTGAACGATGCAGGCGAGCTTATCTGGCACGACGATCCCACGACCGGAAAAGACAACAGTTATATACATCAGTAATAATCAGGACCCCGACCATCAGGCCGGGGTCCTCAGCTTGTCAAAAAAGTCCTTATATGTACTTTTTTGACTGCGCTTTGCCGCCGAGCATTTTGCTTGAGGCAAAATGCTGTTATCTGAAAAGCCTTGAAAATCAAGCCTTTTCAGGCGGCGGTTTATTGTATTCGAGGCGGGCCTTGCCCCCTCGAGCTCCCCTGCGGCTCTGTTATCATACGTTGTCACAAGTTTTTTTGACAGTCTCAGGACCCCGACCATCAGGCCGGGGTCCTGCTGTATATATCGTTCCGTTCACTCGTCCGCGAACAGCTCGCTGGCATGGAAGACCTTGCAGATCGTGGAATAATCTCCGAACAGCGTCAGCTTATCGCCGGGAGAGAACACTGTGTCCGCGCCGGCGGGAACCGCCTTGGCGCCTTCGTGCTCGATCAGCAGGACGAGGATGCCGTTATTCTTTTTCAGTCCGGTGTCGCGCAGCGCAACGTTCTGAAACGCCCCGGGGATGCGGCTGAGCTTTACGACCGCGATCGAATCGGCACCGATGTGGTTGAGCAGCATGACTGTGTTGGTCCCGGCGGCATGGCCGACCATACGGTTTGCCAAGCGCTGGAGGAGATTGTCGCTCCACGCGTGGATCTTTGGCCTTCGCATCAGAACAACAAGCAGCAGCAATACCGACAGAAAAAACAGGATGCCGACATAGTAGTGCTCCATCTCCTTCATCTTGAGGGTGAGAAAGACATTGATGAAGGCGGAGACGATGGTGATATTGAACACATAGCCGAACAGCATCGTCACCCTGGCAAGATGTCGCCTGCGCTTGGTCGTGAGGAGCAGTTCACTTTCTCTTGTGGTGAAGCCGGTCCCTGTAAGAAGCGAAATCACCTGGAACCGCGCCCTTTCGGCGGGAAGGCCGGTAAAGCGGAAAAAGATCGTGAACAGCTCTGTGATGATCCAGTAAACCAGAATGATCAGCCCAAACAGAATGAAGTCAATATATATATTCATGACAGCTCATCTCCCTGCGGCGACAGCAGCTTTGCCGGAACAAGAAAACGCCCGTTCTGGAAAGATGTTATGTAAACTTCACAGTTGCCGATGTACTTCGACCAGTATGCGCCGACTGAGTCCGGCGTCAGATATTCCAGGATGCCCTTCATGGCGATGGCGTGGGTGGAGATCAGAATGTTTTCTTCCGAACGGCAGCGCTCTTCCATAAACGCGCCCGCCCTGCGCACCACGGCTTCCAGCGGCTCCATGCCCCGGGGAGCCGGATTGCGTACAAAATCCTGAAAAAAGGTGATGACCTCGGGCGGCAGATGTTTCAGATCCGCGCCCTCGTAGGGGCCGTAGTCCATCTCAGTGAGTCTGTCATCAATATTGGGCGCCAAACCCGGCGCGATGATCTCCGCCGTTTGCAGCGCCCGCACCAGAGGGCTGGACCATACGGCGGAGAAGGGGATGCCCCGCAGCCTTTGCGCTGCTTCCTTCGCCTGGGCGATGCCCTTTTCGTTCAGCGCATGGTCGCTTCGCCCCTGGAGAACGCCGCGGCTGTTCAGCTCCGTCTGTCCGTGCCGGATGATATAGATCACATCTTCGCCTCCTTCCGGGCGTCAAAGCATCGTATAGGTCCGGATAAACTTCTCCGGCGCCGCGCCGCTTTCCAGGTAGTGCAGCAGGATCTCGGCGCAGGCGTGACTGTCGCTGTCGGCCCGGTGGTGGTTGAGGTCGATGTGGTAATAATCGCACATGTCATTGAGCTTGTGGCTGATTCCCGGAAGCAGGTTCCGGCCCATGACCACGGTGCAAAGGCCTTTGACGGAGGGTTGCCAGGCGATGTCGTACGCGTGCAGGCAGTGTCGCAGGACGCCGATATCAAAGCCCGCATTGTGCGCCACCAGAACGCCCGAGGACATGAGCGGCTCGATCTGCTCCCAGAGAGCCGGGAAGGTGGGCGCGCCGGAGACGGATTCGGCACTGATGCCGGTGAGCTTTGTATTGAACCAGTCGAAGGGCTGCTCAGGATCGACCAGCGAGAAAAACTCGTCTGCGATCCGCCCGTCCTCAATAACGCTGATGCCGATGGCGCTCATGCGGTTGTTATAACGATTTGGGGTCTCCACGTCAAAAACGATGTATCTCATTTCTCTGTTCCTGCCCGTATTGAATTTCAATGAAATCTTACCATAAAAGCCGGGCGTATTCAACACCGTCTGCGCACCGGAGAAGACTTTCAAAATAGCTTGACGGGGACGGCGGCAGTTGGTATGATAGCATCATCAAATGCAGCGTCAACAGAACATATATCAATAGAACAAAATCAATCGAGGAGGCAATCGAATGAACGAGGTTAAAAGAATCGGCGTGCTGACCAGCGGCGGCGACGCGCCGGGCATGAACGCGGCGGTGCGCGCCGTCGTCCGTACCGCTATCGCAAACGGCATCGAGTGCGTGGGCATCCGCAGAGGCTGGCAGGGTCTCATCAACAGCGATTTTGTCAAGCTCACGAGCATCAGCGTGGGCCACATCCTCTCCCGCGGCGGCACGATCCTTTTCACCGCCCGCAGCGATGACTTCATGACCGAGAGCGGCAGGCAGAAGGCGGTCGCCACCTGCAAGATGCTGGGCCTGAACGCCATTGTCGCCATCGGCGGCGACGGCACCTTCCGCGGCGCGCTGGAGCTTTCCCGCCTCGGCATCCCGGTGGTCGGCATCCCCGCCACCATCGACAACGATGTCGGCTGCACCAACTACACCATCGGCTTTGACACCGCCTGCAACACCGCCATCGAGTGCATCGACAAGCTGCGCGACACCATGCAGTCCCACGAGCGCTGCTCGGTCGTGGAGGTCATGGGCCGCAACGCGGGCTTCCTCGCCCTGTATGTGGGCATCGCCGTCGGCGCGACCGCCGTGCTGGTCCCCGAGCATGAGGTGGATTTCCAGCGGGATGTGGTGGAGCGCATTCAGGATTCTCGCCTCGCGGGCAACACGCACTTTATGATCGTCGTGGCCGAGGGCGCGGGCAGCGCGGTGGAGATCGGCAAGAAGCTCCACGAGGCCATCGGCATCGAGCCGCGCGTCACCGTTCTGGGTCACCTGCAGCGCGGCGGCTCGCCCACCGGGCGTGACCGCGAGACGGCGACCCGCATGGGCTACTACGCGGTGAAGGCCCTGGCCGAGGGCCGCGGCAACCGCATCATCGCCACCCAGGAGGGCGGCATCGTGGAGATCCCCATCGAGGAGGCTCTCCAGCGCACCAAAAAGCTCCAGATGGACCGCTACGTCATCATGGAGACCATGCAGATCGGCGGCATCCGCTGAGCTTCGAAAAACCAAATATGAAAACAACAGCGCCGGAGACCGAGGTCTCCGGCGCTGGAGCATTATTTCGGATGAATGACTCAACGGTTCTGGGCCGCGTGCTCACCGGCAATGTAGCCGAAGGTGACGGCGTGGCCGAGGGAGAGGCCGGGGTGGAAGAAGGGATAGTCGGGCGCGCCGTAGAACTGGCCGCCCAGGTTGCCGACAGCGTACAGGCCCTTGATGACCTCGCCGTCCTCGGTGGTGACACGGCCGTACTCATCGGAGAGGACGCCGGCGGTGATGGAGGAGCAGCGAATGTGGCGGCGGATGCCCCAGAAGGGAGCGGTCTTGAAGGCGTGCAGGTACTTGGCAGGCTTGCCGAAGTCCTCGTCCTCGCCCTTCTCGCACAGCTCGTTGTAGCGGTTGAAGGTCTCGACGGTCTTCTCAACGGGCAGGCCCAGTTTCTCGGCCAGCTCCTCGATGGTGTCGGCCTTAAAGGTGTCGATCAGTTCGGGGAAGACGCTGACATGATCTTCGGCCGGGCCTTCCTTGAGGTAGCGGGCCATGACGAAATCGGGCACGGGGCCGTTGGCGTAGGACATGTAGTCGTTGTCGTAGATCTGGCAGTACCAGCCGATGGAGCCGGTCTCCTGGTGCTCGGGGTCCATGTTCTCACCCTTGAAGCCGGGCTGCCAGCGCAGCGCGTTGGAAATATAGGCCATGTCGACTTCCTCGTCGATGAAGCGCTCGCCGTTCATGTTGACGATGAGGTAGGGAGGCTCATCCCACATGAGGCCCGCGTCAAAGTCGTGCATGACGCGGCTGTGGGCCACAGGCTCCATGCAGCCGCCGGCCTCGATGGCGAGGATGTTGCCGTCGCCGGTGCGGTGGACGACCTTCTTGTCGAACTTCTCGATGTCCGGGCAGAAGCGGCGGACCATGGTGGCATTGTTCTCATAGGCGCCGGTGGCGAGGATGACGGACTTGGCGTTGAACTTGATGTAGTTGCCGTCAATGTCCTTGCCGACGCAGCCGATGATGGTGCCGTCGGCGTCCTTGACGAGCTGGACAATGGGAGTGCTGAAGAAGACCTGCAGCTTATCGCCGTACTCCTCTTGCGCGTCCTTGAGGATGCCGGAGACGAGGGAACCGTAGTTGCCGGGCTTAGGGCCGAACCAGGGGGCAAAGACCTCGACCTTCTCGTCGCCGAAGTCATAGGACTGGGTGCCGTCGTGCCAGACACCGGTGTAGACAGCGGAGGTATCCTGGTACTTGGTGACGCCATACTTGTTCTTCCACTCGGTCTCTTCGGTGATGCCGCTCTTCTCGCACACGAAGCGCAGGGCCTCTTCGGAGCGGTCGATGTATGCCTCGAGGAGCTTGCGGTTATTGCGCCAGCAGTTGACGGCGGTGGCGAAGGTCAGCCACTTCTTGAGGCCGCCCGGGGTGGAGCCGGACTTGATGATGGCGGAGGAACAGTTGCCCTGGGAGACGGCGACGGCTTCCTTCTGCAGCACGGCGACGGTTGCGCCGAGCTCGGCCGCGCGTACCGCCGCGATGACACCGGAGGCGCCGGCACCGGCTACGACCACGTCAACGTCGATCTCTTTGGCAAAGTTCGTGATGGGCTCGAGCTCCACGGCGGAGGCGTTGACATCGTCGGCGGTGATGTCCTTGAGGATGAAGGCGCCGTCGGACTGGACCAGAGGCTTGACGGAGCCGGAGTTGACAGCCTCGCCCTTGGCCTGCGCAATGCAGTTTTTGAGCGCGGTCTTTACGGCGGTGCTGGTGATGGTGGCACTGGATACGCCGTCGATGTCGGCACTCTGGGCGGCCATGACCTGGCTGATGAGCTCATCCTTGGCGGCCTGGCCGATGGAGGGGGTCTCGCCGGAGACATCCAGGAGGATCTCGGTGATGCTGTTTGCGTCAAAGGTCGCCGTCACGGTGACGGTGCCCATGCCGTCAGCTGTGGCGGAATAGGTGCCGGGGGTGTAGATCCCGTCGGCGTGGGCGGCGGTGTTTACCGCACTGAGACCGATCCCGGCCATGGCCAGGGAGGCGGCGCCCGCAAGGGAGCCCTTCAGAAAATCTCTTCTGCTGAGTTCGGACATGATTTACTCTCCTTTACTTGAAAAATTTTGTGCATGCTGTATAATAGCTCTGTTCATAGTGTAAACCCTGTCCCGGGGACAGGGTCAAGAAAAAGATCAAAAATTTTGTGATTTTTTCTCATGATGTACCGTTTTTCCATATTCTGGAGGTGCGCGTCTTGAAGATCAACGAACTGTCCCGGCTCAGCGGAGTGAGCCCCGAAACCATACGCAAATACCGTGACAGAGGGCTGCTCAATCCGCAGCAAAATCCGGAAAACGGTTATTATGAATATTCGGACGCAGACTTTTTGAATCTCCTGTATATCCGCAAGCTGCGCGGGTCGAGCCTGTCACTTGATATGATCGAGAGCACCTATCACAGCGAGGACGCGGGAGCCCTGCTGGCGGGCTACCGCGCCACGATCCGGGAGCTGGAGGAGGAGATCCGCCGCCTCAAGCGCCGGGAGATGATGCTCCGCCTCAGCTACCGCCACTATGAGCGGGACGCCGGAGCCGTCGGCGAGATCCGTCTGATCGACGCCTTCGGCGTCAAATATGACAGCTACTTTGACTTGGACGACCATGACCCCGTGCGCAAGCTCTGGATCGACAATATGGACCTGTTCACTTTGGTCGTATGCATTGACCGGAAGTACTTCGAGCTGGCTAAGCTGCCGGAGCGGGTGCCGCTGCGCATCGGGCTCGGGACCTATGAGGGCATCCTGCGCGAGACGAGCTTCCCGCTGCCCGAAAATGTGAGCGTTTTCCCGGAGGGGCACTATGTCTCCTTCTTCCTGGAGCTGACCGAGACGGACAGTGTGCCGGGGGAGCTCCTCGAACCCGTGAGAAGCTTCCTTCAGGAGAAGGGCCTGCGCCCGCTAAGCGACAGCACGGCCTATCTCTACCGGGTAGACCGGAAGGACGAGCAGCTTCGCTTCATCTTCTGTGTCCGTGTCAGAGTTGAGCCCGATGACAGACGGGAAAAACCGGTGGACAAGCAGACAAGCCTGTAGTAAAATAATGGTATATTTGTATGTTTCCTGTACGACGAAGAGTGAAAGGAAGATCATTTCGTGCTTACGATCGAAAAACTGAAAGCTTACGGCGCCAATGTGGAAGAGGGTATGGAGCGCTGCCTGAACAATGAGGCCATCTATTTTCGCCTGATCGGCATGGCGGCGGAGGACGCCGCCTTCGACAGACTGGAAGAGGGACTTCGCTCCGGCGATCTGGATGCCGCCTTCAACGCTGCCCACTCACTCAAGGGCGCACTGGGGAATCTCGCGCTCGAGCCGATGTACCGCCCGGTCGTGGAGCTGACGGAGCTTCTGCGCCGCAAGACGCCCGGGGATTACGACGCGCTTTTGCGCGCGATCCTTGCGCAGCGGGAGGTCCTGCGCGCCCTGATAGCGGACTGAGAAAAGAAAAGGGGCGCGCTGCAAAATGCGTACCATGTTGTCATCCTGGGGAACAAAGTGACGAAGGATCTTCCTGTTGAAGGTTTTTTACAAACTTTCTGGAGAAGATCCTTCGCTTGCACGCAGGATAACACGCATTTTACAACGCGCCTGTTTAAGCAGTCACACCGGGACGGGATCGCCGTTGATATGGTTTTTACCGGCGCGCTTTACGGCGTACATGCGCTCGTCCGCGACGGAGAAGAGCCTGCGCAGGGCGCGGTCGTCTGCGGCATGACCGGCGACATAGCCCACGGAATAGCCCGCGCGGGTATCGGGATGGTTCTTGTCCAGCGGTGGGCTGAGCTCAAAAATGGAGTTGATCTGGCTGCGGACCATCGTCTCGCTGACGTTGGGCAGGATTATCAGAAATTCGTCTCCGCCGTAGCGGTAGCAGTGCTCCTGCCCGAACTGCTCGGCAAGGTTGCGGCCGGTGACGCGCAGGATGCGGTCGCCCTGATCGTGGCCGTAGTGGTCGTTGATCCCCTTGAAATTGTCCACATCCAGCATCACCACATAGAGATCGCGGCCGATGTAGGCGTTGAAGTCATGGCGCAGGGCCAGGCGGTTGCGTATGCCTGTGAGCGCGTCGTTGAGCGACAGCTCCTTGAGCAGCATGTTGTCCTCCTGCAGGCGCTGTGTCAGATCGTCGATCTCGTTGAAGGCGCGCATGGAGCTGCGCTTGAGCTCACACACGAACAGCAGCACCACCACGATGCCGATGAGAATGACGATCAGCTTCTCAAAGTTGAGCGTCGTGTAGTGCACATAGCTGTGGTCGGTGGAGAAAAAGTACATCGAGTACACAAGCATGAGCGCGCCGGCCAGCAGACCGCCGTTATAGCCGAACAGCGCGGCGCTCACCACAAGACCCGCAATCAGGATCATGTTGGGATTGGGGACGTTGAAATGGACGACGATCAGGATCAGCACCAGCATCATGGCCGCTGAGATCAGCAGCTCCTGCCAGAGTGTGAGCCTCAGCTCCATGATAAAATACGGCCAATGGATGTTTCCCGTTTCATGCTCTGTGAAACGCGCTTCGTCTCTCATAAGTTCCGAGACAACTCCTTTTATACCTGGATTCCAAACAAAATATATCGTATACTATGTGTATTATATTACCATTCTGCTGAATTGCAAGTAAAAAACAGGAAAGGGCGCGGAGAAGGTTTATAAAAAACCTTGCGGAAAATCTTGCAAATCAGAAACGACAATGCTATAATGACAGTTACCAAATTGTAACTTATAATCAGGGGGAGGACGCGCCATGGCCTTTTATCGTCGTCTGGGCGAGCTGCTGCTTGCCGCCGGAACGATCACGCAGGAGGAGCTTGACCGCGGGCTTGAGCTGCAAAAAACACAGAAGGGCCGTCTGGGCGAGGTGCTGATCGCAAACAACATCATCACGGAGGATCAGCTGATTGAAGCCCTGCAGATGCAGCTGGGCATCGAGTATGTGGACCTGAGCAAGATCAACATCCCGACGGAGCTCGCCTCCACCGTGCCGAAGAATATCGCCAAGCAGTACCAGGTCGTCCCCGTGCGCCAGAAGAAGGACGAGCTGTACCTTGCCATGTCCGACCCGCTGAACTTCTACGCCATTGAGGAAGTGCGCAAGGCCGTGCGCAAGAAGGTGGTGCCCATGGTGGCCCACGCCGCGCAGGTCGAGCGCGCCATTCAGGTGCTCTACGGCAACGAGGGCGCGGCCCGCGCCATCGAGGAGATGAAGCGGGAGCAGGCCTCCGGGCAGGGGAACGACACCGCCGTACAGGACAGCTCCTTCGTCTCCAACCAGCTTGACGATTCTGTCAACAACGCCCCCACCATCCGCCTTGTCAACTCCATCATCGAGCGCGCCATCAACGAGCGCGCCAGTGATATCCACCTCGAGCCGCATGAGACCGAGATGGTGGTGCGCATGCGTATCGACGGTCTGATGCGCACGATCCTGACTGTGCCGAAGGACCTGCAGAGCTCGGTCATTTCCCGTATCAAGATCATGTCCGGCCTGGACATTTCCGAGCGCCGCATCCCGCAGGACGGCCGCTTCAACGTGCGTGTGCGCGACAAGGATATCGACCTGCGTGTCTCCACGCTGCCGACGGTTTACGGCGAGAAGATCGTCGCCCGTCTGCTCGACAAGAGCGGCGGCAAGCTCAACAAGGACAATATCGGCCTGAGCGGGCACGATATGGAGACCTTTGAAAAAATGATCAAGTGCCGCAGCGGCGTGCTGCTGATCGTCGGCCCCACCGGCAGCGGCAAATCCACCACCATGTACGCCATGATCGGCGAGCTCAACAAGCCCGAGGTCAACATGGTGACGCTGGAGGACCCTGTCGAGTACAACATCGACGGCGTAAACCAGGTCCCCATCAACGAAAAAACAGGCATGACCTTCGCCAACGGCCTGCGCGCCATCCTGCGTCAGGACCCGGATATCATCGGCGTCGGCGAGATCCGTGACGGCGAGACGGCGGAGATCGCCATGCGCTCGGCCATCACCGGCCACGTCGTTATCTCCACCATCCACACCAACGACGCTGTCGGCACCATCGAGCGTCTGGAGGACATCGGCGTGGAGCCGTACCTGGTCTCCAGCGCGCTGCGCGGCGTTATCTCCCAGCGCCTGGTGCGCCGTATCTGCCCCCGCTGCCGCACGGCCTACACCCCCGACGAGGATGAGCTCGCCGACCTGGGCCTGCCCAATGAGGAGGGCGTGCAGTTCTACAAGGGCGCGGGCTGCCCGGAGTGCTTCGACACCGGCTACCACGGCCGTATCGCGGTGTTTGAGATGCTGATCATCACCGGCCGGGTGCGCCGCATGATCGCCGAAGGCGCCAGCCGCGGCGAGATCGAGGCGGAACTCAAGAAGCCGGAGAGCGGCTTTGTGTCCCTGCGCGAAAACGCATTGCGTCTGGTGCGCGAGGGCGTCACCACATCGAGCGAGCTGCTGCGCGTCATCAGCGAAGAAGATTAAAAAAGCCCTCCTTTACGGGAGGGCAGGGGATCACTTGAAAAGCAGCTTCAATTTGCCGCTTCTGCGCAGGTCGACGACGATATTGTGGACTTCGCCGCAGGCGCTGCAGGCACTGGGATACATGGCATAATAGCAGTCGGACGGCTCAAGGTCGACCTGGTAGGCTTTGTGGATGCAGCGTCTGCAGACCGTATTGCCGAGCCTTTCATGTATGGCTTTCATGTTCGCCACAATATCACAACCTTCCCTGAAAGTAGATAAAACGATTATAAGCCATTGAAAAACAAAAGTCAATTTCAGCGCAATTTTTCATTGAACATATGTACACGATGCAGAGAGGGGATACCATCATGATTACAATAGAAAACCTGGTAGCGCAGGCCAAACAGGACGGCGCTTCCGATATTCATCTGATCTGCGGCCTGCCGCCCAAGTACCGCAAGGACGGGCAGCTCGAAAATATGTGCGACGAGGTGCTCACCTCCGCCGACTGCCGCCGGCTTGCCCGGGATCTCGCGGGCAGCGACGAGGCCTACGAGGAGTTCATGCGCGTCGGCGAGCTGGACTCTGCCGAGACCTACGCGGGCAACCGCTGCCGTATCCACTGCTTCAAGCAGCAGGGTGAGCCGTCGACGGCCCTGCGTCTTCTGCGCGAGGAGATCCCCGACCTGACAAAGCTGGGCCTGCCGCCCGCCGCGCTGGAGCTGCCGAACCAGCACAAGGGCATCGTCCTTGTCACCGGCGAGACCGGCTCCGGCAAATCCACGAGCCTCGCGGCGATGCTCGATTATGTAAACCATCACCGCAAGGCCCACATCGTCACGCTCGAGGACCCTGTGGAATATATTTATAAGCCCGACCTGTGCGCCATCAACCAGCGCGAGGTGGGCAAGGACACCCGTAGCTTCTCCGACGGTCTGCGCGCCAGCCTTCGTGAGGACCCGAACGTCATCCTCATCGGCGAGATGCGTGACAAGGACACCATCGAAACGGCCATCACCGCCGCCGAGACGGGCCACCTGGTCTTCGGCACCCTGCATACCGGCAGCGCCTCCGACGCGGTGGACCGTATCGTGCAGGTCTTCCCCGAGGGCATGCAGACGCAGATCCGTCTGCAGCTTTCGATGTGCCTCCAGGCGGTGCTGACGCAGCAGCTGGTGCCGAAGAAGAACGGCGGAAGATGCCTTGCCTGTGAGCTCATGATCGTCACCGACGCCATCCGGAACCTGATCCGCGCGGGCAACACTCCGCAGATCGCAAACGCGATCGCCACGTCCTCCGCCATCGGCGGCCAGACGATGGACCAGGCCCTGGTCCGCCTGGTGCGCAGCCAGCAGATCACCCGCGACACCGCCCTCCAGTACGCCCACGACCGGGAGTTTGTCAAGAAGAACGCGATGTGATTGCCTCCCTCCCTGAGGGAGGTGGCACGGCGCGTCCCCCGCAAGCGCCGTGACGAAAGGAGTCCCCACGATTTGCGCCCGGCTGACCGACGGAGACTCCCTCAGTCACCAGTGTGCGCACTGGTGCCAGCTCCCTCAGAGAGGGAGCCAACAGCAGCAAAGGAAGTGATAGCCCTTGGTTACTTATAAATATGTCGCCATGTCCGATAACGGGCAGAAGGTATCCGGCGTGATTGAAGCCTTCAACGAGATGGACGCGGTGGACCGCCTCAAGCAGAACCATTCCATCATCATCAAGATGACGCCGGTCAAGGGCGAAGGGGAAGGTTTCCTCAATATGGAGATCGGCGGCAACAAGCTCAACAACAAGGCGTTCATCGTCATGTGCAGCCAGTTTGCCATCATCCTCAACGCAGGCATCCCCATTGCCCGCACGGTGCACCTGATCGCCGAAAAGACCAGCGACAAGCCGCTGAAAAAGATGCTCCTCAAGGTGGGCGAGGATGTGGAGGCGGGCCGTTCCGTCGCGGCGAGCTTTGCCGAGCGCGGCGAGAAGCTGCTGCCCCCGACCTTTGTGGAGACCATCGCCGCCGGCGAGCAGAGCGGCAACCTCGACAAGGCCTTCCAGACCATACACGAGCATTTTGACAAGCAGGCCAAGATGGCGGCGAAGGTCCGCTCGGCCATGGCCTACCCGCTGTTCGTGCTGTTTATTGCGGTGGCGGTTGTGGCGGTGCTGATGATCAAGGTCGTGCCGACCTTCACGGCGATCTTTGACAGCATGGGCGGCGAGCTGCCCGGCGTCACCAAGGCGCTCATTGCGATCTCCAACTTCTTTATCAAATATTGGATGATCCTGGTAGCTATCATCGCGGTGGTCGTCATCGTCTACAAGGTCTACGGCAACACCGAGGAAGGGCGCATGAACCTGGCAAAGTGGTCGCTCAAGGTGCCCATCCTCGGCAACATCCAGGAGCTCAACGCCGCCAGCGAGTTTGCCAATACCATGACCACGATGCTGGCCTCGGGCCTGCCCATGACCCGCGCCATCTCCATCACCGCCAAGACCATGTCCAACTACTTTATGAGCACCGAGACGGGCAAGCTCGCCGTGAAGCTGGAGGAGGGCCGCGGCCTCGGCCAGAGCATGCGCGAGGCAAATTACATGCCCGACATTCTGGTGGACATGGTGGCCGTGGGCGAGGAGACCGGCGAAATGGAGAAGACTCTGAACACCATCGCCAAATACTACGACGCGGAGCTTGATATGGCCATCGCCAACGCCCTGGCAAAGCTGGAACCTGCGCTGCTGGTCGGCCTTGCGGGCATCGCGGGCTTCATCGTCATCGCCATCTACATGGCCATGTTCGGCATGTATGCCATCATGTGACGCTCCCGTCATGCGGAGTACCGTTCACGGCATCCTTCGCTTCGTGTCATCCTGAGCGAAGCGAAGGAACTTAATAAAATTTCAAGAACAATCTCTTGCATTATGATACCAGATATGGCATAATTGTACATGGGAAAGACTGCACATTGCCTCCCCTTCCTTGCCTCCACCAGCCGCTTGCGGCGATTGGGGGAGGATTCTGACGCGCGAGAAACGCGCGACACTCCGAGCTTGTCTGACCGCTTTAGCGGTGGAAGGGGTTTCCGTATACGTACGTTCAACAAAAGAACGACGTACTCCCTCAGTCGCTTCGCGACAGCTCCCTCTGAGAGGGAGCCAAAAGCACGGTTTCCAAACCGCACCCGGGCGGTTTGAAAATAGAGCGTTTCCCGGCAGCTTTCCCGGAGCTGCCGGAGACAAACATAATCCGATAAAAAGGAGAAAACTATATGAAGAAGAACAATAAAGGCTTTACCCTGGCCGAGCTGCTGATTGTCGTTGCGATCATCGCCGTGCTGGTTGCCATCGCCATCCCCGTCTTCACCACCCAGCTCGAGAAGAGCCGCGAGTCCACTGATGTTGCCAATGTTCGCTCCGCCTATGCTGTTGTTGTTTCCGAAGCTTTAACACAGGCAACACCAACTACAATTACTTCTGAAGTGACATTGAAACAGCAACAAGCTGGTTGGCAGGGACCTGATCCCACCTCCACTCTTGCTCAACTCGGTGCTTCCTTTAGTGGTATTGCAGACAAAGATCAGCCTGCTGGCGTAACAGTGAGTGGTACGCCCAGCGCTGGTGGAAAAGCAACCATCACATGGACTCCTGCTACCGCTGCTGATGCTGTAGCTGCTGTGACTATTGTATTTGCGTAAAGTATTAATAAGCTATTCTCCACGCTCTCCGCGCCAACCGGGAACGGCGCGGGCGGCAGCAAAACTCCCTCAGTCATCGCCGTGAACGGCGCTGACAGCTCCCTCACAGAGGGAGCCAAAGCGTCAATGTTATCGGCCCTGACAACGGGGAACCATA
>CADBJU010000020.1 GCA_902795045.1 Oscillospiraceae bacterium | reverse complement strand
GCATCATAGCCATGAACGTCGCCCATCGTCTGGCGCTCTGGCTTTTGCGTTTCTTTGCCTTCAACCGCTTCGTTCTCGTTTTTCAGTAAACCCTAAATAACGGATTTACGCGGCTTCCTGAATCATAACTGTAGGGGCTGACGCCCCGGCAGCCCGGCTGAGAAAGTAAAAATAGCAGTAAAGATGTACGGCGATTTCGTAACCAAAGAAACGATTTCGCCGTACATCTATTCATAATATAGGATTGTTCCGCACGGGATGCCAAGACGTCGTCCCCTGCATGATTAACGAATGCGATCACTTAAAATATAACAAAAGCAGAGTGCCTGACCACTCTGCTATGTGTTAAGGAAGATTCCTTTTATGAAGTTCTTTCCTGCTTGCGAGTATAGAATACCAGACAGTTGTTTCGTACATAAGCTTGTTTCTGTTACGGCTTTGTAAAATCCTTCTTTTCTTTTTTCGCTTGTTGTGATATACTTGGGTTAGTTAAAACTAACTTTCGGAAAGGACAACGATCATGAACCGAACCATACTGAAAATCGACGGCATGGCCTGTACCATGTGCGAAGCCCATATCTGCGAGACGATCCGCAAGGCGGTCCCGGGGGCGAAGAAGGTCAGCGCCTCCCACAAGAAGGGCGAGGCAAGCTTTTTGACCGAGGATGCGGTCGACCTGGAAGCGCTCCGGCAGGAGATCGACAAGACCGGCTACCGGTATCTCTCGGGTGAAACATCCCCATACGTCAAGCGCGGGCTGTTTGGGTGAGAAAAAGGCGCGTTGCAAAATGCGCTGTCATTGCGAGACCAGTTCTCAAACTGGTCGTGGCAATCCGTTTTTCCTTTCATAAAAGAGACGGATTCCCACACCAGTGACATCGGTCACTGGTTCGGAATGACATGTTTTCGCATTTTGCAACGCGCCCCAATTTTACGCCGCAAGCTGCCTGTTTGGGAAATCTGCCGCAAGCTGCCTGTCCAGAAAATCGGCCACATCCCGAACGCGCTCATCCGTGACCGGGTTTTGCAGGCCCGCCCCTTTTGCCGCGCCGATAATGCCGATCTCCTCGCTGTCCACAAGGCGCAGATAATCCTTGAGGCCGCTGCCGTCGCGCAGCTCGTGCTCGTAGATCTCCAGCGCGCAGCAGGCGGACACCGGGTAGCTGATCACATAGAAGGGCTGCTCGAACAGGTGAGGCACATCCACCCACCAGTATTTGAAGCCCGGGTCGTTATCGGCGTTGAGGCCGTACTCCCTGCCGATATCCTCCATGAGGGCGTTGAGCTTTTCGACCGTCGGCTCCGGCATGGAATAGGCTCTGTCCTCAAATTCGGCGTAGGCCGACTGCCACACGAGGGTGTCGAGCGTATCGTACAGATTCAGCAGGCGAAGCTCGTTTGTCCCCTGCTCCCCCAGCACGCCGCGCAGCTTGTTCAGACTCAGATACTGCATGGCCTGGGAGAAGACCTCGGCAAGGTCGATGCTGCGGTAGACACCGTAGCTCATGTAGGCTTCGGCATAATGGCCGAACTCATGCGTGACAGTGACCACATCGGTCCTGTCGCCGTAGGGATTGGCAAAGAGGAAGGGCGCGTCGTAGTCGTCCAGATAGGTCTGATAGGACATGTCGGCCTTGACATCGCTCATGGCGAGGTCACTCAGCTCATGGGCGCGCATGAAATCATAGGCCTGCTTGATCTCTCCGCCGAGACCGTTGGCCACGGTCTCCAGCACGCCGTAAAGCTGATCCTCCGACACGTAGCCCTCCATGAGATCATATTGACGGTCGCTGTCCATACGGCGGGCGTAGACCGGGAGGATGTGGGTCTTCACGCTCTCGAGAAAGGCGCGGCCATCCTCCACGCTGAAATCCCGGTCAAAACCGATGTCGAACATCATCTCGGCGTAGCCTGAGTACCCGAGCTCGGCCGCCTGCGCCTTGCGCACTTCCATCAGGCGCAGGTATAGCTCGCCCAGGATGGGGTTGTACTTTTCATAGTAGGCGTCCAGCAGGGCATTGTATTCCTGCTCATCCCAGATATCATACATGACATCGCTCATCGGGACCTCCGCGCCGTTTACCTGGATGGTGGGCGACGCGACGGCCTCGCGGTAGGCCATCAGCAGCTCGTTTTCCTGCTCGATCAGGGCCACGTATTTTTCCGACAGCATGCTCTCGGCATTCTCGCCGTATTCGGCCATGAAGCCCTCGCCGAAATACTCCCGCTCGAGCCTCTCCCCGTAAGGAGACGCGCCGCAGGCGAGATACACATCCTCCATGATCTGGTTGATCTGGGTCAGCGCGGACATGCACGCGCCGTACTCGGCCGCCCAGTATTCGTTTGTGAGATCCTGGCAGCTGCGGATGTCGGCGATGGTGTACATGGTGTTGGCGCTGTAATAGTCCGTGAACAGCTGATCGAGCAGCTCCACCGCCCGCCGGTAGCCGCCGGCATTTGCCAGCACATCGGTGAGCCGGTCGGCAAGGATGCGCATGGCCTCCGGGTCGGGCCGCGTGTATGGCATGTCCGCAAAGCGCAGGGGTACGTCCGTCCCGTCCTCGTTATACCAGCCGTTCGGCAGAGCCGCGCCGCAGAGCATCAGTGCCGCGAGAAGAACCGCAAGCACCGCCGTGAGTTTTTTGAGCATGAAGCTCCCCCCTTTTAGATAAGAAAGTGAAAAGTGGAAAGCGGAAAGTGAAGGTATCGCTCCGCGATTTACGCACTGATTATACCATGTCCCACACCCGGCAAAAAGAGATTGGGGCGGGATTTAAGGATTTTTAAGATACTTGCAAGTCGACACGCCATTGGGTATAATGGCCTTATCATGACCCGTTTATGGAGGAATTTTTCATGAGTGATATTTATGTCTGCGGGCACCGCAATCCCGATACGGACTCGATCGTGGCCTCCATGGCCTACGCCAATCTGCGCAACGCCCTGGGTGACCGGGAATACAAGGCCGTGCGCATCGGCGCCATCAATGACGAGACCCAGCGCATGCTCGACCGCTTCGGCTTTGAACCGCCCATGTACATACAGAACATGCGCGCCCAGGTCTCGGACCTGGACTTCGACCGTCCGCCCGAGCTCAACAGCTCCGTGACGCTGGATCTCGCCTGGCGCAGCATGCGCGACGCCAAGCTCTCCGCCATCCCCATCCTCAACGACGACGGCACGCTCTACGGCATGCTCTCCACCGGGGACATCGCCGCCTATGAGCTGAGTAACGTCTTCGACTGCCAGGTGGAGGAGCTGCCGCTTTTTAACCTCATCAGTGTCCTGGAGGGGCGGCTTGTCAACGAGTACTCCAATAGCACCGAGACCATCTCCGGCAAGGTGACCATCGCCCTGCCCAAGGCCTTCGACGACGCAAGCTTTACCAGCAAGGACAGCATCCTCATCTGCGGCGACCAGCCGGAGATCATCCAGAGAGCGCTGGAGGCCGGGGTCGGCTGCCTGATTCTCTGCCAGACGGAGGTACCCCAGGAGCTGGCCGACTGCACGCTGCCCACCTGCATCATCTCCACGCCCTTAAACGCCCGGCAGGTAGCCCGCCTCATCTTCCAGGGCATCCCCGTGTCCCGCTTCTGCCAGACAGAGGGACTGATTTCCTTCCATCTTTCGGACTATGTGGACGACGTACGCGAGACGCTCATCAACAACCGCTATCACTACTACCCCGTGCTGGACGAGAACGAGCACGTGGTGGGCACGCTCTCGCGTTACCACATGCTGCGCCCAAGGAGCAAGCGCGTGGTGCTGGTGGACCACAACGAGGCGTCCCAGTCCGTGCCGGGGCTTGAGCAGGTGGAGATCATGGGCATCATCGACCACCACCGCCTGGCGGACATCCAGACCAAGATGCCGGTGGCGGTGCGCAACGAGCCGGTCGGCTCCACCAACACGATCCTCACCGCCATGTACCAGGAGTACGGCGTCATGCCCTCCCCCGCCATGGCGGGGCTCATGTGCGCGGCGATCCTGTCGGACACCGTCATGTTCAAGTCCCCCACCTGCACCAAAAAGGACATCGCCATGGCATCGCGCCTGGCCCGCATCGCAAAGGTGTCCGTGGAGGAGCTGGGCAAGTCCCTCTTCACCTCCGCCGGGGTGGACGGCAAGAGTGCCGAGGAGCTCTTCCGCACCGACTACAAGCAGTTCCATATTGCCGAAAAGAATCTCGGCGTGAGCCAGATCACCTGCGTGGGCGCGGACGCCTACCTCTCCCGCAAGGATGAGCTTCTCAAGTTCATGGACGAGCTGCGGGTCAAGAACGAGTTTGACATCGTGATCCTCATGCTCACGGACGTGCTTTCCGAAGGCTCACACCTTCTGTATGTGGGCAGCGACGACATCATCCGCCAGGCCTTCAACACCGAGCCGAAAGACAACGATCTCTTTGTGCCGGGCATGATGAGCCGCAAAAAGCAGCTGATCCCGACGCTCACGGCGCTGTGGGGGTAAGGCATGCATATCACAAAAATGCACGGAGCCGGGAACGACTTCGTGATCGTGAACAATATAGAGCTCGCTGTGCCGCGTGAGCGCTTTCCGGCGCTGGCCCGCGTCCTCTGCGCCGCCCATACCGGAGTCGGCGCGGACGGGATGATGGTGGTCGTCCCGGCGGAAAAGGGCGGCGACTACGGCATGCTGTTTTACAATTCCGACGGCAGCCTCGGCGAAATGTGCGGCAACGGCGCAAGGTGCATCTGCCGCTACGGGCATGACCGGGGCCTTGCCGGGGACAGGCAGCGCGTGGAGACCACGGCTGGCCTCGTCACCGGGGAGCGCATGGACGCCGCGCGCTACCGGGTGCGGCTCAACGACCCCAGCGTCATCGACCTGCACCGGGCGGCGGAAGCAGACGGCAGGACATATGACTGCGCGTACATCGAGCTGGGCGACCCCGGCATCCCCCACGCTGTGCTTCTGCTCGAGGACTGGGACACGCGGGAGACCGGTAAGCTCCGGGAGCTGGGCCGCGCGCTGCGCTTTGCACCGGTGTTCCCGAAGGGGGCAAACGTGAGCTTTGTAAAGCGTACCGGGCCGGACGCGGTCAGGGCCGTCACCTTTGAGCGCGGGGTGGAGGATTTCACTCTCGCCTGCGGTACGGGCTGCGGCTCGATCACCGCGGCGCTGACGCTGATGGGCCTGGTCTCCGGGCGGGATGTCACGGTCGACATGCCCGGCGGGCTTTTATCCGTGAGCCTTACGCACGATATGGACAGTGTGCGCGATATTTTTCTCACCGGGCCGACCTGCCTTGTCTTCGAGGGGGAGGTTTCGGATGAGCTTCTGGAGGCACCATGCAGGACGTTTTAAGCTATCTCGCGGCGGAGTACGACCCCCTCGCCATCATCGTCTACGGCTCCTTTGCCGACGGGACCAGCAATCTGTTCAGCGACTTTGACGCCCTGCTCATCACCGAAAACGGGCCGCGGCGGCATGACGACCGCTTTGTGGACTGTACGCAGCTTGACGTGTTCATCTATCCCTTGTCGGATTTTCAGGGCGACTATGACGCGGAGGCGTTTACGCAGGTCTACGGCGGACAGATCCTGCTTGACCGGAACGGTGTCGCGGCGTCGCTTTTGGAGAAGGTGCGGAAGCACGTGGACGGCAAGGCCCGCAAGACGCGGGAGGAGCTGCGGCTGAACGTGAGCTGGTGCGAAAAGATGCTGCGCCGGGCAGAGCTCACCGACGCGGAGGGCAGCTACCGCCGCCACCTGCTTCTGGTGGAGAGTCTGGAGATCTACACAGAGCTTCGCGCCTGGCCCTATCTGGGGCCGAAGAAGGCGCTGCGGCAGCTGGAGAAGAAGGACAAGGCCGCCTATGCGGTCTATGAAAAGGCCCTTTGCAAAGGCGATTACGAATCGCTTGCCGACTGGGTGGCGCAGATCAGGGCACGGTTTAACGGCGTTGGAAAGAAAGCGAAAAAGGCATAAGGAAAACGCGGGCACTTGCCCACCTTGCCACATTTACGTTTTGCGGTCCTGCTTCGCGACGGACCGAAAACCGTGTGGCTGCGGAGATTGCGTCCCGCCTTCTTCCGCCACAGGCGGCGGCGGGACGCAACCCCGCCCCCGGCGGCGGGGGACCGCTTTCCCGCTTGACAAAGTATGCCCGCGTGGTATAATGAAGATACAAAAGGGCGCTGTCGATTTGACGGTTGGCCCTATGCGTTCAAATAAAAATAGTTGACCGCTCGGGTACCAGCCGGGCGGTCAACGAGCTTTTAAAGCTCAGTAAGCCTTTGGCGCTATGTACATCAGGATCATAACGATCACGATGAGGCACAGCACAAAGCGAAGGATTCTCCGCTTATCCATAAGCCCCACCTCCCCTCATAGGGAAGTGGCCAACCGCCTGTTCAACAGCGCACCTTTCGCCGGATTGCTCCGGTAGCCTCTTGCGAGGTTGGCTTCATTCTACATATTGTGAGGTGTTTTGTCAATCAGATGATCTCACTCACCGGTTCAGCGTTGAACATTTTGCCCGTGACAGAGCGGATGACCATGTTTGCCGCGACAAGATTCTGCCGATCCTGCTGCGAAACCTCAATGTGGTAGACCTTGCGCAGGCGGCTTTCCCGCCGCCCGATGAGCCTGGGATCCCAGCGGGACCAGCCGAAGACCGGGTACTCCGCCGTGGTCCAGACACGGTAGCGGACTTCCTCGTTCTTGAGCGCTTCCTCCACGCGCCGAAACTCGGCCTCGTCGTTGGAGATGTAGACGGTCAGCTCCGCCCCTTCGCCTTTGAATCCCATGGCTTACCTGCGGTGGAAAACCACAGCCTCCCAGGGGCGGATGGTCCCGGCGGGAGCCTTGTCGGGGTAATTGGCGATCAGGACGGGGGCGTCGGCGTACGCTTCGGGGATATCATACGCCTGCGCATTCTCTGAGAAGTTGCAGACGACCAGCAGGCTCTCGCCCCCGAGGGTGCGGGTGTAGACAAAGAGGGCGGGGTGCTCCGGCTCCAGAAGGGCGTAGTGGCCGTAGACGATCACGTCCAGCTCGCGGCGCAATGCGATCAGCTTCTGATAATAGTGAAACACCGAATCCGGGCGCTTTAGCTGCTCGGCGGCGTTGATGGTCACATGGTTCGGGTTTACCGGCAGCCAGGGCTTGCCAGTGGTAAAGCCCGCCTCGGGCCCCGCGTCCCACTGCATGGGGGTGCGGGCGTTGTCACGGCTTCGCTGGCGCAGCATGGCGATCCCCTCCGCTTCGGTCATGAGGCCCTGCTCGCGGTAGGCGCGGTAATTGCCCAAAGATTCGATGTCGTTGATCTGGTCGATGCTCTGCCAGGGGTAGTTGGTCATGCCCAGCTCCTCGCCCTGGTAGACGTAGGGGGTGCCCTGCATCATGTGCAGGCAGGTCGCGAGCATCTTGGCGGAGGTCTCGCGGTACTTCTCATCCTCGCTCCCGTAGCGGGAGACGATGCGCGGCTGGTCGTGGTTGTCCCAGTATAGGCTGTTCCAGGCGATGCCGTCTAGCGCCGTCTGCCAGCGGCTCAAGATTTCCTTGAGTCTGGGCAGGTCCTTGTGCTGCGGGGCATAGCGGCCCAGGACCGGGTCAAAGTCCGCGTCCATATGCTCGAACTGAAAGCCCATGGAAAGCTCGCTGCCGTCGAGATTTGCGTAGGATTTTGCCTCGTCGATCGTGACAGCCGCGCACTCGCCCACGGTCAGCAGGTCATATTTGGAAAGAACGCGGCGGTTCATCTCCCGGAGATATTCATGCACGTGCGGGCCGTTGGCCGAGATTGTGGCCGGGGCGTAGCCGTTTGCCCCCGGTGCGCCGTCGGGCAGGCCGGCGGGCTTGGAAATGAGGCTGATGACATCCATGCGAAAGCCGTCGATGCCCTTTTGCAGCCACCAGTCCATCATCTTGAAAATCTCATCCCGCACGGTGGGATTGTCCCAGTTGAGGTCCGGCTGCTTTTTCGAGAAGAGGTGCAGGTAGTACATGCCGGTCTGCTCATCGTACTGCCAGGCGCTGCCGCCGAAGCAGGAGCCCCAGTTGTTGGGCTCTTTGCCGTCCTTCCCTTCGCGCCAGAAGTAGTAGTCGCGGCAGGGGTTATTCTTTGAGGATCGGGACTCGACAAACCATCTGTGCTCGTCCGAGCTGTGGTTGACCACCAGATCCATCACGATCCTGAGGCCCAGAGAGTGGGCCTTCTCCAGCATCTCGTCAAAGTCCGCCATGGTGCCGAACTCGGTCATGATGTCCTGATAGTCGCTGATGTCATAGCCGTTGTCGTCGTTGGGGGATTTGTAGACCGGGGAGAGCCAGATGGCGTCCGCCCCCAGCTCGCGGATGTATTCAAGGCGGCTCGTGATGCCCTTGAGATCGCCGATGCCGTCGCCGTTTGAGTCCTGAAAGCTGCGCGGGTAGATCTGGTAGACCACGCTGCGCTGCCACCATTTTTCTGCCATATGTATTCCTCCTGTCAGTAAACTTGTCATTCTGAGCGCCAGCGAAGAATCTTTCTTTCCCTGTATTCGTAAGAAAAGATCCTTCGCAGCGCTCAGGATGACACGGAGCTTTTTTCAAATTATATCAGAACCGGAAGCGTTGTACAACAAGAAAAGCAAATCAAGCGCTTGTCCCGATGCGTGGAACATGCTATAATAATAAATTGAACGAAAACATACTAAGGAGATTTCATGGAAAGCATCAGTCAAATCCTGGCCCGGGAGCTGGACAGGCCCCTGGAGCATATTGAAAACGTTATCAAGCTTTTGGACGAGGGGAACACCATCCCCTTCATCGCCCGCTACCGCAAGGAGCTGCACGGCACGATGGACGACACCGCCCTGCGCACGCTCGAGGAACGGCTTACTTATCTGCGCGGCCTCTTTGAGCGCAAGGAGACCGTCAAAAACTCCATCGCCGAGCAAGGCAAGCTCACCAACGAGCTTGCCGCCGCCATCGACGCGGCCGAGACCCTGGCCGTGCTGGAGGACCTCTACCGCCCCTATAAGCCCAAGCGCCGCACCCGCGCCACCATGGCAAAGGAAAAGGGACTGGAGCCTCTGGCCGACGAGCTTTTCGCCCAGAAGCCGGACAGTCCCGCGCCGGAGGTTCTGGCCGAGCAGTATATTGATCCCGAAAAGGGCGTCGAAACCGTGGAAGATGCGCTCCAGGGAGCCTCCGACATCATTGCCGAGAACATCTCGGACGACGCGAGCATCCGCGCCATGCTGCGCGATCTGATCGCACGGCGCGGGACTTTGCACAGCGAGGCCGCCACGGAGGACGATTCCGTTTACCGCCTGTACTATGACTTCAACACCGCCGTCTCCCGCCTCCAGGGCCACCAGATCCTCGCCGTCAACCGTGGGGAGAAGGAGGGCTTTTTGAAGGTGTCGGTAGAACTGGACCGGGACCTTGCCCTCCAGCATGTGCGCCGCGCGGTGATCCGCCCCGGCGCGCCCGCCATGGCCTTTGTGCGTGCGGCGGCGGACGATGCCTATGACCGGCTCATTTTTCCCTCCATGGAGCGCGAGACCCGCAACAGCCTCACCGATACGGCAAACGAGGGCGCGATCAGGATGTTCGGTCTCAACCTCAAGCCGCTTCTCATGCAGCCGCCCGTCAAGGGCCGGGTGACCATGGGCCTCGACCCCGGATACCGCAACGGCTGCAAGGTCGCCGTGGTGGACGGGACCGGCAAGGTGCTCGACACGGCGGTGGTCTACCCCACCTTCTCGGAAGCCCGCAAGAACGACGCCATCCGCACGCTCTCGGCGCTCATTAAAAAGGATCACGTGGAGCACATCGCCATCGGCAACGGCACCGCCTCCCGCGAAACCGAGCAGATGGCGGTCGAAATGATCGAGCAGCTCGGCGGCACGGTGAGCTATGCCATCGTCAACGAGGCGGGCGCTTCGGTCTATTCCGCGTCCAAGCTCGCGGCTGAGGAGTTTCCCGATTACGATGTGAACCTGCGCTCAGCGGTGTCGATCGCAAGACGCCTGCAGGATCCGCTGGCGGAGCTTGTGAAGATCGACCCCATGGCTATCGGCGTGGGCCAGTACCAGCATGACATGCCCCAGGCCCAGCTTGCCGAGACGCTGGACGGTGTGGTGGAGGATTGCGTCAACGCCGTCGGCGTGGACGTGAACACCGCCTCCCCCTCTCTGCTGCAGAGGGTGTCCGGTCTCAACAAGACCACGGCAAAAAATATCGTGGCCTACCGCGAGGAAAACGGCATCTTTACCAGCCGCAAAACCATCAACAAGGTCCCCAAGCTCGGGCCCAAGGCCTTCCAGCAGTGCGCGGGCTTCCTGCGTGTGCCGGAGAGCAGCCAGGTCCTCGACAACACCGCCGTCCACCCCGAGAGCTATGCCGCCGCCGAGCAGTTATTAAAGCTCTGCGGCTATACGCTCGAGGACGTAAAGGCCGGGAAGATCGGGGAGCTCAAGGAGCGCGCGGCGGCCTACGGCGCGGAGAAGGCCGCGGAGGAATGTGGCGTCGGTGTGCCCACCTTAAACGATATTGTAAGCGAACTATTGAAACCCGGCCGCGATCCGCGCGACGAGCTGCCGCCTGTGCTGCTCAGAAAAGACGTGCTGGAGATCAAGGACTTAAAGCCCGGCATGGTACTCACCGGCACGGTGAGAAACGTCATCGACTTCGGTGCCTTCGTGGACATCGGCGTGCACCAGGACGGCCTTGTGCATGTCTCCCAGGTCAGCAGCAAGTTCATCCGTCACCCCAGCGAGGTCCTGTCCGTCGGCGACATCGTCAAGGTCGTGGTCCTCGATGTAGACGAGAAAAAGCACCGCATTTCCCTTTCCATCAAACAAGTGAAGGAGAATGAATAAGATATGATCGACCTGAGCATTGAAAAGCTGGTAAACTATGCGCTGCAAAAGGGCCTTATTGAGGAATGCGACCGCGTATGGGCGGAAAACGCGCTTCTCAGCGCCCTGCACCTCGACAGCTTCACCCGCCCCGAAGAGACGGAGAACGCGGAGCTGGAGCCCATCCTCGCCGAGCTCATCGCCTACGGTGTGGAAAACGGTCTGCTCGACGACAGCATCACCGAAAAGGATCTCTTTGACTCCCGCCTGATGGGCCTGCTGACCCCGCGGCCCTCGGACGTGATCGGCAAGTTCAGGGCCCTCTATGCCGAGGACCCCAAAAAGGCCACCGATTACTACTACGATCTCAGCCGCGCCACCGACTATATCCGCACCTACCGCGTGGTAAAGGACCTCAAGTGGAAAAGTGCCACCGAGTACGGCGAGCTTGACATCACGGTCAACCTCTCCAAGCCCGAGAAGGACCCCAAGGCCATCGCCGCCGCCGGCAAGGCCAAGGCCTCGGGCTACCCCAAGTGCCTCCTATGCCGTGAAGCCGAGGGCTACGCCGGCCGCATCGACTACCCTGGCCGGGCAAACCATCGCCTGATTCCTCTCGAGCTCAACGGCGAAAACTTCTTCCTGCAGTACTCCCCCTATGTCTACTACAACGAGCACTGCATCGTCTTAAATTCCCAGCATGTGCCGATGAAGATCAACAAGGCCGCGTTTTTGAAGCTCCTTGACTTTGTGGATCTCTTCCCTCACTACTTCCTCGGCAGCAACGCGGACCTGCCCATCGTGGGCGGCTCCATCCTGAGCCACGACCACTTCCAGGGCGGGCACTACACCTTCGCCATGGCGAAGGCGGAGATCGAAACGCCCCTCTCCTTCTCCGGCTTTGAGGACGTGAAGGCCGGCATCGTCAAATGGCCCATGTCCGTCATCCGCCTCAGATGCGCCGACAAGCAGCGCGTGGCAGAGCTTGCGGACAAGATCCTCACCGCCTGGCGCGGCTACAGCGATCCCAGCGTCACGATCTTTGCCGAGACCGACGGCGAGCCCCACAACACCATCACGCCCATTGCCCGCCGCCGTGACGGGGACTTTGAGATGGACCTGGTGCTGCGCAACAACCTCACCACCGAGGAGTACCCCCTCGGTCTCTACCACCCGCACCAGGAGCTGCACCACATCAAGAAGGAGAACATCGGCCTCATCGAGGTCATGGGCCTTGCGGTGCTGCCCGCGCGGCTCAAGGCAGAACTGAAAGAGCTGGAGGAGCTGATCGTCTCCGGCAGCGACATCAGCGCAAGCGAGACCTGCGCCAAGCACGCCCCCTGGGTGGAGGAGCTCAAAACCCGCTACACCTTCACTCCGGAGAACACCGAGGGCATCCTGCGCCAGGAGGTCGGCGTGGTGTTCATGAAGGTGCTGGAGCACGCGGGCGTCTTCAAGCGCGACGATGCGGGCCGCGCCGCCTTCCTGCGCTTTGCCGGGAGCGTCAAGTGAACCCCAGCCGCACGCGCGGCGCGAGTCTTCGCGCCGCGCTTCTCCTCAACGCCGTCTTTCTCATCCTCACGGTCGTGATCGTGCGCGTCGGCTTTGAGAGCAACGACGACCCCACCCTTTCCGCCTTCGCGGACGGGCAGATGGCAAACAGCACAGCATATATTCCCTATATCAACATCGCACTGGGCGCGGCGCTCAAGGGCATCTACGACATCCTCGGACGGGAGATTGCCTGGCATACCTTCTGCCAGTACGCGCTTTTGTACGCGGGGCTGACGGCGCTGTCCTTCACGCTCTGCGAGCGGCTGGGCGCGCTTCACGGCGCGGCGGTCTCGACGGTTCTGCTGCTGTTTTTCGGGGTGGATGTCTACTGCATCATCAGCTACACCAAGACCGCGGCGGTGTGTACCGTCGGCGGGATGGCCCTGCTGCTTTACGCCTTTGAGCGGGAGGGGCGGCATCCTGCTGCCCTGTGCCTGGGAACAGCGCTTGCCGTGATGGGTTTTCTGCTGCGGGACATGGAGTTTCTGCCCTGCTTCGGACTGATGGCGGTACTGTGCCTGCGCCCGCTCTGGAATCTGCTTGCGGCTAAGGACAGTGCCGGAGAAAAGCTGAGAAGCTTCGGGCAGCTCGCGCTGCCCTATGTGCTGGTCCTTGTGCTCTGCGCGGGCTTTTACGCCGTGAACGAGTGGGCCTGGTCGAAGGAGCCCTGGACGGCCTACCATGAGTTTGACAAAGTTCGCGTGGCCTATTCCGACTACGGCAGGCCGGCCTATGAGACCATGCCCGAGGCCTACGACGCGCTGGGGCTTTCCAGGGCCGACGTGCAGCTTGCCTATGACAGCGACTACTTTGACCCGGAGGTTTTCTCCGCCGGGACCATGCTCGCCATCACGGAGGCCCGGGACACGCTGTTCCCGCGTCCGTCGATGGGCGAGTGCGTGGGGGAATTTCTCGACAAGGCCGTCCCCGGCTTCTTTTTGAATCTGCATATCTACGGCCTGCTGCTGATCCTGGTCTTGTGGCTGGCGGCGGGTGAGCATTCTCTGCGCGACTGGGCATGCCTCGCCTGCGAGGGTGCGCTGTTCTGTGCCGCCTATCTCTACCTCATCTGGCGCGGGCGCTATCTGGTTGACAGGGTGGATCTCGGTCTTCTGCTGTGCGTGGCAGCGGTGATGGCTCTGACGCTGGACGCGGAGAAGCTCAAACGGGAAAAGCTCCTGACCGCGCTGGTGCTGGTCCTCGCCGTGGGCACCAGCCATTACCTCATGCGCGACTGGTATCGCACCGCCCCTGCGGAGGACAAGAGCGAAATCCGCGCCGCCTATGAGCGCCTTCTGGCCGATGAGGACCATGTGTACCTCGCAAAGCTTGACGCGGTGACGGACGGGCTCTGGTCACCCTTCGAGCCCTACGGCAAGGGCTACTGGGACAAGATCGTGCTGCTGGGCGGCTTTGACTGCCTGCACCCCACGATCATGGAAAACCTGGCGGGATACGGGGTGGAAAACCCCTACCGGGACTGTGTGGGCAATTCCGGGGTCTATCTCATCGAGGACAACGTTGACCTCACCCTGCAGTATATCCACGAGCATTATGACCCCGAGGCCGCGGCAGAGTTGGTCGAACCGCTGAGCACGGAGACGGGGCTCGATATCTACCGCATTCTGAAATGAGGGACGCGCCATGAGCTTGAAGGAACAATGGAATCAGAAAGCACGGCCCCGCGTCCTGCTGGCCCTTGGGCTCAACGCGGTGTTTCTCCTTGTCATGCTGTGTTTTTTTGCCCCCATGTGGGAGACGAACGACGATCTCTTTATCTCCAAATTCTTCGACGGGCAGATGGCGCACAAGACCATGTACGCTCCCTTTATCAACATCTGCCTCGGTTGGCTGATGAAAACCGTGTACAGTCTTTTCGGTGACGGCTTCAACTGGTATTCCGCCGCCCAGTATCTGCTTTTGTACCTCGGCTTTTCCGCCGTCACCTGGGTGCTGCTGCGGCGATACCGCCCCGGCCCGGCGCTGGTGATGACGGCGGTGCTGCTCGGCGCGTTCGGGACGGACTGTTATCTCAGCATGAATTTCTCCAAGCCCGCCGCCGTCGGCACCGTCGGCGGGATGGCGCTGATGCTCCATGCCGTGCGGAGCGACGGCGGACGGACACGGAAGATGCCGCTGAGCCTCGGCTTTGTGCTGGCGCTTTGCGGCTATGTGTGGCGCTTTGAGGAGTTCGGCGTATGTGCGGTGCTGATGGCCTGCGGTGTTCTCGCGCTGCTCATTGAGCGCGGCGTGGAAAATCGCAGCTTTCCTTTCCGTGAAAGAATGAGACAGTACCTTCGCCTGATCGCGCCCTTTGCGCTGCTGGCCGTGTGTGCGGCGGGGCTGTTTATTCTGGACTATGCCGTGTGGCAGCGGCCCGAGGCGGGCGGCTTCTGGGCGTTCAACAACACGCGCTCAAGCTTTATCGACTTCCAGACCCCGGAATATTCGGAAATGCCGGAGATCTACGATTCCGTCGGCATGGACGAAAACTTCGTCTACATGATGAAGAAGTGGAGCTTTTACGACACCGAGCGCTTTAATCAGAAGAATCTCGAAACCCTGATCGCGGCGCGCGACGAGCTGATCCCCCGCCGCACCCCGGGCGAGTGCCTGGGCGTCTTCCTCAACAAGTGCCTGATGGGCTTTACCCTCGACCGCCCCTTCGCGGGCTTTGCGCTGATGCTGGCCGTGTGGCTCGCCTGCGGGAAGCGCCGGGCCGGGACCTGGATCAGCCTTGGGGCGATGGCCGGGCTCTTTGGTGTCATTTACCTCGCCATGATCTACGCCGACCGCTTTCTTGCCAACCGGGTGGACATCGGCCTTTTCCTCGCCATGGCGGTGGTGCTGAGCTTTGCGCTGGACACGGAAAAGCTCAAGGCCGAAAAGCTGCTGCTCACGGCGGTGCTGCTTTTAAGCCTGTTTATCACCTGGCGCATGAACCGGGCTTACTGCTGGCTCGACCGGCACAACACCATTGAGGACAAGAGCAGCGAAAAAGCCGCCATCGCGCGCATCCTGGAGGACGATGAGCACCTGTACCTTACCAAGATCTGGGCCATCGACCATCAGCTGTATACCCCGCTGGAGACCCCGCCCGCGCTCTTTGCCGACAAGCTGCTGCTCATCGGCGGCTGGAGCATGGGCCACCCGGAGATTGAGGCGGTCCTGGACAGGTGGAGCATTGAAAACCCCTACCGCGATCTGGTCAACCGAGAGGACGTGCGCCTCATCGACCATGAGATCGACCGTACCCTCGCCTACCTGCGCGGCGCGTATTATCCGGACGCGAAGGCCGAGGCTGTTGAACCCCTGAGCGAGGAGACAGGCCTGATGATTTACCGGATCACCGGGTAGCTTTGCTTCCGGATTATCTTTTTTATCCGCAAATGACAGCATCGCCGCTGTCTGACAGAAAGGTGACGGTGAAGGGTTCTATATGAAATATATATCGTTTATCCTTACCCTGCTCCTGCTGAGCGGTCTGCTGCTCTCCCTGCCGGGGACGGCATGCGCGGATTCCGTGCTGGAGCTGCCCGCTGCGGTGAAGCTTATTGAGGACAGCGCGTTTTATGGGAACCGCGCTCTCGGCACGGTGGTCCTGCCCAACGGCATCACCGAGATCCGCAGCAAAGCCTTCGCTGACAGCAGCGTCAGGGATATAAACCTGCCCGCCTCGCTGGGCTTTATTGCGGATGACGCATTTGACGCGTGCTCTTCGGTCTCCTTCACCGCTGCCGCCGACAGCTACGGCTTCAATTGGGCAAAGGCACACGGCTTTCCGGTCACCGATCCCGACGCGGTCACATACCGTGCGCTGCTGATCGGAAACAACGCCTATAAGGACAAACCCCTCCATGGGTGCATCAACGACATGAACGCCATGGGCAGTCTGCTGCGCAGCTTTTCCAACGGTTTTAGCTGTACCGCTAGGCCGGATCAGACCAAAAGCGGCATGCTCAGCGCCATCAGTTCCGTGTTTGCCGACGCCGCCGGGAAGGACGTGTCGCTTTTCTACTATGCCGGGCACGGCGTGTACAGCGACGGTACGGCTTATCTCGGTGCGCTGCGCGGTGTCGACGATATGTTCCTCACCTCAAACGAGCTCGCTGCCGCGCTTTCCAAGGTCCCGGGCCGTGTAATCGTCATCCTCGACAGCTGCTACAGCGGATCCGCGATCGACCGGGGCACCGGATACGATCTTTCGGACCAGGAGACCTTCAATCAGGGCACCGAAGATGATCTTGAAGCAATGGAAGCCTTCAACCAGAGTATGATCGACGCCTTCGCCGGCTGTGATACCACGCTTGTGCTTTCCGACGACGAGGTGTTCGATGCCGGCGAGCTTGCGAAAAGCAAGTTTGTGGTCATCACTGCCTGCAGCAAAACGCAGTTTGCCGCTGAGATCAACGGGCAGGGCCTTTTCACCACCACCCTTGTGACCGCCGGCGGCTGCAGGTACGGCAGCAGCGCCTATACCGGCTCCATGCCGGCGGACACGAACAAGGACAGTCAGCTCAGCGTTGAAGAGCTTGTCGACTACACTGGGCGCGAGGTAAGCAGAAAAAAAGCCTCGCAGTCCGTTCAGTCGTACGCCGCCAACACATCGGAGGTCCTGTTTTGGCGCTGAGAGGTGCAGGCAACCAGAGGCTTTGAAGAAATGGTTTTTTCTTCAAAGCCTCTTTTATCACCCATTGACAGCCGCCGCCGGAAAACGGTATACTGGGAAAAACACTCGTCATCCTGAGCAAAGCGAAGGATCTGTCCCCGCAAAAGAAGTTCCTTCTCTGCGCTCGGGATGACGGCAAACAGCAAAGGAGACCACTATGCTTTCAGTCAACGATCTCTCCATCCAGTTCGGGCCGACCGTGCTTTTCTCCCGCGTGGACCTGCAGTTCACACCCGGCAACTGCTACGGCATCATCGGCGCAAACGGCGCGGGCAAATCCACCTTTATCAAGATCCTCTCCGGCGAGCTGGAGCCCACCAGCGGCAGCGTCGTGCTCGACCCCAAGCGGCGCATGTCGGTGCTCAAGCAGAACCAGAGCCTGTACGACGATTACACGGTGCTCGACACCGTTATCATGGGAAACATGCGTCTCTACGAGTGCGGCAAAGAAAAGGACGCGCTCTATGAGAAGCCCGACTTCAATGACGAGGACGGCATCCGCGCCTCCGAGCTCGAGGAGGAGTTTGCCGAGCTCGGCGGCTGGGAGGCCGAGAGCGACGCATCGCGCATCCTCCAGGGCCTCGGGGTGGACGTGGCGCTGCACCAGGAGCTCATGCGGGACACCGACCCGCGCATCAAGGTGAAGGTGCTGCTGGCCCAGGCCCTCTTCGGCCACCCGGACGTGATCCTGCTCGACGAGCCGACCAACAACCTCGACCTTGCAAGCGTGGTGTGGCTCGAGGATTTTCTGATGGATTACGAGGGCACGGTGCTGGTCGTGAGCCATGACCGCTATTTCCTCAACAACGTCTGCACCCACATCGTGGACATCGACTACGGCAAGATCAAGATGTACGTCGGCAACTACGATTTCTGGTACGAGTCCAGCCAGCTCATTCAGAAGCTCATCAAGGACCAGAACAAGAAGGCCGAGCAGAAGATTCAGGAGCTGCAGACCTTCATTGCCCGTTTCTCCGCCAACAAGTCCAAGTCCCGGCAGGCCACCTCCCGCCGCAAGCTCCTGGACAAGATCACCGTGGAGGAGCTGCCCGCCTCCAACCGCCGCTACCCCTGGGTGGGCTTCAAGGCCAACCGCGAGCCGGGCAAGGACCGCCTCTTCGTCACCGAGGTCTCCAAGACCGTGGACGGGGTAAAGCTTCTCAACAACGTGAGCTTCATCGTCGGCAAGGACGACAGGATCGCCCTTGTGGGCAAAAATGAGCTTGCCGTGACCATGCTGTATAAGATCCTCATGGGCGAGGAGGAGCCGGACTCCGGCAGCGTCAAGTGGGGCGCCAGCATCGAGCCGAGCTACTTTCCCAAAAACCACAACAGCTATTTCGACAGCTGCGACTATGACCTCATCGACTGGATGCGCCAGTTTTCCGAAGACAAGCGGGAAAGCTATCTGCGCACTTTTCTGGGCCGCATGCTCTTCTCCGGAGACGATGTTTATAAAAACGTGCGCGTCCTCTCCGGCGGCGAGAAGGTGCGCTGCATGCTCAGCCGCATGATGCTCTCGGGCGCAAACTTCCTGCTGCTCGACCAGCCGACCAACCACCTCGACCTGGAGAGCATCGCCGCGCTCAACAACGGCCTTGAGGCCTTCAAGTACAACATCATTTTCTCCTGCCATGACCACCAGCTGACCCAGACGGTGGCAAACCGTATCATCGAGATCACCGACGACGGCATCATCGACCGAAGGTGCACCTATGACGAATACATGCACATCAGCGATCTGGAGCAGAATGTGCGGAGCTGATCAATACGATTCCCTGATAGAAAGCAGACAAGGAATTCCGAGCTAAATTTGTGTCAGGCAAGGCGAAGCCCGCAGAGCATAATGGATATATATGGTCAAGGGCTTCAACGAAGCATGGCGCAAATATTGCCGGAAGGACTGTCGAGTTTCTATTAGGGGATCGTATAAAACAACAACGCCCCGGAAATCCGCGGCGCTGCCGTTTGTATGGATTTTGGAGAGATTACTCAACGATCTTGAAGGTATCCACGGCGAGCTTGATGATCTCGGTGACGGTGGGGTTGTCGGGCTCAAGCGCGGTGGAGTTGAAGACGACGACGCGGCCGTCCTCGAGGTTTTCGGCGTAGTAGGCGCAGATCACCATGCCGCCGAGCTGCTCATCATTGTAGGTGTAGTAGATGTTGTACAGGTCGCGGCCTTCGATGAAGGTGGTGGGTTCTCCCGGAGGAGTCAGCATCGCGTCGCCCAGCTCCTCAACGGCGCTGGCGCCCAGCTCCTGCAGGTAGGTAACGGCGTCGATGACGTTGTCAACGCCCATGATCTGTTTTTCCATGAGGCTCACGGTGCAGTAGGGCACACCCTCGTCGGTGCCGGCGTTGATGATGATGCCGCCCATGGGCAGCTCGTTTGCGACATACTTGCTGTCGTAATCGATGCTGAAGCCCTTGGCCTTGCTGACGATGGTGTGGATGCCGGAATCCGGCTCGATCCCTGCGGGGGTGGGCGCGGGCGTAGGCTCGGCCGTGGGCTTCGGGGTGGGCGCGGGCGTAGGCTCGGCCGTGGGCGCGGGCGTCTCGGTCGGTGCCGGTGCGCTCTGCTTGGCGCTGCACGCGGACAGGGCAAACAGCATGACTATAACAAGGGCCAGCGCAATGATCTTGTTTTTCATATCTTGCTTCCTCTTTCATTCAGAATTATATACGCGCATTCTGTACGCATCTTGTATACGCAGATTATTGTAAACCATGTTATGGAATTTGTCAAAAGAAATTCGTAAAATCCTGTCAAAAAATAAAAATATCTTTTTCACAAAGATACTGTCCCGGCTGGAACTTTCTCCCGGCCGCGGCGTCTTACTATTGAATCCGATCAAGAGAGGAGATCTGCCCCATGATTATAATGGAAGACAAGAGAAGGCTCTGCGCTCTGCTGACGGCGGCGCTGCTGCTGTTTTCGCTGTTCTTTGCCCACGCGGGGACTGCCTCGGCAGAGAGTGAGGACAGCGTAGAGCTCACCGAGGTGGAAGCCGCCACGGTGGACGAATTTCTGAAGGCCATCGCGCCGAATACCGTGATCACCCTTACCGGGCGCAGCTACGATCTTACCCGCGCCCTCGGCTACGGCGTGTTCGGCAGCAAATACTACTGCTGGAACGAGATCTATGACGACGGCTGGGAGCTGGAGATCGACAAGGTAGAAAACCTCACCATACGCGCCGCCCGCCCCGGGACAGAAATCGTCACCGTACCTCGCTACGCTTGCGTGCTGAAATTCGTAGAATGCGAGAACGTGGCGCTGGAGGGCTTCACCGCGGGCCACACCGACGGCCCCGGCTACTGCACGGGCGCGGTCATCAACATGACCGACTGTAACTGGATGACCGTGACAAACTGCGATCTCTACGGCTGCGGCACTTACGGGCTGGAGCTTATCCGTACCCGCGAGGTGCGTGCGGAGGGAACCACCATCCGCGATTGCAGTTACGGCGCGCTGTATGCCGCGAACAGCTGCGGGATTTACCTTGACGGCTGTTCGATTCACGGGATCGAGGGCTACGGCGTGTTCTCCCTGAACGCGAGCTGGAGCACCGCCATCCTCAACACCACCATACGCGACTGCAAGGGCACCTGTCTGCTGGATCTCAGCGCCGCCAAAATGTTTCAGCTGGCCGGCTGCGACGTAAGCCGCAACACCTTTGACGGCATGTTTTTCAGCACCGTCTTCCAGCCCGTGGTGGATAACTGCTCCTTCAAGGACAACAACTGCACAAACGGCTGGTACATGGAAAGCTGGCAGAAGAGCGAGCAGGTGGTGAAGCCGGACGGCGAGCCCTACACCTTTGCGGAGCTCGAGGCGCTCACCCGCGAGGGGGACTCCGAGTGGACACCGCCCGTTGTGGAGGAAGTCACCGTTACCGCCCCCGCGGTGTCGGAAGACGGGATGATCCATGTGCACAATGTGGACGAGCTTTTGGCCTCCATTGCGCCGGACACCGTGATCTTCCTGGAGGACGGGGTCTATGATCTGAGCAAGTCCCAGGGCTACGGCTATGCAAGCGGCGATTACTGGTACTGGATGAGCTGCTACGACGGGCCGGGCCTTGTGATCCACGGCGCGGACAATCTCAGCATCACGGCCAACGGTCCCCACCGGGCACGCATCGTGGCTGAGCCGCGCTACTGCGAGGTCATGAGCTTTGAAAGCTGCAGGAACCTGAGCCTTTCAAATTTCACCTCCGGGCACACGCAGGATGTGGAGGACTACGGCTGCGCGGGCGGCGTGCTGAGCCTCATGGACTGCGGCGATTTCAAGGTGACAGACTGCTCCCTCTACGGCTGCGGCATTCTGGGCATCACCTGCTATAACTGCCGCGGCGGCGAGGTCAGCTATACCGAGATCCACGACTGCTCCAACGGGGCCTGCTATTTCCACAACAGCCGCGACATCGCCCTCACCTCCTGCAATATCCACGACATCCCGAATTACGCCTATCAGGTATATGACTGCCGGAACATCACCGCCGACGGCAGTGCACTCCCCGAGGGCAGCAGCTGGTAAAAGCGGCAAAATAATACCTCCCTTTGAAAAAAGGGAGGTGGCCGCAGGCCGGAGGGATCGATCACCGGTGTTTCAGGCAAGTCGATCCCTCAGCCGCGTTGCGGCAGCTCCCTTTCACAAAGGGAGCTATATTTTTAAAACGTCAGCTCTGTCACACCGAAATACTTTTCGGCAAAATCCACCTGCTGCACGCGAAACTCCCTGCCGCGCAGGTATTCGAGCGCGCCTGCGTCGGTGGGGAAATCGAAGCGCAGGCGGTAGGAATAGAGTGCCTGTCCCTTTTCCTCAAAGCCCTTATTGAAACGCTCGCTGCCGTACTTGCCGTCACCGAGAAGCGGCCAGCCCGCGTGGGCCATCTGAGCGCGGATCTGATGCGTGCGTCCGGTGAGAAGCCTGCACTCCACCAGCGACAGCGGGCCCTTGGTCATGAGCAGGCGGTACTCGGTCACGGCGGTCTTGGCCCCCGGCTCGGGGCGGTCCTTGATGAAGACCTGGTTTTTCTTCGCGTCCTTGAACAAGTAATTTTCCAGTCTTCCAGAGGCGGGCTTCGGCTTGCCCTGCACCGCACAGAGGTAGTATTTTTCGATCTCCCGGTCGCGGATCTTGTCGTTTAAGATACGCAGGGCCTCCGCGTTTTTCGCCGCGATGACAATGCCGCCGGTGTTGCGGTCGATACGGTTGCAGAGGGCGGGGGCAAAGGAATTTTCCTCCTTGGGCCGCCACTCCCCCTTCTGAGCCATATAGGCCTGGACATTGGCGATGAGTGTGTTATAATCCCAGACGCCCGCGCTGTGGCAGAGGACGCCGGGCTTTTTGTCCAGCAGGAGGATGTTTTCATCCTCGTACACGATGGACAGGCGCGGGGTGCCGACCTTGAGGTAAGAGTTTTCCTCCCGGGGCTTTTCAAAAAACTCGTCATTGATGTAAAGCTGCACCGTGTCGCCCTCGCTTAAGCGCGTGTCGCGCTTGGCGCCCTTGCCGTTGAGTTTTACGCGCTTGAGGCGGATGTACTTTTGCAGCAGCGACTCCGGCAGCAGCGGCACGGCCTTGCCCACAAAACGGTCCAGGCGCTGGCCCGCGTCGTTGCTTTTGATGGCAAACTCCTTCATTTGAACAAAAATTCCCCTTCAAAACCTCAATTTTTTTGCATTATACTATAAGAAAATAGTGTTGACAAGTCTTGTCAAGTAATCTATAATACTAAAGCGACTGTGCGAGGTGCTTACCATGCGTCTGAATCTGAGTTCGATCATCGAAATACCGGGCGGCTCCGTTCCCTTTTCGTGTGAGCTGGAGACGGAGGGTCTGGATTTCCCCTCGGTGAAGGCCTATCCCCGCAAGCCGTATGCCGAAGGGCGCGTTTTTAACGAGGCCGGCATCCTGCGGCTCACCGGGACGCTCACGGCGGAGATGATCTGCCTGTGCGACCGCTGCGGCGAGGAGTTTGAAAGCCTCAAGGAAATGGCGCTTGACGCAACCATCGTGGAGGAAAATCCCGAGGATGATCCCTCGCTCTTCGTCCTGGAGGGCAACGAGATCGACCTTGACGAGATCCTCTCCACCCTCTTTATTCTGGACATGGAAACCAAGTTCCTCTGCAAAGAGGACTGCAAGGGTCTGTGTCCGACCTGCGGCAAAAACCTGAACCTCGGCCCCTGCGGGTGCCGGAAACCAATTGATCCAAGATTTGCTGTGCTTGAGCAGCTTTTGGATAAATGATTTTTTGAATTATGAAGCTGCTCAGAACAGCTGTCAACAGGAGGTGTCAACATGGCAGTCCCAAAAGGAAAAGTATCGAGACAGAGACGTGACAAGAGGCGTTCTTCCGTTTGGAAGCTCACCGCTCCCAATGTCGTCAAGTGCCCCAACTGCGGTGCTTTCTGCATGCCCCATCGCGCCTGCAAGGCTTGCGGTCAGTACAAGGGCCGGACAGTCATCGCTGTTGAAGAGAGCAAGTAAAGCTGCTAAAGGAGGAAAGGTGTGAAGCCTCTCCTCCTTTTGCTTTTTATGGCATCCTTGCCTCCCCCTTTGGGGGAGGTGCCCCAGTTCGCAAACTGGGGCGGAGAGGGTCGGCGCGTCCTTGTAAGACCCTCTCAGTCATCGCCGTGAACGGCGCTGACAGCTCCCCCATTGGGGGAGCCAGGAAGGCAGAGGAGGGGACCCCGGATGGAAGACAATTATATAAAGTCTGTCGATCCGACAAGCCCTCTGCATGGGCGCGTGGAGATCGGGGATACGGTGGTGTCCATCAACGGCAACGAGATTCTCGATGTGCTCGACTACAAGTTCTTTGCCTATGACCGTGACCTCGAAGTGGTCCTGCAAAAGCCGGACGGCACGCGCTATACGCTGCACGTCAAAAAGGGCGAAGGCGGCGATCTGGGGCTGGACTTTGAAAGCTACCTCATGGACGCGCCGCGTTCCTGCGCCAACGCCTGCGTCTTCTGCTTCATCGACCAGCTGCCGCGCGGCATGCGCAAAACCATGTACTTTAAGGACGACGACGCGCGGCTGAGCTTTCTGCTGGGCAACTACATCACGCTCACGAACTTATCCGACCGCGAGGTGGAGCGCATCATCGCCCTGCACGTAAGCCCCATCAACGTGTCGGTGCATACCATGAATCCGGAGCTGCGCTGCAAGATGCTGCGCAATCCGAGGGCCGGCGAGACCATCGACATCATGCGCCGCTTTGCCAAGGCGGGCATCGTGATGAACTGCCAGATCGTGTGCTGCCCGGGACTTAACGATGGGGACGAGCTGCTGCACTCCATGCGGGAGCTGGAGGCCCTCTGGCCCGCGGTGCACAGCGTGTCCATCGTCCCGGTGGGACTCACAAAGCATCGGAAATATCTCTATCCCCTCACCCCCTTCGCAAAGGAGCATGCGGGGGAAACCCTCGACCTGGTGGAGAAATTTTCGGAAACCTGCCGCCGCAGACACGGCAGCCGCATTTTCTTCTGCGGGGACGAGCTGTACATTAAGGCGGAGCGTGAGCTGCCGCCGGACGAGTTTTACGAGGAATATACCCAGCTTGAAAACGGCGTAGGGACCCTGCGCCTTTTGGAAACCGAATTCAAGAGCGCGGTGAAGCTGGCGGATGAGCCGGACGGCATCGACTTTGCCATCGCCACCGGGGTCTCGGCGGCGCCGTATCTTGAGAAGCTGCTGCAGCACGCGCGGGTGGCCTTCCCGAATCTCAAAGGCCATGTATACGCGATCGAGAACGATTTCTTCGGCCACAGCATCAACGTCACCGGCCTTGTGACCGGCGGCGACTTAATCAACCAGCTCAAGGGCAAGGAGCTTGGCGAACGGCTGCTGGTTTCTCAGAACATGCTGAGAAGGCAGGAGCTCGACTTCCTGGACGACGTGAAGCTGGAAGAGGCAAGCGCCGCTCTCGGCGTGCCCATCTACCCGGTGGAGTCCGACGGTTTCGCCCTCTGCGATGCCATATTCGGGATTTTACCGGAAGTGCAGATCCCCGTCCGGGAAGAGACGGGCGAGAAATTTTACAGATACAATACCTGATTATAAAGTGAAAAGTTAAAAGTGGAAAGTGAAGTGAATGTATCTGCTTCGCAGATGATTTTAATTTGTGCCGAAGGCACACCATAACTCCACTTTTCACTCTCCACTTTCCACTTTGATTATAAGGAGGATTTGAAATGTCAAGACCTCTTGTTGCCATCGTGGGCCGCCCGAATGTGGGCAAGTCCATGTTATTCAACCGCCTGGTCGGCCAGCGCCTGAGCATTGTGGAGGACACCCCCGGCGTCACCCGCGACAGGCTCTATGCGCCCTGTGAGTGGTGCGGCCGCACCTTCGACATGGTGGACACCGGCGGCATCGAACCGTCCACCGACAGCGAGATTCTGCTCTTCATGCGCGAGCAGGCGCAGATCGCCATTGATACCGCCACCGTCATCATCCTTGTCACCGACATCCGCACCGGCGTCACCGCCGCGGACAAGGACGTGGCGAACATGCTCAAGCGCTCCCGCAAGCCTGTGGTGCTGGCTGTCAACAAGGCGGACTCCACCGGGGCCGAGGACCCGGCGCTCTATGAGTTTTACGAGCTGGGCCTGGGCGATCCCATCGCGGTCTCCGCTGTGCACGGCCACGGCACCGGTGACCTGCTGGACGAGTGCTTAAAGTACTTCCCCGAGGCGGAGGAAAACGAGGCGGAGGATGACTTTATCAAGGTCGCTGTCATCGGCAAGCCCAACGTGGGCAAGTCCTCGCTCATTAACCACATTCTCGGCGAAAAGCGCCTCATCGTCAGCGACATGGCGGGCACCACCCGCGACGCGGTGGACACCCTGTTTGAAAACGACAAGGGCCGCTATATGTTCATCGACACCGCCGGCATCCGCCGCAAGTCCAAGGTGGAGGAGCGCGTGGAGAAGTTCTCCGTCATGCGCGCCCAGCTTGCCATCGAGCGGGCCGACGTTTGCCTCATCCTCATCGACGCCCGCGACGGCGTGACCGACCAGGACACCAAGATCGCAGGGCTTGCACACGAGGCGGGCAAGGCTTCCATCGTGGTCGTGAACAAGTGGGACCTTGTGGAGAAAGAGACCGGCACCATGGAGAAAATGCGCAAGGACATCATGCGTGACTTAAGCTTCATGAGCTACGCCCCGGTGCTGTTCATCTCCGCCCTGACCGGTCAGCGCACCGACCGCATTTTTGAGCTCATCAACTTTGCAAACGACCAGACCAACATGCGCATCTCCACCGGTATGCTCAACAATGTCCTGGCCGACGCCCAGGCCCGCGTCCAGCCGCCCACCGACAAGGGCCGCCGCCTGAAGATCTACTACATGACCCAAACGGGCATCAAGCCCCCCTGCTTCGTCATCTTCTGCAACAGCAAGGAGCTGTTCCACTTCTCCTACCAGCGCTACCTGGAAAACCAGATCCGTGCCGTCTTCGGTCTGGAGGGCACGCCCATCCGCATTGTGATCCGCCAGAAGGGGGACAAGGAATGAGCATCTATTGGCTCCTCCTGGGGCTGACCGCCATCGTCGCCTATCTTTTCGGCAGCATGGACACGATGGTGCTGGCATCAAACTTCGTCTTTCACCGAAATCTCATGCGGCTGGGGGATCATACCAGATTCATCTCCAACTTCCGGCGGCTGTTCGGCATCGGGGGCTTCTTCAAGCTCCTGGCCGTGGAGCTTGTGAAGGACCTTGTCCCGATCCTTGTGGGTTCTCTGCTGCTGGGGATACGCGGGCACGCGGACGTGGGCCGCGCCTTCGCGGGCTTTGTGCTGGTGCTGGGCAGGCTCTTCCCCGTATTCTACGGTTTTCGCGGCAGCCATGCGTCGGTGGCCATGATCGTGGCGGCCTTCATGGTTGGAAACTCTGTGGGCGCAGCAGCCATGATCGTGACCGCGGGCGTGATCGCCCTCACGCGCTATCTCTCCCTCGGCACCGCTGTGGGGGCCGTGGTGTACATGATGGTATCGGTGCTGGCGGTGGACGACTCCCTGCTCCTGCGCCTGGCGCTTATGACGGCGGGGCTGGTGCTGCTGCGTCACATCCCGGCGATGATCCGCCTCGTGCGCCGCACCGAGCCGCGCCTGAGCCTCAAAGAGGATATTACCTATAAATTGGATGAATAAAGCTGTCTCAAGCCAATGTCCGTCTGTCATCCTGAGCGTAGCGAAGGATCTTTCTTTCAAGTCTTTACAGGGCTTCTGGTAAAGATTCTTCGCTTCGCGAAGCTATGACGCGGTGTGTTGAGACAGCTTTTTGCAAAGGAGCAAGGACTATGAAGAACAGACAAGCGGGAATGGACCGGCTGCGCATTCTGTCGGCCTGGTTTGTGGTATGCATTCATCTCTTTGCCCTGCTGGGGGATCTGAGCACCGGCACGGGGATCAGTCTGTTTGTAAACGCCCTCGTCTACGCGCTGGTATTCTGCGCTGTCAACTGCTTTGGACTCCTGAGCGGCTGGCTGGGGTATCGGGAGGATGGTAATTCCTTGCGCCTCAAGTCGCTTGTCCTGCTGTGGCTGCAATTTGTTTTCTACCGCGTGTTCTTTCTGCTGCTGCCGTCTCTCGCGGGGATCGCGGAGATGAGCCTTGCGGACGTTTTCCTGCCGGTGACGCGGCGGGTCAACTGGTATATGACTGCCTACTTCGAAATGATGATGCTGGCGCCGGGACTGAACCTCATCGTGCGCCATGTCTCCCGCGGCATGAATGCCGTCATCTGCCTTGCGCTGCTGGCCCTCACTGTTGTCTCCACCGCCCTTCGGGCTGTGATGGACTGCGATCCCTATCTGCTGGGCGAGGGCTACAACTGGATGTGGCTTGCGGCGCTGTACTTCTGGGGCGCCTCGCTGCGAAAGCACGGGTGGTTCTCCGGCGCTCCGGCAGGCAGGCTCCGGCTGGTGCTTTTGGCCTCGCTGCTGCTCACCGCCGCCTGGCGCTGGGGGATGCGCTCTTTCTTTTCTCCCGACGGCTTTCCCGGCAACACGGAGAAGATTTTCTACAGCTACACCTCCCCCACCATCGCCCTCGCGTCGATCTGCCTGCTGCTCCTGCACGCGCGGCTAACCGGGCCGGGCAGCAGGTTTATCGAGAAGGCGTCCTCGGCGGCGCTGGGCGTGTTCCTGCTGCACACCACCGTCTGGAACTGGCTCATCGTCCCCTGTGCCGGGCTTTTATGTCCCCTGCCCCGGTCCTTCGCGTGGCTGAACGTGCTGGGCTCGGCGCTGGTGATCACGCTGCTGTGCATCCCGGTGGACCTTCTGCGCGGGCGCCTCTTTACACTTCTGGGTATTCCGTCTTTTGCGGAGAAGCTGCATGCGCGGTTTTCCGCACTCTGCGGAAGGATTGCGGAGAAGGTTCCCTAACTTCTCTTGACTTTTCCGCACACATGTTATACTCTGATGAAACCAACATGTGGGAGTATGGGATATGGGATTTTTTGAACTGCTGCTGATCGCCGTGGGCTTGAGCATGGATGCCTTTGCCGTGTCCATCTGCAAGGGGCTGAGCCTCAAAAAGCTTTCGCCGCGCCATGCGGTGCTGGTGGGACTGTATTTCGGCGGCTTTCAGTTTCTGATGCCGGTGATCGGCTGGGCGCTTGGCTACCGCTTTGAACATGTGATCGAGAGCGTGGACCACTGGATCGCCTTCGGGCTGCTGACCGTGATCGGCATCAGCATGATCCGCGAGGCAAAGCAGGCCGACGATCTGGACGACGACCTGAGCTTCAAAACCATGCTGCTGCTCGCCGTCGCTACCAGCATCGACGCGCTGGCCGTGGGCGTGACCTTTGCCTTTCTGCAGGTGCGCATCCTGCCCGCCGCCTCGCTCATCGGCGTGACCACCTTTCTGCTGTCGGTCCTCGGGGTGTACATCGGCCACCAGTTCGGCCTGCGCTACAAGGCGAAGGCGGAGATCGCGGGCGGCGTGATTTTGATCTGCATCGGCGTGAAGATTTTGCTGGAGCATCTGGGATATATCTGATGGACCATATGATACAGGCACGAAAAGATCCTTCGCTTCGCTCAGGATGACAAAATAATACTATTCCCTGTCGCAGAGCATAATGGAGATATATGGTCAAGAAAGCCAACACAGTATGGCACAATTCCTGCCGGAAGGACTGTCAGATTCCTATCAGGGGATAGTATAAATCCCAGGATAACAAAACAAGTCTCTGTGTGACAGAACAGGAGCCGTGAAGATTTGCTTCACGGCTCCTGTTTTGCGCTTATATGATTTACTTGTCGTCCTTGTCCAGGGCCTTTTTCGCGGCTTCCTTGACATCCTCGACGAATTCCTGGGCACGGGCCTTGTACTCGGGCGCGTTCTCGCGGATATCCTCCACGATGTCCTGCACCTTTTCGATGACCTCGGGCGCCTTCTCCTTCACAGTCTCGATCACTTCATTCACCTTGTCCTCGGCGGGCTTGGCCTGCTTGTCCTCGGGCTTGGCCTGTTTGTCGGCGGGCTTGGCCTCACCCTCGGCGGGCTTTGCGTCCACATAGGTGTAGCCGTTCTCGCCCTCGTCGGAGACGCGGTAGTCGCCCTTGGTCTCGGCGGGCTTGCCGGTGAGCTGGGATTTGACGGTGTCGGCGACGATCTTGGTGTTCTCGATCGCCTGATCCTTGAAGTTGCGCACGAAGGCATCGGCATCAATGGTGCCGGTTTCCTTCTTGGTCTTCTGGGTGGCCTGGTAGGCGGTGACGAGCGCGCCGATGGTCAGGCCGGTTTTCAGCAGTTTGGAAATGAGTCCCATAATTTTGTACCTCCTGTATAATTCCACGCTCAGAATCTGAGCCAATAGTGGTTGCCGTAAATGTCGGTAAAGCGATAGCTGGGGATGACGTTGTTGGTGACGCTGAGGTTTTCAAGCATCAGCTCGTCCGTGACAACGAGGCTTGAGTCGAGCTTGTGGGTGGCCTGGAAGCTGTTGTCGTAGCCGTAGTAGTCGCAGACAAACTCCAGCCTGTCGCCGCGCCGGAGCGGGACAAGCCCCTTGGGACTTGCCTCGGTCTCGCCATCGGTGTAGTACGGGTAGGCCCCGGTGACGGTGCCGTAGCGGTTTTCGTCGTTGAAGATGACCTGGAGATTGACCTTCTCGCCGTTTAAGAGCGCCGGGATCCGGCCGATGGTGGTCCAGCTGCCGTCCGGGTTCTGGCTGTCGGAGACGAGGTAGTAGGCCACGAGCTGTCCGTTGATGGTGAGCCATGTGGCGTCGTAGTCGATCAGGAGATTGCCGTCTTCGATCTCGAAGAGGTTATCCAGGCCCAGGTCGAAATAGCCCTCGCCGTCGTCGGCAAAGACGTTCAGCTCCACAGTCTGGATCTGGGCCCACTCCTTGTCCGTCAGGGAGACGACGGGGCGGCCGTTTGCGTAGGAGACCGTAAGCCTGCCGGGGTCGAGGAAGCTTTCGCTCATGGCCTTCGCGTGATCGGCGATCAGCTGTGTATCGACCCAGCTCTTGTCACCGCCGAGGCTGCGCCCGGAGAAGGCGGAGAAGAGACTGAACAGATCGCCCATATCGAGGCTATAGCCCGCGCTCGACTGCCCGTAGGAATTGGTGTAGCCGCCGGAGAGAGCGCCCGAGGGGCCGGAGCTGCCATAGGCCGAGCCGCCGTAGGAACTGCTGTCGGCATAGGAGTAGCCGCCCAGGAGCGTATTGAGCAGGTCGCCGTAGGAGTCGAAGCCGCCGCTGGAGTAGCCGTAGCTCTGGGAGGCGGAAGAGCCCACCTGGCCGCCGTACTCAAGGCTTGCAAAGCTCCTGATGACCTTGGCATACTCCTCGTCAAGGCCGAGGGTGTCATAGGTATTGATGGCCGAGGACACCGAGCTCATGCTCTCATAGGGGAAGTAGATGCTCAGGCCGTAGCACTTGGTGATGGTGGTGCCGTTATACTTGACGCAGTCCTGGATAGTCCGGGCGAGGGCCTTGCCCTCCTCGGAGCCGATGCGCAGGGCAAGGTCGGCCAGGTCCACCTGGTTGATGCGGGTGGACTGGGCAAACTGTCTGGCGCCCGCGCGGGCGTTGGAGACCTGGCGGTAGTCGTCACCCTCGATCATGTCGTAGGTAGCGATCGAGAAATCGCGGAAGGTATCGGGGAGCTTGCTCTCAAGCTGGGCCAGATCCGTCATGGCCAGGGTGACCTGGGCGTTGTAGGACTTGGCACGGCAGGCGCTGACATAGCTGTCGATGATGGTCTTGCCGAGAGCCTCGGTGGGCAGAGAGGTGTTTTTGGAGATGGCGTTGAGCCAGTCGGTGTAGTACCAGCCAGTGCCGGGCTCCACCTCTTCGGAGGCGATGAGGTAGTCTGCGTACTTGGCGGAGACCAGCGCTGTCTCGAGGGTGGACATGAGGCAGGCGTCGTAGCCGATCCAGTCGAAGGTCACGCCCGCGTCGCTCAGGGCCTGGTCGATCTGCGGCAGGGTCATGGAGGCGCGCCCGCCGCTCTTTTCATCGTAGCCGTAGCCGCTGATGGAGCCGCCGCCGTGGTCCCACATGATGAGCACGTTGCGGTTTGCGGGGAAGTTTTTCGCGCAGTACTGGATGAACTTCGTCAGGTTCGCGGGGTTTGTCATGGCGGCGCTGCCGAAGTTGCTCTCCAAGCGCTCAAGCCCGCCGCTCTGCACGCGGTAGATCTGGTTTGCGGAGTTAGAGACCACGTTGTTTTTCCAGCTTCTGCAGCCGCCGGTCTCCACAATAACGTTTACCTTGTCGGAGATATTGGCCTTCACCATTTCCGACAGGTCCGAGGTCGCCATGCCGTACTTGGACTCAAGGTCCGTGCCGCACAGATAGACCATGACCGTGACGGTATCACGTCCGTTGCCGAGAGGTGTGAAGAACTTGCCGCGCGTTGCCGCCGCGACGGGCGCGGCGGTGGGTCTCATTGTCGCCGTGGGTCTGGGCGTGGCGGTCGGCCGCGGCGTCGCTGTCGGTGCGGCGGTGGGCACAACGCCGGGCAGATCCTGCAGAAGGCCGCTGCCGCCTGTGGAGCCGCCCGTCGGGTTTGTGCCCGAGTAGCTGTCGCCGTAGCCGAAGAGAGAGCCGAACAGGTCGCTCCAGTTGCCCGGATTTTCGGACGAGAACATCAGGTTCGCGTCATTGATGGACTGTACGCTGCTGTATTGCGGAGCCGAAGTATAGCTCGGAGCGGCGGTGTGGACAGGGGCCGCGGTGACATAGGAGGTGGGTCTGGGCGTTGCGACCGGGATGCTCTGGGTCTCGCCGCCGTTTCCGCAGCCGCGCAGAAGGACAAAGAGCAGGATCAGGATGCCGAAAATGCTGACGCCGCCGGAACGGCGCGGGATCCCGGTGCGCTGGGTCCTGCGGCTCGACATGCCCATGCGCTGCTGCCCGGTCGGGCCGCCAGGCATGCCGGGGCGCTGCTGTCCGGTGGGATCCTGGCCGGGTCTGCCGTTCTGACTGCTGCCGCCGACGGGGCCGCCGAAGTTGACCTGATCGCCCTTGCGGGCGGTGACGGAGCCCTGGCCTACTCGTTTTTCTCTGCTGTGAGGTCTTTTGTTATCCATTTGATCGCCTCTATCTGTTTACTTTTCAACCCGGAACAGGTGACTGGTGAAGCTGCCGCACTTCTCGCCTGCGCGGAGGACGGGAGAGGGAAAGCCCCAGTGGTTCATGGCGTCGGGCCAGAGCTGGGTCTCGAGGCACACGGCGCCGCGGTCGTGGGTCTTTACGCCGCCCTTGCCGACCTGCTCGCCGAGTCCGTTTGCGGTGTAGACCTGCACGCCGGGCATGTCGGTGAACACCGCCATACGGATGCCGGTCTCCGCGCTGTAGAGCTCGGCTGCGTAGGGCTTGCTGCCGAGGCAGAAGTTGTGGTCGTAACCGTTTGCGAGCCTGAGCTGCTCATCGTCCGCGTCGATATCCCGACCGATGGGCTTTTCCCGGGTGAAGTCAAAGGGGGTGCCGCCGACGGGCACGATTTTTCCGTTTGGCACGCTGCCCGGCGTCAGCGGCAGACAGGAGGTGGCGTTGAGGATGAGCGTCTGCTCCATGGCCTTGCCGCAGCCGGAGAGATCAAAATAGCTGTGGTTGGTGGGGGCGAAGAGGGTGTCGGCATCGGATTCGGCCTCATAGATCATATAGAAAACGACGTCTCCGTCGTCTGCGGTCTCAAGCCGGTAGGTCACCGATACGTTCAGATTGCCGGGAAAACCCTGCTCCCCGTCGGGGCTGAGGCGGGTAAAGCGCACGCCGTTCTCACCCTCGATCCCGGCGTTCCACATGTAGTGGTCATAGCTTCTCGAGCCGCCGTGCAGGCAGTTATTGCCGTTGTTCTTTTCAAGCAAATATTCCTTGCCGTTTAAGTTGAAGCGCGCGCCTCCGAGGCGGTTGGCAACCCTGCCGATCATGCCGCCGAGGTGGCCGCGCCCGGTCTCGTACTCAGCGGCCGTGTCGTACCCGAGCACCACGTCGGTAAAGCCGCCGTCCTTATTGGGTACACAAATAGCCTGGACGATTGCGCCGTAGTCAAGGACGGTGCAGCTTGCGCCGCCGTCATTGGTGATGGTATAGGCATGGACCTCCTCCCCGGTGGAGAGGGAGCCGAAGGGTCGAACTGAAACAGACATAGTATGCCTCCCAAAAACATATTCGAATGGATTGTAGCACAAACAGGAAAAAAAAGAAATGCTTTTCATTGTGCCTTGACAAAAGTTAACATTCTTTTTATAGTTAAGGCATAGACAAAAAGCCCCCGGGCAAAAGGAGGACGCTTATGGCTATTGTGGTGATCGGCGCGGTGTTCGTGGATGTGAAGGGTTTTCCGGAGGATCTGTACCTCCCCACCGGGCGAAATGCCGGGGAGATCCAGTTTGTCCACGGCGGCGTGGGCCGGAACGTTGCCGAGGATATTGCCAATGTCGAGCTGCGCCCCACCTTCGTAAGCCTCGTGGACGATACCGCCCAGGGTGAGGACGTGCTGCGCAAGCTGCGCCGCCACAAGGTGAACACCGACTACATCCGCAAAGTGCCGAACGGGATGGGCATGTGGCTTGCGGTCTTCGACCAGACAGGGGACCTCGCGGGCTCCATCTCCCAGCGCCCCGACCTCAGCCGCATCTGTGACATTCTGGACGAAAAGGGCGACGAGATTTTCAAAAACGCCGACAGCGTGGTCATTGAGGCCGATGTCGGCAAGGATATCGTCAAGCGCGCCCTCGACCTTGCGGAGAAGCACGGCGTGCCCGTCTACGGCGTGGTCGCCAACATGGGCATTGCCTCCGAGCGGCGGGACTTTCTGCAGCGCATGGACTGCTTTGTCTGCAACCAGGCCGAAGCCGGCATCCTCTTTGTGGCAGACTACTCGAAGGCAACGCCCGAGGTCCTGTGCGCGGATCTCCCCGCCCGGCTTGAAAGCGCGAACATCCCCGCCATCGTCGTCACCATGGGCAGCCGCGGTGCGGTCTACGCAAGCCGCAGCGGCGAAGTGGGCTACTTCCCGGCGGAGCATGTGAAGGTGCGCGATACCACCGGCGCGGGCGACGCCTTCTGTGCCGGAGTCTCCGTCGGGCTTACCTATCACAAGAGCATGCGCGAGGCCGTGGAGATCGGCACGCGCCTGGCGGCCTCGGTCATCAAGGTGTCGGAAAATGTGTGCCCGCGCTTCCGCCCGCGTGAACTTGGTCTGGAGCTGGACGTGGAAGAGGAATAAAAAACAGCAGACCAACGGTAAGCGCCGACAAGGCGAAACCGTTGGTCTTTCAATTCAGAAACCCGATATACTCATCGAACACATTGAACAGCATATCCCCCGAGCAGACCGGGAGCACCATGTCGCTGTGCCCGATCGGGACAAACCGGAACTGCTCCCGTGCTCTCGTCAGCACCAGGACCGGGATGATCTCATACTTCGGGCCGAAGACGATCTCCAGAAACGGCGCGTACTTTGCCGCCTGCTCCACCTCGTCCGGGTCGATTTTGTCCTTCATCTTGAACTCCAGCGAGAAGACGCGGTTTTCCGTGATGATCAGCACATCGGCATAAATGCGCACATAGCGAGAGCGCTTGAGCCGCAGCTCAAAGGCGATCTCCCAGTCGAGACAGGACCTCCCAAGCAGGTACAGCAGATCGTCAAACAGGCTCACCATCGTCTCCCGGCAGTCGCGGAAGGAGTGGATGAGGCCACGCGTATCATTGAGGTTACGCCCGATATTGGTGCAGCCCTCGGTCAAGGCTTTCAGCCATTCGTCCTCCGTGAGGCCGAGAAAACCCGCAACCGTGTCATAATACCCCGCAAACTCCTGTAAGCCGATATGGGGGCGGGCCTGGCGGACAATGCCGTGCCATTTGCAGTCCCGGTCCTGCCAGCACAGCTCCTTCATCAGCGGGGAGGCGTACAAAAGCTGATTGACGGTTTTGCGGTCAACGCCCAGCCTGTCCGCGATCTCGCGGGCCTTGATACCGTCCGCCTGGCAGATCACGGCGCAGACGGCCCGCTCCAGCTCCTGCTGTGTCATCGCGCCAGAAAGACCCGGAGGGAGTCGCGCAGGGGCTGATGGCGGATGGCGGTGGCGTCAAAGTGAACGCTGGCAAAGGCCGCCTGCATGATGGGGCCGGTGCAGAAAGCGCAGATCAAGGTGCCGATGCCGACCGGGCCGCCCAGGAGCCAGCCGATAAGGGTCGCGGTGCTCAAAAGCGCAATGCTCACCGCGCCGATGGGGACGCGCTTGACCCGCTTGGCAAGGCCCACCAGCAGCGTATCGCGCGGGCCGCAGCCGAGGGAGGCAATCATGTAGGTATACTGAGTGTAGGCCATGATGACAAGGCCCAGGAGCATCACGGGGATCCCCGCCCAGAGGGAGCTGCGGGCGGGCACGGCGTTGATACGATTGAAGAAGTCCACCGATTTTCCCACCACGAAAGCGTCGATGAACATGGCGATGCCGATGGGCTCGTTGAGCAGGATGTCGATAATCAGGATGGTCAGCGACACAGCGATGGAGGCGGTGCCGTAGAGGATGCCGAAGGTTTTGGAGAGACCCAGGTTCAGCACATCCCAGGGCCCCGCGCCGATATTGGCCTGGATGGTCAGGTACACACCGAAGCCGTTTATGAACAGGCTCACCGCCGCAAGCAGCATATTTAATATAATTGCGCGCGCCGAGCGGTTTTCGCGCAGATTTTCCAAAGTCATGTCGTATCGCCTCTGTCTTGATGTCAACACAGCATACCACGCATGATGCCGCTTTTCAATCGTTGATTTCGCCGAAAAAGCACCGCAGGGAGCATTTTGTGCTCTCTGCGGTGCTTTTTTGTCATAGAATGGAAATCTCTCAGAACAGGCCGCTGATCCTGCCGTTTTCGTCCACGTCGATCTTCTCGGCGGCGGGCGCCTTCGGAAGGCCCGGCATGGTCATGATGTCGCCGGTGAGCACGACGATGAAGCCCGCGCCGGCGGAGACCTTGACGTTCTTCACCGTGACGGTGAAGTCCTCGGGCGCGCCGAGCTTCGTGGGATCGTCGGAGAAGCTGTACTGGGTCTTGGCGATGCAGACGGGCAGGCTTGCAAAGCCGAGCCTGGTAAGCTCGTCGATCTGCTTCTGCGCGGCGGGCAGGATGCTCACATCCTTGCCGCCGTAGATGCGGGTGACGACGGCCCTGATCCTGTCCTCGATGCTGCCGTCAAGCTCATAGGAGAACTTAAAGTCGCTCTTTTCTTCCTCGCACAGGCGCACGACCTCGCGGGCCAGGGCCTCGCCGCCCTTGCCGCCCTCGGCCCAGACGGTGGAAAGCACAGTGTTGACGCCGAGCTCGCGGCACTTTTTGATGATGAAGTCGATCTCGGCATCCGTATCCGTCGGGAAGCGGTTGACCGCCACCACGCAGGGCAGGCCGTAGACGTTCTTGATGTTGGACACATGGCGCAGAAGGTTCGGGATGCCCTTCTCAAGAGCGTTCAGATCCTCGCTCGCAAGCTCGGTCTTGGCTAGGCCGCCGTGCATCTTGAGCGCGCGCACGGTCGCCACGACCACCACCGCGTCGGGGGTCAGGCCCGCCATGCGGCACTTGATGTCCAGGAACTTCTCCGCGCCGAGGTCCGCGCCAAAGCCGGCTTCTGTGACGGTGTAGTCGCCCATCTTGAGGGCCATGCGGGTCGCCATGACGGAGTTGCAGCCGTGGGCGATGTTGGCGAAGGGGCCGCCGTGGACAAAGGCCGGGGTGCCCTCGAGAGTCTGGACCAGATTGGGCTTGAGCGCGTCCTTCAAAAGCGCCGCCATGGCGCCGACGGCCTTGAGATCCGCGGCGGTGACGGGCTTTCCCTCGTAGCTGTAGCCCACGATGATGCGGCCGAGGCGCTCCTTGAGATCGGTGATGGAGGAGGCCAGGCAGAACACCGCCATGATCTCGCTTGCCACCGTGATGTCAAAGCCGTCCTCGCGCGGGGTGCCGTTGACCTTGCCGCCGAGACCATCCACCACGAAGCGGAGCTGGCGGTCGTTCATGTCCACACAGCGCTTCCAGGTGATGCGGCGGGGGTCGATGTGCAGGGCGTTCCCCTGCTGGATGTGGTTGTCGAGCATAGCGGCCAGCAGATTGTTGGCAGCGCCGATGGCGTGGAAGTCGCCGGTGAAGTGGAGGTTGATGTCCTCCATGGGGACCACCTGGGCATAGCCGCCGCCGGCGGCGCCGCCCTTGACGCCAAACACGGGGCCGAGGGAGGGCTCACGCAGGGCAACGGTCACATCCTTGCCGATGCGCCTGAGACCGTCGGCAAGGCCGATGGTCGTGGTGGTCTTGCCCTCGCCCGCGGGGGTGGGGGTGATGGCGGTGACGAGGACCAGCTTGCCGTTTTCGCGCTTGGTCTCTTTCAGCAGGGCCGGGTCGATTTTGGCCTTGTAACGGCCATACTGCTCCAGATACTTTTCATCCACGTGCGCCCGGCGGGCGATCTCGCCGATGGGCTGCATGGCGCATTCCTGCGCGATTTCAATATCGGTTTTATAAGACATGGTCGCACCTCATAATCGTTTTCGCCTCAGCGAAAGTATTTGACTGCCGCTTCAAACATGCGGATATCATAGTTGCCGGGGACGTTGCGGTACAGATTTGCGCCGATGCGCTCGGAGTGGCCCATCTTGCCGAAGACGCGCCCGTCCGGGGAGGTGATGCCCTCGATGGCGTAGAGGGAGCCGTTGGGGTTAAAGTGCACGTCACCGGTGGCCTGATCGTCAAAGTCCACATACTGGGTGGCGATCTGACCGTTCGCAGCAAGCTCTCGGATCAGGGCATCATCCGCGAGGAAGCGGCCCTCGCCGTGGGAGATGGGCACGCTGTAGACCTCGCCCACCTCGGTGAGAGAAAGCCAGGGGGACTTGTTGGAGGCGATGCGCGTGCGCACAATGCGGGACTGGTGGCGGGCAATGGTGTTGAAGCTCAGGGTGGGGCAGTTTTCGTCCGTGTCGATGATTTTGCCATAGGGAACCAGCCCTAACTTGATGAGCGCCTGGAAGCCGTTGCAGATGCCGCACATGAGGCCGTCGCGCTTTTCCAGAAGCTCGGTCACGCCCTCCTTGACAGCGGCATTGCGGAAGAAGGCGGTGATGAATTTGCCGGAGCCGTCCGGCTCGTCGCCGCCGGAGAAGCCGCCGGGGATGAAGACGATCTGCGCGGTCTTGAGCTTTTCTGCAAAGCTCTCCACGCTGCGGGCAATGCCGTCGGCAGAGAGGTTGTTGACCACAAAAACCTCCGCCTCCGCGCCCGCGTCGCGCACGGCCTTGGCGCTGTCGTATTCACAGTTAGTGCCGGGGAAAGCCGGGATCAGCACCTTCGGCTTTGCGCATTTGATCGCCGGGGCGACGCGTTTGTCTGCGTTGAAGGAGAAGGTCTCCATGGGCTGGTCCAAGGTCGGGATATTGCAGCTGTATACGCCCTCGAGTTTGTTCTCGTAGCGCGTGAGCAGATCGGCAAGCTTGAGTTCTTCCCCGTTCATAGTCAGGGCGGGATTCTCTGTCGTACGGCCGATGAGCTGCGCGCCGGGGATTTCTGTTACGGTTTCGAGCAGGAACGCGCCGTAATCGTAGCCGAAGAGTTCTTTCACGCTCAGGCCGTCGGCAAATTCGACGCCGATACCGTTGCCGATGGCCATTTTGAGTACCGCTTCCGCGATGCCGCCGAAGCCCGGGGTATAGCAGGCCACGGCCTCGCCGCTTCTCAGCAGAGCGGTGACGCGGTCAAAGAGTTTCAATAGAGAGTCAGCTTTCGGCAGGCCGTCCTCGCCGTATTCCGGGGCAAGGCGCATGAGGCAGTGCCCCGCCGCCTTGAGTTCGGGAGAGACGATGTTGCCGGTCTTCTCCGTGGTCACGGCGAAGGAGACCAGCGTGGGCGGCACATGGAGCTTTTCAAAGGAGCCGCTCATGGAGTCCTTGCCGCCGATAGCGCCGATGCCGAGCTCCATCTGGGCCCGGAAGGCACCCAGCAGGGCGGCCAGCGGCTTGCCCCAGCGCTCAGCGTCATGGCCCAGGCGCTCGAAGTATTCCTGAAAGCTCAGATACACGTCCTCAAACCTTGTGCCGGTGGCAACCAGCTTGCATACGGATTCGACCACCGCGAGATACGCCCCGTGGTAGGGGCTCTTTTCGGTGATATAGGGGTTATAGCCCCAGGCCATGACCGAGCAGTCGTCCGTGTGCTTTCGCTCGACGGACACCTTCTGCACCATGGCCTGAATGGGGGTGAGCTGGTTTTTGCCGCCGAAGGGCATGAGCACCGTGCCCGCGCCGATGGTGGAGTCAAAGCGCTCGGACAGACCGCGTCTGGAGCAGCAGTTGAGATCGGAGGCCAGCGCCCTGTAGTTTTCCGCAAAGCCGCCGGAGACCTGCTTATTAAAATTCTGCGGAGCGGCGACAGACACGTCGATGTGCTTGTCGGCGCCGTTGGTGTCGAGGAAGGCGCGGCTGAGGTCCACGATGGTCTTCCCGTTCCAGCGCATGGTCAGGCGCGCTTCGGCTTTGACCACAGCCACCGGGCAGGCCTGCAAATTTTCCGCGTGGGCCAGGGCGAGGAAGGCGTCCACGTTCTCTTTCTCCACGACCACCGCCATGCGCTCCTGGGATTCGCTGATGGCAAGCTCCGTTCCGTCCAGGCCCTCATACTTGCGGGGGACTCTGTTCAAGTCGATGTCCAGGCCGTCGGCAAGCTCGCCGATGGCGACGGATACGCCGCCCGCGCCGAAATCGTTGCAGCGCTTGATCATACGGCAGGCGTCGCCGTTGCGGAACAAGCGCTGGAGCTTGCGCTCCTCGGGGGCGTTGCCCTTCTGCACCTCAGCCCCACAGGTCTCCACGGAGTGGGCGTTGTGGGCCTTGGAGGAACCGGTGGCCCCACCGATGCCGTCGCGCCCGGTGCTGCCGCCGAGAAGGATCACCACATCGCCGGGAGCCGGGGTCTCGCGCCGCACATTCTCCGCAGGGGCGGCGGCCACGACCGCGCCGATCTCCATACGCTTGGCAGCGTAGCCGGGATGGTAGAGCTCATCGACGATGCCGGTGGCAAGGCCGATCTGGTTGCCGTAGGAGGAGTAGCCCGCCGCGGCGGTGGTGACGATCTTGCGCTGCGGGAGTTTCCCCGGCAGGGTCTCGGAAATCGGGACAGTGGGATCGGCGGCGCCGGTCAGGCGCATGGCCCCGTAGACGTAGGCACGGCCCGAGAGCGGGTCACGGATCGCACCGCCGATGCAGGTGGCCGCACCGCCGAAGGGCTCGATCTCGGTGGGGTGGTTGTGGGTCTCGTTTTTGAAAAGCAGCAGCCAGGGCTCGTCCTTCCCGTCCACATTCACAGTGATTTTCACCGTGCAGGCGTTGATTTCCTCGGACTCATCCAGCTTGTCAAGCTTGCCCTGCTTTCTGAGAGCCTTGACGGCGAGCGTGGCAACGTCCATGAGGCAGACGGGCTTTGTGCGGTTCAATGCCTTGCGGGTTTCAAGGTAATCGTTGTATGCCGTCTGGAGAAGGGCGTCTTCAAACTTCACGCTGTCGATGACGGTATTGAAGGTTGTATGGCGGCAGTGATCGGACCAGTAGGTGTCCAGCACGCGGATTTCCGTGATGGTGGGGTCGCGGCCTTCCTTCTGAAAATATGCCTGGCAGAAGGCGATATCGTCCGTGTCCATGGCAAGTCCGTGGCTTGCGGCAAAGGCCGCCAGTTCCTCGCGGCTGAGCTGATTAAAGCCGTCCAGCGTTTCCACCGTGGTGGGAATGTCGTACTTCACCGCGAGGGTCTCGGGTTTTTCGAGGGAGGCCTCCCGGGCCTCCACGGGGTTGATGACATACTTTTTGATCTCCGTGATCTCGCTGTCCGTGAGTGCCCCGTACAGGGCATAGACACGGGCCGAGCGCACGAGGGGACGGTTTCCCTGGGAGATGATCTGGATGCACTGGGCGGCGGAGTCGGCCCGTTGGTCAAACTGGCCGGGCAGATACTCCACGGCGAAAACATGCGCGCCTTCAAGCTCCGGCTCTGTATACGTCTGGTCAAGCTGCGGCTCGGAGAAAACCGTTTTGACCGCATAGTTGAAAAGTGTCTCGTCGATATTCTCCACATCGTAGCGGTTCAGCAGCCGCACGCGCTCCAGGCCCTTAATGTCGAGCAGCGTTTTTGCGTCATTCAAAAGGGCGCGGGCATCGTTGTCCAGCCCCGGCTTTTTCTCTGCAAATACTCGAAATACCATTTCATTCCTCCTGCGCCGCTTGCAGGGCTCTTGCCCCGATGTCACGGCGGCAGTATGCGTTTTCAAATGTTACCTGTCCGGCGATCTCATAGGCGTCACGGATGGCCTCAGGCAGGGTATCGGCCACTGCCGTGCAGCCGACCACGCGGCCGCCGCTCGTGAGAAGCTGCCCGTTCTGAAGCTTTGCGCCCGCGACATAGACCTTGTCGCGCACGGTCTCAGGGATGGCTAGAGGGTAGCCTTTCTGATAGCTCTCCGGGTAACCCCTGGAGGCGAGGATCACGCAGCAGGCGTGCCTGTCGCTGAATTCCACTTCCGTCTCCGCAAGGCGCCCGTCGGTGACGGCGCGCATGATCGTGAACAGATCGCTTTCCAGCAGCGGCAGCACCACCTGGGTCTCGGGATCGCCGAAGCGGCAGTTGTATTCGATGACCTTGGGGCCGTCTTTGGTGATCATGAGGCCGAAGTAGAGGCAGCCCTTGAAGGGGCGGCCCTCGGCGTTCATAGCCTTGATGGTGGGCAGGAAAATTTCCTCCATGCAGCGGTCAGCGACTGACTCGGTGTAGTACGGGTTCGGCGCAACCGTGCCCATGCCGCCGGTGTTGAGGCCGGTGTCGTTATCGCCCGCGCGCTTGTGGTCCATGGAGGACACCATGGGCTTGACGGTTTTGCCGTCGGTAAAGGAGAGGACGGAGACCTCGGGGCCTTCGAGATACTCCTCGATCACGACATGCTCACCGCTCTTGCCGAAGCGGCCGTTTTGCATCATGTCGGTGACGGCGGTGCGGGCTTCCTCAAGCGTCTGCGCAATGATGACGCCCTTGCCGAGAGCAAGGCCGTCGGCCTTGATGACCGTGGGCATGGGGGCGGTATTGAGGTATGCAAGCGCCGCCTCCAGGTTATCAAAAGTCTCATAGCGGGCGGTCGGGATGCCGTACTTCTTCATGAGTTTTTTGGAGAAAACCTTGCTGCCCTCGATGATGGCGGCGTTGGCGCGGGGGCCGAAGCACGGGATGCCCTTTTCCTCCAGCGCGTCCACGCAGCCCAGCACCAGGGGATCGTCCGGCGTGACGACCGCGTAGTCGATCTCATGCTCGACAGCAAAGGCCGCGATGCCCGCAATATCGGTCGCCGCGATGGGTTCACACTTGGCATCGGCGGCGATGCCGCCGTTGCCGGGAAGGGCATAGATTTCGGTGATGTCCTTGTTTTCTCTGAGCTTTCGGATGACAGCGTGCTCGCGCCCGCCGCCTCCGACAACCAGTACTTTCATACTGTTGCCTCCCATTAATGGTGGAACAATCTCATGCCTGTAAAGGCCATGACCATATTGTATTTATTTGCCGTGTCGATCACGTGGTCGTCGCGGATGGAGCCGCCCGGCTCGGCGATGTACTGCACGCCGGACTTGCGGGCGCGCTCGACATTGTCGCCGAAGGGGAAGAACGCGTCGCTGCCGCAGGTCACGCCGCTCTGGGTGGCGATCCAGGCCTTCTTTTCCTCGGCGGTCAGCACCTCGGGGCGCACCTTGAAGACCTTCTGCCACTCGCCGTCGCGCAGGACGTCGTCGTACTCGTCGGAGGTGTAGATGTCGATGGCGTTGTCGCGGTCGGCGCGGCGGATGCCGTCGACAAACTGAAGCCCCAGCACCTTGGGGTTCTGACGCAGGTACCAGTTGTCGGCTTTCTGTCCCGCAAGGCGGGTGCAGTGGATGCGGCTCTGCTGCCCGGCGCCGACGCCGATGGCCTGGCCGTCCTTGACATAGCAGACGGAGTTTGACTGGGTGTACTTGAGGGTGATGAGGGCGACGATCATGTCGATCTTCGCCTGCTGCGGAAGCTCCCTGTTTTCGGTCACGATATTGGCAAGCAGGCTTTCGTCGATGCGGAAGTTGTTGTGGCCCTGCTCGAAGGTGACGCCGAAGACATCCTTGCACTCCTGGGCGGCAGGGACGTAATCGGGGTCGATCTGTACGACATTGTAGCCGCCCTTTTTCTTGCTTCTGAGGATTTCCAGCGCCTCCTCGGTATAGCTGGGGGCGATGATGCCGTCGGACACCTCGTCCTTGAGGTAGGCGGCGGTGGCGGCGTCGCAGGTGTCGCTGAGGGCAGCCCAGTCGCCGTAGGAGCAGAGGCGGTCGGCGCCTCTTGCGCGGATGTAGGCACAGGCGATGGGGCTTAATTCGGCGTCGGGGCGCACGAAGTAGATCTTCTTATCGGTCTCGGAAAGCGGCAGGCCGACAGCGGCGCCCGCCGGGGAGACGTGCTTGAAGGAGGCGGCGGAGGGCAGGCCGGTGGCCTCCTTGAGTTCCTTGACAAGCTGCCAGGAGTTGAGGGCATCGAGGAAATTGATGTAGCCGGGACGGCCGTTGAGCACGGTGACAGGCAGTTCGGAGCCGTCCTTCATGTAAATCTTCGCGGGCTTCTGATTGGGGTTGCAGCCGTATTTCAGTTCAAATTCTTTCATGCCTGAGCTCCTTCAAATGTGTTTATTCACAATGCGCTGCTCGACGCTGCCGTCACCCAGCGCGGTATAGCGGACGTAGAGGGATATCTTGTTGTCCTCGTTCAGGTTCTTCCACAAAAGCTCGGTGTAGGCGTCAATGTCGTCCAGCACATCCACGCGCTCAGGCTCGCCCTGGAAGCTGGGGATGGGATTGCCGTCACCGACATAGGTGTGCAGGAAGTGGCCGAGGCCGGGCAGGGGCGCATACTCGAAGGTCTGGCGCAGGCAGGCAGAGCCTTCGGGATCGGCAGATTTGAGGATGGAGAGCTTGTAATTGCCGTTTCTGAGATCTGTCATGCCGGAGATGCGCGGCGTCCAGTTGGGGCCGTCGGGCTCGAAGCAGCGGGTGCGCAGGGCGCTTTCAAAGTCGGAGCCCTTGGAGAGGTAATCGCGCACAGTGTCGGTCTGGTCGCCGTTGGTGACGATGAGGAAGTCGCCGTACTCGCGCACAGGGTGATAGATGATGAGGCTGGGGTCCTTCAGGAGAGCGGGGTCGTGGGCTTCGGTGCGAATGCCGTCGGGCTCGGGGAGGAAGACACGGTTGCGGCTGTTTTGGCTGCGGCCCATGATGAAGTAGGCGGCGACAGCCTTCTTTCCGTCCGGGGTCAGGCCGAGGATGATGCCGCGGCCGGGATAGGTATTGCCGGCAAGCTTTTCGGCGATGGAGCCGATGTCGTAGATGTTCATATCGTTTTCCCTTTCTCTTTCACGAGTCTGCGGCAGACAAGCTCCGCAGCCCTTGGCAGGAGCTTCCACTCCGCCTGTTCCATGACGCGCCTCTGCAGGATTTCCGGCGTGTCGCCGGGGCGGATGTTGACCGCCTTCTGTAGGATGATCTCGCCCCCGTCGGGGATCTCGTTTACGTAGTGTACCGTGGCCCCGGTGACCTTAACGCCGTAGGAAAGCGCCGCCTCGTGCACCTTGAGGCCGTAATAGCCCTTCCCGCAAAAGGACGGGATCAGGGCCGGGTGAATGTTGATGATGCGTTTGGGGTAATGACCGGTAAAGGTCTCGCTCAAAATGCTCATGAAGCCTGCGAGGATGACGAGGTCGATGCCGCGTGCATCCAGGGCCTCGATGAGGTTTTCTTCAAATTTCTCCTGTCCGCCGCAGTCTTTCCGGGTCAAGCACAGACTTTCGATCCCGGCGTTCTTCGCCCGCTCGAGGGCATAGGCCGCCGCGCTGTTGGAGACCACCAGAACGATCTCGCCGCTTTTGATCTTGCCCGCGCGCTCGGCGTCGATGAGGGCCTGGAGATTGGTGCCGCCGCCGGAGACCAGCACGGCGATCTTTGCTTTTGTCATGACCGGGGTCCCCCTTTCAGGCTCTGGATGGCAGGGATGAACAGGCCGCCGAGGCTGTTGCCCAGCACCACCAGCAGGATAAAGAGCGCCGCGCGGGGTGTGAAAAGCCCCGCGAGTGCGAAATAAAACATGTCGGCAATGGAGTGCTCAAAGCCCGAGAGAATGAACACCGGGATGCAGAAAAGGATGCCCAGCGCGGTCTTTTTCTCGCGGTAGATCCAGACGGCGGTGTACATCAGGATGCCGCAGAAAAAGCCGCGAATCACCGTCTGTATCGGGAGCTGGGTCAGTCGCTTTTCGCAGGCTGTCATAGCCGCGTCCCGGAGCTGTGGCAGAGCACAGGCGATCAGGAAGCCCACCAGCAGCGTGCCAAGCAAATTGCCCAGAAGGCCCAGAAAGGCCATGGACAGGGCGTCTTTGTCGTGGGTGCTCCAGAGAAAGCCCACCTTGCCCGTGTAGAGGTTGAAGCCGAAATAGCAGATGGACAGCAGCGCAATGCTGAAAAGCGCCGCGCCCGCGTAGCGGTTGTCCACCGACAGCAGCGCCGCCCCGCCGACAGAGACCATCACGCCCGCGAGGATGCCGTCCGGCACCGCAGCTCTTATGCGAGACATAGCTTGTCCTCTCCCCTGCCGATCCCGCCGATGACATAGGCGTCTTCACCGGCGGCTTTCAGGGCGTTCAGAGCCGCGTCCGCCGTGTCCTTCGATACGATGAGGATCATGCCGACGCCCATATTGAAGGTGTTGAACATGTCCCGCTCGGGGATATTCCCCTTCTCCTGCAGGAGCTTGAAGATCGGCGGGATCTTCACAACGGCCTTGTCGATATTGGCGCAGAAGCCGTCCGGGACAGAGCGCGGGATATTTTCGTAGAAGCCGCCGCCCGTGATGTGGCTGATGCCGTGCACGTCGGCGGCCTCGATGGCGGCGAGGACGGGCTTGACATAGATGCGGGTCGGGGTCAGCAGCGCCTCGCCCAGCGTCTTGCCGAGCTCGGGGACGAACGCGCCGAGATCGCAATGCTCCACATCGAAGACCTTGCGCACCAGCGAGTAACCGTTGGAGTGCAGGCCCGAGGAGGCAAGCGCGATCACCACGTCGCCCGCCGCCACCTTGCTGCGGTCGATGACCTTCTCCTTGTCCACAAGCCCCACGGAGAAGCCTGCGAGGTCGTAGTCGTCCGGCTGCATGGTGCCGGGGTGCTCGGCGGTCTCGCCGCCGATGAGGGCGCAGCCCGCCTGCACACAGCCCTCGGCAACGCCCGAGACCAGCGACGCCACCTTCTCGGGATCGTTTTTTCCGATGGCGATATAGTCGAGGAAAAACAGGGGCTTTGCGCCGCAGCAGACAATATCGTTGACACACATGGCGACACAGTCGATGCCGACAGTATCGTGCCTGTCCATGAGCTGGGCGATGCGCTGCTTGGTGCCGACGCCGTCGGTGCCGGAAACCAGCACCGGCTCCTTCATACCCGCAAAATTGGGGGCAAAGAGGCCGCCGAAGCCGCCGATGTCGGATACAACGCCGGGGATGAAGGTGCGCTCCACATGCTTTTTCATGAGCCTTACGCCCTCGTAGCCGGCTTCGATATTGACGCCGGCGGCGGCGTAAGAGGCGGAATGCGACTTGGTCATTTTTTTATTCCTTTCCTGTCCAGCAGTAGGTACAGATTTTGTCCCGGTCGATGCCGATGGCCTCCAACAGGCCCTCGAGGGACTGGTAGCCCAGGGAGTCGAAGCCGAGCTCCTCGCAGATGGCGTGCAGCAGGCACCGGCCGCGCTCGGTTTTGGAGTCGCTGTATTCGTCCAGGTGCTTGAGCCCCGCCTCGCCCTCCAGCTTCTGCACCATGCGGCGGGCAAGCAGGTCCCGGTCGTTGTTGCTGCGGGAGAAGGCCAGGTACTTGCAGGCGTACATGATGGGCGGGCAGGCCGAGCGCATGTGCACCTCGGCTGCACCGGATTCAAAGAGGAAGTCCACTGTGCCCTGGAGCTGCGTGCCGCGGACGATGGAGTCATCCACGAACAGGAGCTTCTTGTCCTCGATGAGCTCCGGCACGGGGATCTGCTTCATTTTCGCCACCTGGTCGCGCACGTCCTGATTGGCGGGCATGAAGGAGCGGGGCCAGGTGGGCGTGTACTTGACGAAGGGACGGGCAAAGCGGCCGCGGCTTTCGTTTGCGTAGCCGATGGCGTGGGGGATGCCGGAGTCGGGCACGCCGGCCACATAGTCCACCTCCGGCATGGTGCCGGCGGCCTTTTCGTTGCGGGCCATGATCTCGCCGTTGCGGTAGCGCATGAGCTCCACGTTCACGCCCTCGTAGTTGGAGTTGGGGTAGCCGTAGTAGGTCCAGAGGAAGGCGCAGATCTTCATGTTGTCGGTGGCGGGTGAAAGGGTCTCATAGCCCTCCGCCGTGATGCGCACGATCTCCTGCGGGCCGAGCTCGTGCACGCTGTGGTAACCGAGCTTGCGGTAGGCAAAGGACTCGAAGGCGACACAGTGTCCGTCCCGGTCCGCGCCGACCAGCACCGGGAGCCTGCCGAAGCGGTCACGGGCCGCGATGATGCACCCGTCCGAGGTCATGAGCAGGATGGTCATGGAGCCGTCGATGAGCTTTTGGGCGTTCAGGATGCCGTCGGTCAAGGTCTCGCTCTCGTTGATGAGCGCGGCGACCAGCTCCGTCATATTGACCCTGCCGGAGCTCATGGCCATGAACTGGTGACCGTGGTCGGAGAAATAGGTCTCCACCAGCTGCTCGGCATTGTTGATCTGGCCCACGGTGGTGATGGCATAGATGCCGAGGTGGGAGCGCACCAGCAGCGGCTGGGGGTCGGAGTCGCTGATGCAGCCGATGCCGCTGGTGCCCTTGAAGTCGGCTATATCTTTTTCAAAGCGGGTGCGGAAGGGGGTGTTGGCGATGGAGTGGATTTGACGGTCGAAGCCCTCCTCCTCGCTCCAAATCGCCATGCCTGCGTTCCGGGTGCCGAGATGGCTGTGGTAATCGGTGCCGAAGAACACGTCGAGCACCACGTCGCGCCGGGAAACGGCGCCGAAGAAGCCGCCCATCAGGCGAAGAAGAGGCGGGAGAGGGTCATCGGGTCAACATACTCTCCGTCCTTGTAAACGCGCATGTTGCCGGAGGCGATCTCGTCGATGAGCATGACCTGGCCGTCGGCGTCGTAGCCGTACTCGAACTTGATGTCGTAAAGGACCATGCCGCGGGCCTTCATCTCGTCGGCCACGATCTGGGTGATCTGCTGGGTCATGCGCTTGATCTCGTCGTACTGCTCGCCGGTCATGACGCCGAGGACGATGAGGCCGTCCTTGGTGACCAGGGGGTCGCCCTTTTCGTCGTTTTTGAAGGTCATTTCCACGTAGGCGGGCAGGTCTGTACCGGGTTCGATATAGTCGCCGTAGCGGCGGATGAAGGAGCCGACGGCCTTGTGGCGGCAGATGACCTCGAGGCCCTTGCCGAAGACCTTGGCAGGGAGGACTTCCATGGTGGTGTCGTTCAGATCGGCACTGACGTAGTGGGTGCGGATGCCGGCGGCGTTGATCTTCTCGAAGAAGTAGATGGACATGCGCAGGTTCACGTCGCCCACGCCGTCGATGGTCAGGCCGACGGAGTTCTCGCCCGGATCAAACACGCCGTCCTTGCCGGTGCAGTCGTCCTTGAACTTGAGCAGATAGTTGCCGTTTTCGAGGGCGTATACGTTCTTGGTCTTTCCGGTGTAAACGAGTTTCTTTTCCATGGTGATTGTCTCCTTTATAGTGATTTTGGGTTTAACAATTTGTAATTTTTTGCAGCCAGCTTCCCAGCTTGTCATTGCGAACCAGTGACCGATGTCACTGGTGTGGCAATCCGTATTTCCGCGGCCAGGTGGGATTTCTGATTTGTTAAGTGCCTCCGGCGGGCGGATTGCCACGCCAGTGTGCGCACTGGCTCGCAATGACAGGAGAGCTTTACAGTCTCTCCATGATTCCGGCGTCTTTTTTCAGGACTGCCTCGCTGTCGGCCTTGCGTTTGGCCTCCAGCTTCTGCGCAAGCTCCGCATCGTCCACGGCCAGAATCTCGGCAGCAAGCAGGGCGGCGTTTGCGCCGTTATTGATTCCAACCGTCGCCACCGGGATGCCGGAGGGCATCTGCACGGTGGAGAGAAGCGCGTCCATCCCGTCCAGCGCCGGGCCCTTGCAGGGGATGCCGATGACGGGCAGGGTGGTGTTCGCGGCGATGGCCCCCGCGAGGTGCGCCGCCATACCGGCCGCGGCGATGATGACGCCGAAGCCGTTACTGCGGGCAGTGCGGGCAAAGGTCCGCGCCTCCTCGGGCGTGCGGTGTGCGGAGTAGATATGTCCCTCAAAGGGGATATCCAGTTCCTTCAAGACCTTGACGGCCTTTTCGATCACGGGCAGGTCGCTGTCGCTGCCCATGACGATTCCTACTTTTTTCATGCTGTACTTCCCTTTCAGTTTGCCTTGGTCTCGCAGTAGAGACAGCGGTAAACTTTATTTTTTCTGTCCGTCAGCTTCACCACATGCTTGAGCTCCTGCTCGGTGGAGGTGATGCAGCGGGGGTTTTTGCAGAAGATAACGTTTGTCAGCGTCTCAGGCATATCGATGTTCCGTTTCTCGACGAGTCTGCCGTCGCGGATGATGTTCACCGTGGCGCCGGGGTCGACGTAGCCGATCACGTCGAAATTGACATGGATGCCGGAGTCGATCTTGATGATGTCCTTTTTGCCCATCTTGGCACTGACTACGTTTTTGATGATGGCCACCGAGCAGTCGAGCTTTTCAAGGCCCAGCAGATCATACAGCCGCATGCCCTGTCCGGCGGTGATGTGGTCGATGACGATGCCGTTCTGGATGGAGTCGATGTTCATATTCTGCCCGCCTCCTTCAGGAGCTTGAGGATGAGCGCCATGCGCATGTATTTGCCGTAGAGCACCTGTTTGAAGTAGCAGGCGCGGGGATCGTCGTCAATGGCGACGGAGATCTCATTGACGCGCGGCAGGGGGTGGAGGATGCTCAGGTCCTCTTTCGCGTTCCATAGCCTCTCGGGGGTGAGGATGTAGCTGTCCTTTAAGCGCAGGTAGTCTTCTTCGTTGAAGAAGCGCTCACGCTGGACGCGGGTCATGTAGAGGATATCCAGCTCGGGCATGACCGATTCGAGATCGGTGGTCTGCACATAGGGTATGTTGTTTGCCGCGAGCACGTCCTTTTTGACATAGCTGGGAAGCTTCAGCTCCTCCGGGGAGATGAGCACCACTTTGATGCCCTCGTAACGGGACAGAGCGTTAATGAGCGAATGCACCGTGCGGCCGAACTTGAGGTCCCCGCAGAAGCCCACGGTCAGGTGATCGAGCCTCCCCTTCTCCCGGTAGATGGTCAGGAGATCCGCCAGGGTCTGGGTGGGGTGGTTGTGCCCGCCGTCGCCCGCATTGATGACGGGAATGCTCGCGTTCATGGCGGCGACCAGCGGCGCACCCTCCTTGGGGTGGCGCATGGCGATGATGTCGGCATAGCAGGAAATGACGCGGGCGGTGTCCGCCACGCTCTCACCCTTGGCTGCCGAGGAGCTTTTCGCCTCGGCAAAGCCGATGACGTTGCCGCCGAGCTCATACATGGCGGCCTCAAAGCTCAATCGCGTGCGGGTGGAGGGCTCGAAGAACAAGGTCGCCAGCTTCTTGCCCCGGCAGCGCTCGCTGTATTGTTCGGGGTGGGCGATGATGTCGTTTGCGGTGTCGATGAGCTCCTGCAGCTCGTCTACCGAAAAGTCCAGAATGTCGATGAGGCTTCTCATGCTTATATCCCCCCGATCCAGCTCTCGTCCGAGGGGTTATCCCGGAATTTGATCAGCCGCGCCACATCCTCCGGCCGGATGTAGCCTTCCTCGGCGGCGACGTCGGCGATGGTGTCAAAGTCGGTAAGAGAGTGGTTGATGACGTTTGCAGCCGCCATCCTCTCCAGCCCCTTCTTCATGCCGTAGGTAAAGATGCTCACCACGCCGAGGACTTCCGCCCCAGATTCGCGCAGGACGTTCACCACTTCAAGGACACTGCCGCCGGTGGAAATGAGGTCTTCCACCACCACGACCTTCTGGCCCTTCTCAAGCTTTCCCTCGATCTGGTTCTGCCGCCCGTGGTCCTTCGCGCCGGAGCGCACATAGCCCATGGGGAGATTCATCAGGTGGGCGGTGATGGCGGCGTGGGCGATGCCCGCCGTGGAGGTGCCCATGAGGACCTCCGCCTCCGGGTAGTATTCCCGGATGAGGGCGGCAAGGCCGTTTTCCACATCGTTTCGCACCTCGGGCGCGGTGAGGGTCAGGCGGTTATCACAGTAGACGGGGCTCTTGATGCCGCTGGCCCAGGTGAAGGGCTCGTCCGGCCGGAAGAAGACCGCCCCGATTTTGAGCAGGTCCTTTGCAATCGTTTTCTTCATCCCACAAACTCCTTTACACAGCGGCGGTAGGCTTCCACCGGGTCATCCGCTTTCGTGATCGGGCGGCCCACCACGATATAGTCGGAACCCAGCTCTTTGGCCTGCGCCGGGGTGGTGACGCGCTTCTGGTCGCCGACCTCCCCGTCGGCAAAGCGGACGCCGGGGGTGACGGTGAGAAAGTCCGCGCCGCATTTTTCATGGACCTTGCCCGCCTCGAGCGGGGAGCAGACGACACCGTCCAATCCGGCCGAAGCTGCGTTGCGGGCGTAGCACATGACCACCTCGTCCAGCGGGCGGCCGATCAGAAGCTCGCTTCTCATGGTCTGCTCATCGGTACTGGTAAGCTGCGTGACCGCGATCAAGAGCGGCCTTGTACCGTCGGGGCGGGTGAGGCCCTCGAGGGCAGCCTTCATCATGGCAGAGGTCCCGGCAGCATGGAGGTTTACGATGTCCACGTCAAGGTTCGACAGCACGCGCATGGCCTTGCCCACGGTGTTCGGGATGTCGTGGAGCTTGAGGTCGAGGAAGATCTTGTGGCCCCGTGCCTTGATGTCCCGCACAATCTGGGGGCCTTCGGCGTAGAAAAGCTCCATGCCGATCTTGACGAAGGGCTTTTCTTCCGTGAATTTATCGAGGAAGGCGAAGGTCTCCGCCGCGCTCGAAAAATCGCACGCTACGATCACGTCTTTTCCCATTCGTGGGCACCTCCTGTAATATCGGATAGTTTTTCGATTCCATAGCGCTCCATGGCTTTCGGGAGTGCCTCGATGATGTCCCGGCAGGCGTTAGGATCGACCAGGTTGGCAGCGCCCACCTGTACCGCCGTTGCCCCGGCGAGCATCATTTCGATCACGTCCTCCGCACTCGAAACACCGCCGAGACCGAGGATCGGGATCTTCACCGTTTCATAGACCTGCCACACCATGCGCAGAGCCAGGGGGAAGATCGCGGGGCCGGAGAGGCCGCCGGTGGTGTTTGCCAGCACCGGGCGGCGGGTTTTGAGGTCGATGCGCATGCTCATGACCGTGTTGATGAGGCTCACCGCGTCCGCGCCCGCGTCCTCACAGGCTTTGGCGATGGACACGATGTCGGTCACGTTCGGCGAGAGCTTCACGATTACGGGCTTTGTGGTCACGCGCTTGACCGCCCGTGTCACCTCGGCAGCGGCTTTCGGGTCGGTGCCGAAGCTCATGCCGCCGCCGTGGACGTTGGGACAGCTGATGTTAACCTCCAGCCAGCCCACCTGCGGCTCGGCGTCCAGGCGGCCGCAGACCTCGGCGTATTCCGCGACGGAGAAGCCGCTGACGTTCGCGATCACGGGTTTATGAAACGCCTTTGCAAGCTTCGGCAGTTCTTCGCTGATGACCGCATCGACGCCGGGGTTTTGCAGGCCCACGGCATTGAGCATGCCCGCGTTTCCCTCCGCGATGCGGGGAAGTGGATTTCCCGCGCGGGGTTCTAACGTTGTACCCTTGAAGGAAAAGGTGCCGAGACAGTTGATGTCGTAGAGCTCGGCAAACTCGTACCCATAGCCGAAGGTGCCGGAGGCGGGGATGATGGGATTATCCAATTCGATCCCGCAGAGATTGACGTTCAAGTCTCCCATAGTACCTCCTCGCTTGACAGCACCGGGCCGTCCTTGCAGATGCGCTTGAGGCCGTTTTTCGTTTTCACCGTACAGCCCATGCAGGCCCCGAAGCCGCAGCCCATGCGCTTGTCAAAGCTGAGCTGGCCGGGCTTGTCAGTACAGGCACAAACAGCCTTCATCATGGCCTCCGGCCCGCAGGTGTAAAAGCCGGTGTATTCCCGGTTCATGGCGTCGGTGACAAAGCCCTTCACGCCGCAGCTGCCGTCCGCGGTGGTGACGATCGTTTCGATGCCGAGGGTACGAAATTCATCCTCGTAAAACACATCTTTGGCGGTGTTGAAGCCCAGCAGTGCGGCGGGGCGCTTGCCCTGCTTCAAAAGCTCCTTCGCCAGCCAGTACAGCGGCGAGACGCCGGTGCCGCCGCCGATGAGCAGCGGCGCGTTGCCGCAGGCATTCAGGTCAAAGCCGTTGCCAAGGCCGGTCAGGACATCGAGCTTTGCGCCGGGCTGAATGTCCCGGAGCTTCGCCGTCCCCTTTCCCACGGTCTCAAACACGACAGTGAAGCTGTCCTCAGCCCGGTCACAGACAGAGAAGGGACGGCGCAGATATAAGCCGTCCAGCCTGAGCTGGACAAACTGGCCCGGCCTTTCGATCGCCGAAACGTCACCCCGGAGCACCAGGCGCGAGACCTTTTCGGTGAGGGGCCAGTTTTCGGTGACGGTAAAGATTCCCTGCTTCATCGTCACGAATCAATGGTGGAGACGGTGATGGTGGTCTCCTCCAGCACATCCAGCAGGACGCGCACGGTGTCGAGGGAGGTGAAGATCGTGACGTTATTCTCGGTGGCGCAGCGGCGGATGATCATGCCGTCTTCAAGATGGCGGCCGCTGTGGATGGCGCGGGTGTTGATGATATAGCTGACATAGCCCGCGCGGATGGAGTCGAGGATCTCGTCGCTCCCCTCGCTGATCTTCTTTTTTACGCGCGTGCGGATGCCGTGCTCCTTGAGGAATACAGCGGTACCATGTGTGGCTTCGATATTGAAGCCCATGTCGTAGAAGCGGCGTACGAGCGGCAGGGCCTCATCCCGGTCCTCCCGGGCAATCGTAACGAAGACGGTGCCGTAGTTCTGGAGCTTCATGCCCGAGGCCTGCAGGGCCTTGTACATGGCGCGGGAGAGCTTGTCGTCGTAGCCGATGGCCTCGCCAGTGGACTTCATCTCAGGGCTGAGGTAAGCGTCCAGGCCCTTGATCTTGTTCCAGGAGAAGACCGGGACCTTGACATAGTGGCGCTTCTTTTCTTCGGGGTAGAGGTCGAAGATGCCCTGCTCCTTAAGACTCTTGCCCATGATGACCTCGGTGGCAATGTCAGCCAGCGACCAGCCGGTGGCCTTGGACAGGAAGGGCACCGTGCGGGAGGAGCGGGGATTGACCTCGATGATATAGACGTTTTCTTCCTTATCGACAATGAACTGAATGTTGAACAGGCCGATGATCCCGATGCCCAGCCCTAACTTCTTGGCATACTGGAGGATGATGCCCTTGACCTTGTTCGAGATGGAGAAGGAGGGATAGACGCTGATGGAGTCGCCGGAGTGGACACCGGTGCGCTCGACCAGCTCCATGATGCCGGGGACGAACACGTCCCGCCCGTCGCAGATGGCGTCGACCTCCACCTCGCGGCCCATGATGTATTTATCGACCAGCACGGGCTTGTCCGCGTCGATCTCGACGGCAGTCTTGAGATAGTGGCGCAGCATGTCCTCGTTGGCGACGATCTCCATGGCTCTGCCGCCGAGCACGAAGCTCGGGCGCACCAGCACCGGATAGCCGATGCGGTTTGCAGCCTGGATGCCGTCTTCAATGTTCGTGACGGCGGTGCCGGTGGGCTGGGGGATATCGAGCGCAAGGAGGATCTTTTCAAAGCTGTCGCGGTTTTCCGCCCGCTCGATGGCCTCGCAGTCGGTGCCCACGATGGTGACGCCGCGCTCCATAAGGGGCTGGGCCAGGTTGATGGCGGTCTGCCCGCCGAGGGAGGCGATGACGCCCTCGGGCTTTTCAAAGTCCAGGATCGCCATGACGTGCTCCGGCGTCAGGGGCTCAAAGTACAGCTTGTCACCGGTGGTGTAGTCGGTGGAGACGGTCTCGGGGTTATTGTTGATGATGATGGCCTCGTATCCGTTGCGCTTGATGGTCTGCACCGCGTGAACGGTGGAGTAGTCAAACTCCACGCCCTGGCCGATGCGGATGGGCCCGGCGCCGAGGACCACCAGCTTTTTCTTCTCCGTCAGGCGCGAGTCGTTTTTGCCCGAGTAGGAGGAGTAGAGGTAGGCAATGTACTTGCCGGTGTGCAGGGTGTCCACCATGCGGAACACCGGTGTGATGCCGAGCTTTTTGCGGCGCTCGTAGATCTCTGTCTCGCTGAGATTCCAGAGCCGCGCGATGCACTTATCCGAAAAGCCCAGCTTCTTGGCCTCTCTGAGCAGCTCCACGTCGTTGACGCGGGCCTTGAGCTCTTTCTCCATGTCCACGATCTTTTGGAAGGATTCCAGAAACAGCTCCGTAATCATGGTAAGCTCGTGGAGCTTTTCGATGGACACGCCGCGGCGCAGAAGCTCGAACACGGCGAAGACCCCGTCGTGGCGGAAGTCGGCGAGATACTGCATCAGCTCGTCGTCGGTCCAGGAATTGAACTTCGGCATGTAGAAGTGATCCACCCCGATCTCGAGGGAGCAGACGGATTTCAAAAGGCACTCTTCCAGATTGGAGCCGATGCCCATGACCTCGCCGGTGGCCTTCATCTGGGTGCCGAGGGTGTTGGGGGCGGAGGTGAATTTATCAAAGGGGAAGCGGGGGAATTTGGCAACGATGTAGTCAAGGCTCGGCTCCATGGCGGCGGTGCCGCCCGCAACGGGAATTTCCTCGAGCGCCATGCCTAGGGCGATCTTCGCCGTGACACGGGCGATGGGGTAGCCGCTGGCCTTGGAGGCAAGGGCCGAGGAACGGGACACGCGGGGGTTCACTTCGATCAGATAATACTCGCTGCTCGTGGGATTGAGCGCAAACTGCACGTTGCAGCCGCCCTCGATCTTGAGCTCGCGGATGATCTTGATGGCCGAATCGTTGAGCATCTTGAGATCGTGGTCGTTGAGGGACAGGATGGGCGCGACCACGATGGAGTCGCCGGTGTGGACGCCGACGGGGTCGACGTTCTCCATGCCGCAGATGGTGATGGCACGGTCGTTGGAGTCGCGCATGACCTCAAATTCGATCTCCTTGTAGCCCTTGACGCTCTTCTCGATGAGCACCTGGTGGACGGGCGAGAGGCGGAAGGCGTTGACACCGATCTCCTCAAGCTCCTGCTCATTGTTGGCAAAGCCGCCGCCCGTGCCGCCGAGAGTGAAGGCCGGGCGCAGGACCACGGGGTAGCCGATGCGCGCCGCCGCCGCTCTGGCTTCGTCCAGATTATAGGTGATCTCGGAGGGGATGACCGGCTCGCCGATGGACTGGCACATCTCCTTGAAAAGCTCGCGGTCCTCAGCCCGCTCAATGCTCTCGCTGCTGGTGCCGAGAAGCTTGACGCCGCACTCGCGCAGGATGCCCTTGCGCTCAAGCTGCATGGCGAGGTTCAGACCCGTCTGTCCGCCGATGCCGGGGACAATGGCATCCGGCCGCTCATAGCGGAGGATCTTGGCCACGTAGTCCAGCGTCAGCGGCTCCATGTAGACCTTGTCGGCGATGGAGGTGTCCGTCATGATGGTGGCGGGGTTGGAGTTTACCAGCACCACCTCATAGCCCTCTTCTTTTAAAGCAAGACAAGCCTGGGTTCCGGCGTAGTCAAACTCCGCCGCCTGGCCGATGACAATGGGGCCGGAGCCGATGATCAGTACCTTTTTGATGTCCGTTCTTTTCGCCATTTTTACACTCCTTCATAAACCGCTTGTCCCCCGTACACCGTCAGCAGGCATTTGCCGTAAACCGGACGGCCGGCGAAGGGAGTCGCTTTGCCCTTGGACAGAAAGTTCTCGGGGTCGATCGTGTATTGCGCGTCAAGATCCCAGATGGAAAAATCGTTTCCCAGCGGGATATGAAACCGCTCTCGCGGATTGTATACCAATAATTGTAACAGTGCTTCCATGGAGAGGATGCCCGTTTTGACTAAATTTGTGTACAAAAGCGGGAAGGCCGTCTCGAGTCCCACGATGCCGAAGGCGCTGCCCTGAAGCCCCTTGCTCTTTTCCTCCGCGCTGTGAGGGGCGTGGTCTGTGGCAATCATGTCGATCGTGCCGTCGAGCAGGCCATCAAGCAGGGCTTCGCGGTCCTCTCTCGCGCGCAGGGGCGGGTTCATCTTGAAGCGCCCGTCCTCCTGCAGGTCATTCTCGTCCAGCAGCAGGTAATGCGGCGCGGTCTCGCAGCTGACATTGACGCCGCTTTTCTTCGCGTCCCGGATGAGGGCCGCGCTCTCTTTTGTGGAGATGTGGCAGACGTGGTAGGCGCAGCCGGTCCGGTCCGCCAGTTTCAAGTCCCGCTCGATCTGCCGCCACTCGCTCTCGCTGCAGATGCCCCTGTGGCCGTGGGCTGCGGCGTAGGTCCCGTCGTGGACGTACCCGCCGCGCAGGAGGCTGTTGTCCTCGCAGTGGGCGACGATCATTTTGCCGAGGGCCCTGGCCCGTGTCATGGCTTCCCGCATCATACTCTCCGACTGCACGCCGTGCCCATCGTCCGAGAAGGCGATCACATAGGGGGCCAGCGCCTCGAGGTCCGCAAGCTCCTCCCCCGCCTGGTTCAGTGTGATGGCGGCGTAGGGGTAAACTTTGATGCAGGCGTCGCGGTCGATGATCTCCCGCTGCATGGCAAGATGTTCCGGATCGTCACACACCGGCTTGAGGTTCGGCATGGTACACACCGCCGTATAGCCGCCGCGGGCCGCCGCTTTACTTCCAGTTTTTATAGTTTCTTTATAAGAAAAACCCGGCTCGCGAAGGTGTACATGCACATCGCAGAATCCGGGCAGAAGTGTATATTTTTCGTGATTGAGGCAGGAATAATCCGCGCTCGTATCCAGGGTGCGATACTCGCTTTTATCCATACTGCCGATTGTTCTCACACGGTCAAATACGATCATACGCGCACCCTCCCAAAAGCAAAAATCTTACCGCGGACCGGTAAGACAACAACACGCAAAGCCTGTGCCGGGAATGCACACAAGCCTCATTTTTCATGCCTTGCCGATCTCTCAGGATCGCCTTAAAGTTTGCGTTATTATAACGGCAAGACGCGCGTTTCGTCAATCGGCGAAATAGACAGAAAACGCGCATTCCCCGAAGTCAATTTCTGTCAGGCCGCGTTGCATTCAGCGCGTCTTTATGCTAAAATATCTCCACCTATATACGAGGAGGAATTCCAATGAGCGAAAACATCATCTACTGCTACTCCGGCTCCGGCCACTGCCTGAACATGGCAAAGAGCATCGCTTCCCGCCTCGGCGACACGGACATCGTCATGATGCGCGCCTTCCCGGTAAAGACCGACGCCACCGAGGCAAAGCGTGTGGGCTTCGTGTTCCCCTGCTACGGCGGCGGCCTGCCCGGCCATGTGGAGGAATACATCAAGGCCATCAAGATCGCGCCCCATGCCTACAAGTTCGCGGTGGAACAGTATGCCGGCTACATCGGCTGCGGGCTGCACAAGATCGATGAGATCGTGGGTCTGGACTACTGGAACACAATCTCCAACCACTCGACCTGCATCTGGCTCATGCCCCACGCGCTCACCGTGCCGCCCACCAGCAAGCAGAAGGCCCAGGAGCGCATCGATCGCAAGGCCATGGAGGTCGCGGCGGCGGTGAAGGCCGAGAAGCGCCTGGACGTAAAGCCGCCCGAGAACGCCTTCTTTGCCCGTGAGAGCGCGCTCTTCTCCCAGCTCCACCCCAAGCGCGCCAAAAAATTCACCGTCAGCGACGCCTGCATCGGCTGCGGCACCTGCGCGCAGGTATGTCCTATGAAGAACATCACCCTTGAAAACAAAAAACCCACTTTCGGCACCAACTGCATCGGCTGTCTCAGCTGCCTGCAGTTCTGTCCGAAGGAGGCCATCAACATGGGCAAGATCACCGAAAACCGCGAGCGTTTCCCCAATCCCTTCGTCAAGGCATCCGACCTGACCCAGGGCATCATCCATATCGACTAAAAGAAGCTCAGACATATACCGAACGGCATAAAACCCGCGCAGGAAAAAAGAACGGCGAAGCCCGGATCACGAACGGTCCGGCTTCGCGTCTTTTTGCTCTTTTTCCTGTTTGCGGATAAAGGTGAGCGCGGCTTTGAGCTGCTCGTGCTTCGGCCTGCCCGCAAGGCGCAGATTATGGGCTTCGGCCAGTGCCTTCGTAAACAGGGGCCCCGGTTGGAGCCCCGCCTCCACAAGGTCACGGCCCATGAGGTATGGGACGCTCATCCGCTCGGTATAGAGCGTGAGCATCTCCCGCAGGCGGCTCTCGGTCGGGACATACGCTTCCAGCATGACTCCGCGCGTGTCCTGCGCGCCACGGCAGCCCAGATAATCCGCCCTGGCAAGCAGCAGCAGATCCTCCGGGCAGAGGGCCTCGTCGTACATCCGCATATAACTCTTTGTTTTTGAGCCGCCGTCTGCCAGCACGTTGGGCTTCATGTGGAGGCAGGTCATGTTCAGCACGTACTCGATCAGCTTCGTCTCGCTTGTCAGGCGGCGCAGAAAGCTCTTTGTCAGCGGCTGTCCGGCCTTCTCGTGACCGTAGGCGTGCAGAACGCCGTTTTTCTCTTCTGTCGTGACCGCCTTGCCGAGATCGTGACACAGGGCGGAGAGCATGAACCACAGCGGCTCCTTTGCCTCACCGCGAAGCGCTGCGGCCTCGTCCAGCACCTGCATGGTATGTGTCCAGACATCCCCTTCGGGGTGAAAGCGCGGGTTCTGCCCGATGCCGATGAGCGCCTCCAGCTCCGGGAACCAGACGGAGAGCTGACACATCTTCCGCATTTCCTCAAAGAAGACGGAGGGCTTGTCGCTTTTCAAAAGCGCCTTTTCAAGTTCGCCCATGACGCGCTCCCCCGGCAGCGCCGCAAGGTCCATCCGCGCCGAGAGCATCCGTGTCTCGTCGGCCACGGCAAAGCCGAAGCGGGCCGCAAACTGCGCCGCGCGCAGCACGCGCAGGGGGTCCTCCCCAAAGCTGCTGTCATCCACATGGCGCAGAAGCCCCCGCCGCATGTCCTCTCTGCCGCCGAAGAAGTCCAGGATCTCCCCCGTCAGCACATCCTGCATCAGGGCGTTCATGGTGAAGTCCCGCCGCCGCGCGGCCTTCTCCGCTCCGAGGAAGGGATCGACGAACACCTCAAAGTCCTTGTGCCCCCGCCCGGTCGCGGTCTCGGAGCGCGGCATGGCGATGTCCAGCTCATAGTGCCGAAGCCCCATGATGCCGAAGCTCGCCCCCATTGTCAGGCGTTCGCCGAGGCTGTCCAGGATGCGCTCCAGGGTCTGTACCGGGATGCCGTGCACCTCGATGTCGATATCCTTGTTGTCGCGGCCCAGCAGCCCGTCCCGCACGCAGCCGCCCACATAGTAGGTCCGCCCGCCCGCGTTCGCCACAGCCTCGGCGATACGCCGCGCCATCTGCACATTTTTATCGTCCGGTGACATGCACAGCCCCCCTTCACAACTCAGGAGTTTAGCATAAATCAAATATCCCCGCAAGCCGAATCGGGATGATTCGGCCTGCGGGGATTTGGGCTCCTGTCTGTTTGAAAGCAGGACACCCTGCCTGTTCGTATTTCTTATATAAGCCAAACACGCAGGGTAATTAACGTCCGGAATAGTTCCTGGCTGCGTATTCGGCTGTATTTCTCAGTTCATTTCCTCGTCGATCGTCTGCTCGTAAAGCTTCATCAGATCGGCATTCATCGGGAAGCAGCTGTTGGCTGCGGCATAGAGGATGAAGCCTTCACGCAGATAGCCGCGCAGGGACTGGGAAAAGCTCTTATTGGTGTTCTTCATAATGGGTTCACGTTCCTTTCCTGATACTGTTTTTCCATAAAACACTGTGTTTTATGGGAGATCAGTATGACAGAGCCGAGGCACCGATGATGATTGACTGTTTTTTGTGTCCGGCATAAGACACTCGACCGACCCGCGCTTGGATTCTGGATCGCTCTGTTATCTCCCTGTCACGCTGCGTATTATAGCTTTTGCACAAAATAAGTCAAGTGAAATTGTGCACAATATCTAAATTTGATTTAACAGTTTCTCCCATTTTGCTCCTGGTTTGCTGCTGCTAATACGCAGATCCGGCGCACTATATGTATGCTGCTTTCCGCCTGGTTTATCAGAACAAGGGCCGATTTGTGCAATTCTCACTGCTTTGTCAGGCGATTTGTGATTTGCCGCGGGCTTTTTTCATACTTTCAGCATGAGGGGTGCGTTTGTTGCAGGCAGCCAGAATAGCAGGCTGTTCCCAATCCTCAAAAGACGTAAGATTCACAACGCTATCTCTGCCGCGAGGAGCCCAGAATCGAAACGTGATCGAATAGCAGCCATCCGGAAAGTCTTCCTTGTTTATCAGTTCGGCCCCATCGTCATAGCTTGCCAATATCAGGAACGGTGTATCCGGCTCTTCCTTCTCTAATTGCAACATCCAGGCTTTTATGATCCCAATTGACTCTTTCAGGATTCCAGATATTTGTTCCTTCGTGTATGCGTCGAGATTCACTTCATTTCCATCCCATTCGAGCCGTGAAAGATCTGCTGATGCGGGAATACCATTCTGATCCAAATGCCAAAAATCCGAGACGCCCCAATACGGTCTTCCTGCCTGATCCTGCTTCTTCCAGATCGGATAAGTATTTTGAGCAGGAACGTCATCGACATTGATCTTATGCTGCTGTAAAAGGAGCTTCATAGCCTTGTTTGACTGTATCATACTTGTCTTCACCTCCCTCAAAATAGCGCATGAACTTGATTTGACTGTCCTTGGCTATGGCCTGATATACACGGCAGCGGGGACTCGCCTGCATTTGCGCCTCGCGGGGGATCGGCGCAAATAGTGGAATCGACCAGTTTGCGAACTGGCGGATGAACGCCCCACAGGGGCGTTCGATTATAATTCGTGTCCCCGCGGAGGGAAAAATACAAGCCCGCCGGGTGGCGGGCTTGTATTTTTGGTGCTCCAGCGGGGACTCGAACCCCGGACACCCTGCTTAAAAGGCAGGTGCTCTACCTCCTGAGCTACTGGGGCGTGTCGTCGGAGCAAGCTTCGGATCGTCTCGCTTCCGCCAAGCGTGGCGAAAGCTCGCTCCCTTCGCTGCTCCTCCTCTCAAAATCAGACCCGCTTCGCTGGGCTCTGATTTTGTTTTAAGGAAACGGTTTGCCGCGTCTCCCCAAATCGAAACCAGAGTTTCGATTTGGAAAGGAAGAAGGAGTGAGGATCCGCGCAGCATTTGCGGCACTTATGCAAACCGCAAATGCGGAGCCATCCGAACTTCTTCTGACGTGGCTGGGATGGCGGGACTCGAACCCACTATATCGGAGTCAAAGTCCGGTGTGTTACCATTACACTACATCCCAATGTAGTCACAAACCGAGACCGGCGCCGCCGGCCTCGGCTCGTTTTCAGTGGGGCTCGTTTTCAGTGGGGTGGGATATGGGGCTCGAACCCACGACACCCGGAACCACAATCCGGTGCTCTACCAACTGAGCTAATCCCACCATATTTGTCCGCGCATCTTCCCGCGCGTCCTATCAAAAACTCAAAGCCGAAGCCTTGAAGTTGTTTTTCTGCTGCGCTCTCCGAAGAGAGGCTATATCAAAACAAAGACCGCAGGAAACACGTTCTTTGTTCACTCCTGTACCAAACACAAAGCCCAACGAAGTGGGTTTGTGTTTGAAAGGAAGAAGGAGGGAGGATCCGCGCAGCATTTGCGGCACTTACGCAAACCGCAAATGCGGAGCCATCCGAACTTCTTCTGACGCTGGCACGCCAAGAGGGATTCGAACCCCCGACCTACTGCTTAGAAGGCAGTTGCTCTATCCTGCTGAGCTATTGGCGCATATCATTCCCGCCAATACCCAGCAATTCAAATCAAAGCCCAGCGCAGCGGGTTTGATTTGAGAAGGAAGAGGGAGGGAGCATAGCGCAGTTTTCACGGCCTTTACCGTGGAAACGGAGCGGTGCGAGCTTCCTCTGACGCTGGAGCGGGTGATGGGAATCGAACCCACGTATCCAGCTTGGAAGGCTGGTGTTCTACCATTGAACTACACCCGCACGTCGTCCCATCAGCTTTGAGATAATACCATAATCAAGGCCCGCGTGTCAACTGTTTTTGAAAATTTTTCACACAATATTCCAAGAATCGTTCACGCGGGCTTAAAACTCAATTATATGGCTTGCCGCAAGCCGCACGTTTCCCCGAAGGCGGGTGCCTGTCGGATCGCTTGCGACGTGCAGAACGCCACCGGGCTCCCGGAGGCTCACCTCTTTCGGTGCGGCATTCCCGGCGGCAAGGTACATCCCGACCGCAGCGCTGCCGCTGGCACAGGAGTTTTCCCAAAAGACCGTGCCGCTGCCGGGGATATAGACCAGCGGCGTCATGCGGCGCTCCTGCCCCTCTCCTTCCAGAAACAGCAGGCCGAGGCCGTCCGCCGAAAGCTCCGCGCAGAACGCCTTCACCGCACGTTCGGCTGTCTCGGGATCGTCCAGGAGTGCGAAAAACGGCGACGGGCTTTCCACAACCATGTGGGAGATGCCCTCCATGCGCACGAGGGGCAGCCTGCCGCGCAGGCCCTCAAAGGCAAACGCCCGCTCGGTAATATCGATTGCGGGCGGCATCTGCAGCTCTGCCCGAAAGCTGTCATCGCCGGTCCGGCACAGCTTCACCTCCATTGGCTGACCTGCGCCAGACACACGGAGGCGGACGGCGTCCCCGCCTCCGCACCGAAGCGAGAGCAGTGCGGCGGCGCACATCGTGGCATTGCCGCAGAACTCACCCCCCGCCATTTGGAGCGCGGGCAGGCCGTCCTCCCCTTCCGGGTTCAGAAAGCCCACCTGCTCCACATCGTCGTGGCGCTGCATGATCGCGGCGGCGGCCGCCTGCCGCTCTGCGGCCCCGACCGGACTTTCCGCCAGGGCGGTGATGTTCCCGGTCGGGTCCAGAATCCTGTAGCGAAGCTCCATGACTCAGCGCTCAAAGACCCGCAGGAACTGGCGCGTGCGCTCTTCCTTCGGGTTGTCGAAGACCTCGCGCGGGTCGCCCTGCTCGACGATGACGCCGTCGGCCATGAAAATGACGCGGTTGCTGACCGCCTTGGCAAAGGGCATCTCATGGGTGACGACCACCATGGTCATCTTTTCCTCGGCAAGCTGGCGGATGACCTTCAAGACCTCGCCCGTGAGCTCGGGGTCCAGGGCAGAGGTGGGCTCGTCGAAATAGAGGATCTCAGGCCGCATGCACAGGGCACGGGCAATGGCGACGCGCTGCTGCTGTCCGCCGGAGAGCTGATAGGGATAGGCCTTCTCCTTGCCCTCCAGGCCCATTTTCTTCAAAAGCTCCATGGCGCGCACGAGTACCTCGTCTTTATTCTCGCCATGGAGGATGGGCGCCTCGGAAACGTTGCGCAGCACGGAATAGTGAGGGAAGAGCTGGAAGTTCTGGAACACCAGGCCGAAGCGGGTACGGAAGCGGTTGAGCTCGGCCTTGGAGGCGTACACCCCGTTATGGAGCGCATACTGCCCGTCGTAGAGGATGTCGCCGCCGTCGGCGTGCTCCAGGAAGGAGGCGCAGCGCAGCAGCGTGGATTTGCCGGAGCCGGAGGGGCCGATGATGGAGACCACGTTGCCCCGCTCCACCGAAAGGGAAATGTCCTTGAGGACACTGAGGGAGCCGAAGGATTTTTCCAGGCTGCGGATGCTGAGGATATTGGCCGCGGATTCGGTTTTCTTGTCTGCCATTTCGTTTCGCCCCCTCACTTATAGTAGTCCAGGCGCTTCTCGATCCGGCCCATCACATAGTCGACGATCACATTAAATATATAATAGAATACGCCGGCGACCAGGAAGGGGGTGAAGCTTGTCTGGGAGTTTGCGATCTGTTTGCCGATGGTGAACATCTCCTGATAGGAAACCGTGAAGGCCATGGAGGTATCCTTGACCAGCGTGACCACCTCGTTGGTGATGCTGGGCATGATGCGCTTGATGACCTGGGGCAGGATGATGCGCATGAAGGTCTGGACCTTCGTATAGCCCAGGACCTCCGCCGCCTCGTACTGGCCGACGGGGATGGACTCGATGCCGCCGCGGTAGATCTCGGCAAAGTAGGCGGCGTAGTTGATGGCAAAGGCGATGACGACGGGGATGAGCTTGTTGCGTGAAACCGGCGCGCCGAAGAGGTAATACGGCCCGTAGGTGACCGCCAGCAGCTGGAGCATCAGGGGCGTGCCGCGCAGGACGGTAATGATGAAGCGCGTGACGGCGGAGACGATTTTCAGCTTGCTCATGCGCAGCAGTGCGACGATCATGCCCAGCGGCAGGGAGAAGATCAGGGTCAGGAAAAAGATGGCGCAGGTCTTGCCCAGGCCCTCGCTCATCTTGACGATCATGGTCATCAATGACATTGGGAAGCCCTCATTTTTCTAAGGTTTAGTGGATAAGGCAATACCGCATAATTCGGCGAGAGCGAATCCCGAGAAAAAATGGGTTCTGACGATGGCAGTTTTTCGCAGGAATACTTTGTGTATTTCAAGAAAAAGTGACGAAGTCAGAGCACATTTTTTCCGGGAGGCGCCGAAGACGGATTGTGCGGTGTTGCCTGAAGAAAAAAAGCAAGAAGCGCCCGAAAGCGCAGGAAAGCCGCGCTTTCGGGACGTTGCATCATTTTCGGTTTTCAGCCTCGGATATTACTCCTTGTTCAGGAAGAGGAGGTTGTTGACGATGTCGGCATACTCCTCCTTCTCGGCAATCTTGGCGTAGGTGCCGTTTTCGACCAGGGCCTGCACCGCCTCGTCGACCGTCTTGCACAGCTCCGCGTCACCGGAGCGGAAGGCGATGCCGTACTGCTCGGCGCCCAGCTGCTCGTCGATGATGGAAAGGCCCTCGTGCTTGGCAACATAGCTTGCCGCCACGGGCATGTCAACGAACACCGCGTCGACCGCGCCGCCCTGCAGCTCGGTGAAGCACTTGAGGAAGCTGTCGCAGGTGAGAACGGAATCGAAGGTGTCAGCCAGATCCTTGAGGTCATCGTTCAGCAGGCTCTCGCCGGAGGTGCCCAGCTGCACGGCCACGATCTTGCCGGCCAGATCCTTGGAGGACTTGAAGCCGCTGTCGGTCTTGACGACCAGGACCTGGGTGTTGTCGTAGTAGGGCTCGGAGATGACGTAGCCCGCTTCCTTCATGCTGTCAAGGATGGTCATGCCGGACCAGACACAGTCACACTCAAAGGAATCGAGCTGCACCAGCTTCTCATCCCAGTTGACGCCGAAGATTTCCAGCTCCCAGCCGAGATAATCGCAGACAGCCTTGCAGACCTCCACGTCAAAGCCGGTGTAGTTGCCGTCGTTGCCGAGATAGCTGAAGGGCGGGTACTCGGGGTCGATGCCCATGACGAACTTTTTGTCCGCCGCGAAGGCACTCGGGGCAAACAGGGCAAACATCAGGACAAGCGTCAAAGCAAAAGCGATTGTCTTTTTCATGTTGATTACTCCTTCAATTTCAATCAGATTTATCGAATAGATTTCGTCATGTAATTGCTCTTAACGATTTAGCATATTAGCACACTAAAGCAGCTGTGTCAAGTCAAAAATTTCACGTTTTGTTTTGACAGGATGGGCTTTCCCATGTATAATGATATTAGCTGGTAAATTGTATATGGTTTTCCCATAATTTCCCAATTTTTGTCACGCGGCATTCCATATTTACCCGCAGGCTCGTAGGGAGGTGTTCCCCATGCAGCTGATAAAAATGAACCGGGATCCGGAAGGCCGCGGTATCTGTGTCCCTTTCATCGGAGATTCCGGATCCTGAGCCTTAGCCCCAGAGCAGACGGCAGACCCAGGCCGCGCCGAGAAAGCATGCCAGATCCGCGCACAGGGCGGCCGGGAGGGCGCGCCCGTCGTCCCGGGCACCGGCCGCGGAGAAGTAGACAGCGATGACGTAAAGGCTCGTCTCGCTCGAGCCGAGCATCACTGCCGCCGTGCGCCCGATCAGGGAATCCGGGCCGTGGCGCTGCATGAGCTCCGAAGCTGCGGCGAGAGCGGCGCTGCCCGACAGGGGGCGCAGCAGCATGAGAAGCCCCGTCTCCTCCGGTACGCCGAGCAGGCGGAACATCGGTCCCAGCGCAGTCCCCAGCAGTTCCGGCAGGCCTGAAGCCTCCAGCAGGCGGATCATCGGGAAAACCACCAGCAGCGCCGGCAGGATGCTCCAGAGCGTCAGCAGGCCCTTCCTCGCCCCCGCTGTCATCGCTTCATAGATGTCCGCGCCGTGCATCCGCGCTGCGAGCGCTGCCGCCGCAATGAGCAGCGGCACCAGAAGCTGTGCAAGGGTTTTCACGTCCGGTTCCCGTTTAAAAGCCGGATAGCTGTGAGTCCCACCAGAAGCGAAAAAGCACTGGCGAGCCAGACGGCAGGTGTGATGTCAAAGGGTGAGACGCTGCCCAGAGACGCGCGAAGGGACGCCGCCGTCGCGGGCAGAAGCTGGATTGACGCGGTGTTGAGCACCACGAGGGTATTGAGCTCCCTGCCCGCCCCGAGATGTACAAGCCCCTTCGCCGCCCTGATGCCGGCAGGCGTGGCGGCATTGCCGAGGCCCAGGAGGTTTGCCCCCGCGTTCTCCGTCAGGGCAGCCAGCGTCTCTCCGTCCCCCGCCCCAATCGGGAACAGCAGCGAGAGCGGACGCCGCAGCAATCGTGCCAGCGCGTTGGCCGCGCCGCCGCGCTCAAGAAGCTCGGTCACCGCGGACCAGAGGCACAGCGCCGCGCACAGCTTCGGTGCAAACAGCAGGGCCTCCTGTACCCCCTCCAGCACCGCGTTCCCCGCGGCGGTAGTTTTTCCCGTCAGCAAAGCTGACAAAATTGAAAGCAAATAAATGGTAATGATTGCTAAATCCATCCAGAAATCCCCCTATCCCGACCTTGTAGGTGCTGTTATAAAAGAACTTTTTATGAATTTTTTACGAACTTCGCATATTTTAGTTGATTTTTTCCCAAGAAGATGATATAAAGTGCTATAAATATTTACGAATTTGTAATTTTTTACCAATGTTTGTAAATATTTGGGGCCGAATCGTACAGGAAAATATCAGAGGCAAAGGGGATGCTTACGTGAAGTCCACCGGTATCGTACGAAGAGTCGACGAACTTGGGCGTATCGTATTGCCAATCGAAATGCGCCGGACGCTCAACATCGGAGAAAAGGATTCTCTCGAGATATATGTTGACGGCGACAGCATTATTCTTCGCAAATATCAGGCGGCTTGCGTGTTCTGCGAGAGTACGAAAAAAATCGTCAATTATCGCGGAAAGAATGTCTGTCCTGATTGCATAGCGAAGCTGAAAGAGCTGTATTGATACGCGAAAACCCTGACCGGCACGGTCAGGGTTTTTTGAATGCCGTCTGTGTTCAGTGCCGCAGCTCAGCGGAAAACTTCTGGCAATCTCCGTCCGGCTGTGATAGAATAATAATATAGAAAAACACAGGGAGGCCATGCCATGGGCAACAGGACAGACGAAAAAAGCATGCAGGAACTGGTGGAGCAGATGGCGGCTGTACAGCGGCGAAGCCAAACGCTGAGTATGGTTATCACGGTGGTGATCGCGGTGATGGCGGCGGCGCTGATCGTGAGCCTTGCCGTTGTGGTGCCGAAGATCAGCGCGACGCTCGACCATGCCCGTACAACGCTCGCCGATACTCAGGCCGTCATCCAGCGCGTCAGCACTTCCCTCGACAATCTTGACAGCATCGGAGAGAATCTCAACGGGCTGAGCGGTGAGGGCGCAGAGAAGCTGGGAAAGCTGATCGACACGCTCAGCACCATTGACGTGGACGCGCTGACGGCGTCGATTCAGCGCTTCAACAGTCTGCTGGAGGGGCTGTCGAATTTCAAATTGTTCGGATAAAAGGCGCGTTGCAAAATGCTTCCCATTTTGTCATCCTGAGGAATGAAATGACGAAGGATCTTTTCCCTGAAGGTTTTTGCAGACTTTCAGGAAAAGATCCTTCGTTTACGCGAACATTAGTGATTCTTGGCAGCTTGCCGCTTAGAATCTCTATCCCCTTTAGGAGGATGACACGTATTTTGCAACGCGCTTTTTATGTTTTGCACAGCTCCCCCACCACGTACTGGCACAGGAGCATGCCCGCGCTGGCCGGGACCCAGATCAGCGAACCCGGCACCGCGCGCCTGCCGGGAGGCGGCGCCTCGAATTGAGCGGGCTTCATGGGCTCCTCGGGGCTGAAAACCACCGGGTGGTGCTCGACACCCCGGTCCCGCAGCTCCTTGCGGATGACGCGGGCAAAGGTGCAGCCGTAGGTTCTGGAGATATCGTCCAGCCGGAGCTGCTGCGCGTCGCGCTTGTTGCCGGTGCCGAGGGCAGAGACGATGGGGATGCTCCGCTCCCGGCAGCTCAGGATGAGGTCGATCTTGCAGGAGACAAGGTCGATGCAGTCCACAACGAAGTCGTAGTCGGCAAAGAAGCGATCCCGCTCGCAGGCCTCGTAATGGCCCTCGATGCACCGCACCTGAATGTCCGGGTCGATGTCCGTGAGATGTTCCGCCATGACCGCCGTCTTGGCTCTGCCTACTGTGGAGCGGTAGGCGCAGAGCTGACGGTTGATGTTGCTCTCGCCCACGGTGTCCCGGTCGATCAGGGTCATGTACCCGACGCCGGAACGGGCCAGCGCCTCGGCGCACCAGGAGCCCACGCCGCCCAGGCCAAACACGGCCACATGGCTGCCTCTCAGTTTTTCCATTGCCTCGCTGCCGAGCAGCATCTCGGCCCGGATCGTTCTCTCCTGCATTTTCTTCTCCCTTTCTCAAAAACCCCGCCGGAGACCCGGCGGGGTTTTTGTATTCCCTGGTTTTGTCTTATCCGACGTAACGCATGCCGAAGCCTTCCTTGGTGGGATTGGCCTCCTCGGCCTTCTCCATCCAGGCCTCCGCGTCGGTATTGCGCAGGTCGTCCTCGGCGATGACGCTGCTGTAGAGCTTGCCCTCGCCCACGTAGTACATCACGTGATAGCCGGCATAGCTGCCGCTCTCGCCGTAGACGATGCCGGTGTCGCCCGCCTTGTGGTCGGCAAAGCAGAAGTCGTTGAACTCCTGGACCATCTGGCCCTTGGCAACATTCTCATACAGGCCGCCATTGGTGTTGGAGCCGGGGTCTTCGGAATACTGCTCGGCCAGGGCGGCAAAGCTGTCCTCGGTCTTGTCGCCGGCCTCGAACTCGGCAAGGATCTCCTCGGCGCGCGCCTTGGCGGCTGCCTTGGCCTCGTCGGTGTAGCTGCCGTTTTCGTCGGCCTCGGCATTGACAAGGATGTGGCGGACGTTCACAGTGTTGTAGTGGTTGTCGTCACGGGAGAGATACACCACCACATAGCAGCCGCTGGCATCGGGGGAAACGGTGATATCGCCTGCCTTGCGGGACGCGTCGCGCATCCAGTCGGCAGCGGGAACGCTGCTGCCCTGGACATGGGTCTGCTCGCTGGCGGTCGCCTCCTGGGCCTCGGCAGCCTCGATGAGGTTGGCGGCATAATCGGTGCTGTTTGCCTTTTTGTAAGCTTCGGCAATGGCGCTGGCCTTCTCGGCCGCGGCCGCGACGGTCTCATCCGTCACATCTGAGCTGGTGTTGCCGTCGGCATCGGTGGTCTCCACGCGCTCGGCGGAGATATAGCTGTAGGCGTAGTCAAAGAAGTCGTGCTCGCCCGCGTAGCTCTGATACTTCTCCTCGATCTGGTCGTCGGTGTAGGTAAAGCTGTCGAGCAGCGCCTGACCGGCCTTGCTGGCAAGCAGGGACTCCTCATAGGCTTCGCGGACCAGCTTCTGGTTGACGCCGTTGCCGTAGTTTGCGGCCAGCATGTTGTCGCCGCTTGCGTAGCCGTAGGACGTGGCCTGCTCGTCGAGACCTTCAAACGAAGCGTCGATCTGTGCCTTGTCGTCGGCATCCAGGGTGATGCCGTTATCGGCGGCGTACTGACCCAGGACGGTGGCATGGATCATGTCATTCTTGGCAGCGTCCAGGAAGTAGTCCTTCCAGGTGCCGCCTTCCAGCATGGGGCATTCCTGCTTTTCGAGGCCGCGGATGCCGTTGGAGGTATCCAGGCCGAAGATGCTGGCGTAGCTGCCGTACTGGTTTGCGAAGGTATAGTACTGGTTTGCGTAGCGGTAGCTCACGTCTGCGGCAGTGTAGTTCTTGCTGCCCACGGAGAACGCAGTGGTCTTGTACATGATGCCGGAGTTGAGCAGGATCACGGACACCACCACCAGCACGACGGCAATGGTACCGAGGGTCCAGCGCAGATTGCTCTTTTTCTTCTCCTGGGCTTCCTTCTCCTGGGCAAGGGTCTTCTTGTCGGTACCCGCTGCGCGGGCAGCCTGACGGTTTTTCTTTTCAGTCGATGCACTCATGGCTTATCTCATCCTTTGCGTTTGATACATATTATGATAAGGGGCAATTTTGCAGACTCAGGTATTATAGCGCAACACGGACTGCGTTTCAAGTAAAATTCCATCCAGTTTGCGATTTTTTCATATTTGGAAGCTTTCGCGCATAGGATAGGCTTATGTGCAATCATGAGGGAGGGAAAAAGAATGGATATCGACGATCTGATTTTCGGAGACTACGATCCCGGTCCGAGTGACCGATAAAAAGGGCTGTCTCAAAACCCCGTGTCATTCTGAGCAAAGCGAAGAATCTTTCTACGAAAGTTTGAAAAAACCTTCAAAAGAAAGATTCTTCGTCACTTCGTTCCTCAGGATGACAAAACGGTAAGCGTTTTGAGACAGCCCCTTTTACGCTGCAATGCCTGTCAGCTCTGGGCACTCATGGACAGGAAGGCGTTTATGAAGCCGTCCAGGTCGCCGTTCATGACGTTGTCGATGTTGCCGTTTTCGTAATCGGTGCGGTGGTCCTTCACCAGCTGATAGGGCATGAAGACATAGGAGCGGATCTGGCTGCCCCATTCGATCTTCATCTGCACGCCTTTGATGTCGCTGATCTTTTCCAGGTGCTCGCGCTCTTTGATCTCGGCCAGGCGCGCGCGCAGCATGTTGCGGCAGTTCTCCAGGTTCTGGAAGTGGCTGCGCTCCACCTGGCTCGACACCACGATGCCCGTGGGGATATGGGTCAGGCGCACGGCCGAGGAGGTCTTGTTGACCTTCTGACCGCCCGCGCCGGAGGAGCGGTACACATCCATCTTGATGTCCTCGTCTCTGAGCTCGATCTCGTTGTCATTGGCGATCTCGGGCATGACCTCGACGGCTGCAAAGGAGGTGTGGCGGCGGCCCGCAGCGTCAAAGGGGGACACGCGCACAAGGCGGTGGATGCCGTGCTCGCTCTTGAGAAAGCCGTAGGCGTTTTCGCCCTCGATCATGATGGTGGCGCTCTTGATGCCCGCCTCGTCGCCGTCGAGGTAGTCCATGACCTTCACCTTATAGCCGTGGCGCTCGGCCCACATGTTGTACATGCGGTAAAGCATGGAGGCCCAGTCCTGCGCCTCGGTGCCGCCGGCGCCGGCGTGGAAGGTGAGGATGGCGTTGTTGGCGTCATACTCGCCGGTCAGGAGTGTGGACAGGCGCGTCGACTCCACCTTCTGTGTGTACTCCTCAAACTCCTGCTGGAGCTCGGGCAGCATGGAATCGTCGTTTTCCTCGATCGCCATCTCGCACATGGTCATCATATCGTCCCAGGAGGCGCACAGGCGGTCAAAGTTTTCCACCTTGTCCTTGAGGTTTTTCAGCCGTTTCTGGACCTGCTGCGACTTCTCCACATCGTTCCAGAAGCCGTCGCGGGCGCTTGCGGCTTCCAGCTCCTCGATCTCCTTCTGGGCGGCTTCAAGCCTGAGCGCGGTGCGCAGGACCTCCAGCTCCGGCTTGCAGTTGTTGAGTTTTACCTTGTATTCGTCAAATTCCAGCATGTTTTCAAACCACTTTCGTTCAAATTGTCATTTTGAATCCGCATTTTTATATTATACACAAAAAGCATGCGCTTGTAAATCGTTTTTTATTTCGTTTTGAAGTCATAGAAAATAGCCGAAAGTTCTTCCAATTTAGACGATTGGGTGTTATAATAAACGCAGTGTGTTTACTATTTGATACCCGATCAGTCTGTGCGGGCGTCAGCGACGCACATGCGAGAAAAGCGATACGGAGGAAAAAGATAACATGATCTCACACGGCAAGGAAATCAAGGTCTTCACCGGAAACTCCAACCCCGCTCTGGCCGAAGCCATTGCCTCGGAGCTGTACAGAAGCCTCGGCAACGCGAATGTCACCCAGTTTGCCGACGGAGAGTGTTCCGTCTCTGTGTTTGAGCCGGTGCGCGGCAAGGACGTGTTCATTGTCCAGTCGACCTGCAACCATGTCAACGACAACCTCATGGAGCTCCTGATTATGATCGACGCCATGCGCAGAGCCTCTGCCGGGCGCATCACCGCCGTCATCCCCTATTTCGGCTATGCCCGTCAGGACCGCAAGGCCAAGAGCCGCGATCCCATCTCCGCAAAGCTCGTCGCCAATCTGATTACCGCCGCCGGCGCTGACCGCGTCCTGACCATGGACCTGCACGCCGCGCAGATCCAGGGCTTTTTCGATATCCCCGTGGACAACCTCCAGGGCGGACACCTGTTTGTCAAGCACTACGTCAACAAGTTCGGCAAGGGCAACGAGGAGGTCATGGTCGTCTCCCCCGACGTGGGCAGCACCGCCCGCGCCCGCAGCTTCTCCATGAAGCTCGGCGTCAACATGGCCATCGTGGACAAGCGCCGCGAGCGCGCCAACCAGTCCGAGGTCATGAACATCATCGGCGACGTATCCGGCAAGACCTGCATCCTGCTCGACGACATTGTGGATACGGCCGGTTCCCTCTGCGGCGCGGCCAAAGCCATCATGGAGATCGGCGGGGCCAAAGAGGTCTATGCCTGCGCGACCCACGGCGTGCTCTCCGGCCCGGCCCTTGACCGCATCAACTCCAGCTGCATCAAGGAGCTGCTGCTGCTCGACACCATCCCCTACCCCGCCAATCGCGCCAAGTGCGACAAGATTCAGTACCTGTCCACCGCCCCCGTCTTTGCAGAGGCCATCCGCCGTATCTACGAGGAGGTCTCCATCTCCAGCATTTTCGACTGAGGTAAAATGCGAACCCGGTTCGCGTTTTCCGCTGCTGAAAGCGGATTGTATTCCCTTCGGGGAAAAACTATGTTATAGTTGGTTTTGATCCATTATGTTCCTGAAATCAAGCGGTCCCGTCTCCTGGCTCATCGTTTTTCTCGGCAATCCCGGTCCGAAGTATGAATGCACGCGCCACAACGCGGGCTTCATGACCGCCGATGCCATGGCGAAAAAGCTGGGAGTGAGCATCAACAAGCTGCGCTTCAAGGCTCTCACCGCCTCCGCCGACATCGGCGGCGAGAAGGTGCTGCTGATGAAGCCGCAGACCTTTATGAATCTCTCGGGCGAGGCTGTTGGGGAGGCCGCGCGCTTTTACAAGGTCCCGCCCGAGCATGTGATCGTCGTGTCCGACGAAGTGAGCCTGCCCCTCGGCAAGCTGCGCGTGCGCCCGAAGGGCTCCGCCGGCGGTCACAACGGCCTCAAGAGCATCATCGCCCATCTCGGCAGCGACGCCTTCCCGCGCATACGTCTCGGCGTCGGCGCGCCGCCCCATCCCGATTACGACATGGCAGACTGGGTTTTGTCCGTGTTTCGCAATCAGGACCTCGAGGACATGCTCTCCGCCTCGGACAGAGCGGCGGAGGCCGTCATCACCTACATCACAGATGGCCCGGAGCGTGCCATGAACAAGTTTAATTGATAAACACTTTTCGTGCTTTCCCCTCAATAGTGAGGGTAAAATATATTGTCAATTGCAGCGATTTTCTGAGTGCTTTGTCTTTCTCCCCGAAGGAATTATAATCCGTTTTTGGGGCAGCTTTGCCGCCCTAAAAACACTCTGAGCGGAGCTATGCGAAGCCTCTCGCCGACCAAGCGCGGCTCGTCCCCCGTGAGCCGTGCGCGATAAGCGAGAGTAAAACTCAATTGCAAACATCGTTTGCAATTGACAGACTTTGAGGAGGCTGCCCATGAAGAAAAAACTTGTCGCAATGCTTCTGGCAGGCGGACAGGGTTCCCGTCTGTACGCCCTGACCCAGAGCGCCGCCAAACCCAGCGTGCCTTTCGGAGGCAAATACAGAATCATCGACTTCCCCCTTTCCAACTGCGCAAACTCCGGTATTGACACCGTTGGTGTCCTGACCCAGTACCGCCCCCTGCAGCTTAACAGCTACATCGGCAGCGGCCAGCCCTGGGACCTGGACGTCAACGACGGCGGCGTTTTCATTCTCCCGCCATACCAGTCCGCGGGCGAGAAGGGCTCCTGGTTCACCGGCACGGCCAACGCCATTTACCAGAATCTGTCCTTCATTGAAGAATATGACCCGGAAAATGTTCTCATCCTTTCCGGTGACCAGATTTATAAGATGGACTATGCCGACATGCTGCGCGAGCATCTGGAGCATGACGCCGCCTGCACCATCTCGGTCCTGTCCGTCACGCTGGAGGAAGCCACCCGCTTCGGCATTATGAATATCGGCCCGGACGGCTATGTGGAAGAGTTCGAGGAGAAGCCCAAGCATCCCAAGAGCACCCTTGCCTCCATGGGCATTTACATCTTCAACTGGAAGAAGCTGCGCGAGTACCTGATTGCCGACGAAAATGATCCCAACTCCAACAAGGACTTCGGCAAGAACATTATCCCCAGCATGCTCGGGAACGGCGAGAAGCTCTGGCCTTATCGCTTTAAGGGCTACTGGGCCGATGTCGGCACCATCTCCAGCCTGTGGGAGTCCAATATGGATATGCTCACGCCGCAGCTGATCGACCTGTATGATCCCGAGTGGCCCATCAGCGCGAGAAGCCCCATCTGCCCGCCGCATCAGGTCGGCGCCCACGCTGAGATCCTGCACTCCATCGTTACCGAAGGCTGCGAGATCGACGGCATTGTGGATAACTCCGTTCTGTCTCCCTCCGTGCGCATCGGTGTCGGCGCGAATATCAAGTATTCCGTCCTGATGCCCGGTGTCGTAGTGGAGGCCGGCGCCTCCGTCGAGTACGCCATTGTCGGCGAAAACGCCGTCATCCATGCCGGCGCGAAGGTCGGCGGCTCCCCCGCCCCCGGCGAGGAGAAGAGCATCACCACCATCGGCCCCGATCTTGAGATCCCCGCGGGCTCCACGGTCAAGGTCGGCGCCATGATCAGCAGCGTAGAGGAGGTTTAAGCCATGAAGGATTTCCACGGTCTTATTTTCGCTTACTACACCGACGCGAGACTGCGTGAGCTCGTCAGCATGCGCACCGCCGCGTCCCTGCCCTTCTGCGGCAGATACAGGGTCATCGACTTCTCCCTCTCCGCCATGCGCAATGCCGGCATCGTCGATGTGGGCGTCATCATGCAGCGCGACTACCAGTCCCTGCTCGACCACCTGGGCGGCGGCAAGGCCTGGGATATGGCCCGCCGTACCGGCGGCCTCAGAATGCTGCCCCCCTTCGGCCTGCCCGAGTACCACCGCGGCAACTACGCCGGCACGATGGAGGCTCTGATCGCGGTCAGCTCCTACATCAAGGATGTCAACGCCAAGTACTTTGTGCTGATGCTCGGCGATATGTGCGCCAACATCGACCTGACCGAGCCCATGGAGCAGCACCGCAAGTCCGGCTCTCCCATCACCGCCATCTGCACCGACCGCGCCGATGCCGAGGGCTTCCGCATGACCTACCTCACCGATGAAAACGGCAAGGCCCGCCAGATCCTCGTCGACGCCGTCAACGAGAAGGAAGGCGTCCTGAGCCTTGAGGCCTACATCATCAACAAGGATACCCTCCTTGAGCTGATGGAGACCAGCCGCAAGCAGAGCCTGCACCGCTTCCACAAGGACACCCTTGACACCTGGCTCAAGGAAGGCGGCAAGATGGACATTTACGTCCACCACGGCTACACCGCCCTTATCCGCAGCGTGGACAGCTACTACAAGGCCAACATGGACATGCTCAACAACGACATCCGCCACGAGCTCTTCCCGGCCGATCGCCCCGTCTTCACCAAGGCGCGCGAGGAGGTCAGCACCTACTACGGTGTCGGCTCCTACTCCCGCAACTCCCTGGTGGCCGACAACTGCATCATCGACGGCTCCATCGAAAACTGCATCGTCTTCTCCGGCGCGCGTATCGCCGCGGGCGCTAAGCTCAAAAACTGCATTGTGATGAACGACTGCATCGTGGAAGCCGGCTGCTCGCTCGACCACTGCATCATCGACAAGGACTGCAGCTTCTCCGCCGGCACCGTGCTCAACGGCAACGAGCGCCTGCCCCTCATCGTCCCGAAGGGCTCCAATATCTAAGCTTTACCAGGCACATACCCGGTGCGCCGGAAACACCGGCGCGCCGGGCTGCCGCTGTCTGATCAAAGGCCCGCTCCGCGGGCCCTTGCTCAGGCGGCAGCAACTACCGCGGGAGGGCCATGCCCTCCACTGCCTCACGCATTCGTCTATGCGCCGCGGCTTGGGTATACTGCGGCACAGGCATTGTATATGCCTTATTGATGAAAGCCGCCAGGTACATACTCGTCCAACATTCTCCCGTAAAGGAAGGTATTTTCATGAAGAGTCAAATTTCCCGCGAAGAAATGCGCAGCGCCATCGAGGATAAGCTCTGCGCCCAGTTCAGTGTCTCCAGCAAGGACGCGACCGATACGCAGATCTTCGAGGCCACCGCCATCGTCATCCGTGAGCTGATGAGCAGGCTCCTTGCCGCGCAGAAGCCCATCCGGGGTGAGAAGGAAGTCCACTACATGTCCATGGAGTTTCTCATGGGCCGCAGCCTGATGAAGAACGCCTACAACCTGGGCCTGGTCGACGCCATCATCGGCGCGCTCAACGACATGGACCGCAGTGCTGTGGATATTTTTGAGGAAGAGCCCGACGCCGGTCTCGGCAACGGCGGTCTCGGCCGTCTCGCCGCCTGCTACATGGATTCCATGACCACCGAGGGGCTGCCCGCCACCGGCTATTCCATCTGCTACGAGCTGGGCATTTTCAAGCAGAAGTTTGAAAACGGCAAGCAGGTCGAGGTCTCCGACAACTGGCGCACCGCCGCCGAGAGCTGGCTCATCCCCCGCTATGAGGATATGGTCGAGGTTCGCTTTGGCGGACAGCTCTCCCCCCGCTGGGACAAATACGGCCATTATCACGCCGAGCATACCGGCTATACGCCTGTGTACGCCCTGCCCCGCGATATGCTGATCGTCGGCTATGAGGGCAAGGATATCAACACCCTGCGCCTCTGGGACGCCAAGAGCGCCAAGTCCCTGGACATGTACCTCTTCTCCGAGGGCCAGTATGTCAAGAGCCTGACCGAGCGCATCGACGCCGAGGTCATCACCAAGGTCCTCTACCCCGCCGATGACCACATCGAAGGCAAGCTCCTGCGTCTGAGACAGCAGTACTTCTTTGTCTCCGCCTCCGCGCAGGATATCGTCCGCAAGCACATCAAGATGTGGGGCGACATCCGCACCTTCTCCCAGCACCATGTCATCCAGATCAACGACACCCACCCCGCCATGATCATCCCCGAGCTCATGCGCATCTTCATGGACGAGTACGGCCTCGGCTGGGACGAAGCCTGGGACATCGTCAGACTCAGCGTGGCCTACACCAACCACACCGTCATGAGCGAAGCTCTTGAGAAATGGCCGCAGGATCTGATCCAGCAGCTGCTGCCGCGTCTTTGGGAGATCATGTGCGAGATCAACCGCCGCTGGTGCGACTATCTCGCCGTCAAGTTCGGCACCGGCGACAAGCTGGGCCGCAACCTCATCATCCGCGACGGTCAGGTACATATGGCCAATTTGTGCCTTGCCTCCTGCTATATGGTCAACGGTGTGTCCCGTCTGCACGGCGACATTCTGAAAAACGACCTCTTCCATGACATCTACACCATCCGTCCCGAGCGCTTCACCCATGTCACCAACGGCATTGACCACCGCCGCTGGCTGGGCCAGATCAACCCCGGCCTGCACGACCTGATCGTTGAGCTGCTGGGCGACGAGGAATATCTGCTCAAGCCGGAGCTTCTGCAGAAGCTCGCCATGTATGAGACCAACGAACGGGTCCGCGAAGATCTCAACGACATCAAGTACGCCAACAAGCTGCGCCTTGCAAGCTACGCCAAGCGCTATGACGACTTCGTCCTCAATCCCAATGCCGTGATGGATGTCCAGATCAAGCGTCTGCACGAGTACAAGCGCCAGCTGCTGTGCGCGATGAATATTGTCGCCCTGCAGATGCGCCTGCACGATAATCCCAACATGGACTTTGTGCCGCGCAGCTATGTCTTCGGCGCGAAGGCCGCGGCGGGCTACAAGCTTGCCAAGCGCATCATCGAGCTCATCCTGAGCCTGGCAAACGACATCAACAACGACCCCGTCTGCGCGGATAAGCTGCAGGTCTACTTTGTGGAAAACTACCGCGTTACCGCCGCCGAGGCCATTGTCCCCGCCGCCCAGGTGTCCGAGCAGATCTCCACCGCGGGCAAGGAGGCCTCCGGCACCGGCTGCATGAAGCTCATGATGAACGGCGCTGTCACCATCGGCACCCTCGACGGCGCGAACGTCGAGATGTACGACCGCCTGAGCGACAAGAACATGTTCCTCTTCGGCCTGACCACTGAGGATATCGCCAAGTGGCGCGCAGGCGGCTATGACCCCAACGGCATCGTCAACAACGATCCCGAACTCCAGCGTGTCACCGCCCGCATTATGCATGGCTTCTCTGACGGCAAGAGCTACTCCGATGTCATCTCCAGCCTGCTCTACGGCGGCGACCCCTACATGGTCATTGCCGACTTCCGCAGCTACGCCGACACCCAGGAGCGCCTGTACAAGCGCATCTCCGATCCCTCCGAGATGGGCAGGCTTTCTCTCATGAACATCGCCAAGAGCGGTTACTTCGCCGCCGACCGCGCCATCGACGAGTACGCCAGGAATATATGGCACATCAAATAAAAACCAAAAAAGACGCCGCCGTTGTCATCGGCGGCGTCAATATGGATATCTGGGGCAGGCCCACAGGGGCGCTGGCAATGCACGACTCCACGCCTGGCACCGTGCGCATGACGCCGGGCGGCGTGGGGCGCAACATTGCCCACGATCTGCGCCTGCTGGGGATGGAGGTCACCTTCGTCTCTGCCATGGGGGATGACCTCATCGGACAGGCCCTGATGGAGTCCTGTACAACGCTGGGCTTCAACATGCAGCACACGCTGGTGCAGAAGGGCGGGCACAGCTCCACCTATCTCTTTGTCACCGAGGCCGGCGGCGATATGTGCGCCGCCATCAACGACATGGACATCTGCTCCCAACTCAGCCCCGCCTTCTTTGAGCCGCTGCTGCCGAAGCTGCGCGACTACGGCGCGATAGTGCTGGACGCAAATCTGCCGGCTGAATCGGTCCAGTGGCTGTGCAATCATTCACGGCTGCCGCTGTATGCCGACACGGTCTCCGCCGCCAAGGCCGAGCGCTTCCGCCCCCATCTCAAGCGCCTGCGGGCTGTAAAGTCCAACGCTTTGGAGGCGTCCGTGCTCACCGGCGAAAAGGACCCGGAAAGCGCCGCGAAGAGACTGGCAAGGCTCTGTCCGGGCCGGGTGTTTGTCACCCTCGGCGCCGACGGCATCCTCGCAGCTGAACGCGACAGGCTGCTCCACTTCCCTGCCTATGAGACCGAAGTCGTCAACACCACCGGCGCGGGCGACGCGGCTGCCGCCGCCATCGTCTGGGCCGATCTCCGGGGCTACGATCTCCAGGCCTGCGCACAGCTGGCCCAGCTGGCGGGCAGCATCACCTGCCGCAGCACTTACGCCAACAACCCGGACCTTGCGACACTGCCGCAACTGACTTGATAAAAAAGGGGCTGTGAAAAAGGTCCCCTTCATCAAGAACACAGTAATATCAACACCGTAGGGGCCGACGCCCTCGGCGGCCCGGCAGAGAGAATCCTGAATAACACAT
>CADBJU010000019.1:57137-77412 GCA_902795045.1 Oscillospiraceae bacterium | reverse complement strand
GAGAAACGCGTGACGCGATCCTTGCTTGTCGTGACATCGGTCACACGAGGTAAGGAATGTCGCACGCTTCCCGCGCGTCAGAATGTTCGCAATGACAGACCGGAAGCCGGTTCTTACTGAGTTAAGCCAATACGCATATTCCAATATATACACTTTTATAATTGTCAGGCGCGCTTTACTGTGGTAGAATGTGAAAGAGCTTGCATGTGTCCATAAGTTGTGGTATGCTAACGCCCGATATGTCCGCGCGGGGAACACTGCGCCGGGCCGGGAGTTTGGAGAAAGAAGATGGTCATATGAACATATTCAATCAGATCGTATACATGGTCGGCGCGGTGACAACGGTGCTGTGCATTATCCTGTGCCTTGCGCTGTTCGTGGCCTGCAAAAGCAGGGACAGAAACGGAAAACGCATCGAGCTTGATAACCACACCAGCGAGGCCCCGTGGTCCCTCGGTGTATGGATCGCGGGCGTATTCGTCGCGGGTACGGGCGTTGCGCTCATGTACGCGCCGGGCGACCTGGTGGGCTACGTGCAGCAGGGTCTGAACCCGACAGAGTCCGTCACGATGGTGGCGCTTCTCAACGGCGCGCCCGTCTGGGCCATGTACTCCGTGATGGGCCTGTGGTACATGCGGCACATGGACTCGAAAATCGGCAAGCTCGCCGCCATGCTCTCCACGGTCCTGGGCATGTCCATCTCGCTCTGGACCGGCATGAACACCGTGGCTCGCTTCATCGGCCTCAACTTCCCCGGCATGAAATTCATGCTCGCCGCCATCACGGTGATGGTGGCCATGATCTCCGCCCGCAACAATCTGCTCAAGGGCATGTCGAGACTTGCGTTCCTGGTGTTCTTCTTCGCGTTTCTCGCGGTGCTGTCCACCCCGCTCACCGATTTCAAATTCAGCCCCATCACCGGCTCCATCACCGGGGCCTTCTGGAAGGAATACTTTAACGGCGCCACGGCGGCAAGCTGGATCTTCTGGTTTTTGTCCTGGACACCCACGGTGTCGAGGTGGCTTGCCCACATCTCCAAGGGCCGCACCATGCGCGAGTATATCGCCGGGACCATGATCCTGCCGACGGTGCTGGCCTTCGTGTGGATGGCGGTGTCGTGGATGTACCAGGATGTCATCATGAGCTTTAACCTCGCGAAGAACATCGCCTCCTTCATCCCCTGCGTGATCTTCATCATCTCCGGCATCCTGTTCATGACCGGCACGCTGGACTCCGACTGCAAGGTCTTCACCGAGGATCTGGAGTTTCTGACAAACGGAAAGCTCAACCACCGCGCCACGGTCCCCTACTACGGACTGTTCGTGCTGTTTGTGTTCAGCCTCTTCATCTCCGGCATCATCCGCGAGCCCTTTGCCTTCAATGAGTATTCGTCCATGATCTTCATGCCGCTGATGGTCATGAGCATGATCGAATGCGTCAGGATCATCAGAGAACAGAAATAAGCATAGCTGCAGAGGCGCAGAAGCCGTCGCTTCTGCGCCTTTCAGCTTATGCAGGCGCGTTGCAGAATGCGCTGTCATTGCGAGACCAGTTCTCAAACTGGTCGTGGCAATCCGTTTTTCCTTACATAAAAGAGACGGATTCCCACACCAGTGACATCGGTCACTGGTTCGGAATGACATGTTTTCGTATTTTGCAGCGCGCCTTCTTTTTATATGCACTTGGGGATCAGCAGCATCCTTGCGGTGTTCTCCGGGTCCTCGTTGAGCTCGCGGATCTTTTCCTCGCTCGAGTGGTAGCGCTTGGCGAGGGTCCAGAGGCTCTCCCCCTCCCGGCGCACCAGGGTCAGGGTCGGCAGGCTCCCCTGCACATAGGCGCCCTCCTCGCTGAGCACAACGCCGCTGACGGCGCTGACGCTCTGTCTCTCGCAGGCTGCGCACAGGATCTCCGCCGTGACGGCGCATTCCACATATTCCCCGTCCGGCTTTGTCTCGAGCTTGAGCTGTCCCGCGCCCAGCACGCGTCTTTCCCGGCCCTCGGTCCCGCCGGACATGGTGACGGTCCTGCGGCAGGCCGTGAGCTTTCCCTCGCCGTTTTTAAAGATAAAGTCCAGCGTCACAGCGGCGGAGAGCTTTCCGCTGTCACAGCTCAGGCGCGTCAAAGAGGCGAAGACATGCAGCAGCTCCGCGCACTCCTCCATGAGGCCGACGCGCTCCTCGGCCCTGATGGTCTCGGCTTCGGCGGCGGCGCTGATCGCGTACTCCTGCTGCTGGCGCTTAAGCTCGGACGGCATGAGATTACTGTAGGCGTCGGCGACGCAGCGGATGTCCCGCTGCTCGCAGCACATGAGCTGCAAGACCGCGTGCAGCTCCATGTCCAGGGCCTTCTCGCCGCTGATGGTATCGATGAGGTCCACATACACCCCTGTGATCTCGGGCCGCACGGTGCAGTACTGCATGCTCTCCGCGCCGATCTCGACGATCTGGGAGAAGGGTGTGGAGAACGCATTGACCGTCGGCAGGGCGTCCTCTGCGCCGAGGCCCAGGACCGTGAGCTCGACGCTGCCCTTGACGATCATTTTGCTGCCGATGAGCTGGCAGTCGCGGACCAGCAGCCGGGGCTTTTCCCATAAGAGCGCCTCCGGGACCGCCTGCGCGTCGGTAAAGGGAAACTGCTCGTTGACGGCGACGCTCTTTTCGCACACGGCGTTCGGCAGGGTCAGGCTGTGCTGCTCCGTTCTGACGTGCAGCCCTGCGGCGTCCTCCGGCAGGATCGCGTCCACGTTCAGGCTCTCGCTGCGATAGCAGCTCAAAAGCCCCTCCACGTCGAAGGTCACGGAGATTTTGCGCGGGTTGACGAGGCGCACATCCGTCCCCTGCAGCAGCAGCGTCACCTGGGCCAGGCTCTCGGTCTCCAGGCCCTCCAGCTCATATTCCAGCGTGAAGGGCTTGCGGACGCGGATGCACCCGATACCCGGCTCCCCTTCACGGATGTACAGTACGCTCGCGCAGAGCTCGCCCGAAACCGTGACGCCCCGGGAGCTTAAGTCCTTGCTTTTGAGCAGCACGCCGCTCTGCACGGCGGCAATCTTCTGGATGTCCGCGTCCGTGTCCGGCACGACGCACTCCGCCGTCTCCTGCGTGCGGCGGGTCTGATACGCAAATTCCCTGTAAACAACGGCCTCTCTGCCTTCAAAGCTGATTTCCATGCATTGCTCCTTCTGCCGCTCGGATGGTGAAGCTTTTGATCTCCATAAGCGGCAGATGGAGACCTGCGGGAAAACGCGCGGTGTCCTCCCGTGTAATACAGCTTATGCCCTGTCCGGCCCTGTTATGTCTGCAGGCGGAGCAGGATCCGCGCCAGAAAGCGCGGCATGCGGAACACAAAGATTTTCATAGCCCTCTCCTTTCCCTTACCAACAGCAATGCAGATACCAAACTCCGTACCCGATCAGGCCCGCCGCCAGCGCAAACCACCAGAACGACGACGGCAGCACCAGCGCCAGCAGGATCACAAGCCCCAGGATGATGGCGGCCAGGCCCCACAGACAACGGCGTCCTCTGCGCATAAAAAACGCCTCCCGCCCTGTGATACTCATCACAGCATATGCGGGAGGCGTTTTATTTATTCTTCCTTGTATTCCCAGAATTTGTGCTGGGCGCTGATTTCATAGAGTCTTGCGTAGGAGCGGTAGCGGCTCGGGGCGATGAGTCCGTCGGCCACCGCCCCCGTCACGGCGCAGCCCGGCTCCTTGAGATGGGCGCAGTCGTGAAAGCGGCAGGAGCCTATGTAGGGCTCGAAGTCCGGGAAATCATACTGGAGATTTTCCTTCAATATGACATTGGTCATGGTCACATCGAGAGAGGCAAAGCCCGGGGTATCGGCAATAAAGGTGTCCTCGCCCAGGGCGTAGAGCTCCACATGGCGGGTGGTATGCTTGCCGCGGCCCAGCTTCTCGCTTACCTCGGCGGTCTTGATATGGGCGTCCGGCAGCAGGACGTTCAGAAGGCTCGACTTGCCGACGCCGGAGTTGCCGCTGAAGGCGCTGACCTTGCCGCGGAGAAGGTTTCGCAGCTCATCCACGCCCTCCCCCGTCACGGCGCTTGCGCGCACGACGGGAAAGCCCGCTTTCGTGAAGATCTCAAAAAGCTGATCCCCCGGGTCGATATCCGTCTTATTGACACAGATCACCAGCTCGCACCCGGCCTCGGCGGCAATGACGGAGAAGCGGTCCACCAGGAAGGGGTCCGTGACGGGGTTTGTGTTCGCCGCGACGAAAACCAGCGTGTCGATATTGGCGACCGCCGGGCGGATGAACCAGTTTTTACGCTCCTTTACCTCATCCACGCGGCCCTTGCCGTGTGTGTCCAGGCTGACGCGCACCCGGTCCCCCACAAGTGGGGAGCTGCCGTCGAGCCGGAAGCGGCCCCTTGCCTTGCAGTCGATGATTTTTCCCTCGGAGGCCACATAGTAAAAGCCGCTGAGGGCCTTGATGATAATTCCTTCGATCATCCGCGCCTCCTACAGCTGCGGCCCGAGGGAGACCTTGAGGGCAATTTTGGAGTGCTCTTCGATCTCGGTGAAGGCGTCACTGCTCTGCCCGATGACGGTGCCGGCATCCACGTCGCTGTACACGCGGTCGGACCCGCCGTAGCTTAGACCCGCGCTTTCCAAGCGGCTGATGGCGGCCTCCTCGGAAAGGCCGATGACGTTCGGCATGCGCACATAGCTTGTCTGCGGGCCGGTGGAAACCACCACATAGACCGTGGAGCCGGAGCTCATCTGCTCGCCCGCCATGGGGCTCGTGCTGATGACATAGTCCTTGGTGACGCTGGAGGAGACGGCGTTTTCGATGTCCACGATGAAGCCCGCCTTCTGCAGGCGGTTCTTGGCCTCGCGGTAGTCGAGATTCACCACGTCCGGCACCTCGCTGAAAACCTTGCCGGTGCTGACCGACAGCTCCACCTTGATGCCGTCGGGCGTAACCATCATACTGCGGCCGGGGTCCGGGTTCTGGGAGAGGACGGTGCCGCTCTCGGTCTCGGTGTTGATGACGTAGACGATATCAAAGCTGTAGAGGCTTGCAAGCTCCGCATTGTCCACGACGCGGTGGTAGTCGCTGCCGACGAAATTCGGAAGGCTGATGCGCTCGGCGGGGGAAAAGACCTCCTTAAGCCAGAAGTTCCACATGAATACGAACATCACAACGCAAAGGCTCAGGGCCCCGAAGCTCCCCATCAGGAAGGTCACGCGCCGCGCTCTACGGTGGCGGAGCAGAAAGCGCTCTTTATTCATCTCGCTCACCGAGCGCACGGGCACCACGCCGGGGTTCTCCATCGGCTTTTCCTCGGGCTCGGCGGGCTTGAGCTGCTCCTGCACAAAGAGCTCCAGATCCTCCAGCAGCTCGTTTGCGCTCTGGTAGCGCTCGTCGATATCGGCGCACATGGCCTTGAGGGTGATGCGCTCCAGCTCCGGCGGCACGTCCTCGACCAGTTCATGGGGCGGTACAAAGTCTGCGCTGAGGTGCTTGACGGCGATCTCGCCGATGGTCTCGCCCTCGTAGGGCTTTTTGGCCGTGAGCATCTCGTACATCACGATGCCGAGAGAGTAGATGTCGCTGCGGGCGTCGGGAAGCTCTCCCCGCGCCTGCTCGGGCGCGATATAGTGGATGGAGCCGATGGCCTGGCCGTCATTCTCGTGGACCTCGTTTTCCAGGGCCGCGATGCCGAAATCCTCCACCTTCACGGTGCCGTCGCGCAGCATCATGATGTTCTGAGGCTTGATGTCCCGGTGGATGATGCCGCGCTCATGGGCGTGGGCAAGCGCGCGGGCGATCTGCCGCGTAAAGTGCAGCACCTCCCGCCATTGCAGCGCGCCGCGCCGGTCCATGTATTGCCGCAGCGTGATCCCGTCTACCAGTTCCATGACTATGTATTCGATTTCATCGCTGTGGCTGACATCATACACGGCCACGATATTCGGGTTGGAGAGCATGGCAACGGCGTGGGCCTCGGCGCAGAAGGTACGGCGGAATTCCTCGTCCGCCGCCATCTCCTCGCGCATGATCTTCACCGCCACACTGCGGTTGAGTCTCAGGTCCTGCGCCTTGTACACGATCGACATGCCGCCCTCGCCGATCAGCTCCTGGATCTCGTAGCGATCGTCAAAGACCCGGCCGATAAACTTGTCCTTGTAGTCCATAAAGATCTCCGATTGGCTGTCAGCGCATGACCGCAACGACCGTCACATTGTCCTTTGCGCCGCGGTTCAGCGCCTTGTTCATGAGCATGCGGCAAAGCTGCTCGGGCTCGGGGAATTCCCTGGCGCATTCCAGCATCTCCAGATCGGAGACGATGTTGGAAAGCCCGTCCGAGCACAGAAGCAGGATGTCGCCGCTTTGCAGAGAGAAGGTATAATAATCACACTGCACGCTCGGGTCTGAGCCCAGGGCGCGGGTGATGACGTTTTTCTTCGGATGGGACCGCGCCTGCTCGGCGGTGATGGCCCCGGCCTCCACCAGCTCCCCCACCAGGGAGTGGTCCCGGGTGATCTGCCGGATGGCGGAGGGGCGCTTCGTGATGAGATAGGCACGGCTGTCGCCCACGTTGATAATATACCCATTCCCGTTGTTTTTAATCACACCGCCGACAATGGTGGTGCCCATGCCGTCGAAATCCTGATCGAAATGGGAATACTCGAAGGAGACGCCGTTTGCCTCCGCGCAGGCGTTTTCCAGGATGCGCTGGTAGTCCACATTGCGCGGCAGACGGGAGATCATCTTCTCGTAGATATAGGAGACGAAGGCCTTGTTGGCGAGCTGGCTTGCGATGCCGCCCGCCTTCGCGCCGCCCATCCCGTCACACAGCCCCACGATCAGGCAGCCCTTGACATCGCACTTTTCCAGGATAAAACAGTCCTGGTTGTCCTTTCTGACAGCGCCCTTGTCTGTCAGGCCAAAGCTTTTCATGACGGTTTTTGCCCTCCCCTCTGCTTCTGCATCTTGCGCCGGAGCTGCCCGCAGGAGGCGTCCACGTCGCTGCCCAGTCTGCGCCGGACGGTGACGTTGACGCCGTTTTCCTCCAGAATGGCGATAAACTGCTTCATATGCTCCGGCGTGGAGGGCTGAAACTGCCGCTCCTCCACATGGTTGAGCGGAATAAGATTGACGTGCGCCGCGACCGCGCGGGCATGCTTTGCAAGCTTTTTCGCCTGCTCTATGCTGTCGTTTACCCCGTCGATCATGGCGTACTCAAAGGAGATGCGCCGCCCGGTCTTTTCGTAATAGACCCGGCAGGCGTCGATGAGCTTCTCCACGCCGCGCCCATGATTGGCGGGCATGATGCGAGAGCGCGTCTCGTCGTCCGGCGCGTGGAGGGAGACCGAGAGCGTGAGCTGCAAATCCCGTGCCGCGAGCTCGTCAAACTTCTCGATGATGCCGCAGGTGGACAGAGAGATATGCCGCATGCCGATGTTCATGCCCTTGGGATGGTTCACAAGCTCGAGAAAGCGCATGACGTTGTCGAAGTTATCCAGCGGCTCGCCGATGCCCATGAGGACGATATTGGAGATTTTCTTGCCGGAATCCAGCTCCGAGAAAATGACCTCGTCCAGAATCTCCGAGGCGCGCAGATTGCGCACGAGCCCCCCGATCGTGGAGGCGCAGAAGGCGCAGCCCTGGCGGCAGCCCACCTGGGACGAGACGCAGACCGTGTTCCCGTGCTTATAGCTCATGACGACGGTCTCAACGGCGTTGCCGTCACTGAGCTCCCAGAGGTATTTGATCGTCCCGTCGATGGCGGAGACCTGCTTGCTCAAAACCTTCGGGGCGTAGAGATGGAAGTTTTCTTTCAGCTTTTCACGCAGGTCCTTGGAGAGATTGGTCATCACGTCAAAGTCCCGCACGCCGCGGCCGAGCCACTGGAAAATCTGGGCAGCGCGAAAGCGCGGCTGACCCAGGGCGGCGAGCGCCGCCTCCAGCTCCTCCGGCAAGAGGGAGAGGATATCCGGTTTTTCGGCGATTTCGTTCATAGCTTCTCAGAAAGTCCTTGTAAGTCTCGCGGCAAAAAAGCCGTCGGTGCCGTCGATCTGGGGCCAGAAGGTGTACATGCCGCTGTCGCTTTCGATGCCGCAGCAGGTAAAGTCCTCGGCCCGGTAATCCGTGTGCTCCCGCAGAAAGCGCAGGACCACGGCCTCGTTTTCTTCTTTCAGGATCGTGCAGGTGGAATACAGGAGCGTCCCGCCCGGCTTTACACAGCGGCTGAGATTATCCAGGATCGCGCCCTGGATGGCGGGCAGGCCTTGAAGCTCTTCGGGTTTCTTCGTTCTGATTTCCGGCTTTTTGGCGATCACGCCGAGGCCCGAGCAGGGCACATCCGCGATCACAAGGTCGAAGCTCTTTTCGAGCGCCGCATCGAAGACACGCGCGTCCATGGGCCGGGTCTCGATGATGTCGATGCCGAGCCGCTCCGCCCCGCTTTGCAGCACGCGCAGCTTCTTTTCGTGGATGTCGCAGGAGAGGATTTTTCCCCGGTTTTCCATGCGGATGGCGGCGGCGAAGCTCTTGCCGCCGGGACAGGCGCAGGCGTCGAGTACGTGCATGCCGGGTTCGGGCGCGGCGATCTCAACGGCGAGACGCGCGGCCCGGTCCTGTACATAGAAAAGGCCCTCCTCGAAGCCCGGCAGCGCGGTGGCAAGCCCGCCCTCCAGCGCGATGCAGCCCTCCGGCTCCATGGCCTCAAAGGGGATCTCCGCGCGCTGTAAGGCCCGGATATAATCCGCCGTGCTCACCTTCAGGGTGTTGACCTGGATGAAGAGCCTGGGCGGCTCGTTGTTCTTTTTCAAAAAGGCCTCCGCAAAGGCATAGCCCTTTTCGTTCGTCAGAGTTTCGCACAGCCATTCGGGGTGGCTCCAGCGGGTGGCGAGGTACGCGGTCGTCCCCTCGCCGGGGATCTCGGGCAGGCTGTCAGCGTCCGCAACGCGGCGCAGGACGGCGTTGACAAGGCCGGAGGCCCGGGCATAGCCGCGTGCCCTGCACAGCTCCACCGTCTCGCTCACCGCCGCGCGGGCAGGAACGCGGTCGAGGAAAAGGAGCTGATAGACGCCGAGACGCAGGATGTCCCGCACCGGCGGCTCGAGCTTTGTATGGCAGAAGCTGTCGATGTAAAAATCGCACAGCCTGTCGTTTTGCAGCACACCGAGGCAGAGGCGGGAGGCCAGGGCCGCGTCGCGCCGGTCAAGGTTTGCGCGGCTTAAAATGCTGTCGAGCACGTCCCCGGACCAGGCCCCATCCCGGCGGCAGCGCATCAAGGCTTCCAGCGCGGCCGCACGCGCGTTTGTCGTTTTATTCATGATACCGCGATCTTATGGCCGCGCAGGAAATCGGCGGCCTGCATACGCTTTTTACCGGGAGCCTGGAGTTCGGTAATTGCAATGCACTGTCCGTCCGCGCAGGCAATCACAAGGCAGTCGTCCGCTCTGACGACAGAGCCGGGCGCCTTCTTGGTTTTCACATCCGTATAGGCCGCGCCGAAGACGCGGAAGCTCTTTCCCTCCAGCTCCATGGTCGCAACGGGCCAGGGCTGCAGGCCGTATATATGTTTGACGATCTCGCGGGGCGACTTGTTCCAGTCTATGGGACAAATGGATTTATCCAGCATTTTGACATACGTCGCCCGGCTGTGATCCTGGGGCGTGTGCGGTGCAGTGCCCGCCTCGATGTCCCGCAGGGTTTTGTCGAGAAGGTCCGCGCCCATGACCATCAGGCGGTCAAAGAGCTCCCCCGCCGTCTCAAATTCGCCGATCTCCGTTTCCTCGGTGTAGATCACGTCGCCCGCGTCCATGTCGTGGGCAAGGTACATGGTGGTGACACCGGTGGTCCTGTCCCCGTTCAATACCGCCCACTGGATGGGCGCCGCGCCGCGGTACTTCGGCAGAAGCGAGCCGTGGACATTGATCGCGCCGAACTTCGGCACGGCGAGGATATCGTCCGGCAAAATACGCCCGTAGGCAACCACCACGAGGATGTCGGGGTTTAAGTCCTTGACAATTTGGAGCGCCGTCCCGTCGCGCATTTTCTCCGGCTGGTAGACCGGGAGACCATGTCTGAGGGCAAGCTCCTTGACGGGCGAAAAGCTCATCTCCATGCCGCGGCCCTTCGGCTTGTCCGGCTGGGTGAAGACGCCCGCGACGTCATAGTTTTCGTCAATCAGCTTTTGAAGGGAGGCCGCCGCAAAATCCGGGGTCCCCATAAACACGACACGCATGTGCTCCCCCGCCTCACTCGTTGAACTTGCCGCTTTCCAGCTCTTCCTCGGTCAGCATGCGCTCACACTTGGAGGTGAACACGATGCCGTTGAGGTGGTCGATCTCGTGGCAGAAGCACCTTGCGGTCAGGCCCTCGCCCTCCACCTCGAAGGATTCGCCGTTGCGGTCCTGGGCGCGGACTTTGACATGCATGGGTCTTCTCACAAGGCCGTATTCGCCCGGCACGCTCAGGCAGCCCTCGGCGCCGTACTGCTCCCCGTCGCTCTCGATGATCTCGGGGTTTACAAGCTCGATGATGTACTCCTCCTCGCCCTCGGGAACATTGGTCTCCAGCACGATGACCGCGCGGCGCAGCACACCCACCTGGGGCGCGGCAAGGCCGACGCCGTTTTCCTGGGAGAGGGTATCCCGCATGTCGTCGAGAAGCTGGTGCAGTCTGGGGTTAAAGTCCGTCACCGGGCGGCAGTTTTTATAAAGCCCGGGCTCTTCCTTGGTGAGAATATTTCTGCGTGCCATTGTATGTCTCCAATCAAATTTTAGTCGTTTGGATCGTTGTCCGCGTAGATCGCCACATCGGCAAACTGTTTGTCCCGGCAAAACTCCATCACCACGCCGGCAACGATACCGCGCAGGCCCCGGTTGGCCTGGCCGTAGATCATGACGCGGTAGCGGAAGCGGTTGTTCACCTTTACCACCGCAAGGGGCGCGGGGCCAAGCACTTCGGCGCTGCCGTCGGTGATGAGGCCGTCGAGACGCTCCCGGATCCGGCGGCAGGCACGGAAGACATGCTCCTCGCTCATGCCCGAGGCGGTTATGGACAAAAGCTCCGAAAAGGGCGGAGTGTGCTGGAGCTTCCGCAGGCCGACCTCAGAGTCGTAAAACGCCTGATAGTCCTGGCTTGCCGCCTGGACGATGGTCTCATTGTCGGGGGTATAGGTCTGGATGACGGCGCGGCCCGGCTTTTGTCCGCGGCCGCTTCGGCCCACCACCTGGGTGATGAGGGAGAAGGTGCGCTCCCCCGCCCGGTAGTCGCCGGCGTAGAGGCTCTGGTCGGCGGAGATGACGCCGACGAGGGTCACGTTCTCAAAATTCAGGCCCTTCGTGACCATCTGCGTGCCCACCATGATGGGGATCTTCTCCTCGCGGAAGCGGTCCAGGAGCTTTTCGTGGGAGCCCGCCGGGGCCACGGTGTCCGCGTCCATGCGCAAAACCTCGCTGCCCGGGAACAATTCTTTCAGCTCCGTCTCCACCATCTGGGTGCCGACGCCGATATATTTGAGCATGCCGCCGCAGTCGGGGCAGGCTTCGTCCGGGCGCCGGGAGTAGCCGCAGTAGTGGCAGCGAAGGCGCCGGTTCGTGCTGTGATAGGTCAGCGACACGCTGCAGCGCGGGCACCTGTAGACATAGCCGCACTCGCCGCAGCTGATGAGGCGGTTTGCGCCCCGGCGGTTGATGAACAGGATGGACTGCTCGCCGCGGTCGATGTTCGTCTGCAGCTCCTCGCGCAGTCTCTCGCTGATGCTGCCGCCGTTTCCATGGCGGAGCTCGCGTTTCATGTCCACGATCTCGACGGCGGGAAGCTCGTGCTCGTTATAGCGGGTGGAAAGCTCAAAATACGCGTAGCGCCCGGTTTTGGCTGCGTACATGCTGACGATGTCCGGCGTGGCAGAGCCCAGAAGCAGCAGGCAGTTTGCCTTGGCGCAGCGGTACTTTGCAACGTCCCGTGCGTTATAGCGCGGGATGTTTTCGGATTTGTAGGTCTCTTCCTGCTCCTCGTCGATGATGATGAGGCCGAGCTCGGGCGCGGGGGCGAAGACGGCGCTGCGGGTGCCGATGACGACCCGCGCCTTGCCCGTTCTGACCCGCTTCCACTCGTCGTAGCGCTCCCCGACGGAGAGGCTGCTGTGCAATACCGCCACCTCGTTTCCGAAGTGGGAGGAGAAGGTCTGGATCATCTGCGGCGTCAGGGCGATCTCCGGCACCAGCAGTATCACCGCCCGGCCCCGCCGGAGCTGGCGGTCGATGAGGTGGATGTAGACGCTCGTTTTGCCGCTGCCGGTGACACCGAACAAAAGCGCCGCCCCGGCCTTGTCCGACCGGGCAAGCGCGTCGATACCGGTGAAGGCCTTCTCCTGCTCATCCGACAGGACGGGCAGCGGGTCCGTCGCCCCCAGGTGGATCTGTGGGCGGCGGTAGGCCTCCTTCTGGTAGAGCTCCACAGCTCCCGCCTTTTCCAGGGCCTTGAGAGCCTGGCGCTTCGTGCCGGTGTGCAGCAGGAGATCGTGGCTCGGCAGACACTCGAAGGCGCAAAGCTGTTCGAGGATCGCGGCCTGGCCCGGAGAACGCAGGCGCTTTGCGTCGCGCAGGGCCTCGGCCTCCTCGGGCTCGATGGCAAGGCGCGCCATCTCGATGCTCTTGTCGTTTACGCGCCGTCTCCCCTCCTCGTCGAACCAGAGGCCCGCGGGGAGCATGGCGCGCACCGCGTCATAGACCGTGCAGAAAAAGCGCTCGCGCATGAAGAAGGCAAGCTTTAACTGCTCTTCGGAAAGGACAGGCTCCTCGTCCAGAAGCTGGAGCACCGCCTTGAGGGGCTGGTCATAGTCGCTGTGCTCCGAGACCGCGAGGATGACGCCCTCCGTCCGGCGGTTGCCGCGGGAGAAGGGCACGTGGACCCGCATGCCGGGCTTTGCCTTCTCCGCAAGCTCCGGCGGCAGGAGATAGTCGTAGGGCTTGTCAAGCCAGTATGTTGCGGCCGAGACCGCGATCTTTGCCACTGCTCTGGACATGGACGCCCCTCCGGATCAGGCTGGATTTGGGTTTAGTGCAATACCGCATAATGCGGCAAGAGCAGATTCCGAGAAAATTTGGGTTCTGATGATGACACTTTTTCGCAGATGTACTTTGTGTACCTCAAGAAAAAGTGACGAAATCAGGGCACAAATTTTCCGGAAGATGCCGCAGGCGTATTGTGCGGTGTTGCCTTAGTGCTGCTTGTGCTCGATGCTGAGCTTGCCGGTATAGACCTCCTCGATGGCGGTGGAGACCGCTTTTCTCTCGAGGGGGATCTGCTTCTCCTCCGCCTCGGAGGAGATGGTCCTGGCGCGCTTGGCGACGAGGTTAACAAGCTGGTAGCGGCTGCCGATTTTGTCAACGAGTTCGGCAACAGGGGGATAAAGCATCATGATAATTCTCCATTCTGCCGTCATAGGACGGCGATAAAAATTAATGTATTAACAAATCAATTGGACTTGAGCCAATCTTGCCAGTCGGTGAAGCGGCAGTGCTCGGCCTCGATGATGGCGCTCAGCTGCTTTGCCGCCTTCTCCACATCGTCGTTGATGATGAGATAATCGTAGAAGTCAGCCTCCTGATACTCCTGGCGGGCGCGAGTGAGGCGGCCCAGGATAGCCTCCTCGGTGTCGGTGCCGCGGCCCCGCAGGCGGCGCTCCAGCTCAACAAGCGAGGGCGGGGCGATGAAGATCAGCACGGCCCCGGGCATTTTCTTCTTTACCTGGCGCGCGCCCAGGATCTCGATATCCAGCACGACGTTCATGCCCTCGTTCAGGCGCTGCTCCACATAAGCGCGCGGCGTGCCGTAGCAGTTGGTCACATACTCGGCGTGCTCCAAAAGCTCGTCGTTTTTGACCATCTCGTGAAAGCGCTTGAAGTCGATAAAGAAGTATTCCCTGCCGTCGACCTCGCCGGGCCGGGGACTGCGCGTGGTGACCGAGGTGGAGAAGCACACGTCGCTCCTGCCCTCGATGGCCTTGAAGACCACCGTGCTCTTCCCCGCGCCGGAGGGGCCGGAGATCACAAGGAGTTTTCCCTTTTCACTCATCCTTATATCCGCCTTCCTCAGAATTGTCGGCGCAGCGCGCCGCAAGGGTTTCCGGGGTCAGGGCCGAGAGGATCACGTTGCCGCTGTCCATGGTGATGACCGCTTTGGTGCTGCGGCCGAAGGAGGCGTCAATGAGAAGTCCCCGCTCCCGCGCGTCCTGCACCATGCGCTTGATGGGCGCGGAGTCGGGACTGACGATGGCAATGATCCGGCCCGCCGAGACAAGGTTGCCGAAGCCGATTCCGATCAGTTTCATGGCTGCTTACTCGATGTTCTGGATCTGCTCGCGGATCTTTTCGATCTCGGATTTGAGATCCACGACGGTGTGGGCGATGTCGGAGTTCTGGCACTTGGAGCCGATGGTGTTGGCCTCGCGGTTAAACTCCTGGATCAGAAAGTCGATCTTGCGGCCCGTGGGGGAATTGCCGCCGATCATGGTTTTGAGCTGGCTCATGTGGCTGCGAAGACGCACGGTCTCCTCGTCCACGGCGATGTGGTCGGCAAAGATCGCGGCCTCGGCGAGGATGCGGTTTTCGTCGATGCCGGCGGTGCCGAGCACCTCCGCCATCTTGGCCTCGAGCCTTGCCCGGTAGGCGGCGACGGTCTCGGGGCTTGCCTGCTCGACGGCAGAGACAAGCGCGTCGATGGTGCCGAGACGGCTCAGGACATCGTCCCTTAGCTTCATGCCCTCGCGCTCGCGCATGGCGTCAAAGTCATTGAGGGCCCGCTCGGTGATGTCCAGAATCCCGGCAGAGATGGCGTCCGCGTCCAGATCCTTTTTCTCCACGGTCAGCACGTCGGGAAAGCGGCTGACAGAGAGGACGGTCGCGTCGTTTGCAAGGCCGTACTCCTCCGCGATGTGGCGGAAGGCCTCCAGATAGCCGCGCAGCAGCGGCTCGTTGACCTTCACGTTCATGTCGCCCGCCTCGCTTGCGTCCACCGTCACGAACACATCCACCTTGCCGCGGCTGATGTGCCGCTGTACGGCGGATTTCACGGCGTCCTCGGCAAAGAGGAAGCTTCTGGGCAGGCGGACGGACGCGTCCAGATAGCGGTTGTTCACGCTCTTGAGCTCGACGGTGATCTGGAGTCCCTCGACGGTCCCCTTCGCACTGCCGTAGCCGGTCATGCTTTTGATCATATTGCCTCCAAAAATTTATGATTGAATTGAGATGATATCAAAGCTGATGGGGTTTTTGTCCTTTCTCATGCGCTGGGTCAGCACGATGATCACGGCCCCCAGGATGAAGCCCAGGAAGGTGCACAGGACGCAGACCCCCTCCGACGCGCCCGCGCCGTAGGCCAGGAAGCAGCCCAGCACCGCAAGCAGGATCGGCACGATGTACACCAGCATGATCGCCCCGTAGACCCGGGAGGACTTGCTCTCGATCAGGACCTTCTGTCCCGGCCTTGCGCCGACAAGATTGCGGGCCACGGTTTTGAGCTCGTTCTGGAACACGCAGGCCTCGCAGCTTGCGCAGTTGGAGCCGCAGGCGGTGGCGCGGGTCACGACGACCTCCGCCCGCTCCCTGTCCAGGCATTTATAAACGATGGCGTCCTGTGTCAATCCAGATCACTCTCCATTTCCGGTATTACCTCCGGGACCTTCTCGGGAGCCTTATCGATCTGGATATAAACCGCGTAGTCCGTGCCGCCGGACTTGATGGCGCCCACATCGGTGTACCCGTCCACATAGATGCGCACCCTGGGCATGTAGGTGCCGACGGATTCATTCATGTCCGCCAGATCCGCGACCGCCCGGATGTTCTCGTCCTTGAGCTGGGCAAGGCTCTCGGGACTTCCGCGCAGGGTCACGTTCAGGCTCTTGGTAAGGATGTCGGCCGCATAGCCCTCCGTCACGTTGATGCAGGAGATATTTGTCACCTTGACGTTCTTGGTCTCCAGGCCCACGATCTCCACCGTCACCTTGGCCTCGGTGGCGCCGGTGATGTTCCTCAGCTCATTGTCAATGGGGATGACATATGTATCGCTGAAGGAGGTGGTGAAATCGGTCAGGTCGATGGAGGCGAGGTTTATCTTGTTGATGCCCGCCAGCAGCTTCGAGTCGCCCGCGAGGCTGATGGTCTCGGGCTCGATGGTGACCTTGGTGTTCTCCGCGGTCGCGCCGCCGCCCTCGATGAGGTTTACGCCCAGGCTCACGTCCTTGACAGTCAGCAGCGGCAGTGTCGCGGTCACGACATCGGTGGAGAAGCTGATGCCGGTGGTGGAGGCGGGAATGTTGTCCGCCGTCATGAGGGTGTAGCCGGTCTCCACCTCGTAGGTGCTGTCCACATTCTCCTTGCCGAAGCTGACCCAGGCATAGTCCACGTTCCTCAGGTACGCCTCGGGGCCGGAGAGGGTGATGGTGGCGGGATCAAAGACCACGCTTTCCGCGATGAAGCCCTCGGCGATGGAGCCGTCAAAGCTGCCGCGCACCTGCACGGACTTGGTCGTCTGGGAGGAGACCATGAAGTTGATGGTCTCGGGGGTCTTGCGCGTGACGGAGAGGCTGCCGGTCTCGGTGCCGTCCGGGAAAATGACGGAATACTGCTGTGATGTATAAGCCGCGCGGGAAAGCTTGGACACGTCGATCTGGGCGTAGATCTGGTCGGAGTCCAGGCTGCCGACGACGCGGCGGGGGCCGACGACCTCCACCGTGACGGTGCTGGTGTCCATGTCGGTGATGACAAGGTTTTTCGAGTCTCGCAGCAGCGTCTCGCCCACAAGCTGCACGCGCACGCCGCGGAAGGTCTGCTTGAATTCCTCCGTCTCCACGCTTGCCACGTACACCCACATGATGACGGAGCAGATCAGGGAGACGATCATCCAGAAGGCCCGGCTGTTATAAAGTTTTTTAATGTTTGTCTTCATGCTCGCCCTCGCTGTCGGTCCCGTCCCCGGTCTCGTCCCCGGTCTCGTCTTCGATCTCGTCCTCGCTGTCGTCGTCCACGCGTTTGAAAAAGCTCTTGACGCCGGAGAAGAAGCCCAGCTTTTCGTCCTTCCTCTCGTCGCGTATCAGCTCCTTGGTCAGGATCGCGGCAAGCTCACCGGCGCTGACGTGGCGCTTGATCTCGTCATGGATGGCCACGCAGATATCGCCGCGCTCCTCCGAGACGATGACGGCGATGGCATCCGATTCCTCCGCAACGCCGAAGCCCGCGCGGTGGCGGGTGCCGTAGTCCTTGGAGATGTTCTGGCGCTTGGAGAGGGGCAGGATGCAGCCTGCCGCCTCGATCCTGCCGTCGCGCAGGATGACCGCGCCGTCATGCAAGGGCGCGTTTTTGAAAAACAGGTTCTTGATAAGCTCGGCATTGGCGTCGGCGTTCACGACAGAGCCCGTGCCGATGATGGGCGCGAGGGAGACGTTTCGTTCAAAGACCAGCAGCGCCCCGGTTTTGGTGGCCGCCATGTCGCCGCAGGCCTGCGCCACCTCGCTGATGGCGCGGGTCATGTCCGTACCGCTTGGCCCGATATTGGTGTTGAGGGTGCTGCCCATGCGCTCGAGCAGACGGCGCAGCTCCGGCTGAAAGAGGATCACCAGGGCGATCATGCCGAGCTCGACCGCCTTGCGGAGGATGAAGTTTATCATGATCAGGCCGAAGAACTCCGACAGCCACAGTGCCAGCAGCACCAGGATCAGGCCCTTTGCCAGATTGATGAAGCTCGACTTGCGGACAAACCAGATCGCGCGGTAGATCAGGTAAGCGACAATGATGATATCAATAAAGTCGGCGATGCCCATTGTCGCCATGTAATTTCCTGCGCGGGCAAGTGTACTGGTTATTCTCTCCATATGCTGACCCCTTATCCGTACACATACTGAGTCTATTTTAATCCTATCAATACATTATACCGCAAAGAGACGAAAAAGGCAATAACCTAAGCGGGACTGTTTTTTGCAAAAAAAGGGATGTCCCAAAACGGCAAACATTTTTAAAATAAATTAAATATGTAAATATGCATTTTTTTGTTGTGTTTTTTTCAAAGGCATATTATACTGGGTAGTGAACATAAAACATTGCCCGATCTTACGCCGATCGGGTACAGGCCATCGGATCCAACTTTTTATAACAGGAGGAAGCTATGGGTTTTATTACTTCTCTGATCGCATTTATACTTTGCGCCTTCGTTTACGTCAGAATGATCCGCCGGGAGGTCCCCGAGCAGATCGGAAAAGCACAGGCATGGGTCCCGGTCGGGGCCGGCGTGATCGCGCCGATCATTTCCACCGTCATTGCCGTCGGGCTCGGCATGCTGACGATCAAGCTGCACGGCGGCGAGATCACGCAATCGGGCGTAAATATGCCGGCGCAGCAGGCGCAGCAGGAGACGAATGTCGTGCTCCGCTCCCTGATCAAGTCGTTTCGTGTCGCCGGTTCTACCGAGGAGCTTGTCAAGCTGCTGCTGGCGCTTTTGATGGTGAAGATCTTCAAACCGAAGAACGTCTATGAATATGCCCTGGCCTTTGTCGGTGTCGGCTTCGGCTTCACGGCGCTGGAGGAGGTCCTCTACGGCGGCGGCGGAATCGCATCGCTCGGTGTAAACCTCGGCCTTGCGCGCTATGCAAAGCTGCACGGCGGCAGCGCGGGAAAACATATCTTCCTCGGCCTGTTCCTGCCGGTACTGTGGCATACGCTTTACGACGCGGCGACAACCTTCAACGCGGGCTTTGACTCGACGGACGAAAACGTCCAGGTAGCCGCAGTCGTGATCGCCCTCATCGTGACCGTCGCCTCGACGGTGCTGCAGTTCGTGCTGCTCGTCAGATTCAAGAACAACGCCGTCAAGTACAGCGAGATGGTGTATTGAGAAGCTGTCTCAGACATAGAAATGCGGGAAGGGAGCGCCGATACATGCGGTACGAGAAAACGATCACGCTCAAAGACGGCAGGCCCTGTGTCCTTCGCAGCGGCACGGAGCAGGACGGACAGGCCCTTCTGGATCTTTTCATCCTGACCCACACGCAGACCGATTTCCTGGTCGATTACCCGGATGAGATCACCATGACGGCGGAGGAAGAGACGCAGTTTCTCAAGACAAAGGCCGAGAGTGAAAATGAGGTCGAAATCCTCGCCGTGGCGGACGGCAGGGTCGTCGGCTCCGCCGGGGTCTGGTGCGTGCGGGACCGGGCCAAGCTCAGGCACCGGGCCTGGTTCGGCGTCAGCGTCGCCCAGGACTTCTGGGGTCTCGGCATCGGGCGGGCGCTGACGGAGGCCGCCGTCGAATGCGCAAAAGCGGCAGGCTATCGTCAGCTCGAGCTCGAGGTGCTGGCAGACAACGAAAAGGCCATCGCCCTGTATAAGAGCGCGGGCTTTGCGGAATACGGCCGGAACCCCCTTGGAATAAACCTGCGCGGCAGCGGATATCACGCGCTGCTGCTCATGCGGCTGGAATTATTGTAAAACGCAGCTTGTGTATGCTTGCCGGATGATTTATAATGGATATATCTCGGAGAGAAAACAGGAAACGGAGGTACTGCATATGAAAAGAGTCCTTGCAATTGTGTTGCTCCTGCTGGTGCTGACGGGCCTCGCCGGATGCGCAAGGCTCAGAAGCGGCATCCACGACCTGCACGGCAGCATCATCGGCAACGAGTACAACATCGACATCTTTGACAACACCGGCGTGCGCACCCTGCGCTCGCACGGCAAGCGCATCGACATCGACAACAATGTCGTTGAGGAGCGGACCTATTCCTCCACGACGGACGAGTGGTATACCACCAAGACCCTGAGCTCCGTCATCACCATCAAGATCGACGGCAAGCAGCTCATCTCCTGCGGGGACACCTGCATCTTCTATGACAAGAAGCTCGTGCCGGAATATGAGTTTTATCTGGACAATATAGACACCACTTCCTCGGGTGTCTGGAGTACGACCCTTGTAAACGGTCTGGTCAACAGCGTGAAAAATCAGTTCGGCAAACCCATGGTGGTCGTTGTCAAATCCCAGATGGGCGCCCCGATCTATGCCTTCTCCGGCAACAAGGTCTACTGGGAGGTGCAGGAGGATCTGCCCAGATTCACAAAGCTCATGATCGACGGCATGGCCCTCTACATCCACCGCGCAAACTTCCAGATCATCGACAAATCCCTGCTGGACTGATATGAAAACGGGGCTGTGAAAAAAGTCAATTGACAGTGTAGGGGCCGACGCCCCCGGCGGCCCGAGCGGTACAGTCCAAAAATAAAGCAGAAAGCCCCCGGCGAAAAC
>CADBJU010000019.1:0-57113 GCA_902795045.1 Oscillospiraceae bacterium | reverse complement strand
AATTGCCCCAAAGGGGCAAGAGAGGCCGGCCTGGGCCGCGTCGGCCCCTACGGTGTTGATATTACTGTGTTCTTGATGAAGGGGACTTTTTTCACAGCCTCCTGTTTTTTATTTCTTCCTTGCGATGCGCTTCGGGCTTGGGCTGATGGCCTTGGCGGGGCAGACCAGCAGGCACAGGTGGCAGCCGACGCATTTTGTCCCGTCCAGCAGCGGCTTTTGGTCGCGGCCGAGCCTGAGCGCCTGGTGCCCGCCGTCCATGCACGAGATCACGCAGCGCCCGCAGCCGATACAGTCGGCCCGGTGGAATTTGGGGAAGACCACCGTGTCCCGCTCGAGGATGTCCGTCGTCTCGCTGACGGCGTCCAGCGCGAGGCCCTGCGCCTCTTTGACGCTCTGAAAGCCCTTTTCCGCAAGGTACAGGTTCAATCCCTCTTTCAGATCGTCGATGATGCGATAGCCGTACTGCATCACCGCCGTGGTCACCTGGATGCTCCCGGCCCCCAGCAGGATAAACTCCAGCGCGTCCGACCACTCGTCCACACCGCCCATGCCGCTTATGTGCATGCCTTTTAAATGCGGGTTCTTGCCGAGCTCGGCTATAAAGCGCAGGGCGATGGGCTTGACCGCGCTGCCGCTGTAGCCCCCGAAGGCGGACATGCCCCTGACCGCCGGGGCCGAGACATAGGTGTGGGCGTTGACGCCGATGACGCTTTTGATGGTATTGATGGCAGACACCCCGTCCGCTCCGCCGCAGAGGGCGGCAATCGCCGCCGTGCTCATGGACGCGACGTTCGGCGTGAGCTTTGCGAGTATGGGGATGTGCGCGCCGCGTCTCGCCGCGGCGGTGAAGCGCTCCACAAGCTCCGGCACCTGGCCGATATCCGAGCCGAGGCCCTCCTCCGCCATGTTGGGGCAGGAGAAGTTGAGTTCGATGGCGTCCGCGCCGTTTTCCTCGCAGGCGCGCGCAAGCTCCTCCCACTCCTGCTCGTTCTGCCCCATGATGGAGGCGAGGATAAACTTTGTGGGGTACTTCGCCTTCAGGCGGCGGAAGATCTCCATATTCTCCGCCACGCTGTGGTCCGAAAGCTGCTCGATGTTCTTAAAACCGATGATGGCGCCGTTGTCGCCGCTGATGGCCGAAAAGCGGGGCGAAGCCTCGTGGATGTCAAAGGAGCAGATCGTCTTGTACGACACGCCCGCCCAGCCCGCCTCAAAGGCCCTGGCGCACATGTCATAGGAGCTTGCGACCACGGAGGAGGAGAGGAAAAACGGGTTTTCGATCGGGATGCCGCACAGCTCCGTGCGAAGTCTGTCCTCATTTTCGGGCATCGCGACCTCAAGCTCCGGGCGCACCTCGCTATACAGCCGCGTGACCAGGGAGCGGATCGGCACCTCAGCCGGGCGGACACAGGCGGCCTCGCAGGCGGCGTCACAGTCCGCGCAGGGGTTCAGATCCGGCAGGCGGGAAGCCGCGCCCTTTTCGTTATCAAACCAGATGCTGCGCAGAAGTCCCGCCGGGTCAAGCCTTGAACAGGCGCGTGAACACGGCGCGTCATAACACAGCGCGCATCGGAGCATATCCTCGCGGTACAGTTTTCTCTCAAACATTCTGTCGTTCCTCCTTGAAACGGCGGCGGCAGCCATGCGGGCGGCGGTTGAATATTCCAGCAAACCTGTAGAATGATCTGTGCTTATTATATCAGCTTTTGTGCATATTGCAATATAATAGAGATGAAAAGTGTGAAATAATACCGCACAAGGCGTCTTAACATCATTGCCTTGTGCGGTATTTCCATTATACGAAACACCCGTCTCTGTAGCGCAGGACGCGGCAGCCGAGAGCATACGCCTCCCGCTCGTTGTGGGTGATGAGCAGGAGCGCCGCATCCCCCAGAGCGTCCGCCGTGACGCGCAGGACGCGGTCTCTCAGCGCCTCGTCCATGGCCTTGAAGGGCTCGTCCATGACCAGAAGCTCCGGCCTCACGGCGAGGGCGCGGGCGATGGACACGCGCTGCTGCATGCCGCCCGAGAGCTCGGACGGATAGAGCCCTGCCGAGTCTCCGAGTTCCAGGTTTTCAAGCCAGGCTCGGGCTTCCTCCATGGTATCATTGCTGTCGGAAAGGACGAGGTTCACATTCTCCGCTGCCGTAAGCCACGGCAGCAGGCGCGGCTCCTGAAAGACGGCGGCAACGCGCGAAAAGCCGCAGCTCACCGTGCCGGTATCCGGGTTTTGGAGTGACAGCGCAACGCGGGCCAGGGTCGTCTTCCCGCAGCCGGAGGGACCGGTCAGGGCGACCCTCTCCCCTTTTCCGATCCGCAGGCTGCATTTGTCCAGCACCTGCTTCTCGCCGAAGCGGACGGAGATCTCCTCAAGTGTCAGCATGCAGCCGCTCCTTTCTGCCGATGCCGTCCACAAGGCGCAGCATCACGCGCTCGATGAGAAAGCTCAGCGCCACCACCGCCGCCGTCCAGGCAAAAAGCTCGGTGGTCTCGAGATAGAGCTTTGCCTCATAGATGCTCTTGCCGATGGAATAAGGCGGCACGGTCAGCACCTCGGCGGCGATCCCGGCCTTCCAGCCGAGCCCCAGCGCCGAGCGCAGAGCCGCGCGCAGATGGGGCAGCACCGACGGCCACACGATCCGGCGAAACGTCTTCCTGCGCGGGAAGCGGTACACCTGCGCAAGCTCCAGAAGCTGGGGGTCGATCCCCGCAAGCCCGGCGGCGGTGTTGGCCCAGACCACCGGCAGCACCATGAGCCCCGCGATGAACACCGGCACCACCTCTCTCCCCAGCCACACCAGAGCCAGGATGATGAAGGAGGCAACAGGGGTGCTTTTGAGCAGCGTCATAATGGGGCTCAGCAGCTCCCGCGCAAGTCTGCTTTTATGGGTGAGCAGGCCCGTCAGCACCCCGAGGACCACCGCCGAGAGGATACCCGTCAGCACCCGCAGGATGCTCCGCGCGAGTGTGCGCCAGAAGTCTCCGGTTGAGGCAAGCGCGATGAGCTTTTTCAAAACCGCCGCAGGGCCGGGCAGAAGCAGCTCCTTTCCCACCGCCGCGGCGGCAAGCTGCCAGAGTGCAAGCCAGAAAACCGCTACCGCAAGTTGGCGAAGGGTCTTAGCCTGTGCGGGGTTCATTTCAGAATGCAGTAGAAGTCCTCACCGGGGAGCTTGCCGCCGATGGACTGTGGCGCGGTATCGGCCATGATCTGCAGGAAGGCGGCGAGCTCACGCTGCATATCCTCGCCGGTGACAAAGCAGACGTTGCAGTTGGGGATCGCCTTGGCGGCCACGGCGGCCTTGGCAAAGATGCCGGTTTCTTCAATGGCTTTCGCCGCGGCCTCGGTGTCCTCGGTCAGAAGCTTGACGGAGGTCTCATAGTCCGTGAGGAAGGCCTTGACGGCGTCAGGATGCGCCTCGGCAAATTCACGGCGCACGACCACGCAGCCCTGGACGAGGCTGCCCGGCTCAAAGACCTTGTCCCACTCTGCGGTGAGGTCGAGGGCGACGGTGAGCGCCGGGTTCTGGCTTCTCGCCATGGTCACCATGGGCTCGGGCAGAACGGCAAGGCCCACCTGCCCCGCGGCGACGGCGGTGTTCAGCTCTGCCGGCTGGGCATAGGAATTGTCGATGGTCACATCCACGTCACTGGCCTTGCAGAGCGCGGCGAAGATGAAGCTGGGGTTCTGGGCCGGGGCATAGACAGTCTTGCCGTTGAGATCGGCGATGCTCTCGATCTTCTCCTTCCCGTCGGTCACGAGGTACAGTACGCCCCGGGTGTTGAGGGCCAGCACCTGCACCGCGCCTTCGGTCTTGTTGCAGAGGGCCGCGGCGGCATTTGTGGGGAGGGCCGCGATGTCGCAGTCGCCGCTTACGAGCGCGGCTGTCACGACGGAGGGATCAGTTTCCACGGTGAAGGTATACTCCGGGCAAACCTTGTTTTCGTTCGCTGCGATCATGCCCGCCATGCCGAAGCCGGTGGTGCCGTTGAGAGTAAAAACGCGGGTATTCACCAGAACATCTGCAAAAGCCGCGCCTCCGAACAGGCAGAAGACCAGCGCAAGGGCGAGGGTCAGGACAGTGTTTTTCTTCTTCATGTTGTGTTTATCTCCTTCTATTTTGTACTTTTCGGCGTTACGGCCTTGGCGCTGACACCGGGCAGCCGCCCGAGCTTTCCGCTGAGTGCGTTGATGGTGTCCATGGGCGCGTCCAGAACCAGGCAGATCACGTTCACGCCCCTGTCGTGGTCCGGGATGCCCATGCGCCCGCGGATATAGGGGGCGTAGTCGTGCAGCAGGGCGTTGAGCGTGTCCACCGATTCCGGCTCCTCCACCAGAATGGCGATGGCGGCAATGCGTGTTTCCATTTTTGCTCCTTTCATCACACAGTTTTCTGTTGCTTTGTTTCTAAAAAAAATTTCAATTCGTTTTTAAGGTGGCTTTGCCGCCTTAAAAACACCTTGAGCCGAGCTCCGCGAGGCCTCGCGTCGACCAAACGCGGCGTGTCACGCACCGCCGTGTGCGATAAACGCGAGTCCTCCATTGTGAAACACGCGTTTCACAATGGAATGAAAAATGCCACGCCGGAAGGCATGGCAATCAAGGCGCAGTATTTGCGCGGCGCGGCCTTCCGCCTCAAGCTCCGTTTCGGCGTCAGAATCGTGTTAATCTTTCCTCACCGCAAGAAAAACGTCTCACGGCTCGGGCGGTCCCATTGTATCAGCTTTGCCTGCAAAGTCAAGTATTTTTACAAATTCCATATTTTTGTCTATTTTGCCATACCATTCTTGTAAAAACGACTTGATTATTTTTATCAAATAAGATAGAATAATCAAAGCGATTGTCACAAAATTATCAAGAGCTAACTTCAAGCATACAGAGAAAGGACGCGATCACATTGGAAAACGTTGATCTCAGGTTTATTGATTCCGTACTGGACAAGTACGGCAGCGACAAAGCGAAGGTCATCGCCATCATGCAGGACGTGCAGGAGAAGTACCGCTACCTCCCCCAGGAGGCGCTGGAGTACATCGCCAAAAAGGTCGGCATGAGCGAATCGAAGCTCTACGGTGTGGCCACCTTCTACGGCAACTTCTCCCTGGACGCCAAGGGCAAGTACGTCATGAAGGTCTGCCGCGGCACGGCATGTCATGTGCGCAAGAGCAGCAATGTCCTCCAGGCCATCTACGACGCCACCGGCACCAGCGAGCACAAGCCCAATTCCGACGACGGGCTGTTCACGCTGGAAATCGTCTCCTGCCTCGGCGCCTGCGGTCTGAGCCCCGTGGTCATGGTCAACGACACCGTACATGCCGCCATGACGCCGGAGAAGGCCCGCGCCCTGGTGGAGCAGCTCAGAGAGGAGGCCTGAACATGCGGGAAAAAATACAGAATCTTGAACAGTTCAAGGCGCTGCAGGCAAAATTCATGCAGGCCCGCGCGAATGAAAAGCGCAAGGTCCTCGTCTGCTGCGGCACCGGCTGTGCCGCCGGCGGCAACCTCGCCGTCTATGAGGAGCTGAAGGCCCAGATGGAGGCCCACGGCGCGGCCTTTGAGCTCAGCCTCAACGATACCTGCGGCGCCGCCACCGGCATCAAGAAGTCCGGCTGCCACGGCTTTTGCGAGATGGGCCCCCTGGTGCGCATCGAGCCGGAAGGCTGGCTCTATACCAAGGTCCACGCCGAGGATGTGGCCGAGATCGTGGAGAAAACGATCCTCGGCGGCGAGTTTATCGAGCGCCTCGGCTACCACCAGAACGGCCAGCTCTACAAGCGCCAGGAGGATATCCCCTTCTACAAGAAGCAGACCCGCCGCGTGCTCGAGCACTGCGGCCACATCGACGCCGAGAGCATCGAGGAATACTTCTCCATCGGCGGCTACCAGGCCCTTGCCAAGGCCCTGTTCGAGATGAGCGGGGACGAGGTCATCCAGGAGGTCACCGACTCCGGCCTTCGCGGCCGCGGCGGCGCGGGTTTCCCCACCGGCAAAAAGTGGGCCCAGGTCGCGGCACACACCGAGGAGCCCGTCAAGTTCATCGTCTGCAACGGCGACGAGGGCGACCCCGGCGCGTTCATGGACCGCTCCTGCATGGAGGGCGACCCCCACAAGATCCTCGAGGGCATGATCATCGCGGGCGTGGCCACCGGCTCCACCGAGGGCTACATCTATGTCCGCGCGGAGTACCCGCTTGCTGTTTCCCGTCTGACCATTGCGATCGGGCAGGCCGAAGAATACGGCCTCATCGGCGACGACATCCTCGGCAGCGGCAAGAGCTTCCACATGCACATCAACAAGGGCGCGGGCGCCTTTGTCTGCGGCGAGGGCTCGGCCATGACCGCCTCCATCGAAGGCAACCGCGGCATGCCGCGCACCAAGCCCCCCAGAAGCGTCGACAAGGGCCTGTTCGGAAAGCCCACATGTCTCAACAATGTCGAGACCTTTGCCAACGTCCCCGACATCATCAAGAAGGGCGCCGCCTGGTTCCGCTCCGTCGGCACCGAGAAGAGCCCCGGCACCAAGGCCTTCGCCCTGACCGGCAATGTGGTGAACACCGGCCTGATCGAGGTCCCCATGGGCACCACCCTGCGCGAGGTCGTCTACGACATCGGCGGCGGCATCAAAAACGGCAAGAAGTTCAAGGCCGTGCAGATCGGCGGCCCCTCCGGCGGATGTCTCACAGAGGAGCATCTGGACCTGCCCATGGACTTCGACTCCCTCAAGAAGGTGGGCGCGATCATCGGCTCCGGCGGTCTGGTCGTCATGGACGAGGACAGCTGCATGGTCAACATCGCCCAGTTCTTCATGAACTTCATCTGCGAGGAATCCTGCGGCAAGTGCACCCCCTGCCGCGAGGGCACCACCCGCATGAACGAGATCTTAAAGCGCATCACCAGCGGCAAGGGCCGCATGAGCGACCTTGACGAGCTGAGAGACCTGGCCGAGATGATCCAGGTGTCCTCCCTGTGCGGTCTGGGCAAGACGGCCCCGAACCCCGTTCTGTCCACGCTGCAGAACTTTGAGGACGAATACATCGAGCATATCCGTGACAAGCGCTGCCATTGCGGCACCTGCAAGGCACTGAGCCAGTACGTTATCACGGACAAGTGCATCGGCTGCACCAGATGCGCGCGCAACTGCCCGGTCGAGGCCATCACCGGCACGCCGCGCCACAAACACGTCATCGACACGACACGCTGCATCAAGTGCGGCACCTGCAAAGACAACTGCCCGGTCGGCGCCATCAGGGAGGGTTAAGCAATGAGTGAAAAGAAAATGATCATCGACGGCATCGAATGTCCGTTCACCGACGAGCGCAACGTGCTCGAGGTCGCCAGAAACAACGGCATCGACATTCCCTCGCTGTGCTACTGTGAAAACCTGTCCATCTACGGCGGCTGCCGCCTGTGCCTGGTGGAAAACGAGAAGGGCGCGCTGGACGCCGCCTGCTCCATGCAGCCGCGAAACGGCCTAGTCGTCAAGACCCACAGCGAAAAGGTGCTCAAGAGCCGTCACACCACGCTTCAGCTCCTCATGAGCAGCCACCGGGCCGAGTGTCTGACCTGTGAGCAGAGCGGTCACTGCAAGCTCCAGGAGTACGCCCACCGCTACAACGTGGTGGAGCCGCGCTTCAGTGAGAACACCTACTCCCACGAGCGTCTGGACGTGTCCTCCCCCTGCATCACCCGCGACCCCTCCAAGTGCATCCTCTGCGGCCTGTGCGTGCGCATGTGCTCGGAGGTACAGAACATCGGCGCGATCGACTTTACCAAGCGCGGCAAGAAGGCCATTGTGGCCCCGGGCTTCGGCAAGATGCTCATTGAGACCGGCTGCGTCGGCTGCGGCCAGTGCGCGGCGGTATGTCCCACCGGCGCCCTCACCATCAACCGCCAGATCCCCGAGATGTGGCGCATGCTCAACGACCCCAACAAGCGCGTCGTGGTGCAGTTTGCGCCCAGCGTGCGCGTCGGTCTCGCCGAGGAGTTCGGCATGCCCGCCAATGAGCCCGTCACCGGAAAGCTCGTCACCGCCCTGCGCCGCCTGGGTGTGGACGTGGTGTACGACACGAACCTCTCCGCCGACCTCACGATCATGGAGGAGAGCGCGGAATTTCTCGAAAAGGTCAAGAGCGGTGCCAAGCTCCCCATGTTCACCTCCTGCTGCCCCGGCTGGATCCAGCATGTCGAGAAGGCCCACCCGGAGCTGATGCCCCAGGTGTCCACCTGCGGCAGCCCCATGGAGATGCTCGGCGCGCTCATCCGCCAGCAGTTCAATAACGGCAGCGATTCCAAGGGGGACGACGATGTCTACTCCGTGGCGATCATGCCCTGCACCGCCAAGAAGTTTGAGGCCCAGCGGCCCGAGCTCTATAAGGACGGCAAGCGCCTGATTGACCTCGTGCTCACCACCGACGAGCTGGCAAGGCTCCTCAAGGCCGCCGGCATCGACCTTAAAAACCTGCCCGACTCCGAGCCGGACAGCCCCCTCGGTGACTACACCGGCGCGGGCGTCATCTTCGGCGTCACGGGCGGCGTGACCGAGGCCGTCATCCGCCGCGTTCTGGACGACGCCTCCCCTGAGGCGCTCAAGACCATCGCCGAGTGCGGCGTGCGCGGGCTGGAGGGCATCAAGGCCTTCACCGTGACGGCGGGCAACCTGAGCCTGAAAATTGCCGTTGCAAACGGTCTCGGCAATGCCGACAAGCTCATTGAGAAGGTGCAGAGCGGCGAGGAGTACTTTGACTTCATCGAGGTCATGGCCTGCCCCAACGGCTGCATCGGCGGCGGCGGTCAGCCCCCCGCCTCCAACGCCCGCAAGCGTGAGCGCATGGACGCCATCTTCAAGGCCGACGAGGCCTGCGAGCTCAAGCTCCCGCAGCAGAACCCCGCCCTGGGCTATATCTACGACGAGCTTCTCAAGGGCCGCGCCCACGAGCTGCTCCACATCCACTATCCCCTGCACCATCAGCACTGATTCTAATCAGACCAACGGCTCTGTCTTTGCGTTTCGTGAAGACAGAGCTGTTTTTCACCATTGCGAAATCATCCCAAACGTACAAATCCCGGCTTGCCAATCAGCGTGGGCTATGCTATTCTAAAGGCAACAGTTTAACCGTGTCGAACAAATTTAACCCGGTAAAACAAGGAGGCATTATGAGAGGAATCCACAGCGTCGTTGACGAGCTGAGAAGATCCGTTTTTGAAGAAGTGGCCCGCATGGCCTATGAGGACGATGTCCAGCGCATTGACAAGCTGCCCTATAAAATCATCCCCGGCGAGGTCGCCCATTACCGCGACAGCGTGTTCCGTGAGCGCGCCATCGTCACCGAGCGCCTGCGCCTGGCCTGCGGCCTGCCGCTGCGCTCCGCCGCGGAGTACGGCCTGCCGAGCGAGGGTATCGAGGAAGCCAATATCCCCGAGAAATACTATGAGCCGCCGCTTATCAACGTCATTCCCTTTGCCTGCAACGCCTGTCCCGAAAAGGAGATGCGCGTCAGCTCCAACTGCCAGGGCTGCCTGAGCCACCCCTGTCAGGCGGTATGTCCCAAGAACGCCATCAGCACCGACGCCTACGGCCACAGCGTCATTGATAACGCCAAGTGCATCAAGTGCGGCCGCTGCGTCGATCAGTGTCCCTACGACGCCATCAGCAAGATCGAGCGCCCCTGTGCCAAGGCCTGCGGCATGGACGCCATCCACTCCGACGAGATGGGCAGGGCCAAGATCGACTACGACAAGTGCGTGTCCTGCGGCATGTGCCTCGTCAACTGCCCCTTCGGCGCCATCGCCGACAAGAGCCAGATCTTCCAGCTCATCCGCTCCATCAAGAACGGCGACAAGGTCATCGCCATCGTCGCCCCCGCCTTTGTCGGTCAGTTCAAGGGCGCGACCGTGCCCAAGATGCGCAAGGCCATGCGCATGCTCGGCTTTGCCGATACCTATGAAGTCGCGGTCGGCGCTGACCTGTGCACCATCGAGGAGGCCGAGGACTTTTTGAAGGAGGTCCCCGCCAAGCAGCCCTTCATGGGCACCTCCTGCTGCCCGGCCTGGAGCGTCATGGCCAAAAAGACCTTCCCGGATCTGGCCCCCTACATCTCCATGGCGCTGACGCCCATGGTGCTCACGGCGCGCCTTGCCAAGAAGGATAACCCTGAGGCCAAGATCGTCTTTGTCGGCCCCTGCGCCGCCAAGAAGCTGGAGGCCAGCCGCCGCTCCGTCCGCTCGGACGTGGACTTTGTGCTGACCTTCGAGGAGCTCAACGGCATGTTCGCCGCCAAGGAGATCGACTTTGACTATGTCGAGCCCGATGCCTGCGACGAGGACTTCCAGGAGGGCAGCGCCATGGGCCGCGGCTTTGCCGTGGTGGGCGGTGTCGCCGCGGCGGTGAAGGACCACATTTCCCATGTCGCCCCCGAGCGCGAGGTCCCGATGGAGTTTGCCGACGGCCTGCGCGAGTGCCGAAAGATGCTGCTCATGGCCCGCAAGGGGCTCCGGAACGGCTACCTGCTGGAGGGCATGGCCTGTCCCGGCGGCTGCGTGGCCGGCGCCGGAACGATCACCCCTGTCGCCCAGTCCGCAAAGAACATCGAGAAATACAAGGCCGCGGCGGAAAAGCACAGCTCCAAGGAGAGCAGCTTTGCCGACCGCCTGCACGAGGCCGAGAAATAAAGACAACATATAGCAGAAGGGCGCGCTGCAAAACGCTAAGCATTTTGCAGCGCGCCCTTCGTTTTTCAGTCTGTGATCACGATGCTCTCGATCACCGGCTGCTGATCCGGCGGGATGGTGCCGTTGTTGTCGACGGGCTTTGCGTCCTTCGCGATCTGCTCGGCGACCTCCATGCCCTCGGTCACGCGGCCGAAGGCGGCGTAGCTGCCGTCGAGGAAGGTGGAGTCGGCGACAGTGATGAAGAACTGCGAGCTTGCGCTGTCGGGATCGTTGGAGCGCGCCATGGAGATGACGCCCTTGACATGGCTGATGGGATTGGTCACGCCGTTCTTGGCAAACTCGCCCTTGATCTTGTCCTTCGCTCCGCCGGTGCCGTTGCCGTCGGGATCGCCGCCCTGGATCATGAAGCCGTCCATGATGCGGTGGAAGGTCAGGCCGTTATAAAAGCCGTCATTGGCAAGCTTGATAAAGTTTGCCACCGTGATGGGGGCTGTGCCCTCGTCCAGCTCCAGCTTGATGGTGCCGTAGTCTTTGACGGTGATTTCCGCGCGGCGGAGCTTCTGGAAGGGCTCCGCGCTCTGCGGTGCGGCAGTCTGTGCGTTCTGAGCCGTCTGCTTTGCGCCGCAGCCTGTGAGCAGCAGGACGAACGCCGCGAGCATGAGGATGGTTTTCTTCATTGTGTTCTCCTTTGCAACTATTCAGTCTCCCTGTCATTCCGAGCCAGTGTCGCAACACTGGCGTGGGAATCCGTCTCTCTTATGCAGGTAATACTTTTTTCCTTTGCGAAAAAGAAGCGGATTGCCACACCAGTGACATCGGTCACTGGTTCGCAATGACGTAAAACGGACATTTTCCAAATTGAATGACGAAGGATGAATCGTTATCTTCTTTTTTTGAAAACTGTGTTTCGCAATCGGCTAATCAAGTGCATAAGGGAGGCCCGTTCGGGCCTCCCCTGCTGTTTTGTGCTGTTTGGGATCAGAACTTGATCTTGAGGGTCTGACCGGGCATCAGCGTGGAATTGCTCGGGAGATTGTTCCACTTTGCCACCTGGTCAGCGGTGACATGATACTGTGCCGCGACGCTCTCCAGCGTGTCGCCCGCGTTCACCTGGTACGGGAGAATGGTGCCGCCGCCGACTGCGTCCAGTACTTCGTCGTTCAGAGCTTTCTTATTCATCGTCATTTTCTTATCCTCCAATTCAAAGATTCCTGTTTGTGTGTTTTCTTCCTGCCTGCGTGTGTATCATAGCACACGAACTGTCACACAACTGTCACACGCTTCTCCTCAGGGAGTCCAGCCGCAGACCGGGCAGGAGTCATAGCCGACAGAGAAGTGATTGCCGCAGTTCGGGCACTCCACGCGGTTGTACTCATCCCCGATCGGATCATAGTCCGCGTACACATAGGGATTGATGTAATCGCTGTCATCAACGTCATAATAATACTGGTTATCATAGTAGTGGGAGCCGGCATAACCGCCCATCGTGTCATAGTAGTGGGAGCCTGCCCAGCCGCCCTGGTCGAGGATGGGGTCTGAGCTGCCGTAGATGGCAACAGAGGTGACGTTATCGGAGCTCGGGTAGTTCATATAGGTGACGGTGCAGGGAGCGCCGTCATAGAAGGTGCCGGATACGTTGCACTTCCAGCCGTCAACATAGATCTGCGTGCCGTTGGAGAGGTTGATGGCGTATCCGCCGCCGCCCTCATAGGCATAGCCGCTCATATCGCCGTAGACCGGGCCGACCTGCTCGCTGCCGTAGATATCGACGCTGTAGACGCTGGCATTGCTGATCGAGCCGCTGTAATAGGCCACGCAGGAGGCGCCGTCATAGAAGTTGCCGTAGACGTTGCACTTCCAGCCGTCAACATACAGGGAGACGCCGTTGGCGAGATTGATGGTGAAGCCGCCGCCGGACTCATAGGCCGTGCCGCTCATGGAGCCGTACTCAGGCGTGGGCGTGGGCTTGCTGCCGGAGATGTAGCAGTAGGTCACGTCAGAGCCGTTCCAGTTAAAGGAGGCGTAGGCGCCGACATAGAGGTCGCCGTCGATGTCGCACTTGGCGAAGGGGATGGAGATGGACACGGTGTTCTCCGCCCAGATGGTCACGCTGCTGTAGTTCCAGTCGGTGACGGTGCCGGTGTAGGTGCCGCTGGGAGCGGGCTTGCTCTTGGCGGTGACATACATGTAGGCGGTGGTGGTGCGGGCGGTCTGGCCCTGATAGTAGAAGGTGCAGTAGGCGCCCCAGTTGTTCATGCTGGTGCTGACGTTGTCGATGGCGAGGGTGGTGCTGTATTCGCCGCTGACACTCGCGCCGAAGATGTTGCGGAAGTTCTGCACGGAGTACTCGCCGCCGTCGGGGCCGACAAACGTCCAGGTCAGGGACTCATAGGCGTTGGCGCAGGAAACGAAGTAGGCGGTGCCGCCCTCGGTCTTGTTCTCGTTGGTGGGGTTCTTGGTGATAGACAGGTAGATCGGCTGCACGGGCGTGGGCGTGGGCGCAGGCGTGGGCACTGCGGTCGGCGCGGGCGTGGCGGTCGGAGCCGTCAGAGCCTCGGGCTTGGGGACCGGGAAGACCTCGGTCGGGTTCTTCCGGCCGGAGAAGACCGCGTAGCTGTCGATCACGCGGGTGAGATTGTTCACGTCCGCGGCGGTGAGCCACTCGAAGTTGGTGCTGCTGCGCTCGGCATTGGCAAAGGCGTTGTTGCCGGCGGCGTTGTACTGCTCGGGAGAGATTTTGGCGCCGCTTGCGTCGGTATGGCTGACGCTTCTCACGCCGTTTACGATCTGGGTATGCTCCACGGCGTAGGCCTGGTAGCTGATAACGCCGTCCTTGAGGTTATAGGCGCTCTTGCTGGTGTAGACATCGGTGGGAGAAATCACCACGTTGTCATAGAACAGATAGTTCCAGGTGTCGGTGGCGGTGTCGTGGAAGGTGTCGGCCACGTCGGTGAGGATGTCCGGGAAGGACTCCTCCGGGTCCTTGTCGAGCTTGCACTCCACAAGAGCCTTCCTGTCATTGCTGACCTCCCATACCTTCAGGTTGGTGGAGCGGTCCTGCGGGTGCTGGGACGCGGAGACGAACTCCAGGTTGCCGTCGTGGTCAAGGTCGGTGATGGTGTAGTACCAGGGGTTCTGGCTGTCGTTCTGCTTGAGGGTCCCGATCTGGGAAAAGATGTAGGCCAGCTGGTTGTCGATGTCCGTGGGCTCGAGCGTGACGGGCTTGAGATCTTCGGCCCAGGCGCTCACGCCGCCGCATACCGCCGCCGAGACCAGCATGGTCATGGCCAGCAGGCACGCAAAAATGCGCTTCGTTGTTGTCATGTTCCTTCTCCTTTTCATTTCGTTCTCCGCAGCGCCCCGCGCTGTGTGCGCAGCTCCCGTTTTTCTCCCCTTTTCCGTAAATCCGGGGCTGTACGCGAGCCGCTGCCTTTGCAGCATCGTCATTATATCACAGCTTCGCTGGAAAATGAACACAATTATGTGAACTTTTATGTTGATCTTACTGATCGTCGTCAAAGGACCAGGCGATCTCGTCGAGCTCGGCGTGCATGACCTCGGGCCAGCTGTACTGGTTCATGTAGTCGCCCAGGTAGTGGTACTTGGACTCCTGCTTTTTCTCGAGCCAGTCGTAGAGATCGCACTCGATGCGGTCGGTGGCGATGGCAAGACTGCCGCGCTGCTTGAGGATGATGCCGTTGAGCTTGAGCTTTGTGAAAGTGTTCTGCAGGTCCTGGCGCAGATTGGACAGATACGAGGCCTTCTTCTCCGGGTCGCCGTCGTCCTCCCAGAGGCAGGCGATGATCTCGCCGTTGCTGGTCTGGGCGCCGCGGTTGTTGATCAGGACGGCTATCAGCTCCTTGGTGCGGTTATACTTGAAGGCCACTGGCTTGCCGTCGACAAAGAGCTCAAAGTTGCCGAAGGTCTGGGCGAAGACGCGCTTGTGCTCCTTCATGACCGCCGGGTGGCGCAGCTCGTCCAGCTCGCGCGTAAGCTCCGGCTTGGCCACGGGCTTTGGCAGGATGCCGCTTGCGTGCTGCCGCAGGGCGGTATAGCCCGCCTCTTTGTCCGTGGAGAGGTAGATGAGGTTTACGTCCGGGTACAGCTCCTGGAGATACTGGCCGAAATCCAGGCCGCTGAGCTCGGGCAGCTCCGTGTCGATGACGGCGATGTCCGCCTCCTGCTTTCTCGCGTCGGCAAGGGCGGTCAGCCCGCTGTCGAAGAGACGCAGCTCCGCGTCGGGCCGGAGCGCGGTGAGCATTTCGCGCAGTTTTTCCCGCTCGTTCTCCGCGGCATGTACGACAAGAATGTTCATGCGTCCTCCTCCCTTGCCCGCTCGGGGATCTTCACCACGCGCAGCTTCTGGTTCTTCCGCTCCTCCCGGCTCAGGGTCAGGGGGTTGAGCGCGCCGACCAGCAGCATCTCACCGCCGTAGACCGCCGCGTCATGCAGGGGGCCGACGCTCAGATCCGCGATCACCAGGGCCGCAAAGCGGTCGTAATTATCCTCGTCGATCACGGGGAAATGGTGCTGCATGCGGTACCAGTGCTTCGGATCGAAGGAGGGCTGGCCCACGTACAGGCGGTCCGCCGTGGCCTCCACATCCTCGGGCGAGGCCTTCTGTCCCGCCACCGCGCCGATATCGTCACAGAAAAGCATGGCATAGGCGCGCAGGATCTGATTGCGTACGGTGTCCTTTCTGCCGTCCCGCTCCACCTCCGCGTCCATCACGCGGTAATAGAAATCTTGTGAAGCCTCGCTTTTTTCAAAGCTGCACACCGCCTCGTAAAACGCCTTGTTGATCCATGCATGTGCCATGATTGCCTGCACCCTTCCTTTATAATGATTACATTACCAGTGTTGTGAAGCTCGCGGTGATCAGCACGATCACCCCCATTGCGGCCAGCTGCTGGAGCCGCTGCGCCGCCATCAGGCCGATAAACTCCCGCAGGAATGCGTTCGGCCAGAAATACCATCTGGTCCGGCTGCCCATACCGTCCAGGTCCCAGCCCACCTCCGAGGCGAGGATGCCGCTTCGGTAGACGTGGTAGCTGGAGCTGGAAAACGCCGCGTTTCCGGCGCTCCCCTTTTCTTCGATGAGCCTGCGGGAAAACAGGAGGTTTTCCCGCGTGGTCGTGGACTTTGTCTCCGGCAGGATGTATTCCTCCGGCACGCCCTTTTCGCGCATGTAGCGGGCCATGGCCTCGCCCTCGGACAAGGGTTCGTCGCCGCCCTTGCCGCCGCTCGGGACCAGGACGGCCCGCTTGCCGGTTGCCTTGAACTGGGCGTTTACGAAGTTGATCGCCCGGTCCACCCTGCCCCGGATGAGCGGATAGAGCGTCCCGTCTGGCCGGATGCGGCAGCCGAGGACCAGCACATAGTCCTTGTCGTAGGCCGGTTCATGCCGTCCCGCTATCACGGAACGGATGATCGTGGCGGCAAGCAGGCACTCAAAGTACACGAACAGCCCCGCATACACATTGGTCAGGACGTTCCTGAGCGGAAACTGCAGCATCGACCTGGACATCCAGATGCCGAGGGCCGCGCCCCCCACCATCACGAGTGACACCGCAATCCCCAGCATATTGGCGGGCCGCGCGCCCTCATGGCGCATGAGGACGAAATTGCTCGCCGCCGTCACAAGGGCAAAGCCCACGATCACAAAGGCGGTGCGGCGCACAAAGGTCTGAGCGGTGACGATGGTGCTCACCAGGAAGGACCAAACTGTCCCCGCGTTTTCACCCCGCAGGAAGCCGTAGAGCATGTCCACACGCAAAAGGCTTGCCACCAGCAGGAAGATCGCAATACCGAGCTCGGCGGTGGCGCGGTAGGAGAAGAAGACACGCTTTCTCTCCCGCTTCGATTCCAGGAAAAAGATCACGGAAGCCGTCAGCAGGAACAGGAAAAAGCAGGCTGTGAAAATCTCCCAGCCGCTGAAGTTCCAGGTGATGTCGTCAAAGAGGATGCCTCCGGGGTAGGAGCGGATGTGGCTTTCGATGTCGCTTTCGTAGAGGCTCTGTTCGCCGAGGCCGTCCCAGTGGAGCAGAGCATCCGTCTCCCCGTGTCCCGCGGGCACGAGCCGGACGGCCAGCTCCGTCCCGTCGGCGGAGGGCTTCGCCTCCGAGACCCTGGCGACTCCCTCCGGCGAGAAGCTCAGCGCGCAGCCGTCCGCATCCGGCGGGACCTCGAAGAAGAGCGTCAGTCCCCCGCCGCCGATACGCACGCACAGGAGGAACACCAGCAGCCACGCGATGCCCGCCGCCAGCAGTTTTAATAAAATGACCGGGCCGCGTTTCTCGGAAGCTCTCTTCATCGCTGCGGGATCATGATCGTTCTGCCGGGCCGGAGCTGATCGGGGTCATCGGTCAGATTGTTCAGCTCCCGCAGCACGCGCACCGTTGTACCGAAGCGGTGGGCCAGCACCGAAAGCTTGTCGCCGGGCTGGAGGGTATACATGAACACCGCCCCGTTGTACGCCCCGCCGGAGACCTGTTCCATCATGTCGTCCTCGAGCGCATTAAGCCGGATGTTTTTCGTTCCGTTCATCGTTTTCACCTCTCTGATCCATGATACGCCCAGTATATCACACAGACTGTCACAGATCCGTCACACGTTTTTTTCCGCAGAACATTATACTTGCTTTTTCCCGATTTTACAAGCCACGGATTCATCTCTGCACAGTCTTTTCCGTCCTTGACAGTATGCGAAAGCATGTTATAATCACATTTAATCACATTGCCGCGTCCTGCCGTGAGCGGGTGCGGCCTTTTAGTATCGGTATAAATGAGGATGGCGCATGTCAGTGCTCAAAAAGCTGGACGCCCGTTACGGCGACGCGGCGCTCTGGCAGTTTATCAAGTTTAACCTCGTCTCCACCGGCATCACGCTGGTGCAGCTTGCGCTTGCCAATCTCCTGCCGCTTGTGTTCGACGGCGTGACCGCGAAGCTGCCGCCGCTGCTGCGCCCGGTGTTCCGGCCCGAGGCCCTGTTCGAGGGGCCGAGCCGCTACGTGGTGGACGGCGTGGTCACCTGGGGCTATGTGCTCCCCTTCTTTTTTTCCAACTTCATCGCCAATATCTGCGGCTACTATATGAACATGAAGACCACCTTCCGCGGCAGGGGCAGCCGGGCGGGACTGATCGCCTATCTTGTGATCATCGCGCTGCTGATCCTGTTTTCCACCTGGCTGCAGGGATTCATCACGGCAAAGCTCTCCGTGACCTCCCTCGCGCCGCTGTCCAGGACCATCGCCGCCATGGCTGCGGGGTATGTACAGCTGGCGGTGCTGTTCCCGCTGGAAAAATTCGTACTGTTCAAAAAGGACTGATCGCATGGAAAAAGTCAGCGTCATCGTACCCGTCTATAACGGGGAGCAGCGCCTGGAGCGCTGCGCGGAGAGCATACTCAGCCAGGACTACCCGGAGCTGGAGCTGATCCTGGTGGACGATGGGAGCCGGGACGGCTCCTTCGAGCTCATGCGGAAAATCGCCGCGGGCGACAAGCGTGTCAAGCTCGTCCGCAAGGAAAACGGCGGCGTCTCCTCCGCCCGCAACCGCGGGCTTTCGGAGGCGAGCGGCACCTACATCCAGTTTGCGGATGTGGACGACTGGCTGCCCATGGACGCCACCAAGCTCCTGGTGCGGGAGATGGAGGCAAGCGGCGCCCAGCTCGTGGTGGGCGACTTCTACCGCGTCGTGGAGGGGAACGTGTCCCGAAAGGGCGCCATCGAAAAGGGAGGCATCCTCTCCCTGCGCGCCTACGCCGACCAGATGATGCTGGGCCCGGCGGACCTCTACTTCGGCGTGCTGTGGAACAAGCTCTACCGGCGGGAGATCATCGAGCTGCACGGCATCCGCATGGATGAGAGCATCAGCTACAGTGAGGACATGATCTTCAATCTCGAATACCTCCTGCATGTCCAGGCGATCGCCGTTTTGAAGGCCCCGGTCTACTATTATCAATATACAAAGGGCTCCCTGGTGGATCAGAGTCTCAATCTGAATGCCACCGTGAAGATGAAGAAAAGCGTCATCGGCTATTACAATGACTTTTTCAGGAGTACTTTTGAACCCCCCGATTATAAAGAACGTCTGCCGGTGATCTACAGCTATCTGCTGGCCGTGAGCCGCGACAGCCTGGCGCTGTCCTTCCTGCCGGGCACAAAGAAGCTGGGCGAGGGCGGCGGCCTGTCCGCCCTCGCCGAAGGGTTCGGCGAGAGCTCCCCCCTGCGCAGCGCGATCTTGCGCAACAGACTGCTGACGCGCTATCTGGAGAGCATCGGCCGCAGGCACAGTCTGGACGGGGCGGCGGTCAGGCTTCTCTACTGCATGGACAAGCTGGGCGTGCCCTGCTCCACGGAGACGCTGTGCACGCTGTCCGGCCTCGGGAAGACCGCGGCGCTTGTCGCCCTGGCCCGCCTGATGGCCGACGGGCTTGTGCGGCGGCAGCTTGTCAGCGGGCAGAGCGACGTCTTTGTCTTCCAGGCCCCGGAGCTGCGCGGGGAGCTGCGGCAGCTCGACCGGGATATGGACGCGGTCTGCTTTGACGGCTTCAGCGAGGAGGAGCTTAAGCAGTACCTCGATTTTCAGCGGCGCATCGACATGAGCATCCTCCGCCGTCTGCGGGCGGAATCGGCCCGGTGACGGAGGCAAACGCTATGGAAAGTCTTTCCTTTCTCTGGGATATGGACGGGACGCTGGTGGACTCCTACCCCGCCATTGTCCCGAACGTCATCGACGCCTGCGCGGAATACGGGTACGCCATCGACGCCGACACGGTGTACCGCAATGTGATCAAGACCTCCGTGGGGAGCTTCCTGGAAAGCCTCGACACCCCGCACACGGCGTCCGTCAAGGCGCGCTTTCAGGAGCTCAACGACACGCGCATCGAAAAGATACGCCCCATGCCCCGCGCGCTTGAGACACTCTCGCGCCTCCGGGAGGCGGGGCACCGGCATTTTGTGTACACCCACCGCGGGGCCTCCTGCCGGGCGATCCTGGAAAATTGCGGCCTGCTGCCGTATTTTACCGAGATCGTGACCGCCCTGGACGGCTATCCCCGCAAGCCCGCGCCCGACGCGATCTTGTATCTGATGGAAAAATACGCGCTCGCCCCTGCGCAATGCTTCTATGTGGGCGACCGCAGTCTCGACATGGAGGCCGCCCGAAACGCTTCCATCGGCGGCATCCTGCTTCTGGTCCCGGGCAGTCCCACAGAGCCCACGGGATATGAGAGCCATGTGGTGCGTGACCTTGCGGAGCTCGGCGGATTGTTCGGCGCATAAGCGCAAAAACAGCGAAGGCATTTCTGCCTTCGCTGCCTTTCTTTTTGATGGTTCAGCGGATGCGGATGACGGCACCGGCGCTGATGACGTCGGGGTTCTTGATGCTGGGGTTGAGGGCCAGGATCTGGCTCATGGGGACCTGCGCGCGCAGGGCGATCTCAGAGAGGGTATCCCGGGGAGCGATGCGGTAGTAGATCGCAGCGCCGTCCTGCCAGAAGTTGCCGTTTGCGCCGCCGCCGGCGACCTTGGACATGTCCTGATCGTTGATAGGATTCATTTTGTTATCTCCTTTTTTATAATTCTTTTGCCCGGATTGCGTGTTTATCATAGCACAGCTTCTGTCACACAAATGTCACAGTATGTTCTATGGAATCTTCCCCCGTTTCTTCCGGGCTGTACACAGTATAGCATATTTTTCCGTCCCTGTACAGGGCGGAACTTCTTAATATTTATTAACGGAGTGAAGACATCGCATCGCAATGACTGCAAGCGGCGCAAAGCGCCCCATATCTTCACTTTCCACTTTTCACTTTTCACTTTTCACTTTCGTTGTCTCCCTGCCAGCTTCTGCGGAAGGCCGCCCGCTCTTCGGGGGTCTCGTAGTCCTTCAGCGGCTGCCCGCCCCGGATGCGAAACAGCAGATCGTCCAGCGGCTCGGGCCGGGAATAATAGTAGCCCTGCGCAAGCTCACACTCGATGCCTCGCACGAAGCCGAGCTGGTCGGTATCCTCCAGCCCCTCGATGAGCGTATGCAGCCCCAGCTTCTTTGCGACCTGCACAAGCTCCCTGAGGATCACGCGGTTGATGCCGCCGTTATCCTCCAGGTGGCGCAGCAGCTCCATGTCGTACTTGATGAGGTCAAACTGAAACTGGCTGAACATGTTGATGGCGGAATAGCCGCTGCCGAAATCGTCCAGCCACAGGCCGTAGCCGTTTTCCTGTATGCACCGGAGCTGTTCGCGGAAGCGCTCGGCCCCCATGGCCATGTCCTGCTCGGTGATCTCGACGATCAGACTGTCCCTGCCCACATAGCGGGAAAGCTCGTATTTTTCGTAGAACGTGTTCATGCAGCCCACGATGTCCACATGGTCGAAATCCTGACGCGAGAAGTTCACCGACACCGGCACAATCGGCACGCCGTTTTCGTGGCGCAGGGGGATCTCGCGGCACACCTGCTCGAGCATATAGAGATCGAGCTTGTAAAGCTGGTGGTACTCCTGCAAAGTCGGGATGAAATCCGCCGGGGAAATGATGCCGCGCACCGGGTCAACCCATCTGGCCAGCGCCTCCATCGCCGCGATCTTCTGAGAGCTGACGCGGGTGATGCCCTGGTAATAGACCTTGATCCAATGCTTTTCCAGCGCCCGGTCAATGTTTTCGATGATATAGCGCTTCTTCCAGTAAAGGTCGTCCGCCGCCCGGGAGAAGAAGGCCCAGGTGCGCGTCATGTCGTTGTTGATGCGGCGCAGGGCGTGGCGGGCGTGGTCCAGGGCCTCGGTGGCGCTCTGATTCTCGCCGATCTCGCAGATACCGACGCGGATGCCGGTGGTGATGCCCTTTGCCTCGCTCTTGATCCTGGCGTTGGCCTTTTCGATCCCGGCGGTGATCGCCTCGGGGCTTGTAAGCTCGGTGATGAGGGCAAAGCGGTCGATGGCCCCGCGCACCACCAGCGCCCCCGGGAAGGCCTCCTTCAGCGACGCGCCCACCAGGCGCAGAAGCTCATCCCCCTCCTGCACGCCGTAGCGGTTGTTGTACGACTGCATGGAATACACATCCGCAAACAGCAGCACGGGCTTCTTCTCCTGCACGTGCAGAACGCGTACCCGCTCATCGGCAAACTCGTGGAAGTAGTTGAGGTTCGGCAGACCCGTCAGCGGGTCGGTGTAAAACAGGTCCCTGCGGAACAGATCGTAGTTCTGCGTAACGGTGATCATCTTATCCTTTGTCTCCGTCACGTTCAGATAGCCGATCACCGCGAGCTCTTCCCCGTCGGGCATGCGCTGCCACTGGCCGTAGCCGTGGATATACTGGTAGTCCCCACCGAGACGGCAGCGGAAGATCACGTCGTAGGGGCCCTCATGGCGCATGAAGTCCCGGCTGATCTTGCCCACGACGCCCACATCGTCCGGGTGCATGCGCTCAAACAGCCCGCTGGACAGCCACGGGAACAGATGCTCCCGGTCCATGCCGACATTTTTGCAGAAGCCGTCCGACGCGAGCAGCGGCACGGCTTTTTCGTCCGTCACCTCGTAGTACACGAAGGAGAGCGGGCTGCTCTCGTAATGCCGTCTCATATCTTCCGGAAAGATGTACATACGCTGACCCCTCTCTGTATTTCAGCTCACTGTCGTATTATACATGATTAGGGATGGAATTGGCAAGTGGAAATGTGCAATTTTGACAAGTTTTTTGAAATATTTTCCCCTGGGGTATCTGCGCGCAGCTTTTTTTTTTATGGGTATCGGCTTAACTCAGCAAGAACCAGCTCCCGGTCTGTCATTGCGAACCAGTGACCGATGTCATTTCTGAGTTGATAAGGGCCTCCGGCGGGCGGATTGCCACGCCAGTGTGCGCACTGGCTCGCAATGACGGGATTAGCTGATTAAAGCCGATACGCATATATTTTTTTATGGACAGCAAATCCGGGACGTGGTAAAATATACATGTCTGATTTCCTCAAATTCTGTAAACGGAGGTTTAAGCAAATGAAAAAAATCCTGGCGCTCGCGCTTATGCTTGCCATGCTCCTGTCCCTGTGCCCGGCGGCCTTCGCCGTCAACGAGGATGTGGAGGGCGAAATCGTCATCTATTCCTCCATGTACCAGTTCGTGCTGGACATGCTGGACGAGGCGCTGAAAAAGGAATTCCCCAATCTCAAGCCCGGCAACGACGGCAGCTTCTTCTTTTACGGCGGCACCAGCTCCCTCATCACCAAGATCTACGGCGAGATGGAGACCGGCGCCCTCGACTGCGACATGATGCTGGTGGCCGAGCCCGCCCTGTCCCTCGAGCTCAAGGAGGCCGGTTATCTCGAGCCCGTCGACATCGACGATCCCGAGGATCTCCTCCGCTTCCCCTATGACGAGGAGGGCTACTGGTATCCCGTGCGCGTGTGCAACATGGTCCTGGCCTACAACCCGGACATGGTGGACGAATGGGCCGCCAAGGGCGTGACCATCCCCCATTCCTTCAAGGACTTCGCCGAAGACCCCGCCCTCAAGGGCTACATCTCCATGGGCAACCCCATGTCCAGCGGCACCACCTTTGCCGCCGTCGCCTCTCTCACGCAGGATAACCACTACGGCAAGGACTACCTCAAGGGTCTCGCCGCCAACAACGTCATGATCGAGTCCGGCTCCACCGCCATCACCAAGCTTCAGACCGGCGAGTGCGCCGCCATCATGATCCTGGAGGAGTCCATCCTCAAGGTCCTCAAGGAGGCCGAGGATGCCGGCAAGCCCATCACCAACATCGCCTGCATCTACCCCGATGACGGCGTCGTGCTCATCCCCTCCACCGTCATGACCGTCGCCGAGGAGCACAGTAAGAACGTCAACACCGAGGCGTGCGAGGCGGTCGAGCAGTGGTTCTTGAGCGAGGAAGCCCAGAAGCTCATCATGCAGGGCTACATGCACTCCGTCTTCAAGGGCATGAAGGACATCCCCTACGGCTCCATCGACACCGAGGAGCTCATCAAAAAGGACCTCGGCGTGGACTGGGAGAACGCCTACCACAACCGCGAGGCCATCAACACCGCCTGGACGGAGATCGTCACGGCAAAGTAATAGGATCGTTACGGGCAAAGGGACGCGCGCGTCTCTTTGCCCTTCTGCAAAGAAGGTATGCGCATGCAAACAAGCTTACAGACCAGAAACCGCGCGGCGCTTGCGGTCAAGCTCCTGGTGATCCTCCTGTTTTTGCTGGGCGTGGGGATCATCTTCAACGGCGTGCAGGCCATGCGCCTTTACAAGCAGTCCGGCTTCAGCTCGGAGTCAGCCTATCAGGCGGTCTATCATCTGTCAAAGGCCACGGACAGCGCCTGGGACGAAACACTGCTGCCCGGGCTCAAAGCCCTGTCCTACGTGGATCGGCAGCGCGTGGACGACGTGACCGCCGCTCTTCTCTCCTCGACCTGGGAAAAGCAGAAGAAGGGCAGCGGCGAGGCGCTTGAGGAGCTGCTCGCCTCCGCCGGCGACAACGCTCGCGAGGAGCTCCAATACAAGCTCCTGTACGCAAGCTATCTCACCGCCGGGCCGAAGGTCAGCACCGCCAACCGCAAGGCCGTCACCGCCCTCACGGGAGAGGACGCCGCCTCCTTTCGCGCCGAGCTATTAAAGTGCCTGCTCGACGAGACGGCGGAGGTGCCCAAAGCCGCGCAGAAGCTCGTCGGGGACCTTGAGGGCACAGAGCGTGAGGCCATGCTGATGCAGACCCTGTTTGTCAGCGCCGGGTCCCAGGACGCGGGCGTGACCGAGTGGGTCAACATGCTCAAGAAGACCGTGCGCGACAAGGGCGCCCAGCTCGACGCCTTCCGCATGATCGCCCGCGGCGAGGTCAACGCCCTGCAGCAGCTTGTGGTCGGCCACGGGCGTACGGCGATTTTGATCGGCGTGCTCGTCTCCGTCGACGCCCTGCTGCTGGCCCTGCTCATGATGGGCGAGCGGGTGTGGAAGCTCGATGTGAAGTGGCTCATCATCCTGCTGATCGTGGACTTTCTGCTGCTGTTCCAGATGCTGCCGCTGGTGTACATGCTCTTCAAGGCGTTTTTCCCGAACGGCAGCTTCTCGCTCGAGACCATACGCCGCCTGTACACCTACTCGCTGAATCTGGACGCGGTGAAAAACACCCTCGTCGCCGCCACCATGACCATGATCTTCGGCACGCTCCTGGCCTTCCCGCTGGCCTGGCTCGTGGGCAGGACCGATCTATACGGGCGGAAGTTTTTCCGCGCGCTCTTCGTGCTGACGTACATGGTGCCGCCCTACGTGGGGGCCATGGCGTGGCTACGTTTATTGAACCCCAACGTCGGCACCATGAACCGCTGGCTGCGGGCGCTGCTGCACCTTTCTAACGCGCCGGGGCCGCTGAACGTCTACACCCTGCCCGGCATGATCTGGGTGCTGACGAGCTTTTACTACCCCTACGCCTTCATCACCATCAGCCGCGCCATGGAGAAGATGGACCCCTCGCTGGAGGAGGCAAGCCGCATCAGCGGCGCCTCGCCCCTCAAAACGGTGTTCACCGTGACGCTGCCGATGATGCTGCCGTCGCTGATTTCCGGCGCGCTGCTGGTCTTTGTCAGCGCCATGAGCTGCTACGGCATCCCCTCCATCATCGGAAGCCCCGGGCGTGTCCATACCGTGACGACGCGCATCGTGGAATATGTCTCGCTCGGTCAGCAGGGCCTCAACGACGCCACCGGCATGGCGGTATTTCTGATGGTGCTTGCGGTCATCATCCTCTTTATTTCCGACGTGGTGCTGGCAAGGCGGCAGTATATCACGGTGTCCGGCAAATCCGTGCAGCCCACGCTGGTGGAGCTGCGGAAATGGCGCGTGCCGCTGACCGTGCTGGTGTCGCTCTTTGCGGTGCTCGTGATCCTCATCCCCTTTGCAACCATCCTCCTGACCTCCTTCAAGGTAGACGTGGGCAAGAGCGTACTGGCGAATGCAAACTTCACGCTCACGAACTGGAAGACGGTCTTTGCAAGGGTAGAGACCCTCAACAGCCTCAAAAACTCCCTGCTCTACGCCTCCGTCGCCGCGACCGTCGGCATCGTGATCGCCTGCACCATGAGCTATCTTCTGCAGCGCACCCGCATCCGGGGCCGCAAGCTCCCGGACTTTATGATCACTCTCGGCTCCGGCACGCCGTCTGTCGTCATTGCGCTGGGGCTCATCATGACCATGAAGGGCAACTTCGGCATCAATATCTACAACACAGCCTACATTATGATCATCGCCTACCTCATCAAGTACCTGATGATGGGCATGCGCACGGTGGTGTCCGCCATGAGCCAGATCCATGTCTCCCTCGAGGAGAGCAGCCAGGTGTCCGGCGCAAGCTGGCTGCGCACGATGTTCAAGATCACGGGGCCGCTCATCTTCCCCTCCATTGCGGCGGGCTGGTTTCTGATCTTTATCCCCTGCTTCTACGAGCTTTCCATGACGACGCTTCTCTACTCCAGCACCACCAAAACCATCGGCTTCCAGCTCTACGAATACTGGACCTTCACCAGCCAGCCCATGAGCTGCGCCATGGCCTTCGGCATATTGCTGATCGTCGTGCTGCTGAATTTCATTCTCAACCGCCTGACCAAGGGCGAGTTCTCCATTTGAAGGGGGTCCACTGATGGCAACTGTGACAATCAGGAACGTCACCAAAGCTTTTGGGGACAATGTTGTGCTCAAGGCGTTTGACGCGGAATTTCAGGACGGCGAATTCATCACGCTGCTCGGCCCGTCCGGCTGCGGCAAGACCACCATGCTGCGCATGATCGCGGGCTTTGAAAAGCCGACGAGCGGCGAAATCTATATAGGCGGGCAGCTCGTCTCGGGCGGGAAGACGTTCGTGCCGCCGGAAAAGCGCGGCGTGGGCATGGTGTTCCAGAGCTATGCCGTGTGGCCGCACATGAACGTGTTCGACAACGTGGCCTACCCGCTGACCATCCGGCACACCCCGAAGGCGGAGATCAAAAGCGCGGTGGAAAGGGTGCTCGCCGTTGTGCACCTCAGCCAGTACGCCGAGCGCTTCCCGAACCAGCTCTCCGGCGGACAGCAGCAGCGCGTGGCCCTGGCAAGGGCTTTGGTAGCGGAGCCCACCCTTCTGCTTCTCGACGAGCCGCTTTCAAACCTCGACGCGAAGCTCCGGGAGTCCATGCGCTTTGAGATCAAGGAGCTCCAGAAGAATCTCGGCATCACGGTGGTCTACGTGACCCACGACCAGACCGAGGCCATGGCCATGAGCGACCGCATCTTCCTCATCAACCGCGGCATCATCGAACAGTGCGGCTCGCCGACAGAAATCTACAACACGCCCGTCAACCAGTTCGTGGCGGACTTTCTCGGCAAGGTGGACTTTTTCAAGGGCGAGGTCAGAGACGGGCGCGTCGTCTTCCCCGCGATGGGCGGCCAGAGCATCCCCTACGACGGGGAGCGCACCGGAAAGGTGGACGTGGCGATCCGGCCCGAGAACGTGTACTTCGCCGACGACGGCGTCCTGCACGGGGTACTCGAAAAGCAGTATTATCTCGGCGACGTGGACGACTGCCGCGTGCGCGTGGGCGAGGCGCTCATGCGCGTGATCACAAACGGCTTTGTCTACCGCACCCTCCGCGAGGGGCAGGACGTAAAGCTCGGCGTGCGGGAGATGATGGTCTTCCCCGACGACGGCCTGCTCGAGAGCATGCTGGAGATCAAGACATAATCAAAGCGGCCCCCGGCGAACAATCGCCAGGGGCCTTTTTCAAGCTTATAGTCAAGGGGTCGGTGAGGCAGTCAAGAGGATGATGTCTCGTCGAGCACCGGGAAGGGCAGGCGGTCGAGGATGTCCCGCTGTTTGTCGATGCCGGGGTAGACCTCGGTCAGCGCAAGGCCCTGGGGCCGGAGCGTAAAGACACAGCGCTCGGTCACGTACAGCACGCGCTGTCCGTTCTCCGCGGCGCGCTGCCCGGAGAAGCTGATGCTGCGCACCTTGTCCACGATCTTCGGGATCGCGCCCTCCGAAAGGATGCGCACGCGCCCGTCCTCCTCGGTGACATTGAGGCCCTTGGTGTCAAAGGTCAGGCAGAAGATCACGTTATGGGTCGCGGCGGTGATGTTGCCGAAGCCCCCGATGCCGGAGGACTGGTCCACGCCCCGGTGGGCATTGACGTTGCCGAAGCGGTCCATCTCCAGCGCGCCCATGAAGCAGCAGTCGAGACCGCCGCCGTCATAGAAGTCAAACTGCATGGACATGTCGCTGATGGAGTCGGCGCCGATCATGGCCCCGAATTCCAGCCCGCCCGCGGGCAGGCCGCCGGTGCCGCCGGACTCCACCGAGAGGGTGAGGTCCTGCAAAATGCCCTCCGCCGCGGCGTACTTGCTGACCTTCTCGGGAATGCCGATGCCGATGTTGACAATGTCGCCGCGCTTTAGTTCCTTCGCCGCGCGCCGCCCGATGATGTCCGCCGAGAAGTCGGCGCGGACTTTGCCGCCGCGGGCGTTTTCCTTTTCGAGCCTGTGATACCAGTACTGCATGTGCGTCGCCGGGACATGGATATCGCCGGAGAGGGTGCCGAAAGCCTCATTGTCGCGGTCCGGCTCGCACACGACCACCACGTCCACGAGCACCGCAGGGATGATCACGTCGCGCGGGCGGCTGAAATCGGACTTGACCCGGTCCACCTGTACGATGACCTTGCCGTGGTTTCGCCTTGTGAGCTGGGCGATGGAGAGGGCGTCGATGGTGCTGTACTCGCTTTCAAAGGAGATGTTGCCCTTGGCGTCGACGCTCGTTGCCTTGATGAGGGCGATGTCGAAGGCGGGCAGGCGGTAGCGGAGGTAGTCCTCCCCTTCTATGTTCACGACCCGGACCAGGGAATCGTCATGGGAGATATTGTTGAGGCCCGGGCCCTCCACGCGGGGGTCTGCGAAGATGCCGAGGCCGAGCTTTGTGATGTACCCGTCATGTCCGCCCGCCTGGGCGCGCATGGCGTGGGACATGGGGCCGAGGGGGAGGTTGTAGGCCTCGAAGCGGTCCTCCAGCACCAGCTTCTTCGTGCTGGGCATGGAGCCGAAGTGCCCGCAGATAAGCTTGCCGACGGCCCCCTCGCGGATATAGTTCTCCGCGCCCCGGTCAGGGTCAAAAAGGCCGAAGCCCGCAGACGACACCAGGGTCAGGTTCCTGGGGTGCCCGGTTTTGCGGAAGCTCTCGGTGATGGCGTCGTGGAGCTTTTCCGGGTTTGCGGTGCCGACAAAGGAGTTGAGGCCGATCACGGCCCCGTCGGGTATGAGCCTCACGGCGTCGGCGGCTTCCATGATGGTGAACATGCTGCATTCCCCCTTTCTTTTCGATTTTTTATTATCGCTTATTCCATGCGTTTTTTCAAGTAAAAATACACGCGCCCATGAATAAAAAAGTCATCCTGTGCGCAAGCGAAGGATTTTTCCCGGTACAAGCGGGGATGAAAAGATTCTTCGCTTACGCGAAGCCATGACTGGCGTTTATTCTTTTGCTTCCTCTCCCCGCTCGTGCAGGTAGGAAAGCGCGTCGGCGAGGGTGCCGACCGTGTCGATCAGGCCCGCGCTGACCGCCTCCTGCCCCGTGAGGATGCTGCCCACGTCGTTTGCAAGCTGGGTGGCGTCGGACAGGAAATGCACAAAGCGCTCCTCGCTGATGCCGGAATGGGCGGTGACAAAGGCGGTGATCCGTGCCTGCATGCGGGCAAGGTAGTCGTAGGTCTGGGCAGCGCCGATCACAACGCCTGTGATGCGCACCGGGTGGATGGTCATGGAGGCGGAGGGCGCGATAAAGCTTTTATCCGCCGCCACCGCCAGCGGCACGCCGATGGAGTGTCCGCCGCCCAGCACCAGCGAGGCCGTGGGCTTTCGCATGCCCGCGATCATCTCCGCGATGGCAAGCCCCGCCTCCACGTCGCCCCCCGCGGTGTTGAGCAGGATCAGCAGGGCCGTGATCTCGGGCGACTCCTCCACCGCCGCAATGGTGGGCAGGATGTGCTCATACTTTGTGGTCTTTTGATCCTCCGGCAGGATCTGGTGGCCCTCGATCTGGCCGATGATGGTCAGGCAGTGGATGCTCCCCTGCTTTGCCTGTCCCGCTTCCCGAAGCTCTTCCATGTCATCACCTCGGGTCTATTGTTGCCGGACAGAGAAGATATTAGACAAAGAAAAACCGCGCGTCTCCGCGCGATTTTAATTATGTAAACAATTTTATGTCAGCTCATCCGGGTTCCAGGGCAGATCCACGATCGTGGGCTCGTGCTCCATGGCGGGCAGGAGCTTTTCGATCAGGTCCGCGGTTTTGACGCACAGGGATGAGGTGTTGATGCACGGATGCATGCCGATGGACTCCTGGCTGAGAAGGTCCCGGTCGATGAGCAGGCGGACCTTCTTCTCGCTGTCGTTCATGAGGCCCAGCACGCTCACGGAGCCCGGCGTGATGTCGAGATACCGAAGCATCTGTTCGGGGCTGGCAAACGACAGGCGGGCCGAGCCGATCTGCCTGGACAGGAGCTTGGTCTTGAAGGGCTTCTCCCCCGGCATGAGCAGCAGCCAGACCTCAGTCATCTGTCGGTTTGTGAGAAAGAGGTTTTTGCAGATCTCACAGCCCAGAAGCTTTTCGATCTCCTTGCAGGCCTCGATGGTGTCCGCATGCTCGTGGTCGACGCGGGTATAGGCGATCCCCAGGCGGTCAAGGAGATCATAGCAGCGCTCCTCCTTGGGGATGCGGGTGTCCGCGGGTCTGCCGGTGTATCGTTTTTGGTCAATAAACATGCTTATACTCCCTCAGTGCATCACGTCCCGAAACAGGCGCAGGGCGTTTTGACAGCAGATTTTTTCGGCGTTGGCACTTCCGAAGCGATCGGCGATCAGCTCGGCCAGATGGGCAAGGCCGCTGTAGTTTTCCATCTCCAGCGTGCAGGAGATGCCGTTAAAGTCCGAGCCGAGGGCCACGGCCTCCATCCCGGCACGGTCGGCGATATGGGCCATGTGACGGAGGATGTCCTCGTTTGCCGTGTGCTCCGCCCCCGCGCGCAGGAATTGGGAATAGAAGTTCACCCCACACACGCCGCCGCAGTCGCCGAGCGCGCGAAGCTGCTCGTCCGTGAGGTTGCGGCTGTGGTCACACAGGGCGCGGGCGCAGGAGTGGGAGGCCACAAAGGGCTTTTTGTTCTCGCGCACCACGTCCCAGAAGCCGCCCTCCGACAGATGCGAGACATCCGCGACGATGCCGAGGCGGTCCATCTCCGCAAGCGCCTCCAGGCCAAAGTCCTTGAGGCCTTTGGCATGCAGGGCGGGGTCGGGGGAATTGGGAAAGCCCAGGCAGTTTTCATAGTTCCAGGTGAGCGTAATGAGGCGCACACCCAGATCAAACATGGTCTGCAGGCGGGACAGGTCCCCGTCGATGCAGGCCCCGTCCTCCACCGTCAACATGGCGGAGACAAGGCCCTTTGCGCGGTTTTTCTCAATGTCCGCAAAGCAGCGTACAGGGGCCAGATGTTGCGGGTACGCGTTGGCTTCCTGCCCGAAGCGGGCCGCCAGTTTCATAAAAAACTCCCAGGGCGTCTCCTTGATGCCGTAGCGCGCGGCGGTCTCATGCATCGGAACGAAGGCGGCAAAGCACTGCAGCAGTGCCCCGCCGTCTACAAGCTTCTCGAGGTCGATATGCCCGGAGGCGTTTTGTAGGCTTTTGTTTTCCAGGTACGTAGTCAGGAGCGTATCACAGTGAAAGTCAACGAACATTTGCTTCATTTTGTTTTCCGATTACCTCCGGCATTTTTACGCCCGCCTCCACAAGCGGCAGATACCAGCTTTCATAGAAGCCGGGCTTTTCGTCCTCGCTCCCGGGCCAGCGGCTGCCCCATGGGCGCAGGAAAATTTCATACTGAAAGCCGCCCTTGCCGACGGCGTCGTACGTCCCCCGGATGTGCAGGAGCTGCCCGCAGCTGTCCACAGCGCTTGCGATGTTCCAGCTTTCCGGCCCGAGCTCCCGGTCGAGGAAGGTGCCCGCCACGCATTTGAGTACGCCGTTATCCTCCCGCAGGCGGGCAGCAGCCAGGCCCACATCCTTCGGCAGGTCCTCGTCCCAGAGCTGCAGGCGCAGTGTCCCCTCCTCCTGCGCGATCTCGGCGCAGCAGTCCCAGTAATAGCCGTACATGTGCGCCCAGTCGCCGCTGGTGTTGTACATGCGCCACCAGCCGTACCAGTCGTCGGGCCCGGACTTTGCGTGGACGGCTGTTTCCCGGGGCGCGGCACTCTCGGTGGGAGCCGGGGTCTGGACCGGGGTCTCGCGCAGGACGACCACGGTCTTCTCCGTCCCGCCCGAGCGCGCGCAGGCGCACAGCAGCAGAACAAGGAGCAGCATCGGGACAAGCCGTTTCTTCGGCGCTGGCAAAACACTCACCTCCGCCGCGGGCCAGCGCCGTACTATCCCAGCCTGACCACGAGCATATTGTCGATCCTGCGGATCGAGCCGTCATAGGGGTATTCCGCCATTTCCAGCACGCGGGGGTCTGTCTCCAGTTTCTCAAGCGCCGCCTCGTCGGCAAAGGGGATGTCGAGGCCGAGGTAATAGCGGATCAAATTTTCGCGGGAATAGATGTTCACGAGTTCGGGATTGACCCCCATGAAAAGCTCGGTCTCCATCTCCGGGAAGGAGTGCAGCAGGTTTTCCTGCCGCCCCACCAGGGCAAGCGAGCAGCCTTCGTCAAAGCCCGGCGTGCTCTGTACGCGGGCGGTGAGCACGGTATAAAACGCGCGGGCGTTTTCGTACTGCAGGTTCTGTTTGAGATAGCACATGTTGGCAAAGTACACGTTCGCCAGCACGATCGCCGCAAGCGGCAGGGCCAGCAGCCGCGGCGCCCAGATCCGGTCCAGGCGCTCGGCCGCCATACCCATGAGCAGGTACACGCTCACGAAGCTGTACATGACCAGGGTGTGGATGGACTCCTGCGACATGATGAGAAACATGCAGCAGATCCCGAGCGGCAGCAGCAGGAGCAGGCACAAAGCGAGCGCCGCGTGCAGCGCTTTTCCGCCGCGCAGAGCGAGGTACGCGATCGCCGCGAGGGTCGCAAGGCCCAGGGCAATGTGCAGGTATCGGGAAAACTCAGAGGTGATGAGGCTGAAATCGCGGAAGGAAAAAATATAGAGAAAGGCGTCGTAGGCCATGCGCACCCGGCGGGGCAGGCTCACAGAGCCGTTAACATTCTCCGTAACATAGTCGTTAAATTCCGCGCCGGTGATGCGAAACACCAGCTGCGTAACCAGGTAGTACACGGCAATGGCCAGCAGCATCATGGCCAGGGCCTTGACCCCGAAGCGGATGATCTCCGGCACGCTCCTTTCCCCGTCGAGTGCCCTGCCCAGCATGAGCAGCAGAAAGAGACAGGCCGCGACGGAGATATAGGCCTGGTAGATGCCCAGCGCCAGCACCAGCAGCGGGACGCTCAGAAGGCCGCGCTTTAACTCTCCCTCCCGAAACAGGTACACGGAAAGGGTCGCCAGGAAGAAGGACCAGGCGTAGGCGGAGCTTGTGAACATGAAGCAGAAGTTCCCGGTGAGGGACGGAAAGCTCACGATCAAAGCCGGCAGCAGCAGGCGCGTAAGCGGGGCGCGGATATCCAGAATTTTCAGCATCAGGCAGGCGGAGACCGCGATCAGCAGAATGCTCACAAGGCCGTAGATCCAGGGCATGGACCAGTCGGGAAAGAGGACCTTTACAAGCTCCAGCCCCCAGCGGCCGGAAGTCACGGTCGCGCCTTTGCCGAAGAGGGATTCGATCTCGTCATGATTGAGCAGCTTGTTGGTGAACGCGTAGCCGTGGGCGGCAAGGCCGGTGAACAGCGCCGCGAGAAAGGGCGCGCGGTTTTCCCGCCGGAGCGCGGCAGCCGGGATTTTGATTTCCCTTGTCATTATCGGAACTCAACCTTTCGGTACAGGGTAAACAGCCCATACGCCGCGATGGGCAGGATCATCACAAAGTATGGCAGGGCGTACTGGCTCTTGGCCTCGAACAGAAGATGGTACAGAAGGCCGCCCAGCAGGATCAGCGGCAGCAGGCAGCGCAGCAGATCCTTCTTTTTGGTCAAGCGGATGAGGCCCAGCAGCAGGCAGAAGAACACAAACTGCTGATAGACATTCATCACGTCCAGCGTCCACTTGGCCCCGACACCGCAGAGGACGACATACAGCATGCCCTTCATGCTGTAGCTCGGGAACACCTGGTTGAGCCAGACAGAGCCGTAGCTCGGCTCGTTCCACTGGCTGCGGAGCTTTTCGCCGAAGAAGCTGCGTGCAAGGGCCGGGTCGGTTTTGAAGACGAAGAGGCGGTCGGCCAGCACCTTCCTCGCGTTTTCGGCGGTGGCGGCGGTATCATGGCCGCTGTGTTCAAAGGCGGCGACGGTATAGTCCTCCCGATACCACCCGGGGGCGGCATGGCCGTAGCTGAAGCCCATGGCCATCCAGGCGATCATGGGGATGCCCTTGCCGTACTGCACGCCAACGCGGTGCTCATAGAGCTTTTGCGGCAGCTTCGGGATCGTGAGCACGCAGGCCGCGGCGAGAAGCAGACACAGAAGCGAGCGGCGCGAAGGCTTTTTGAGCAGCATCACGCACCACACGATGCCGACCGCCACGCAGAGGATCAGCAGATTGAGCTTGAGCGTGACGCCCAGGGTCAAAAATGCGGCACAGAGAAGGCCGCACCTGAAGCTGCGCTTTTTGATGTGCCGGAGGAACATCCACACCGCGATCGTCCCGCAGGAAAAGGCCGGGATATTGCCGTAGAGATAGGGCGTCGTCAAAATCGGCTGGAGGCAGAAAAAGAGCATCAGCATCAGGAGCCTGCGGATGCGCGCATCTTTGAACAGCAGGCCCGTGACGGCGATGAGGGCGTGAAACTCCGCGAGCAGCCAGAGGAGGTTCACCTCCTGTAAAGCGAGGACGGCGTAGCCCTCCGGCTCCCCGCGCAGGGCGATGTTCACAATGCGGAAAAAGATCTCCGAATACAGCACATAGCCCAGCTGGAAGGGAAAGCGGTAAAAATAGTTCTCTTCCAGCATGGCATAATCCCCCAGCGCGGCCCGCTGGGCGCCGTAAGTGACAATGAAGGAATCGCTGAAAACCGGGGCGCGCAGCTTCGTCGTGGCGATATACGCCGTGCCGAAAAGGAAAGTCCAAGCCAGCAGCACCTTCTCCATGGCCCCGGGATCGATGGGATCGCAGCGGCGGTAGAAGAGGTAGCCCGCCAAAAGCAGGATCGTGAGGAGGATGATGCTGAGGAAAGCGTTGTCGTTGTAATAGATGATCCGCTCGCCGGAGGGATCGTCCGTGCTGAGATAGCTTGTCTCAAAAAGCGAGTACACTGTCAGGTACAGGATAAAGGCGAAGACCAGCACCAGAACGATCATGGAGGCGGTCTTCTCCACACCGCCGGATACTTTTTTCAGACGCTGCGGCATGTCGGCCCGCCTCCTCTCTGCTTCTTTTTTATGTAAATTTATTATACAACAGTCAACCCTTTTTGTGAATGTGTTTTTTCGTTTTTTATAAAAAAAGAAGCCGCCTCCCGGCGGCTCATCGTTCGATCGGCAGGCCGCGGGGAGGCAAAAACCGTCTATTTCTTCTTTCCGAAGCTGATGCGGCGCAGGAGCAGCAAAAGCGCCCCGAGGTACGCCGCCGCGATGAGGCACACGACGATCGCCATGGTGTCGGACTTGGCAGCTAAGCTCACCAGCACCAGCACCGGCGCGCCGAGGATAATGCCGACGCTGCTGCCGCTGACAAGGTTGTTGGCGGCGGGGGTGTGAAAGTCGCTGTCGATCTCGCGCAGCAGGAGGATGCCGGAGGAGATGGTGCCGGTCATCATGCCGTACATGGAGATGAGGCCCTCATAGTAGTAATCGGGATAGGCCCAGCGGCAGACCCGCTTGAGGTGGAACCATGTGACAACGCCGCCGCCCACCGCCATGAGGATGAAATACAGCCACAGGCCGCTTAAGTCCTCGATGTTGATGGAAGCGATGCCCGCCACGATCATGATGTCGAAGAAGAAGCCGGAGATGCGGTTGAGCAGATAGTTGTTCTGATACTGCCGCCGAATGATCCCCTTCTTCCGGCCCGCCTCCAGCGCCATGCGCAGAAGCACCGCGACGGCGGAGCCGATGATGAAGTTGAAGCCCCACAAAAGCGTGTTGACGGTCCTGGCAAGCCCTTCGGAAATTGCCGCGATCCCGGCGGTGAGACCCCTTGTCACAAGGTAGGTGGCAAGATAGGTCACCAGCACCATCGCAAGCTGCACCGACAGACGGTCCACGGAGTCGGCCACCGGCAGCTCGTTTTTATCCTGGAAGAAGCCGACGGAGAGGTCGTCGTCGCTGCTGCGTTTGTTGGGCTTCACGCTTCCGCGCCGGGCCAGGATGTTGAGCAGGATGACCCCCACCACGCAGGCGCAGAGATAGCCCGCCGCGGCGATCGCAAGACCGAAGCTGCGCCCGCCCGCAAAGCCGAGGTTCTGATAGCTGGTGCCGACGTTGTTGGCCTGTCCGGGGCCCTGGCCGTAGCCCATGGGCAGCAGCAGGCCGGATGCCTTGAAGAGATTCGGCATGAGGGTATAGCCGAGGGTGATGCTGATAAGAAGACCCAGCACGCCCTGGACCATGTAGGTGCTCACAATGATGGCGCCGGATTTGAGCGCCGCCTTGTCACGGCGGTTTGCGTCCTTGTTTATCACGCGAAGCGACATGGCGATAAAGCCCAGGGCGATGCCGTGGTAGACCAGGATCTCCATGATCTCCCCGTCGATGCGGATCAGTCCCGTATATTTGAGCGCCAGCAGCAAAAAGCCCGCCATGACCGCCACCGGCATCATGGCGCTGCGGATGGCTTTGACCTTGTTGCGGAGCATGCTGCACAGCAATATTGCTCCGGCGATCAGGCCAAGCTGTATGACGATGTTCCAAAGCGCGGTATTGGCGGCTGAATAATCCATGATTTACTCCCTTTTCAATCGTTTTTGATGATCTGCCAGGCCATGAGGTATTTGCGCAGGCAGCGGTCGGACTCCGTGCGGATCTCATAATAGTGATCTCCCACGGAAAACAGCAGGATATGAGCCTTGACCATGGCCATGCTGTCAATGTCGGATAAGGCAAAGCGCTGCCCCGCAAGCGTGATGGCGTCCGGCAGCATGGTGAGCGTCCCCCTGCCGAGCGTCTTCTGTCTGTGCCCCGCGCCGATCTCCCGCAGGCGCATGTCCGGGTCGGAGAAGAGCGCGTCCTGCGCGCCCTCGCAGAGTTTTCTGAGCGCCTCCTGCTGGACGCTCTCCCACGCGGCTACGGTCTCCACCGGCGCGGCCGGGTCGAAGAAGCCCTCCTCGGTGTAAAAAAGCCTCATGCCGCAGGCGCAGAGAACGTAGTTTCCCACGCCGAGGGTATGCCCCAACTCCCCGCACTGCGGGCAGATGAAGAAGCCGCGCTCGATACCCTCCGCCCGTTTCTCGGCACGATAGGCCACGTGCTCAATGCGCTGGCGGGCAAAGGCGTCCTCGTATAGGTCGCGGTCGATCATGGCGGTGATCTCCGGGCCTTTCAGGCTTTTCAGGTCCTCGGGCGGATAGAAGCCGATCTGATGGCCCCGGACCTTTCCGCGCCGGAGCTTGCCGGACCAGCGGGGCATGGACAGATACCCGCCCTCCAGCCGATAGGTCAGCAGCGGCACCCCCGCCATGCGGGCAAGCTTGCCCGTGGCCGGGAAGACGGGATGGGTCAGCCCATCCCAGGCGGCGTCCCCTTCGGCGAAGATGCAGACCGTGTCCCCGGCCTTCAAGGCCCGCAGGACGGTCATGACCGTATCGGCGCCCGAGGCCGCTTTCTTTCGCGGGATGGGCGCGGCGAGCCAGTCCAGGAGCTTTGAGACAAGGCCGTGTCGGAAGATGTGCTCGCTCGCCACAAAGCGGATGGGGGTCTCGGGAAAGCTCATGGCGAGCAGCAGCGGGTCCCAGTTCGTGACGTGATTGGCGATGATGAGGCAGGGGCCGGGCGGGATGAGCCGCTCCGCCTCGAGGTGAAAGCGGCGGGTGATGAAGCCACGGAGCAGCCGCCGCAGCAGCTTCCAGCGCCTTTTGCGGTCAGACATATGGTGCCCCTCCTCCCTCATTTTTTTACCTCCCTTTGGAAAAAGGGAGGTGGCCGAAGGCCGGAGGGATCGATCATTTCGGCAAATTGTCGTCAAGGTCGTCGATCCCTCAGTCACCGGTTTGCGAACCGGTGACTGCTCCCTTTCGCAAAGGGAGCTAAACGTTTTTCGGTATCAGCTCCAGAAGGCTCTGCTTGAAGCCGTAAGCCTCGCGCAGGGCCTCGGCCTTTTCGCGGCTGCCGGGGCGCTTTTTCCCGGTATAGACGGCCCGCAGCATCAGATTTTTCGGCGAATGCTCGAAGTCCACAAACTCGATCACATCCACAGCCCAGCCCGCGTCCTCCAATACGGCGGCGCGGATGGAATCGGTCAGCAAAGCACAGACGCGCTCCTTGATGATGCCGTGCTCCAGGAGCAGGTCCAGCTCCCCGCCCTTGCGGATGCTGAGATTGACCTCATGCTGGCAGCAGGGCACGGAGAAGATGTGCTTCACCTTTCGATTGATCGCATAAGCCAGGGCGTAGTCAGTGGCGGTATCGCAGGCGTGGAGCGTGACCACCATGTCGATGGCGGTATCGGCCAGCTTATCGCGCGTCACGTCCGCGACCTCAAAACGCAGACCCTCATAGCCGTAGCGCGCAGCGATCTCGTTGCAGCGCTCCACCACATCCGCTTTCAGATCGTAGCCGATGATCTCGGTTTTGAGCCGTCGGCGCACGGCGAAATAATAGTAGAGGATGAAGGTCAGGTAGGACTTGCCGCAGCCGAAGTCCAGGATGCGGATGGTGTCGGCCCCCTCGTCCTTCACGCCCTGGGCGACCAGCTCCACAAAGCGGTTGATCTGTTTGAACTTGTCGTACTTTGCCCGGACGATTTTGAAATCCCTGGTGAACACCCCGAGGTCCACGAGGGCGGGGATGTTCTCCCCCTCGCGCAGGATGTAGTCCTTCTCGCGGTTGTGGCCCTGCGCCGCTGCGGGACGGGCAATGACCGCCGCGCCGCCGGTCTTTTTGTAGCTGCCGTCGCGTTTCAGGATATACTGGCGGCTCTCCGTCTCGGTGACAATCAGGGCCTGGCGGTACTTCCCCTCCAGGCCTTCCTCCGCCCAGCGAAGCAGCGCGTCATCCGTGAGGTTTTGGTGAAATGCCTTGTTGTTTTCAATGCGCTCGGCCTGATAGACCCGCTCCCCTTTCAGGATCAGCGGGCGCAGCTCGACCTTCGGCGCGGCGGACTTGTCCGTCGGCTGGGAGAAAACCGCCTTGGAAAGGCCCGGCAGCGCGGTGGCAAGCTCCTGTGTGATCCTCGCCATCTCAGCCACCGAACAGGCGCTTGAGGTTCAAAGCCGCGGCCTTGAGCTCGTTTTTGCTGTAGGAGTTGTTCTCGTCGTTGAGAACCGCCGCGACGGCCTCCTTGGCGGAGATGCCGCCCGCGACCATGGCGTCGACCAGCATGGCCTCGGCCGAGACGGTGTGCTCGGTCTTGTTGAAAATGTAATCCTCGTCGATCTCCACCACGACTGCGTACTCGCCCTTGTCGTAGTTTCCCTTGGCGAGAAGCTGGTCCTTTACCTCGGCGGGCGTGCCGCGAAAGCTCATCTCATGCAGCTTGGTCAGATCGTTGCACAGGCACATGCGGCATTTTGCGTCCGTTTCGATAAAGAAGTCCACCAGCTCCATGATGCGCTTGGGGGATTCGTAGAGGGCGAAGGTGCGGGTATCGCCGTGGCGCATTTTCTCCAGCAGCCTGCGCCGCTCGGCGTTTTCCCGGGGAAAGAAGCCGTAGAACAGGAAGCTTGAAAGGTCGAAGCCCGACACGGACAGCGCCGTCACCGCCGCGCAGCAGCCGGGCACGCCGATGACCGGGATGCCCGCCTCGACGGCGGCCTTGATGAGCTCGTTGCCGGGGTCGGAGATGCAGGGCGTGCCCGCGTCCGTGATGACGGCGACACTCTTGCCCTGGAGCATTTCGCCGATAAAATACCTGGCCTTGCCGTATTCGTTGAATTTATGGTTGGAGACCAGCTTGTTGCGGATCTCGAGCTTTCCCAGCAGCACCATGGAGCGGCGCGTATCCTCGGCGGCGATGATGTCCACGTCCTGGAGGATCTGCCTGCCGCGCGGCGACATGTCCCGGGAATTTCCGATGGGCGTGGCTACGATATAGAGCTTGCCGGTCTTTGTCTGTTCGTTCATATGTGATACCTGTCCCTGTAGATTGATTGATTGATTGATGATACATTATACCCCAGCGTCGTCATCAAGGCAAGCAAATAATGGGGCCTCATGGCCAAGAGACCTGACCGCAACTGTGCCTCCGATCATATTGCAGCCTTCTCGGCCCCCTTGCCTAAAGGGGGCTGGCACGGCGCGTCTCCCGCAAGCGCCGTGACTGGGGGATTCCGTTTCCGTGACACAGTACGTTGAACCGTATCCCCCAGTCATCGCCATAAATGGCGCTGACAGCCCCCTTTAGGCAAGGGGGCCGAGTTCGCACGCCAGGAGGCAAAAGAGCACCGGGGATTTCCGGTGCTCTTGAGGTTTTATGCCGCTGGTTGGAAGTTTACACTGTGCTGCGCCGCCCAGGTCTCGGCCTTGCTGCCCGATGGGGGAATGATCGTGTGGTCTGCGACGCCATCGAAGCCAGCGGGTTAGATCTTTGTGGCTTAAATAATTATTGGTAATAGTTATACGATTACATAAGGAACGTTTGTAACATATAACCTCATCTTCAATTGTTCTAATAGTTTTTTCAGAAATCAATTCCACTGGGAAAATATATACAGTATTTCGCCTTGGATTAAAGAAACCAAGCTTTTTGATGCTTTTAAACTCCTCTTTTCCTGAATGCTGTCCCATAATCCAATACATCAGCAGCTGCAATGTGTGTTTACTCGTGGGCTTTTGTCTCGATACCTTAAAATCCCACATCGTATCTTTTGTGAGATAATCTCCATCTCCTGTATCAACAGTTTCTGTATACCCGTTTGGCTCAAAATCAAAACCGTCTACTGTTATTGGCCCATATTTTCCCCAGAACGCAATACTTCTTTCCACCATAATACGAATATTGTTGATAGTACTTTTGTCCGGGTTTGTTTCTTCTGCTCCCTTTGCAAAAATGGCAGCCATAGGGTTTCTATACCATACATCATAAGTGACTGCTTTGCAGGCTGCAGTTATGGATTCATTATCTAATCCAGAGATGTGTTTTAGAAGCGAATCAATGTCTATGTTCTTCTTTTTATCTTTCTTTTGGATATTTTTTCCTCCTTTCAACACTCTGAATTCATATCCTTTTTTTGAAATCTTAAATGCCTCGTCAATTGTTGCGCCCATCATAAAACGTGTTAGATAATCGACTGCCATGCCAATGACTGAAGCATGTACATTTTCCTCTCCTAATACTTTTCCATCGTTGTAGATAATTTCTTCAAACTGAGAAGGTCTAATATACCCGCCGTAGGGTTGCTTTATTTCTTTAATTCGTCCAGTAACTGAGCTCATAGACTAACTTCCTTTTCAATAAAATGTATAGCTATCTCAAGAATGGTTGTTCTAGAGTGTTATATTCAAAAATGTGCGGCTCTTACAGAACCGCGCACAAGAAGGGCAGACTTCGTTGGTATTCTTGCAACCAGATAGTATCATATCGCCCGGATTTGTGCAACGTCTTTTCAGCGTTGCGACCTCAAAGTCTGTCATTGCGAGACAGTGCGCACACTGTCGTGGCAATCCGTTCTCTTTTACCCGGCCGCCGGGAATACGGATTGCCACACCAGTGACATCGGTCACTGGTTCGCAATGACCGTGTGGGACGGCTGCGGCAGCGATTGTGAGATTATCCGTCGACGTACAATCCCCCAGTCATCGCCATAAATGGCGCTGACAGCCCCCTTTAGGCAAGGGGGCCAAAGAGGCTCACACAAGACGGGGCCAGAGCCGCGCCGAGCAACAAAAAAACACCGGGGATGGCTCCCCGGTGCGGTGTGTATATGACTATAGACTTAATCGAGATTCAGGCCGTCGTCGCAGATCAGGCCGTAACCGCCCTGCTGGCGCTTGTAGACGACGGAGAAGGCCTCGTCGGCGTCCATGTTCTTGAACACGAAGAACTCGTGGCCCAGCAGATTCATCTGCAAAATAGCCTCCTCGGGAGACATGGGCTTGATGGAGAAGCGCTTGGAGCGCACGATCTTGAAATCCTCCGCCTCTTCCTCGGCGGGCTGCTCATAGACAGGCAAGACTTCTTTCTCCAGCACACCCTCCCGGAGCTTCTTCTCGAGGCGGGTCTTATTTCTGCGGATCTGGCGCTCGATGGCGGCGACGCCGGAGTCCACGGATGCATACATGTCGTTCGTCAGTTCGCTTGCACGGTAGAACATACCGTTGTTGTGGATGGTGATCTCAGCCTTGTGTCTGCCGCGCTCGATGCTGAAGGTGACATAGGCCTCGCCCTCATTCTTGAAGAGGCGGTCGAGCTTGCTGATCTTCTTGATCGCATAGGCGCGCAGCTCTTCGGAGGAATCCATCTTCTTCTCGGTAAAAGTGAACTTCATTGGTGACAACTCCTTTCCTTTAAGCCAACAATCGGGGTGCCCCCTATTGTTGTTTTGATTATAACACAAACGCGGCTAAAAAAGAAGAAAGAAATGCGGCATCCAAAACAATCGGTATTTTGCCGATTTTTGGATGCCTGTTTTGTACAGTTTTCCAAAAAGGACGCATTGCAAAATGTGCTGTCATTGCGAGACCAGTTCTCAAACTGGTCGTGGGGTCTGCCCTTTAGGGTACAATCCGTTTTCTCCTTCGTAAAAGAGACGGATTCCCACACCAGTGACATCGGTCACTGGTTCGGAATGACGGGATTTTGCATTTTGCAACGCGTCCGCTTTGTTCAGAAGATGACCTCGCACTCGGGCAGGGCAAAGCAAAGCATGTTGATGTCCTGCATGCTCAGGGGGTTGCCGGAAAGGCACAGACTTTTGAGCGTGGTGAGCATCATAAGCGGCTGGAGGGAGCTGATCTGATTGTTCGACAGATCCAGGTACTCCACCGACGACAGCATCGAGAGCGGCGTGATGTCCGAGATCAGGTTGTAGCTCAGGTTCACGGTGCGCAGCGTGCTGCGGCAGTCCGAGAAGACGATGGGGTAGATGTTCTGGATCATATTCGCGCTCAGGTCCAGATCCTGCAGCATGGGCAGGCGCTGGAGACCGCTGATGTCCATGATCCCCTGCCCCGTCATGCGAAGCTCGGTCGCGTCGCTCGGCACCGAGCGTCCCGCAAAGTCGACGTTCACGCTCAGCGACGAGTGGGTCACCATACAGGTGGGGATATTGCTCTTGAGCATGTCCACCGCAAGGCCCGTGAGGCCCGGGTTATCCGATATGTTCAGCGTGGCGAGGGTCTGCAGGCCCTGGAGATAGGGCAGATCGCTGTCCTGCAGGCCGGTCTGGGAAAGGCCCAGGGTGGTAATGGCCCGAAGCCTGCGAAGTCCGGCGAAGTCCCGGATGGGGTTATTGTCCAGATACAGCGTCCCAAGGCCCGTCATCATGCTCAGGGCCGAGGTGGAGCTGATGGAATTGTTGGAGGCATTCAGGAAGCTCAGTGTCGAGATGCCCATGAGCGGGCGCAGGTCACTGACGTTATTATAGGAGATGTCCAGCCACTGGAGGTAGGGCATGTTCATCAGCGGGCTCAGGTCGCTTATCTGGTTGCCGCTCAGGTTGAGCCGGGTCACATACTGGCAGTTTGTGAGAGCGGTGATGTCCCAGATGCCCATATCGCTCAGGTCCAGGTCCTGCACGTCGGAGGCGAAGGTCACGCCGCCGAAGCTGATCTCCTGCTGCTCCTGCTGGGCCTGCTCGCTGTGGATGGCACAGCTCGGCAGCGCCCTCGAGAGCTCCGAGAGCTGGCTTTCGGTGATGTCGATGCCCTTGATGCTCAGGCTCTTGAGGTTCGACATGCCGTAGAGAGGGCTCAGGTCGCGGATGGGATTGTTGTCCAGGTACAGCGTGCGAAGCCCCGGCAGGGCGGTCAGGGGCGTGAGATCCATGATCTCGTTGCCGCTCAAATTCAGCGTGACAAGCCCGCCGAGAGAGGCGAGCTGTGTGATGTCGCGCAGGACATTGTCCTTCATGGAGAGGCTGTCGATGGCGTAAAGTTGGGTGACCTCGTACAGCACCGCGTCGCCGAGCTGCATGTTGTCCAGCACCAGGCGGGTGGTGTTGATGGGGTACTCGCGCCCGGCGATGGTCACGGTCTCGACCGCGCCCTGGTTGCGGCGCATGGTCTCCACCTCCGCGATGCGGGAGGCCACCGAGGGCTTATTCGTGTCCATCATGCGCAGGACCTCCAGGGTCTTGGTGTAGTTGCCCTGGTTCTGGTAGCAGTCGGCCATGAGCATCAGGCACTCGTCCGTCTTCTCCACGGCGGCCGCCTTGCGCAGGGCGGCCAGCGCCCCGTCATAGTCCTTGTTATAAAACAGCTGCTGCGCCTGGTTCATGTAGTCGTTGTAGCTGCGGTTGTCGGACACGCTCATCAGCACCACCGCCATGGCGATCACGAACACCGCCGCCAGGATCGTACACACCAGCACGGCCCGCTTTCGGTTGGGCCTTCGCCGCTCAGCCGTTCCGCCCTGGGCATAGCGCCCGGCGTCTCGATTACTCATTGCCGCTCTCGCCGCTCGTATTCTCCGCGCTCTCCTCCGGCTCCACGGGATCGGGGTCGAGCGTCAGCACCGGGGTGTAGGGCGAATCGGAGAGGATGGGCGACTGCTCGGGCACGAACGGGGCGGGCGCAGGCGCGATCACCGGCGTCTCGGCCGGAGCCGGGGCGGCAGGTGCGGGCTCGACTGGGGCGGGCACAGGTTCTTCGGCAGGCGCGTCAGCATCCTTTTTGCGCTTTCTCTGCCTGGGCGCGCGCTTTTTAAGGCCGATGCCGACGCAGAACATCGCCCCGATGATGCCGAGAATGCTCAGCTCATCCATGCCGGCGGAGAAGGTCACGGGCTCGGCGGTATTCAGAAGCGCGGGGATATCCTGCACGAACACATGGTACAGGAAGGGCAGGCCGAACAGCGGCGGCAGCAGCCACTTGGTGTGGATCCAGCCGATCACCGTGGCCGTGTAGATCACCGCGATCGCCAGATACAGCACGAGGCGCAGGACGGTGGAAACCCAGCTTGTGCTGAACAGGAGCTTGAAGGCAAAGAACGCAAGACCCAGCAGCACCGGGATAAAGGACAGGAAGAAGCCCTTGCCGCCGAAGACCAGGATGCACACGATCATCAGCAGGCAGGCGCACACCGGCAGCACCAGCAGCATGAGGAAATCCACCTTATTGCCCCAGAGCGTGAAGCAGCCGATGATGCGAAACACGATGGCGAGGGCCAGGAAGATCATGGCGCTCTCGGCAAAGAAGCCGGTCTTATCCAGATAGAATCTTGTTCTTCTGCTTTCTTTCATATATGTTCCACCTTTCCAATCAGCAAAGTCATGCAGCGCAGTTTAATACAGTTTAAGATTGTAGCACAGTTTTCCCCGTTTCGCAAGTACGGCGATGGACTTGCAATCGAATCGGGGTTTAGCTATAATGAGCATAACATGTCTTAAAGGAGTCACGCACCATGACCGAGAATGTCACAAAGTTTTTTGAGAAATACGACGCCGACCCCGCCCTGCGCGCGCGGGTGGAGGAGGCCGTGGCCTGCTACCCCGGGAGTCTGGAGATCCGCGAGTCGCTGGTGGAGGCGGTGCTGCTGCCCATCGCGGCAGACCTGGGCCTGCCCTTCACGGTGGACGAGCTGCGCGCTTATGAAACGCGCTTGAAGCTGTCCCGCCTTAAGCCCGACGTGCAGATCGAGGAGGGCGATGAGGACGAGGACGAGGACTTTGAGGGCTACTGGCTCCTCGACCGGGGCTGGGAGCACGACGAGTCGGTGTTTAAAAAGTGAACAGAAAGCGGCGCGGACTCATTTCGGGTCCGCGCTGTTGTTTCTGACGAAGCCGAAGCGGTAGTTCCGAATATACGTGTCGTTTGCCGAGACATGCCTGACCAGGCGGTAGGCGGTGACGAACATGGCGATTACGAAGACGATGAACAGGATGCTCGAGGCAGGGGTCTGGCGGCTTGCGGTAAAGTCGTAGAAGCCGTGCAGCAGGGCCGGGATCACGAGCGCGCGCACGCGCATGCGCTTGGAGCCGTCCATGTCCCCCGCGCCCTCGCGGCGCTTGGCCATGCCGTACCAGGTGCCCATGAAGACGCCGAAGCAGGCGTGGCCGGGGATCGCGGTCACGGCGCGGACAAGGGCGACATTGAGGCCGAACATGGCGACATAGCCGATGTTCTCCCACAGCGCGAAGCCCAGGGCCACGAACACGCCGTACACCACGCCGTCAAACTGGCAGTTGAACTCGGGGTTGCGCCAGGTGCGGCTCTTGAGCAGGACGTATTTTGCCCCCTCCTCGGCAAAGGCGACCACACCGAAAAAGAGCAGGATGTCGTAAAGCAGGTTCTCTTCCGGGAAAAGCCGGCCGAGCAGCGCCATGCCCACGCGCTCAAGCAGAGATGCGACAGCGGTGGAGGCGATGCCGAACAGCACCAGCGAGATGAGCAGGCGGGGACTCTCCTTTTCGAGTCTGTCGCACTTTTCGACCTTGACAAGCAGGATGATCGCCGGGATCACGGCCGCGGCGATGATAATGGGATTGATCGTGTAAACCATTTCTCTCTTCTCCTTATGTTTATCATGGTTCCAGCATAGCATTTTATGCGCCGTAAATCAAGAAAATCCTTCTCAGGCGCTTGCGCGTCCCGGGTCACTGTGATCGTACTGAAACGCTGCGCCTCAGCTTCCGTCCCGCATGCTGTCACGATCCTTGAAAGCACTGTCTTCAGGAAATCTTTACCTGCTCAGCCGTGTTGTTTCCAAAATGTTGTTGCAATCATCTATGACATTGTATAATATTTAATAGATTTTGGTATAATAAATTACTATCCATTCGGTAGACAAAGGAAACGAGGTACGAATAATGGCCGATAATCTTGCAATGAATGTTCCCGAAAACTGGAAAGAAAACATCCGTGACTGCTTTTTGTCCACATTCCTGGGAACCCCGGAGGAGATACAAAAGGCGAATGCGGATCTGGATTATGCCTATCACTACTACGCGCCGGCCCGCTTATACAAGTTCTTCGGTCCGGATCTGGAGCGGTTTGAATCGGTCAAGAACAACAAGTTCTGGTACTCCGCGCCGAGCCGCTTCAACGATCCCTACGACAGCGATTTTCCCGTGAATCAGAATCTGTTTTTCAACAGCCTGGTGAGACAGAAAACGCAGGAAAAGGGGATCCGCGTCGGCAGCACGGCCTGGAAGGAAATGCAGGCTGAAACCCCGAAGATCACAAAGCAGGTGCGCCAATATCTGGACGAAATCCGACGGACGACCGCCATTACCTGCTTCAGTGAAGACGACGATTCCCAGCTTATGTGGACGCACTATGCGTATGACCATCGCGGGATCAGCGTGGCATACGATCTGATAAAGATCTATTCCGAGCTCAAGATCTGCCCGGTTCCGGTCGTTTATTCCAAGGACAGGGTCTGCCTGACCTCGATCGACCTGAACGATGTGAAGACAAGCTCGCTGTCCTTCCTGGCCGGCAGTCTGACCTCCAAATCGCCGGAATGGAGCTACGAGACCGAATGGCGCCTCATCCAGAACGAGAGCCTCTACGGTTCAGACTGGGACGCGAAAAAGGGCGGCGGACTGCTCCCCGCTGTCAAGCCGGCCGCGATCACCTTCGGCTGCGCGGTCGACAGAAACGGCGAGTTTGCGCAGGAAGTCGAAGCGTACTGCCGGGAGAACAGCGTCGATCTCTATAAAATGGAGAAACACCCGACGGAATACAGGCTCATCAAGACGCCCGTGCTGACCTTTGAAGCATAAGAACACGCTTGCGTCCTTCCTCCCGCTGTGATAGTATAAAGATATCCATAAACGAAAATCCGGACGAAGGAGGAACCAAGTATGGCAAATACCGTCGGCGCACTGATTAAAGAAGCGCGCGGCAAGGCAAAGCTCAGCCAGGAGGCGCTGGCAGGAAAGATCGAGGGCCTGAGCGTATCGGACCTCGGCAAGGCCGAGCGCGGCGAAAAGGAGCTTTCCCAGGGCGTTCTGCGCCAGATTGCAAAGCTCACGGGCGTGACGCAGAGCTCGCTCATCAACGCCGCCAAGGAGAGCACTTACGGCGCGGCAAAGAAGCCCGCCGCCGCAAAGAAGACCGCGACCACCACGGCAAAGAAAACAACAACAGCGACAAAGAAGACGACAGCGACCGCGGGCAAAAACGCCGTCGAGCTCACCGCCGCGGAGAAAAAGCTTGTGGAGCTCTACCGCGCCGCCGACAGCGACACGAAGAAAAAAGCCGTCGCCGTACTCAAGGGCGAACAGGCCGACGCGGGCGACATCCTCACCTCCCTCATCGGCACCGCGATGGACATGTTCGGGAAAAAATAAGCCATGACCGGGAGGGCATTGCAAAGCCTCCCCGGTCATATGTTTGTTATAAAGCTGACTGCCGCTGAGAAAAAGCATTCTCATTTATGAGAGAATAAATATTCTTTTGCCCGGACGGTTGTAATCTGCGGAAGTGTTCCCTCTCCGGCAGCAGCTCTCAATCGTTCGAGGGATCCATATTTTTCCGTCCATCTTTCCAGTATCCATTTCAGGTCTTCCGCCTGCAGCGTTTTTCCGTTGATTGTTTGGTCAAACCTGCAAAGAATATCGCACTTTGAGATGCTGTTGATTGTATTCCCGGCCAGATTATGGATGCCGATGCCGTATTGATAATACCAGGTATCATCCGCATATTGCGATTTCTGAATGTTGAAAACAATTGTGAGCTCCTCAAGATGCCGAAACCAGGTCAGCCTGTTCTTTCTATACCCCAGTTCTTTCAGGATCGGGGCCATCTGTTCTCCTATTGTCTCTGCATTCATAGCTTATTCCTCTCCTGACGTACCAGCAGCACGAAGCTGTTCTGCCCGCATTTGCGGCAGCGGAGCATCCTGCCGCGTCCGCGAAGGAGCAGGTTCACCGCCTTGCCGCGGCGCACATAGCGGCTCTCCGCGCCGCAGTTTTTGCAGCGGATGATGTACTTGGCCTGCGCCTTGCGAAGCTCCGCCGCCCTCCCCTGCTCCGGGGCCAGGCGCTTCGGATCGCAGCCCACCAGGCGGCACATGTCCCGCCAGACGCGGTCATGCCCGTGGTTTTCGCCGGGGTGCAGCAGATAGACCGCCGCGTGGGCGTACTCGTGGCGCACCGTGTCCCAGAACTGCTCATCGTCATCCAGGATCAGATAGGAAAGCGTGATGCGAAGCGGCCCCGTCCCCCGCTTCGGGGAACGGAAGGAGCCGAGCTGCCGCACGGCGCGTTTGGAGATTTTGAGCTCGATGCCCCGGGTGTCGATCCCCACCAGCCGGTCAAGGCGGTCATACTCGGCCCGGACCTCCTGTAACGTGTGCATGGCTCAGTCCTCCAGACGGCAGCAGACCAGCGCCAGCATGCCGCTTTCAAAGGTCAGCGCAGCGTCCGTGACAAAGGCGTTGCTCTGCCCGAGGGTGGTCGGCTTTCTGAGTACGGCGTTTTCCACCTCGTACTTCGCGCCACGGATGGTGAGGCCCGTCACACGCTCCGTCAGGGCGATCAGCGAGAGGCTCCACCCCTCGCGGTACGGGACGGTATAGCTGCCGGGGCGCAGGACGCGCAGCTCGTTGTTCTCGTCCGACATCTCCGCCTCCATGCCGAGCGCGGCGGCGTAGTGCAGCGTCTCGATATTGGATAGCAGATGGTCCAGCCGCCCGCCGAAGCAGCAGCACAGGCGCACGGCGTCAAAGCCCTGCTCCCCTGCCCATCGCACGGCCAGCATCGTGTCCGTGTCGTTCTTCTCCACCGGATAGCGCAGGACCGGAATCCCGTCCGGCAGCGCCCCGGCGTAGGAGTCAAAGTCCCCGAGGATGAGGTCCGGGACGATCCCCTCCCGTTTGCACCAGGCATAGCCCCTGTCGCAGGCGAGGATGAAGTCTCCCCTGCCGGGCCGGATGGGGGCATAGTCGCCCCCGGCAATGATCAGACAGCGTTTCATAGCCGCTCCTTATGATTGGAATTCACATCCCAAAGCTACCACAGACGGCGTGAATTTGCAAGACGCGGACACTTGTTTTTGTGGCAATTTAACAGATTAAAGGTATAAAGAAAAGCCTTCGTCCATCAGAACGCCGATTTCTGACAAAACCCCTTGCGCAGTTTTTTTCTGAATGGTATATTATGTACATATTTCAACCGAATACCTCTGACGCCGTCAGAATCTGGCTGAGACTGACGGCTGAGGAACTCTGGAGAAGCTCCGCGCGCCGCCTGCGGCCCGGGAGTGCCGAAGGTGCAAGGCCGCAAGGCCGAATCTCTCAGGCAAAAGGACAGAGCGTACTGCCCCTTTCGGGCGGTCACCTGTTTGCAAGGCGCTGAGAAATCAGCGCTGTTCATTTTTGGGAAACATACAGGGAGGAATACACATGACACTCAGCCAATTCATTTCCACGATCGACGACATCGCATGGGGCCCCGTAATGCTCCTGCTGCTGGTCGGCACCGGCTTCTATCTCAGTATCCGGATGGGCTTTCCCCAGTTCAGCCGCATCCCCTACTGGTGGAAGAACACCGCCGGCAAGCTCTTTGACAAGCACCAGGCCGGCGCGGGCGAGGTTACGCCCTTCCAGGCCCTGACCACCGCCCTTGCCGCCACCGTCGGCACCGGCAACATCGCGGGCGTCACCGGCGCCATCTTCATCGGCGGCCCCGGCGCCGTGTTCTGGATGTGGGTCGCGGCCCTTGTGGGCATGATGACCAAGTACTCCGAGGTGCTGCTGGCGGTCAAATACCGTGAGCGCAACGCCAAGGGCGACTGGGTCGGCGGCCCGATGTACTACATCAAGAACGGCCTCGGCAAGAACTGGGCATGGCTCGGCGGCGTGTTCGCGGCCCTGGCTGCCCTGGCTGCCTTCGGCATCGGCAACGCGACCCAGGTCCAGTCCATCGCCGACGCCATCAACAACGCCATCGACTCCTTTACCCCCAACGCGGCGGGCACCTTTGCCTTCCTCGGCAGCCAGGTCCGCGTGAGCACCTTCGTTGTCGGCTGCATCGTCGCCGTCTTCATCGGCCTCGTGCTGCTCGGCGGCATCAAGCGCATCGGCCAGGTCACCGAGAAGCTGGTGCCCTTCATGGCGGTCATCTACATCGTCGCGGCCCTCATCGTCATCTTCGCCAACATCAAGCACATCGGCACCGTCTTCGGCATGATCTTCCAGGGTGCCTTCAATCCCACCGCAGCGGTCGGCGGCGCCATCGGCATCACCATCATGACCAGCATGAAGAAGGGCGTCGGCCGCGGCTGCTTCTCCAACGAGGCCGGCCTTGGCTCCGCGCCCATCGCCCACGCCGCCACCTCCGAGACCGATCCTGTTCGTCAGGGCCTGTACGGCATCTTTGAAGTTTTCATGGACACCATCGTCATCTGCACCCTCACGAGCCTGACCGTCCTCTCCGCCTACTGCTCCGGCGGCATCGACATCACCTGGGGCTCCGGCGGCAACGGCTCCAATGTGGCGGCCGCCATGAGCTCCGTGCTCGGCAGCAAGCTCGGCGCCATCATCATCGCCGTCTGCCTCAGCCTCTTCGCTCTGTCCACCATCCTCAGCTGGTCCCTCTACGGCACCCGCTGCTGCGAGTACCTCTTCGGCCACAAGTCTGTGCGCGTGTACCAGGTTCTCTTCATCTGCTTCATCATCATCGGCGCGACCATGAGCCTGGCCGACGCCTGGAACCTGGCCGACGCCCTCAACGGCTTCATGGCCATCCCGAACCTCATTGCCCTGCTGGCCCTCTCCGGCGTGACCATCAAGCTCACGAAGGAACACCTCGACGCCAACCACAAGAAGTAAAACCGCATACACATCCAACCGGAAGTGTGAAACGCACTTCCGGTTTTTTGTTGCTTTTTATGCCGCTTATGTTATAATTCTAAAAAACGCAGGAGGTGACGGCGTGAAAATCTATACCATCATCGGCGGGGTCAGGGGCGACGATCCATGAAGCTTAGCATCATCATCCCCGTGTACAATACGCGGGAGTACCTCGCGGCGTGTCTGGACTCCGTGGTGGACAGCGCATGCGGCGACTACGAACTCGTCATTGTAAACGACGGCTCCACCGACGATTCCGGCATCATCGCGGCGGGCTGGGCAAGCCGGTATCCCGATCTTATCCGTGTCATCACCACCGAAAACGGCGGGCTGGGCGCTGCGCGGAATGTGGGCCTTGAGGCGGCAAAGGGCGAGTATCTGCTGTTTGTGGACAGTGACGACACACTCTCCCGGGGCGCGCTGAAAGAAATGCTGGAGACGCTTGACGGGAGCTTCGATATCGGGATCTTTGACATTTTGCAGGTAAACCCCTCCGGCGATACCGTAGGCACGATTTACGGCTGCACCGAGCACGGCGATTTCACGCTCGAAGAGGCACCACGCCTGCTGTTCGATCCCCCCTCCGCCTGCAACAAGCTCTTTCGGCGCACGCTCTTTACGGAAAGCGGCGTCCGCTTTCCGGGCCGGGTCTGGTTTGAGGACCTGCGCACGACGCCGAAGCTCTATCCCCGCGCCGGGACTATCCGCAATCTGGCACGGCCCTGGTACCGCTATCTCATCCGCCCCGGCTCCATCACGAACAGCGCCAATACCGCGCGCAATCTCGAGGTCATTGACGCCGCGCAGGAGATCATCACGTATTACAAGGACGCGGGACTCTATGAGCGTTTCGAGGACGAGCTGTGCTACATGGCGTTTTACAACGTGTTTTTGACCGCCTCCGTGCGCGTCAACGCTGCCGATCCCGAAAGCGAGGTGCAGGAGCAGCTCATGCAGTGGTTCCTGAAAAGCTTTCCAAACTGGCGGGAGAATCCTTATGTAAAGGGACTGAATACCAAACACCGCCTGCTCACCGAGCTTTTGATGAAGAGAAAACGCAGGAGCGTGTATCTCATCATGCGGCTCAATGACAAAGCCAAGAACAAAAACGGCTGAATATGCTATGATCCCCGGCGAGGTTTCGCCGGGGATCGTGTCATTTCTTGACTTGTCAGCGTTTGTCTTTGTCGATGAATTTGAGTGCAACGATGGCGGCGACCACGAAAACCAGCGTCAGGACAACGATCCCGCCCCAGTTGTGCAGCACGTTCTGCGCCGTGCTGACATAGGCGTCATTGGTGTTGTAAGCACCGGACCAGTACAGAAAGTCGTCCACCTTGTTCTCATTCTGCAGCTCGATGATGAGCTGCAGCAGCGGCTTCTGACCCATGTATTCAATATCCTTGAACTTAAAGAGCGTATTCCACAGCGTCACCATTTTGAGCTCGTTATAGCGCCCGATGGCGCACAGGCTGTTGAGGCCCCAGTGGGAGACGGTGAGCACCTCGATCTTTTTGGCAAAGCCCGACAGCGAGAAAAAGCCGCCGGAGAACACGAGCTGGAAAATCAGCATGAAGGGCATGACGGTCATGGCGGTGGTGGTCGTGCGCACGATGCTGGAGATCATCAGGGCCATCATGTCCGAGGCGTAGGTGACAAGCAGGATCGTGATGCCGATATCCGCGACGCCCCAGGGGGTGATGATCCCGGCTGCGGGGAAATGAACCCCGGCCACGCCGCACACCACCAGCGTCACCAGCGTCTGGCCCAGGCAGAGCAGAAACTGATAGATCATCTGCGAGAGGATGTAGGCCGACACATGCAGGCCCGCCCGGTGCTCGCGCTTGACGATGCCGCGCTCCCGGCACACCGACTGGATGGAGTTGAAGCAGCCGTTCCAGATGCACACGCAGGTGAGCGCAAAGCAGCCCATCAGCGTCCCCTCCTGGGACACGAAGAGGTTCGAGCCCACCACGAAGGTCACGAGCGCCGCGATGACCGCGCTCATGGGCAGGACCTTCCAGTCACTTTGATACAGGAACATGCGCAAAAACTTGCCGAGGTAGATGCGGGTCTGCGCAAGTCTGCCTTTATGCCGTGTCTTTGTCTCGTTCATGCCTTGACCCCCTCCTCTCTTTCCGCCGCAAGGCGGGCGTAGCGCTCGATATATTCGTCCGCCAGGCCCTCGCCGCCCTCTTCTTTGCGGTTGACGCTCATGACGATGCCCTCCATGGAGTCCTTGCCGAAAAATGCCTTTGCTTCCGCGGGGCTGCCGTAGAAGGCCAGCCGTCCCACGCGGCCCGAATCCTTGGCCAATACGATCACCTTGTCAAAGAGCTCGATCACGCGGTCGGGCGTATGGGTGATGACGAGAACGATCTTCCCCTCGTCCGCGATGCCGCGCAGCTTTGTAAAGATTTCCCGGGCAATGACCCCGTCAAGGCCGGAGTCCGGCTCGTCCAGGACGAAGAGCTCGGGGTCGGTGACAAGCTCCATGGCGATCGAGATGCGGCGGAGCTGGCCGCCGGACTTCTTGCTCACGAGCCCGTCCGCGCCGGAGCTGAGGCCCAGCAGGTCCAGTACCTCCTGCACCTTCTCGTTTCTCTGCGTCCGGGGCAGATCAGCGGGCAGGCGCATTTCGGCCGCGTCCGTGACCGTGTGCTGCACCGTGTCGCTGCCTCGGATGAGGTTTTGCTGGGGCACAAAGCCGATGCGGTACTTCATCTGCTCGTAGTCCTTGTAAACGTCCATGCCGTTGAGCAGGACCGTGGCGTCCGCCTGCTCGTAGCCGATGACGGCGTTGACAAAGGTGGTCTTGCCCGCGCCGGAGCCGCCCAGCAGCAGCACCATCGAGCCGTTCGGGATATCGAGGGCGATATCCTTGAGCAGATACCTCTCCTTGAAAAGCTCGCGCACCTTGCGGCAGCGCAGGTCGACGCTCAGGCCGGTCTTCGGGGCCTGCCTGTGATGCGCGGGCGCGGCGGGGATATCCGCGGGCGCGGTCCCGGCCTCCCAGTCCTCCCCGAGTCTCACGCCGGTGACGGGCTGGATCTTCTTGCTTGTGCCGATGATGAGAAGCGTCAGCCATTCGCATACGATCCAGAGCCACAGCCAGCGCCTGCGCAGGCCGAAGAGGCGCAGCAGCCGCAGGCAGAGGCGGATACGGTACACGTACAGCGTGACGATGACCACCAGGGTCACAAGCGTCAGGGCCACCTGCACGCGCTCGCTGAAGCCATCGACGTTCAGGACGCTCGCGGCGACCGCGAGGATATCGAGGACGGCGCAGACAAGGCCCTCGCGCTCCATGTCCAAAATCTCGCTCAGGGCAATATAGCGCAGGCCCGGCACCCAGGCCATCCAGCGCTTTTTCCACCGCAGCTTCCCCAGCACCGTCCACAGGCCGACGGAGAAAAGCAGCCAGCTGAGCAGGACGTTCAGGACCTGTTTCCAGTCTATTGCGCCCAGAAATTGTTCCATTTCGGCAGCACCGCCTTTGTGTTTGGGATGGGAACACTATATCATATTTCATCAGGGACTTGCAAGGCTTCAATCTCTTCCCTTGACAGGGTTTTCATAATGGCTTATACTTTTTACATCCTATTGTATAAGGAGGTCATTCCATGAAATACCGCAGAGCATTATCCTGCGTTCTGCTGGCCCTGCTGCTGGTCTTCACCCTCGCCCCGGCGGCCTTTGCCGAGGTGGAGTTCGGCGAGGACAGCATCAGCGGCGAGCATGACGCGACCGTCTTTCTCGCAAGCTCCGATCCGACCAGCACAGCCAAAGTCAAAGGCATTCTCTTCTCCGCGGGCAACACCGTAAGCATTGACGGAGAGAGTGAGTACGCCTTCATCGCGGGCAACACCATTGCCCTCAACGGCGATGTCGGCCGTGACGCTTTTATCGCGGGCAACACCGTCGGCATTTCCGGCAATGTGGCGCGCGACCTGTACACGGCGGGCAATCTGGTGAACATCCGCGGCACGGTCGGCCGTGACATCTTCGCCGGCGGCAAGACCGTCAGTCTCGGCGGTGAGATCGGCGGCAATGTCTGTCTCTCTGCCGACAACATCCAGCTTGCGGATGATCTCAAGATCGGCGGCACCCTTCGCTTCAACGAAAACGCCAAGGTCACCGGCCCGAAGGAGCTGCTTGACGGGGCTGTGCTCTATACCAGCGACGCCGAGCCCGAGCCCGCCGCACAGCCCGAAGCCGGTACGCAGCCTGAGGGCACGCCTGAGCCCGGAATCACCATCACCTACAACGGCAGCAGCGAATTCAGCGCTTCCACCGAGCCTGCCCGTGAAAAGAACCCCATCGTCTCCAAACTCAAGAACTTCCTGTTCACCTACATCGGCCTGCTGCTTGTCGCCTATTTCTTCCTGTGGCTCACGCCGCTGTGGGAGAAGCAGGACAGCAAATACACCGGCGCGGACTTCGGCAAGTACGCCGCCACCTTCGGCATCGGCCTTGCGGTGCTGATCGTTGTGCCGATCGCCACGATCATCCTGATGATCACCGGCATCGGTGTGCGCCCGGCGCTCGTGATGCTGTTCGTGTACATCGCGGCTCTCGTCGCAGCGCCCGTCTTCCTCGGCTTCGTTCTCGGCTCGCTTCTCTGGCGCAAGGCCTTCAAGCGCCCCTGCAACTACTGGGCCGAGCTCGCCATCGGCATTCTGGCCGCGCGCGTGCTGGTCCTGCTCCCCTTCGTCTCCTTCGCGGTAAAACTGGTGTCCACCTGCTTCGGTCTCGGCGCCGTCGTCTGCCTGCTTGGCAAGAGTAAGAGCAAGGGCAAGAAGCGCACCGATGTTCCCGCCCTGCCCGAGGAGAACGTATCTCCCGAAATCGTACAATAACCGTTTCCGCATAGATCTGTCATTCCGGGCAAAGCGAAGAATCTTTATTTCTCCAAAAGTTGTGGGAAAGATCTTTCGCTGGCGCGAAGCCATGACGAACGGATAATAAACAACCGGCTCCGTTTGGAGCCGGTTGTTTGCGTTATATTGAGCTTGGGCGATTACTTCTTGGCCATGCCCTTCTGGCGGGCATACTCGGCAGCGCCGAGGGCACCCATGAGCTGGGGGTCGGTCTTGAGGTTGACGACCTTGAGCTTCAGGACGTGCTCGATGGCTTCCTTCAGACCGTCGTTCTTGGCGCAGCCGCCGGTCAGGGTGATGGAGTCGGTAGCACCGGCCTTCTTGGCCATGACGAAGCAGCGCTTGGCAACGGCCATCTCAATGCCCGCGGCGATCTCATCGGTCGCCTTGCCCTCGCCGACGAGCGTA
>CADBJU010000018.1 GCA_902795045.1 Oscillospiraceae bacterium | reverse complement strand
TACGCTCGTCGGCGAGGGCAAGGCGACCGATGAGATCGCCGCGGGCATTGAGATGGCCGTTGCCAAGCGCTGCTTCGTCATGGCCAAGAAGGCCGGTGCCACCGACTCCATCACCCTCACGGGCGGCTGCGCCAAGAACGACGGTCTGAAGGAAGCCATCGAGCACGTCCTGAAGCTCAAGGTCGTCAACCTCAAGACCGACCCCCAGCTCATGGGCGCCCTCGGCGCTGCCGAGTATGCCCGCCAGAAGGGCATGGCCAAGAAGTAATCACAGCCAGGCAGTTAAGGAAAGGAGCATACACGAAAGATGCGTTTTCTCATTGAACTGATTAAAAAATTCGTGCTCATCCTCATCGGCAAATGGGTCAAGAGGACCGTGCTCGTCGTCGTGGGCATTGTTGCGGCGCTGTTCGTCGTCTACTTCTGGAACCTCGACCAGAAGCTGCTGGGCTGGGCTTACAAGCAGGTGAACCTGATCTTCGACGAGAAGAAGGTCGACCAGGTATTCTGATTTATGGATCTCTACAATTCCCTGATCAAAGAGACCCGGGAGCTGACGGACAAGCTCCATGCCCAGGTCTGGGACTATGACCCCAAGGCTGTGTGGCCCTCCAACAGCTCCAGCGAGCTTGTGCTGCAGAAGTACGCGGCCTACGAGCTCGGCGCCTCCGGCAAGGGCTCGGCAAACTACGTGCTCTTCACCTCCAACGAGGAGCTGGGCGGCAAGGACCAGGTCATCCTCTGCGGCAAGGACCTTAAGGACATCAAGTCCGACTGTGACTTTGCCCGCATCGTCATCCTGCGCATCGGCGTCCTCGACGATGACGACGAGGCCGTCTACCGCACGCTGCGCGACATTGAGTTTGCCAAGTACCATGTCTACCCCCAGGGCTACATGGTGCGCATCTCCCCGGAGAGCTACCGCGAACAGGTGCGCGTCAGCAAGGAGGCCGTCAAAAAGGGTATCAGCTTCAAGGCCCTCGGCATGAACTACATCCAGGCCTACAAGCAGGACCCGAACGTCATCAGCGCCACCGTCATCTTCCTCACCGATCCCGCTGCCGACTACGGCGCTCTCAAGGCGCTGGCCAAAAAGTCCGCCGACGTGACCGGCACCCTCACCCACATCTTTGAGGGCCTGCCCACGGACTGCTCCGTGTGCGCGCTCAAGGACATCTGCGACGAGGTGGAGGGCATGAAGGAGCTGCACTTCGGCGTCGGCGACAAGGGCACCGACCACAAGCATTGATACAAAAAATGTACGGCGAAAAAATTCGCCGTACATTTTGTTAACAGGAGCAATATATGAATCTTGAATTTACCCTCGCCCGTATGGATCGGATTTTGGAGGATTATCTGGACGCCGCCGACCGACAGGAGCGAAACCGCAAGCCCAACGAGCTCTTCGGCCTCAAATTCGGCCCGTCGGACGATCCGCTGCATGACCGTTTTGCGCAGGAGATGGCGGCGCTGCTGTCGGATTTCGCGTCGGAGAAGCCGGACAGCGCTGCCCTGCGCCCGGTGCTGGAGAAGCTCCTGCGCGCGGCAAAGGAGAATCCCGAGCCAAAGAGTGCCTACTGGATGCTGGTGGCGGTCCAGGGCCTTTCAAGGGAGCTGATTCCGAGTTTGAGCCGGGAGGACGCCGCCGCGCTTCTGAAGGACTACGAGAAGACCTGGCCCCGCCACACCCGCCTGCCGGTGCAGGACGATGTGCTCAAAGCCTTGAAAAAGGCGGCGAAATAATTACCCGAACATCGCCCCGCTGAATAAGCTTTCCAGAAGCCTGCACAGCTCCTCGTCCGTGCAGGCTTCTCTTTTGACGTAGTCCTGCGCAACACCGGTGAGCGCCCCGGCGGTGAAGTTTGCGGCGCATCGCCGGGACAGCGCGTCCGCCGCCTGCAGAAAGCAGCCGCAGTCCATCAGCGAATCGAAGATGCTCTGATATAAAAGGTGCCCCACACCGTTATTCACCAGCAGCGTCAGAAAATGCCGCTGGCGCGTGATGTAGCGGCTGTAGCTGAGACAAAAGCTTTGCAGGCACGAGCCCGCCTCCGGCTCCGGCGCGTAGCAGTGGCTCTCGCGCAGGATATAGGAGACCACATCGTCCTTCGAGCCGAAGAGACTGTAGAACGTAGGGCGGGAAATCCCCGCCGCCCGGCACAGGGCGCTGATGCTGATGTCGGCATAGGGGGCGTGCTCCATCAGCTCCAGCAGCGCGCAGGCGATGGCCCGCTGGGAAGTGAGCGCTTTCTCGTTGCAGCCGCAGTACACAGGCAGTTCACCACCTTTTGGTCACCTCTAAAAACTCCTGCCCGGCGCTGCGCCGGAGCTTTTGCCCCAGCTTTTCGCGCAAAAAAACTTGAAATCCACAAAGGATCCCTGCGTTTTTTGCACTTCAATCTGGAACAAAATCTCTCGACACATCACCAGACATGCGTTTTTAGAGCTTTCCTTTTGTAAACTTATTTTGAATGACCTTGACAAGTGTAAAGTCCTGTACTATGATTATACCAGAATCTTTACACTTGTAAAGCTCAATCTTCCTCAAAGCGAGGAAAAATTTTTTACCCAGGTCTTAGCACTCACACGGAAAGAGTGCCAGAATTGCCAATAGGAGGTACGAATATGCCTGTTTTACCCATACATAATTCCGTTGCGGTGCCGCAGTCGACCATCTATCTGCGCCCGGACTACTACCGCACCATGACCGGCCGCGAGCCTCAGCAGGACGCCAAGGTCATCCTCATCGTCACAAAAGAGCCCATCGCCCGCAATGCCGTAAAACCCGACAGCTTCTATCCCATCGGCGTGGCCGGCATCGTGCGCGAGACGAATATGCAGGGCTTTGTCACGGTGGAGCTCGACTCCCGCGTGAACCTGGAGGAGGTGGAGATCCAGCCCGAGGGCGGCATCCACCTCAAGGTCTCCCGCCGTCCGGATCTGGACGATCTCGACCCCGTCGACGCTCAGAACCGCCTGACCGCCGTGAAGGAGGCGGTGCTGGCCTTCGGCGAGGGCAAACCCTGGCAGCCGGCGCTGCGGGTCTTTGCCGCGCTGTGGACCACGATGGGGGATGTGGCTGCGGGCCTGTCGCCGTGGATGCCCGGCAAGAGTGAGGAGCGCTACGCCCTGCTCGCCGAGGACAGCAAGGCCAGGCGCTTCGAGATGATGGAGAAGATGATCTACGAAAACCTCGAGCTCATGAAGGTGGGCAACGAGGTGCGCACCGCCCAGGAGGAGGATCATCAGAAGATCTACCGCGAGGCCGCCATCAAAAAGCAGCTCGAGTACCTGCAAAACGAGCTGGACGAGCTGCACCCCGAGAACATCTCCGATTTGCAGAAGCTCGAGCAGCGCCTGCACGACGCACCGCTCAACGAGCTTGCGCGCAAAGAGTGTGACAAGGTGCTCTCGCGCTTAAAGCAGGAGGGCAAGAACAGCGCCGAATACGGCCTGCTCTATGATTACCTTGACTTTCTGGCAAATCTCCCCTGGGGCAAGGCCGAGCCGAAGGACATCGACCTTGACGAGGCGGAGAAGATCCTGGACGCCGACCACTTCGGCCTTGCGAAGGTCAAGCGCCGCATCATCCAGCAGATCGCGGTCATGAACCTCAAAAAGCGCCAGTCCGGGTCTATCCTGCTCTTTGTCGGCGCTCCCGGCACCGGCAAGACCAGCATCGGTCAGAGCATCGCCAAAGCCCTCGGGCGCGAGTATGTGCGCGTGAGCCTCGGCGGCGTGCGGGATGAGGCGGATATCCGCGGTCACCGCCGCACCTACATCGGGGCCATGCCGGGCCGCATCCTCGACGGCATCTCCAAGTGCGGGGTCTCAAACCCCGTCATGGTGCTCGACGAGGTCGACAAGCTCTCCATGTCCTATAACGGCGACCCGGCCAGCGCCCTGCTGGAGGTCCTGGACCCCGAGCAGAACAGCACCTTCACCGACCACTACCTGAACGTGCCCTTCGATTTGTCGGACGTGTTCTTTATCTGCACCGCAAACTCCCTCGACACCATCCCCCAGCCGCTGCTGGACCGCATGGAGATGATCTCCTTCCAGGGCTACACGCCCACGGAGAAGCAGGAGATCGCACGGCTCCATCTGCTGCCCAAGGCCATGGAGGCTGTCGGCATCGGGGAAGGGGAGCTGGAGCTCTCCGAGGAGACTGTGCAGGCCATCATCGACGACTACACCCGCGAGGCGGGCGTGCGCGGCCTCAAAAAGTGCATGGACACCCTCTGCCGCTCGGCGGCGGTGCACCTCGTGCGCGGCGGCGAAAAGCCCATGAAGGTGGAGCCGTCGGATCTGCGGGAGCTTCTCGACATGCGTCCGCTGCCCCACCGCCATGTGAAGGACGAGGCCAAGCCCGGCGTGGTCACGGGCCTTGCCTGGACGCCCGTGGGCGGAGACGTGCTGTATATCGAAACGCTGCTTACCAAGGGCGGCGGCAAGACCATTATTACCGGCCAGCTCGGCGACGTGATGAAGGAGTCGGCCCAGATCGCCGTGAGCCTTGTCAAGCACCTGTTCCCGGAGCACGCGAGCCTCTTTGAGGAAAACGACCTGCACATCCATGTCCCGGACGGCGCAACGCCCAAGGACGGACCCTCCGCGGGCGTGACGCTCACAAGCTCGCTTTCGTCCCTCGTGACGGGCATCCCGGTCTCGCCGACCATTGCCATGACCGGCGAGGTGTCGCTCCAGGGCGATGTAAAGCCCATCGGCGGCCTGCCCGAAAAGCTCATGGCGGCCCAGCGCGCCGGGGTCAAAACCGTGTTCATCCCGGAGGAGAACGTGGACGATCTGCGCGAGGTGGCCCGGGAGGTCCGCGACGCGCTGGAAATCATCCCGGTGCGCGACGTAGAAGAGCTGCTCGGCCATCTCGGCATCCACCCCAAGGAGCCGACCCGCATCGCCTCATAATAGAAAAATCTCAGAGTCACAACGGCTCTGAGATTTTTCTATGTTTATTTTTACTGCTCAGAAGACATTACCTGCGATTTGCGCCCCCCATTCTTTTCTTTTGCCCGGTGTAAGAAAAGAAAAGGGCGCTCGCAGGTGGTATACGGTCCTGCGCCACGCCGACCGCGGAGGGCTTCGCTTACGCTCGCGCCGCTGTCTGGTCGTGAAGTGGTAATGCATGAATGCTAAGAGTGAAGACTTGCAAACTATACAGCGCAAATCGCAGCTTATGGTCTATAAACGATAAATGAGAGAGGCAAGCGTCTTACTCATTCACAACCAAATCTTCAAACGCGCCTTCGCGGACCCAGATGGCGACGTTGCGGCCTTCGGTGCGAAAGTCGGCCCAGCCGTCGTCATCGACGGTGACGGGCTCGGTGCAGTTGCCGAGCACGTCCCGGAAGCTCTCGCCCGCAAAGCGGCTGCCGATTTCCATGTGCAGGCTGCCGCCCTCATCGCTGTTGGACATGACCACCGCGAGGCCGGAGTTTTCATGTTCCTCGTCACCGCCGCGCGTCCAGCCGATCAGATGCTCGCTTTCAAAGCAGTCACGCTGCTCGCCGTAGGCATAGGCGCGGCGCAGCTTGATAAGCTTGCCGAGGTTCGGCACCAGCGGGCGGTTCCTGACGGGGTTGCCGTAGTAGTCGGAGTAGAACACGCAGGGCACGCCCTCCTGCCGGAGCAGGATCAGCGCGTAGGCCAGGGGCTTAAACCAGTCGTCCACAAAGGACTCAAGGCTCTGCCCGTACTGGGTGTCGTGGTTATCCACAAAGGTGACGGCGTTCTGCGGCCGCGCCTTCACAAGGGTGTTGTCGAGGATCGTGCGCAGGTCGTAATTCTCCCCGCCCTGCGAGGCGTGGAAAATGTTATAGTGCAGCGCCACGTCGAAAAGGCTCATCTCATTGTCCACCGCGTCGAGATAGTGCAGCAGGCGCTCGAGATCGCCGCTCCAGTATTCGCCGACGGCGGGCAGCGCCATCTTCGTCTGCTCGCGGATATCGTGCAGCAGTTCCTTGTAAAACGGGAAACTGATGTGCTTGACGGCGTCGAGCCGCAGCCCGTCCACGCCCGTCTCCGCGAGGTACCACTTGAGCCACTTCTTGGTCTCGCGCACGACGGTGGGATTGGACATGTCCACGTTCATGCCCATCAGGTAGTCAAACGTGCCCTTCTCCGGGTCTGTCTGGTTCCAGTGCTTGCCCGTGAAGCGGTAGATGTTGCCCTGCTCCCGGGCGTTCTCGTCCCAGTCGGTGCCGGTGAAGTGCCGGTGGTCCCAGGTAAAGGTAGAGTATGTACCGTTTCGGCCCGGGAAGGTGAACTTCGACCAGGCGCGGATGGTCTGCTTGTCGCCGATCTGCTCCCAGCGGTTATCCGGGTTGTCGGTGACGGCGGTGATGTCCTCCAACTCGTCGCCGCCCATGCGGTGGTTGAGCACGATATCGGCAAAGACGCCGATCCCGTGAGCGTGGAAGGAGCGGATGGCCTCCAGGTACTCCTCCTTGGTGCCGTACTTGGTGCGCACCGTGCCCTTCTGGTCAAATTCGCCCAGATCGTACATATCATAGACGCCGTAGCCCACATCCTCCTGCGAGGTGCCCTTATAGGCGGGGGGCAGCCAGACCTGCGTGATGCCGAGCGCGGCGAGATTTTCCGCCTTCGCGGCGCAGCGCTTCCACCACAGTCCGTCATTCGGCAAATACCATTCAAAATATTGCATCATAGTTTCGTTGGAACTCATCCTATCCCTTCTTTCTCCTAAGGCAACGCCGCACAATCCGTCTTCGGCGCCTCCCGGAAAATTTGTGCCCTGATTTCGCCCCTTTTTCTTGAGGTACACAAAGTACATCTGCGAAAAAGTGCCATCATCAGAACCCAAATTTTCTCGGGATTCGCTCTCGCCGCATTATGCGGTGTTGCCTTTGATGAGTTTTGGATGGTATACCACAAAAGATGCCGTTTGTCAAATTTTCACCCCGAAAAATCGCCAAATCAGGGGCAAAAATTCACAGCGCGTTAACAATTTGTGCGTTTTCACTAAAACAGATCCAGCGTGCTGTCGAGATAAATTTCCTCCCGGACCTTCAGCTGATACTCCGGTTTCGTCATGTAATACAGCAGAAATTCCAGGATCAGGGCGCTGCCCAGACTGCGGCCTTCTAATTTGAAATGAGAAAAGCCATTTGGAAGATATATATTCTGAATGTCCTCAATGCCGATGAAGCCGGGATTTTTCATCGCGTCGGAAAAGCGGTAGCCCCGCCCAGCGGCGGGGGAGGCACAAATATGCTCCGCGCAGGTCTCGCCGAGATTCTTCCGGCTGACCGCCTCGTAGCAGGCCCTACGGTCCGGACAGGCAAACCAGCAGCACTCGTTGCACAGAAACTCCACCTTTTGTTTCTGCGTGTCACTGAGCGCGATCAGGCGATCAAACGCCTTGTTCAGCCGGAAATCCGGCACCACGAACCGAAATTCCTCCCGGTTCAGCTCGGCTTCCAGCTGCGCAAAGTCCGTCAGCACCTTCGTTGTCGAAGAGACAAAATACAAACCGGGGTAGTTGTTACGCAGATAATCGAGCAGCAAATCGGAGCAGAGGATCGCGCCGTTTTGAACCGGGCCGTTGTTTTCAAACAGCGCGCACAGCGCGTTGCATTTCCGGTCGGTCAGGTGCTCCGCGCGCAGGAGGGAATTGCTGAAGGTCAGGCGCGCGGAGATGCCGTATTCCCGCATAAGCGCCGCCGCGTCCTCCGGCCTGTCCTCGCCGAACCCGGCACGGCCCCCGCCCCAGAGACAGTCCGCGGGCGCGCCGTAAATAGAGCCGATCTCGCACCAGTCATAGAAATATTCCCGGTGCTCGTAAAACAGCGGCAGAAAGACGCGGTAGAATTCGTAAAATTCAAACAGGCCCGGAAGATGATAGAAGGCTTTCATATTCATTCTCCGATCTTTGAAAATCTCCCCTCCTGCGTGCAGAAGGGGAGAATGTTATCATATCAGGCCGTTCAGCGGAAGCTGTTGGCCCAGTTGACAAGGGAATTATGCCATACATTTTCGATCACGTCGCGGCGCATGCGCTCCGTGACGGGGCCGTTCTTTGCCATCTTTTTCAGGATCACGGCCTGGAGCTGCTCCACCGTCATGAGGTCGTAGGGAATGTCGGGGATTTCGATACCCTCCGGCCCGGGCTCCGCCGCCTTTTTTTCCTCGGCGAGCTTTGCCGCCTCGGTCTTCTCTGCGGGCTTTGAAGCCTTCGGGGCAGCGGTCTTTGCCTCGGACGCTTTAGTGTTTGGAGCCTTCGGCTTCTTGGCCTGCTTTGCGGGCGTAGCCTCCTGCACCGGGACCACGGGGCGGACCGTCTCGTCCGCGGGTGCAAAGATATCGCCGCTGCAGCCGGGCAGGCTGAAGTTGAGCCGTCCGCCGTCGCTTTCGAGCTTCCCGCCGCTCAGAAGCCCCACGTATGCGCCGGCCGGGGCTTCGAGATTGAACCAGCCCTCACCGTCGCTGTTGTTCACAGCTACGATGAGCTTTCCGCGCGCGAAGGCGTACTGCTGGGTCGTGAGAGCAAGCTGGCGATAATCGCCCCAGACCAGATCCTGCTTATACGCCTCGTGGATTTTGCCCAGGGCGGCAATCAGGAGGGTGTAGGGATTGTTTCTATAATCGTCCAGGTGATCGTCCAGCTCAATGTGCGGGCGCAGGGAATCGTCCGACCAGCGCTCCTTGCGGCCGTCGATGCCGAACTCGCTGCCGTAGTAGACCGAGGGGATGCCCGGCAGCGTGTAGAGCAGGATATGTACCGGCCGGTAGTGGGCCTTGTTCATGAGCTTGGTGTGGATGCGCTCCACATCGTGGTTGTCCACAAAGTTGTAGAGCTTGATGTGGGCGGGCACCAGACCATTTGTACGCTGGACGGTGTGGGCGATCTCAAAGTAGTTGTGGTCGTTGTGCCCGCTGTAGAGCGCCTTGTGCAGGGCGTAGTTTGTGACGGAGTGCAGGGTGTTCTCGTTTGCCCAGCGGGAGTAGTCCCCGTGGATGACCTCGCCCATGAGCCAGAAGTCGGGCTTGACCTCGTCGGCGGTGCGCCTGAGCGCCTTCATGAACTCAAAATCCAGCACGTCGGCCGCGTCGAGGCGGATGCCGTCCACGTCAAACTCGCTGACCCAGAAACGGATCACGTCGCAGATATAGTCCCGGACGGCGGGGTTTCGCTGGTTGAGTTTTGCCAGCAGGTTAAAGCCGCCCCAGTTGTCGTAGGAGAAGCCGTCGTTGTATTCGTTGTTGCCCCAGAAGTTCACATTGCAGTACCAGTCCCGGTAAGCGGAACGCTCCCGGTTGGCCTGCAGGTCCTTGAAGGCAAAGAAGTCGCGCCCCGTGTGGTTGAACACGCCGTCAAAGATGACCCGGATGCCCTCCCGGTGGCAGGCTGCGACAAAATTTTTAAGGTCCTCGTTCGTGCCGAGGCGGCTGTCCAGAAGGCGGTAATCGGTCGTCTCATAGCCGTGGCCCACCGACTGGAAGAGCGGACCGATATAGAGGGCCGTGAAGCCCAGCTTTTTCAGTTCCCCGATCCAGGGCAGCAGCGTGTTGAGCCGATGCACCGGTTCGCCGTAGTCGTTCTGTTTGGGCGCGCCGGTAAGCCCCAGAGGATAGACGTGATAAAAAACAGCTTCATCGTACCATGCCATGTAGAGTCTCCCCTTTATGCGATAGTCTGTGCATTCAGCCGAAGGTGAACACTGTCGCATTATAGCAAGCCGGGAGAGCCATTGCAAGTATGAATTGCCCGGCGGTGTCCCGCTTCATTCGGCGTTATGCGCCCCGCACCAGGCGGCAATGCGCCCCAGAAGCTCGAGATCGACCTTGTCGTAGGGCATTTGAACGGCACCCTTGCTGTGCCTGTAGCCCTTCTCGTCCAGCTCCGGCAGAAAGGTCTCCACAGCCTCCGGGCCGGGATAGATCCCGACGTGCTTTTTCTGCGCGGCAAAGTGGATGAGGTTATAGCGCCGTCGCCAGGTCGGCATTTGCCAGCTCATGCGCTCCTCCGCCTCGCCGACGGATGCGCGTATCGTTTGGCACACCTCCCGCAAAACGGGCTGTACCGCCTCGTCCTGGGCGAGAATGTAGTCGTCAATGGTCATGGCGCGGCCCTCCTGCGTACCTTGTTTCTGCTTGATTATACCCTATTGCGCAGCATATCGTAAAGCCTGTAATTTGTATTGCGCACCGCCGAAACACCGTGATGCGATACCGCCTGAAATCGGATAGAGGGTAGCGTATGAGAGGGCATGAAAAGGACGCCGATCTCCATGAAGAACGACTGGCTGACCGTCTTCGGTGAGGGCGTCACAAAGAAACAATAAAGTAAAATGGGCGCGTTGCAAAATGCTTATTGTTTTGTCATCCTGAGGAACGAAGTGACGAAGGATCTTTCTTTTGAAGGTTTTGCAAACTTTCAGGGAAAGAACCTTCGCTTGTGCGAACATTAGAGATTCTTAGCGGTTTGCCGCTTAGAATCTCTATGCCCTTTAGGAGGATGACACGCATTTTGCAACGCGCCCTCTTTATGCTTTTTCAGAAGTCTTTAAACTTCTTTGCCCATTCTGTATGCACGCTCCAGCGCGGGGTGGGCCGGGTTTTCTCCCGCTTCGGTGACGCCGCCCATGAAAATGGTCCCGGCGAGCTTTGCGCGTTCAAAACATTCGATCCAGCCCTCTACGCCGTTCACGGCCCGCCGGGGCACGGTCTCCTCGTCCTCGGCGGCGGACGTCAGCAGATAAACGTCACGGAAGGCGTAGTCGCTGGGGAAGAGCGGGTTGAGGCGGTCAAGCAGGGTCTTGAGCTGGCCGGACATCTCATAGTAATAGATCGGCGTGCCAAAGACCAGCACGTCAGCCTCCAGCGCCTTCTGGCAGATCACGTCCGCGTCGTCGCGGATCACGCAGCGCTGCTTCTCCTGACATACAAAGCAGCCGCGGCAGAAGTTTATTGTCTTGCCGCGTAGGGAGATCAATTCCGCCTCATGTCCCGCCTCCAGCGCGCCCCGGGCGAAGGCCTTCGCCAGCGCTTCGGAATTGCTGTTTGCGCGGGGGCTTGACGATACGATCAGGATTTTTTTCATGTGTTCCTCCTGTTAATCCAAGGTGAGTGTAATGGCAGCGTCGCCGTTTCCCGGCAGCTCGCTCAGCTCCGGCGCGGCTGTTGCCGCACTTTGCACGCTGCCGCAGCCGATGCACAGCGCCGCGATTGCAATTATAAGGATCGGATAGAGTATAGGCTTCATGCCCTGCCTCCTGCCTGCTTACCGCAGATATTCCGCGAAAAAGCTCTGCAGCTTGTCGAAGGGGATGGCGCCCTTGCCGCCGCCGTCGTAGAGATCGGTGTGCACCGCGCCGGGAATGATCATCAGCTCTTTGTTGTCCGTGTATTTGCTGTCGCGCAGCATGTCGGCATAGGCGTCGCGGCTGAAATAGCAGGAGTGGGCCTTGTCGCCGTGGATCAGCAGCACGGCCGAGCGGATCTCGTTGGAGTAGTGCAGGATGGGCTGATTGATGAAGCTCTCACAGCCAATCACGTTCCAGCCGCCGTTCGAGTTGAGGGAGCGGGGATGGTAGCCGCGCGGGGTCTTGTAGTAATCGTAATAGTCCTTCACGAAGAAGGGCGCGTCCTCCGGCAGCGGATCGACCACACCGCCGCCGAGCTTGTATTCACCCGCCTTCAGATCGGCAAGGCGCTGGGCACACATGGCCGACTTTGCCTGATAGCGCGCTTCCTCGCTGTCGGCGGAGTCGAAATACCCTTTGGCGTTGACGCGGGTCATGTCGTACATGGTCGCCGCCGCCGTCGCCTTGACGCGGGTATCCAGCGCGGCGGCGTTGAGCGCCAACCCGCCCCAGCCGCAGATCCCGATGATGCCGATACGTTCGGGATCGACCAGCTCGTGCAGGGAAAGGAAATCCACCGCGACCATGAAATCCTCGGTGTTGATATCCGGGGAGGCCATGTAACGGACATTCCCGCCGCTCTCTCCTGTGAAGGACGGGTCAAAGGCCAGCGTCACAAAGCCGCGCTCCGCCATCGTCTGGGCATACAGGCCGGAGCACTGCTCCTTGACCGCGCCGAAGGGGCCGGAAACGGCGATCGCGGGGAGTTTTCCTGCAGCGCCCCTGGGGATATACAGATCTGCCGCCAGGGTGATGCCGTAGCGGTTGATGAACGTGACCTTGCTGTGCTCGACCTTATCGCTCTTGGGGAAAGTCTTGTCCCATTCCTGCGTGAGTTTCAGTTCTTCGAGTTTCATGCTGCTTTCTCCTTTACTTACTGTTTTTTGCCTCGCGGATCAATTTGTCCAGCCGGTCCAGCTGCTTCTGCTTTTCGTGGAGCTCTTCCAATGCATCACAGCGGCAGGAACGCAGACAGCGCATCAAGTCCTCGGCGCTGCCGTTTTGGTAAAAATGCTCTGCCCGCCGGATGGTAGGTTCACTGCAGCCCGCGTCGGTCATGTACTCCCGCATGCTTGCCCAATCGACCATATCAGTTGCCTCCCACGTTTTTTACGTATAGAGAATACCATATTGCAAAGCGGAGCGCTAATAGCTATAATGAATATCATGATATTCTGATTTTGCATATCAAGGGAGGACACCATGGAGATTCGCACGCTTCGCTACTTCCTCGCCGTTGCCAGGGAGGAGAATATGTCCCGCGCCGCCGAACAGCTGCATGTGACACAGCCCACATTGTCAAAGGCGCTGAAATCCCTGGAGGATGAGCTCGGAAAAAAACTGTTTACAAGGCACAGCTTCAGCATCGCCCTTACGGAGGAGGGAGATCTTCTCCGCAGCCGCGCAGAAGATCTCCTCTCCATGGCGGACAAGATCGAGCAGGAGTTTTCGTCCTTGGACGACATCACCGGCGGTGAAATTTATTTCGGCCTTGCCGAGTCCTATCAGATCCGCTGGCTTGCCAGAGAGGTCCATGCGTTCAAAAAGCTCTATCCCGATCTGCGCTACCATATCACAAGCGGCGATACGGAGCAGGTCACGGAAAAGCTGGACAAGGGCCTGCTGGATTTCGCCGTGATCTGTGAAGCCCCGGATGAGAAAAAGTACCGCTATGTCCTCTTTCCCGAATCGGACTATTTCGGTGCTGTTTTCCCGCCGGATTCTCCGCTTGCGGGAAAGGAGCAGATCACCGCGGAGGATCTTGCCGGGCTGCCCCTTTTCACCTCGGAGCAGAGCTGGGAAAACGATATCCGCCCCTGGGCGAAGGACAGCTTCTCCAGGCTCCGGCTGGAGGGGTCCTTCCGCCTCGCCTTCAACGGCTCTCTGTTTGCAAGAGAGGGGCTGGGCGTCCTGCTGACGCTGAACAATCTGATCGACACTTCCCCGGAGAGCGGGCTGATATTTCGCCCGCTGTACCCGCGGCTCGAAATGAAGATGTATCTGATCTGGAACAAGTACCGGAGCTTCACTCCGATCGCGGAGCGCTTCTTAAAGCAGATCAGGACTTCTTTCACCGGGAACTGACGCTCCTCCCGCGCAAAAAAGAGCAAACAGGCATGCCGTCCGATATCAAGCCTGACGACCCGATCCCTTCGACTTCCCGTTTATTTAAAAAACCGTCTGATAGAATCCTGAAAAAACATGCAAAAGCAGCCCGGCCTGAAGCGGGGCTGCTTTGTGTTGTATGAGACTGGGAAAGATCACTTCACCGTGATCGCGGTCACATGCGGCTGGGGGCCTTCGTACCAGTACAGGAAGCCCTCGACATCGACGGTATCGCCGACCTTGAGGTTCTTCACGGCTTCGTAGACCTCGCTGCCCGGGACGGTCAGATAGCGGCGCACAACAAAGGTATACACGGCGCCATTGATCTGCAGATCAAAATAGAGGTCACAGTTGCCGTCTTCGCCGGAGTTGTCATAGTTGTAGAAGAAGGCCGCTCCGTCACCCTTGTCGGCAACAACGGCATCCGAGACCTTGACGGCCTGGTTGATGTGAGAGGCAAGCTCATCCGTACCCAGCAGGCCCGTGATGTCCAAAGGCTCGGCGATAAAGCTGTCGCCATCAACAAAGCTGAAGCTGCCGTCGACGACCTCGACCTCGCCGGACCATTCGCCCTTGTATCCCTGGAAGGCGATCTTCTGACCGGGGACCAGCTTTTCATAATCCGCTTCCGGGCAGGCAACATCGTACAGGAAATAGGCGCCGTCTTTGTCGGCAGCGTAGATGGAGGTCTTGTTGTCCCACCAGGTGAGCTTGGCCTGGACATAGGCCTCGGCGTTGACAGGCGTATCGACTGCGGCGGCGGCATAGTCTGCGTAGCTCATGAGCTTGGCAGGGGCTTCGGCAGCAGGAGCTTCCGTGGCGGCGGGCGCCTCAGTGGCAGCGGGTGTCTCGGGTGCAGCCGTGGGGGCGGGCGTCGCAGCGGGCGCAGCCGCCTGTCCGCAGGCGGTCAGCGTAAAGAACATGGCAAGAGCAAGAATCAGGGCAAAATGTTTTTTCATCATGGTTCTCCTTTATAAAGGTGTGATATGTTTATTATAACCGCTGTTCGAGGAAAATCAAGGGCTGTCGGACGATTTCCGCTTTTTCCGCCGCTGGACGGTTTCGGTCAGGAAAAACAGTGCGATCAGCACCCAGGCCGCAGCAAGGGAAGAGAGCAGCACCACGGCAGTCTTCGGCAGCGGGCCGAGCCTGGCGGGGCCGCCCGCACCGGCGGCACTGATCTGATCCAGGCGGTAGAGGGAATTGATATTGGAAAACAGCTTCTGCATGTAGGCATCGTCCACGGTCTGCTTGCGGCGGACGGATTTGGTGACCTCTTCGATCATTTGACCGGCGGCATCCCGCAGTGAGGCCGAACCGTTGAAAACCGGCGTGGTGAAGGTGTTGGCGGTGTTCTCGAGCAGAAGCTTCGTCGCCGCGATCTTGACGTCGTAATGCTCTGCATTGTCCTCGCCCGCCCGGGACAGGTAATCCTGATATTCCGCACTGTGCTGTGCCTTCAAGGTGACGGGGACATAGCCCTCGGTCTCGGCATAGGCGATCTGCACGTCGTTTGTCAGCAGGAACTGGATAAACAGCCACGAGGCCAGAACCGTCTGGGGATCGGCTTTGTTGAAGATACACAGCGACGGCCCCTGTGAGATCATGGCGGGATTCTCGGGGTCGAGCTGCGGAATGGGTCGTACGGCGGTCTCAAAGCGGACCAGCTTGTCGGGCGCGATGTCGATGAGCGGGGCGTCGCTGCCCATCCAGGTAGCGCCGGCTGTCGAGTCCACCGCGAAGAGGCATTGACCCGCGTTGAGGAAGTTTGCCGGGTAGGACGAGATCTTGAAGGTGGAGAAGGAGCCCTGCCCGACGTGTTCGGCAACGGTGTCCAGAAAGGCCTTCGTGTCGTCGTTGAAAACCCGGATGTCTCCGCTCGGGGTGGAATAGCCCGCGCCCTTCTGCCTGAGATACTGGATCATCATGTTGTCGGTGGACTTGTAGAGAAACGGGATCATGACCTTCTGACCGTTTACCGTGTAATTCCCCTCCGCGTCCTTTCGGGCGGCGAGGTCGGAGACCTCCCATACAAAGTCCCAGGTCAGGATATCCGGCAGCTCATACCCCAGCTTTTCCAGCATGGTTTTGTTGATGTAGCAGGCCTCGGTCGAGCGCATGTAGGGTACGGCGTAGCTGATGGCGCCGATGCGGCACTCGGCCATGAATTCCTCTATCAGCTCGTCGGCCGCCGGCCCGTCATAGCGCAGCTCCTTCCCGCCGAAGCCGAAGTTCGGGTCTGCGAAGAGATCGTCCAGCGGCACCACCACGTCCGTGCCGGTCATATAGGTGGCGATGTGGTCGGGATAGGTGACGCAGACATTCGGCGTGGTATCGGTGGCGATGTTGGTGATGACATCGTTGTAGATCTTGCCGTAGTCCGTATACAGGCGCAGGTTAACCGTGATGTTGGGGTAGAGGGCTTCAAAATCGCGGATGGCCTTTTGATAGATGGCGGTCTGGGTTTTGTTGGTGTCGTTCTTGGCCCAGAAGCTGATCTCATACGGGCGGGAGGAATCAAAGCTTCCCGGCACGGCAAAGGCGATACGCGCCCTGGAACCGTGGCAGCCGCAGAGCGTCAGCAGCATCACGAGGCACAGCAGCACGACAGAGAGGCGTTTCTTCATCCCTTGGTCCCTCCTCTCGAGACACCCGCCATGATCTTCTTCCGAAAGATCAGAAACAGGACGATCAGCGGCACCGAGATGACTACCACGGCCGCCATCATGGCGGGGATGTTCTCGCGCCCGAAGCCGTTTTCACGGATCTCCTGAATGCCGTTGGAGACCAGAAAACGGGTCTCGTCATCCGTGATCAGGCGGGGCCACACATAGCTGTTCCAGCACTCAATGACCTTCAGGATCACAATGGTGACCACGGTGGGCTGAGAAATGGGCAGCATGACCTTGAACAGATACTTGAGGTCCGAGGTGCCGTCCACCTTGGCGGCTTTGTACAGCTCCTCCGGGATCTGCTCATAATTCTCCTTAAGTAGATAGATGTAGAACACCGACGTAACCGACGGCAGGATCAGGCCCCAGAAGGTGTTGCGCATGCCCCAGTTGGTGATGGTCACAAAGTTTGTGATGACCACAAGCTCCGCCGGGATCATCATCAGGGACAGAAACAGTCCGAAAACCAGATCCCGCCCCGGAAAGTCCAGCCGTGCAAAGGCATAGGCGGCAAAGATGATGACGACCATCATGATAGCCGTGGTGGCAAGGGTAAAGATGACGGTGTTGGCAAAGTAGCGCGCCAGGTTCACGGTCGTGAAGGCGTCCACATAGTTTTGCAGTGTGGGGGAAAGCGTGAAGAAGCTGGGGACGTACTCGGCGTTGTAGGCGCTGTAGCTTTTGACCGAGGTAAGCAGCATCCAGTAAAACGGGAAGAGGACGATCAGTGCCCAGAGGCCCAGCAGCGCATAGGTGATGACACTGCAGACCCTGCCGCGGCGTCTTAAGCGCAGCGATTCTTTTTCGTAATCCATCTCGCCGCCTCCTTCAGAACTGTGTGCTCTTGCGGCTGATCATGAGGTTGATGACCGTGATGGTCAGCACGATGGCAAAGAGGATCAGCGCCGCCGCAGAGGCGTAGGAGGGATAGCCGCCGCTGTCCCCGTAGAGCATGTCGTAAACATAGCCGACGATGGTATTCATGCCCGCGGCGTTCAGGTTGGTGCCGAAAATGGCGACCTCGTCGCTGTAGGCCTTAAAGGCGCCGATGAAGCCGGTGATCACCAGATAAAAGACCATGGGCGCGATCATAGGCAGGGTGATGCGGGTGAAGATCCGGAAGGGCGGCGTACCGTCGATGCGGGCTGCGTTGTAGTAATCCTGCGGCACGGAGGCCAGGGCCGAGGTGAGGATCAGGATCTTGAAGGGCATCACCACCCAGACGGTGTAGATGCACATGACCAGGATCTTGGCCCAGTAGGGCCCGTCGATAAAATCCACCGACTGCCCGCCGAAGAACCGGATCAGCAGATTGATCAGGCCGTCGGAGTAGGGTGTCTTTTTAAACAGGATCATGAACACCATGCCGACCGCGAGCGTGTTGGTCACATAGGGCAGAAAGAACACGGTCTGGAAAAAATCGCGCAGGCGCCGGATGGAATTGAGCCCCAGCGAGATCAGCAGCGCAAGTCCCGTCGAAACCGGCACGGTAATGATGACGAGGATAAAGGTGTTCTTTACCGCCTGCAGGAAATAGGGATCATGCAGCACATAGGAATAGTTGTAAAGACCCGTGCCCCAGAAGGTCTGGGAGGCGGAGTTGTAGCCCTCTTCAAAGGAGTATACAAAAACGTCGATGAGCGGGTAGACCATGAACACGCTCAGAAACGCGATAGCCGGCAGCAGGTACAGCCAGGCTTTCCAGTTCTTTTTCTGCATGTTTGCCTCCCGTCAGAGCGCGGAAAAGGGGATGCGCTCACCCGTCCCGGCATCAAACAGATACGTCTTGAAGGGCTTGAGGCGAAAGCGCACACTGCCCGATTTTACATGCGGTGACTCCTCGGAGGGGATGATGGAACGGATCGTCTTGCTGATCGCGGCGGGATGCGTGGAGACCACGCTGTGGTCGCGGCCCATGACCTCGACCGCCTGCAGGGCGCAGCAAAGAGGCCCGTTCTCCTGCAGCACAAAGCCCTCGGGGCGGATGCCGACCGTGAGCTTTTCCCGGTCGGCGCAGTCAACCTTCAGAACAGCGTCCTGGCCGATGTACAGCCTGCCGTTTTCCACCCTTCCCTCGAAGAGGTTGATCTGCGGTGTGCCCAGAAACGTCGCTACAAAGAGATTGCAGGGCTCGTCATAGACCGTCTGGGGCTTTCCGATCTGATGCACGAAGCCGTCCTTCATCACGATGATGAGGTCCGAAATGCTCATGGCCTCTTCCTGGTCGTGCGTGACGAAAATGGTGGTGACGCCGGTCTCGCGCTGGATGCGGCGGATCTCCTCCCGGGTCTGGAGGCGCAGACGGGCATCGAGGTTGCTCAGCGGTTCATCCAGCAGCAGCACCCGGGGCGTCTTGACCAGGGCGCGGGCGATGGCGACGCGCTGCTGCTGCCCGCCGGAGAGCTCCGAGGGCCTGCGGTCGAGCAGCATGTCGATCTGCACCAGGCGGGCCGCCTCTTCGGCGCGCCTGCGCATGTCCTCCTTGGAGGGCCGGGCCTCGCCCTTCAGATTCTGGAGCGGAAAGAGAATATTCTGCAGGACGGTCATATGCGGGTACAGCGCATAGTTCTGGAACACCAGACCCACACCGCGGTTTTCGGGCGGAAGATGGGTCACGTCGTCCTCGCCGAAGTATATTCTGCCCTCCGTGGGCGTCTCCAGACCGCTGATCAGGTTGAGCGTGGTGCTCTTTCCGCAGCCGGAAGGCCCGAGCAGGCCGATGAGCTGCCCGTCGGGGATTTCAAAAGTGAAATCGTTGACGGCGATCACGTCCTCGCCCTTTTTGCTGCGGCTGGGAAACCTTTTGGTCAGATGATCCAATACAACTTTCATGGCAGTATCCCTTTTCCAATCGTCAGATTCAAGCCCATAGCCGGGATCATAAATATGGCCCTTTATCATTTGCCGGTCTGTCTTCTTTGAAACAGTCAAGGAGATTATATCCGAAAAGCTCTCCCTTTTCAATATCGGAGTCACAATATCGCTTGACATGTGGCCTCTCGTTCAATATAATAAGTGAACGAAAGGTCACTTTGCTTTGGCGGAGGCTGTTATGGCGAACGATACGAAAGAAGGGCCGCGGTTTTACAAGCAGCGTATTGACGGTATGAAAGACGCGGTATTATACATTCACGGCAAAGACGGCAGTGCGGCTGAGTGTGAGCATTACAGGCCGCTGTTTCCTGACTGCGAGGTGTTGGGACTGGACTACCGGACCTTTACCCCCTGGGAAACCGGCGCGGAGGTCCGCGCGGCGGTGGAAGAACTGAAAGCGGAGTACGGGAGCATCATCCTGATTGCCAACAGCATCGGCGCATTCTTCGGCATGAATGCGGGGATCGACACCATGATTCAAAAGGCTTATTTCATTTCTCCCATCGTCGATATGGAGAAGCTGATCTGCGACATGATGGCCTGGGCCAATGTCACAGAGGCGGAGCTTCAATCGAAAGGCGTTGTCCACACGGCCTTTGGGGAGGACCTGTCCTGGACTTATCTCTGCTATGTAAGGAATCACCCCGTCAACTGGACGGTGCCGACACGGATCCTTTATGGAAGCCATGACGAGCTGACGACGCTTGAAACCATCCGAGACTTTTCGAATAATCACAATGCCCGGCTCACCGTAATGGAAGGCGGTGAGCATTGGTTCCACACCGAGGAACAAATGCGGTTCCTGGACGAATGGATCCTGAGGGATCGACCGATAAAGAATTGAGGCTTCCATACAGGCAGAACGATCTGGCGTCACGTTTCCTGCTCCGCAATCCGGCAGAAGGCCCTTGCGGTGCGCTTCTCCGAGTTCTGAAAGTGATTGCCCGGGTTCCATTCCAGCGTGACGGCGTGATCGGCCCGTAAGAGCGCGTACTGCTCACGGATGCAGTCGCCGACCGTGGCCATGACGGGATTCTTCGCCCGTTCCTCTTTATCGCCGAGGCTCAGATACACAGCTTTTGCCTGAATCGGATTTGCTTGTACATAGTCCATCCAGCCCGGAAACCACACCGAGGGCGAAGCCGCCGCGACACCGGAGAAAACGTCCGTCCGGGTCGCAGCCCAAAGCGTGAACAGGCCCGCCAGAGAGTACCCGCCGAGGCAGAGCTTCATACTCGCGCCAAGCCGCGTGTGCAGCTCCGGCAGCAGGCGGTCGAGGACGAAGGAAAGCGTCTCTCCCGCCTTCCCGCCGAAAGGAACTTTTCCAAATACCGGCGGCGCTTCCCAGGGGCTCAGCTCCCGGTTCCAGTCCTTAACTTCAAAAGCCGCCAGCGCGAAGGGCAGGACACAGTTCCGCATGGCCTCGATCTCGGCATCCAGCAGCGTCGTGTCGTGTTCGTCCACCGGCTGGATGAAAAGGATCTGCGGCGCATCGTCCGTAAAGAGTGCGACGGCGCGTCCGTCCGGCTCAAAGTGTTGTTTCCGCATGATGCATCAGCTCCTCCTTTTTCCGGATATGGGCATAGAACACAAAGCAGGCGATGATCTGCGCTACGGTTGCACAGGGGACGCCGAGACCGATATAGAACAGGCGCCCCGTCGCCCGGCTCATCCACCAGGCAACCGGAATGCGGATCAGAAAGGCCGCCGCGATGCCCTGCACCATGACGAAGCCCGTCTCGCCGAGACCGTTGAAAAAGCCGATAAAGCAGAACAGAAAGCAGGTCAGCAGGCAGTCAATGCCGTAAGCCCGCAGATAGTCAAAGCCTGCCGCGATCACGTCCTGATCCCGCGCGAAGATACCGCACAGCAGGTCGCCGTGGAAGAACGCGGCCCAGAACATCACCGCGCCGAACGCGGTGGAAACCAGAATGGCGATCTTGAGCCCGCGCTCGGCACGTTCGTTCTTTTCCGCGCCATGGTTCTGCGCCACATAGGCGCTCATGGCCTGCATGAAGGCGGCGGGGATCAGCATGATGAAAGCGCACACCTTCTCTGCCACGCCAACGCCCGCCGAGGCGATAAGCCCCAGGGCGTTGACAATAGCGAGGATCACCAGAAACGAAAGCCCCACCAGCAGGTCCTGCAGAGCGATCGGCGTACCGAAGCGGACAATGCGCCGCAGGATCGGCCTTTCGATGTGAATATCCCTCTTTGAAAACGAAAACGGAAGCGCCCGGCGGCTGAGCACCAGCAGAGAGATCAGCACGCTCACTGTCTGGGATACGACCGTAGCGACAGCCGCTCCGGCTGCGCCCATGTGGAGCCCTGCCACCAGCAGAAGATCGCCCGCAATGTTGCAGACGCTGGCGATGGCGACGGTCATCAGCGGCGTGCGGGAATCACCCAGGCCCCGCATGATGCTGCCCAGCACGTTGTAGGCTACGATCATCACCGAGCCGAAGCCGCAGATGGCGATATAGCGCTTCGTCTCGTCAAAGGCTTCCTCCGGCGCGTTCATGGCCCCGGCCAGGGCACCGGACAGCAGCGGGATCAGCGCCGTGAGCAAAGCGCCTACCAGGAAGAACATCACCACGCTGGTGCCGATGATCTGTCCGCCCTCTTCGCGCTTGCCCGCACCGATCTTCTGACCGAGCAGGACGGTCGTGCCCATGGCAAAGGAGCTCACAAGCCCGGTGACGGTCTGCATGATCTGGGAGCCAACCGCCACGCCGGACACATCCTGCGCCAGCGCGTACTTGCCGACGACCAGCAGGTCCACCGCGCCGTAGAGCGCCTGCAAAAACAGGGCCAGCAAAATCGGCATCGAGAACGCCAGCAGCGGCCCCAGGATCGGCCCTTTGGTAAAATCCTTGATCTGTTCCTGTTCCACGATTTCCTCCAAAAAAGCCGGATAAGCAAGCAGGCGTCTCAGCCCGCTCTCTTATCCGGCTTCTCATTTCTCAAGAATGATTTGCCCTCCGAGGCATCCGCAGTTTATCAGATTTTGAGGAGAATGTCAAGGCAGGGAGGAGCGGCCGATCTCGATGGCGAAGGCACCGCTCTCGGCATGCCGGTCGTGGATCTGGGTGTTCCAATAGGCGAAGGAGCACTTGCCGAGCGTGAAGCTGACTTCCCATGGACTGCCGCGTCTGCGTTCAAGTGCATGGCTTCATACTTTTTCACCTGACAGGTCCAGCTTCCCATCCAGAAAGTCCTGGTACCGGTCGCAGATACCTTGAACATCGCTGCCGAAGTCGATCTGCCGGCCCTTGTGGAGCCACAGGACTTTGGTGCACATCTGCCGTACTTGCTCGAGCGAGTGGGAGACGAGGATCGTGGTAGCGCCGCCGGAGATCACCTCGCGCATCTTGGCCTCGCTCTTTTTGCGAAAAGCCCCGTCGCCGACCGAGAGCACCTCGTCCAGGATCAGGATATCCGGTTTCACCAGGCAGGCTATGGAGAAGGCGAGGCGTGACTTCATGCCGGAGGATAACTGCTTGAAGGGCCGGTCCTCAAAGTCCTTGAGCTCGGCAAATTCGATGATCTGATCATATGTATCGTCCATGAACTTGCGTGTGTAGCCCAGCATTGCGCCACGTAAATAAGCGTTTTCCTTTACAGTCAGATCGCCGTCAAAGCCGCTGCTGAGCTCCAGCAGGGCAGCGACCGACCCCTCCCGGCGGATCCAGCCTTCGGTTGGCACCATGATACCGGATACGGCCTTCAAGAGCGTGGACTTGCCCGCGCCGTTGGAGCCGATGATGCCGAGCATCTCCCCGCGCTCAAGGGTGAAACTCACGTCCTTGTCGGCCCAGAACTCCGTGACGTGGTAGTTGCCGGTGAGCTTGCGCATCACAAATTCCTTGAGACCGATGTCCTTGAAGTCGCCGGTGATGTACCGGATGGATACGTTTTTTGCTTCCAGAATCGTCATCATGCCACCTCACACATAGTACAGGAACTGATGGTTATACTTCTTGTACATCCAGCAGCCGAGGCCGAAAGCAAGCAGCGCCTCCGCAGCCATCAGCAGGTGATAGTGCCACGAGAGCAGCGAGGCATCGATGACGATCACGCGGAAGTATTTGATGATGAGGTACACGGGGTTTGCGAGGAAGACGCGCTGGATCTGCGGGCTGTAACCATCGATGGAATAGAAGATCGCAGAGGCGTACATGAGAAGCTGAGTGAACACGCCCCAGAGGTACTGCATGTCCCGGAAAAATACAAACAGCGCCGAAAGGATCAGCCCGAGGCCGAGATTGAGCAGCACAAGGCAGGCGATTGGGTACAGCAGCAGCACAAAGCGCCAGGTAAACGTGATGTGGTCGAGGGCGCAGAACACGAAGAACACGCACAGCGTAAGGCCGAAGTTAATCAGACACTGCGTATTTTTGGCGAAGAGGAACAGATACTTCGGCACGTTCACCTTGGTAAAAATATGCGCGTTGTCCATTAGCGAGGTCATGCCTTGGTTGGTGGAGTCGCTGAAAAACGCGAACACGAGGTTGCCGCAGAAGAGGAAGGTCGTGTAATGCGGGGTATTGCCGCCAAAAAACTGCGTGAACACGAGGCGCATCACGAGCAGCGTCAGCAGCGGCGACAGTACGCTCCACGCCATGCCGAGCACGGTGCGCTTGTATTTCTTTTTGAAGTCGCGCTTGACCAGCTCCTCGAAAAGAAACTGATAGGATTTGAGTGTTTGAAACATGGGAAATCTCCTGAGGTACTTGTAAAGATAAGCAGAGTCTGATATAATACTATCAGAATCTCGATAGAAGGAGGCGCAAGACATGCACATTCGTCCGTCATCCGAGCTGCGCAATAATTATATAGGTATCTCTGAGCTTGCCAGGACCACCGGAGAGCCCATCTTCATCACCAACAAGGGGGAGGGCGACGGAGTCTTTATCAGCGTGGACGCCTGGGAAGCGAGGGAAAAGATGTTCCGCCACCGGGACATGGTTTACGCTGCCGAGCTGAGCCGCCTGAGCGGGGAGCCCGCTGTCACGCAGGAGGCGCTGGATAAGCGGATTGAGGAACTGTTCCATGCCTGCGAGGAGGAATAAGCTTGTCTATCTCGCGCCCGCAGCGCAGGACATGGAGGAGATCGTAAAATTCCATCTGACCAGGGTCGGGGCACAGTCGGCGCGCGGGATCTACGAACAGATGAAGAAGGAGATCGGAAGACTCGCAAGTTATCCACTTCTCGGGCAGACCCACCCGGACCCGCTGCTGGCGCAGGAGGGCTTCCGCAAGCTGGTGCTGACCGACACCTATGTGGCCGTCTACAAGGTCATCGACGGCGAGGTTGTCATCTACCGCATTGTAAATGGCAGGACGGATTACCCGCGCCTGCTGAAATAAACAGGGATGCACAGGCTGAATACGGGTTGTGTTCAGCCTGTGGTGTTATTTACCTTTCTTCGGATGAAGAATGCGTTCAGCGTGCTTGACCAGCTTCGGGCGATTCTCTGACCCTCTGGGCGTTTCCTCATCCTCCCAGAGGCCCATGTGGTAAAGCATCCGTCGGACGGTGTATCCCGCACCGTGATCCCGGTAGCACTGAATACCACCGCGTAACTTCTTAGACAGCACCTTTTGGCTTGAAGCAGCATTGCCGCTTAGGCCATTCTTTTCCAAAAACCTGAGCCTGTTCTCAATTTCAATCAATCTGTCAGTGCAGATTGCGATCGGAAAAGGCAACGCAAGGAATTTCGTATATACATCTCTGATTTGAGCGATCATATCCCGAAGTTCTTCTCTCTGCGAAAAGAACGCAATATGCACCATCGGGACAGAGAGATCGGCGAAGATTCTCTTTTCTTTCAGCATGCAGTATGCATGCAGCATACCTTCATCATCCGCTCTGCCGTCAGATATATCTTCCCAAAGTTTTTTGTTAAACAAAATGCAGTTTATGGAATAGCGGTCTTTAGGGTTGATCTCAGTAACGCCAAAATCCTTTGTAAAACTGATATAGTCTTCCGGCTGCAGCGTAGTTTTTTCATGAAGCCATCTCGAAACATAAGGCAACTGCCATATTGTACCGAAGCCTCCACCGTATACGGTTTTTTTTGAGACAAGTCTATAGGGATTGTAGCTGTCATTAGGCGAATAGCCTATCATGTGAGGACGAGCCAGCTTTTCATAATATTCATTTGAAAGAGACTCGTTCAGTTCAAGGAGTTTTTTGAATCCGTATGGATTGTTGTTGACAAAGGATGTAACATAAGCCAATTCATTCTCGTATTGATTATAGGCGCTTACATAGCAGTCAATCAGTTTATCGATCCAATCAGGCGTTAAAACCATTACATCATCATCAAGTTTGATAATATATTCATAGTCAGAAAGCAGTTCATCATCAAACAACTGCTGAATCGCCAAATAAGGATTTTGCGGCGGTATATGTTCAACCACCTTTATTGTTTTCGGAAAAAGGCTCTGATAACGCCTCCCAACCATTAATGTTCTCTCTGTATCATATGTTCCCCGTCCGTTTTGTAAAATAAAAATAGGAATACCAGCATCAGTAGAAAACTTAGCGTGAGTCGCAAGCGTTAATTCCAGGCTTTCATATTCTGCAAAGGAAAGAATAACAATTGCGGTCTTCTTTTTTACGATTTCGTGAGTTAAAGGCTTGTTCATTTTATGATCTCCTTACATTTTAAATAAGATATGTAACACCAGTGTTGAATGTTTTTTCCTGTGGAACTTTATTTGTAAAATAATACCCAAAAAGTATTTCCGCCAAATAGCCTATTGTACGCTTACCGTTAATTGAATAATAAGTTGAATCAATATGAGGCTCTACAAGGAAGAGCAGATTAAACAGCCATTCACAGTAATCATTGAACAGTTGCGATTTCATAATAAAAATGTGATACATCATCTTATTCGGGGAACGCAGGTATTCTCTTAATGTATCCGTTTCTTCCGGGTAAACACTTGCGAATACATCCTCCAGAGAAAAAATATCATGAACATGAACACCGGGAACAACCTTTAAATAATCCTCATAAACAGAATGAATGTTAATTTTCTCCAAAGACGACCTGAGAGGTACAATATAGTCATACTTATTCAGAATATCTATAATTCGATCTTCATTAATCCCTGCTATTCTGCACACATCTCTTTTTTTGTTCAGTTCTACGCATTTGTGTGTAACTTTCTCGCTTCGATTCGGCGCGCGGTCAAAGAGGTCGTTAAGAATCAATTGCCGTCTATATGAAAAAAATCCAACATAATCGCACTCTTGATAAGGATAGTTTTTCCAAAACCAATACAAACCTGTGCACTCGCTGAACTCTCTGTTTCGTACAGAAATGTTGTCGCCTGTGTCGTCCCCGGTTAGATTGCGTAAAAGCCATTCTTTTTCTCTATTATTTATAATCCCGTCTTTTGTTATAGCAGATACCGCCCTGCCTACATGGACAGGGAGGAAGAAATCCCCCTTTAATAACGGATATTGCCTGTGATAGGCAACCATTATTTTTCCTCTTGTTTCTTTCATCTTTTTCTCCAAAAAAACAAAGTGATTTACAGCGTTCAAGCTCTAATCCTCAAAATAAAACTCCCTGATCTGTTCCGCTGCGGTTCGAATACCGTATCCGGCTTCCGTTAGTCTGGTCATGTTGTCCTGTCGAAGTTTGTAAAATCAAGATGGTTCAGAACGTTGAACAGGAACTTTTCCTGTCCGCCGTTTGCAATCGGTTCACCCGTTATTTCAAGTATTCTCATTGTTATCCGTCTCAAACGCTACAGCTTCTCGATCTCCGGCCGGAAGAATGCGCCACGGACCATACTCCCAAGCAGTACGCCGATCCGCTTTCCCCTTTTGTTCGGGGCCATCGTGAGAATTCGGCAGAGGTTCAGGGCGCATTTCGCCACATAATAGCACACGCCGCGCGCCCCCTCCTGACGGTAGGTAAAGGCCTCATTGCGGAAGGCATAGCGGTAGCGGTCAATGCGCTCGGCGCTGTCTATGGCGATGCTGCTTCCGCCGTTTTCTTTCATGGCATGAACCACTTGGCTCTGCCCCGCGACAAAGCACGGTCGCTTCCCTCTCACCGCAACGCGGCGGGTATACTCAATATCGTCGCCCCAGATGAAAAACTCTTTGATCGGCAAGCCGAACTTTCTCACGGTTTCCGTACGCAGGAACAGCGACACAAATGTAGCCTGCTCAGCCTGTACGATGCCGTATTTCATGAGGGGGCTATACTCGTAGAAGCTCTTTTTCAGCTTCTGCCGGTTCATTTTGCACTCACTCCCGTCGGTCCAGAGCGCCACGCTCGAAAGCCAGCCGTAATTGCCTCCCAGGATCGCGTCCGCTTCCAGCAGCTTTTCCAGCGCGTCCGGCTCCGGCAGGCAGTCGTCGTCCATTACCCACAGATAGTCGTACCCGGCCTCCACAGCCCAGCGCATACCTTTATGAAAACCGCCCGCACCGCCGAGGTTTTCGCCGGTGTCGCGCGCCATGAGCACGCCCGCCGCCTCCTGCGCCGCAAGCCACGGCCCTGTCCCGTCGGTGGAGGCGTTGTTGACCACCAGGATGTCGCAGGACGCCGTCTGTGCGTGCAGGCTCTCAATACACTTTTGCAGCAGCGGCAGGCGGTTATACGTGACCACCACAGCGGCGACCCGATTCTTCTCCGCGCTCATCTCACCCTCACCCCGATCTTCCGCAGCACGAAGCTGGTGCCCTTCCTGAGCCAGTGCTGGCTTTCGGTGTTCTTTACCGGCATCTCGGTATAGGGCACGCGGTTCGTCTCGATCCACACGTCCAGCAGGCGCTCGGCGATAAAGCCGAAGACGCGCGCGCTGTAGGCGTCATAGTCCGAGATATCAAGACGCTCCTCCAGCGCAAAGAGGATGTCAAACAGCCATGTGCAGTAGGCGTCAAAAAGGTCGCGGCGCATGACGAACATGTTGAAGCGGTGGCCGCCGCGGCGCTTCATCTGCCGGTCGTAGGCCGGGAGATACGCCGGGCAGCGCTCTGCCAGAAGCATGCGCGTGACCGTCAGATCCAGCTCGTGATGGGCATGAATGTATTGGGAATAGTTGGTCTCGATCCAGTAGTGCCGGGGCGAAGGCAGGATCACCGGAGCTTTCTGCAGAGCTTTTTCAAAATCCGCCCGGTCCGCGATCCTGAGCGGCCTTCCCGTACCGAAGAAGCGCCGGTAATGCACAAGGCCGATACAGGCGGCATCCAGGTTCTTCCATCCCCAGTAGAGCGCTGTCAGTTCACAGTAATGCGTGTTCTTCTCCGAAATGTTCTCCCCGGTATTGTCCGGCGTGAAGCCCGGGATCGGCTGCGGGTGCAGTGCCGCTCCGACCTCCACCGGCAGATAACAGGGCTCTGCCGGCACCGGGTACTGCCGATGGCAGGCGATCAGGATCTTGATTTTCTGCTGCATCTTGCGCCTCCCTGCGTTTGGATTCGTCACTTCCGCGGATCATGCCGAGCGCGTCCAAAGCCGCCTCCCGCTTCGGCGCGAGATCAGCACTGCGGATCTTTCCCTTCCGATACCGCCGCAGTCGGCCGAGCCGGATCACCCCGCTGACGTTCTCCACACCTCTCACACCGGGGTTTGAAGATGCAGGCCGAGGGTGAAAGCCAGAAGACCGCCTGCGCCGGATACTCCTACAATAGTTGAAAGCCGATAAAGCTCTTGCCCGTACCGGTGAGGTGAATGATGCACGCCCGCTGTTTCGCCTCCGGCACGGTCAAAAGAGACGCATACGCGGTCTCATTGTGCGGGAAGGCGAGATGGACATGCTCACTTCCGTCCTGACGCAGACTTTTATAAAATAAAAAACACCGGACCAAAAGAATTATCGGGCTCGATATTTGATCAGGAGCGTATATTGAAACACAGTTTCGAGAACACATTGACGGAGATCCTGAGTTGTTAGTAAATGAACCCAATAAATCGTCAAAAGTATAGCAAAACAGAGTTCTTTTTTCAAGCGTAAATGTTCAATATTCAGTGCTTCTCCGCCTTTTTCTCTTTCGTGAAAATCCGCCATGGCTCAATTTCATCATAATTCCTTCCAAGCCGGTCGATGCTCTTGATGACAAGCGTGTCGCCCGGCCTGCTTTTTGCTCAGGCGCTGATAGACCGGACGTTCAAAATACTTGCCCGACTGTTTCCCATGATAGGTTTGACCGGGACACCAAACTCCCGCAAGGCAAGGATCTGTCGGTACAGGTTTTTCGAGCGCTTATGGACGCGTTGCAAAAATCACTTTTTTCATGACCTTGCCATGAACAGCGCAGGGGAGGGGATCGTGCCCTTTATGGGTATGCCCCTCCCGGCGGTACAGCATAATTATAAAAAGGAAATGTACGGCGAAATCGCAGTATTCTACGAAATTGCCGTACATTTTCCGCAGTTCAAGCTTGTAGTGCGCGGGAGGCTCAAGCCCCTCTCCTACAGCCGGGAAGTATCACATTTGCAGGTACGACCCCATTTTGCAGCACGCCCTAAACTTACCACTCGATCCCGAAGTATTGGAGCGAGGCCTTGAAGTCGTCCTGCATCAGCAGGCAGGTGCCGCGCCGAGAACGCAATCAGAAGGTATGCTCGCGCAGCCAATCGTAAGCCTGATAGACTTCTTCGGTCACATCTTCCCCGGCCTTGTTCACCAGACGCGCCTTCGGGAGATCCTCCGTGAAATCACGGCGGTACGCCTCCGCGACAGCGTTGAGCAGATAGTTGTTGTCATCGGCAAAGCCGGGATCGGGCTGGAGCTGGCAGACGCTGTAGCCTTCCATGATGGCGGTGACGGGGACACCGTAAAGTGTCAGGCCTTCATAGCGGTTCAGATCCTTTACCGGCCCCTGCGCGCGGTAGAGGGCGTTGATGTCCTCTGCAAGCCAGCGGCTCTCCTCTGCGGAGATCGGTTCCAGCTCCTGATAGGTGCGGATGTTGTCCCGGACCTGCTCCAGTGTGCTCATACCGCTCAGGCAGCAGATGAGGCCGTCCAGAGAGCCGACGAAGCGGATCGCCCAGGAGGCGACGGAGCGCTGCGGGTCCTTCTCCCTGAGCACCTTTTCGACTGCCGCCGGCACCTTCGCAAGCCCGCCGCCCTTGACAGGCTCCATGACGACGACCTGCTTTCCGTGCCTGCGGATAACGTCATAGCAGGGCCCGGCCTGCACAAGCTGTGAGTTCCAGTCCACGTAGTTTGCCGCGATCTGAACAAACTCAAATTCGGGATGCTCGGTCAGGATACGGTCCAGAAGCTTTGCCGAGGAATGGAACGAAAAGCCCAGATGGCGGATCTTGCCCTCTGCCTTCCACTTGAGCGCATGCTCGATCAGATGCTCGGACTGGATGACGCCGCCGTTTCCGTCGTAGCCGTCGTACCAGCGCGTCTGGAAATTGTGCAGCAGATAGTAGTCGATATAGTCCACGCCCAGACGGTCCAACTGCTCCTGGAAGTAGCCCTCGATCTTGTCCTCGTCGCCGGGCTTCAGGAAGAAGGTCGGAAACTTGGTGGCGATGCGGATGCTTTCTCTCGGGTGCCGCTCCACCACGGCCTTGCGGACGGCTTCCTCACTCTTGCCGTTGTGGTAAACGAAGGATGTGTCGAAGTAGTTGTACCCGGCCTCGAGGTAGGTGTCGACCATGCGGTTGAGCTCGTCATAGTCAAAGTCCGTGGGGTTGCCGTTTTTGACCGGCAGACGCATCATGCCGAAGCCGAGAGTTGATTTCAGTGCCATTGTTCTTTCCTCCATAAACTATTTTTACCTATAGTAAGGCATCAGTACCAATCGTGTTTCTCGCCCCGATCCAGGGCGGCCATGGCCTCCATCTCCGCCTCTGAAAGCTCGAAGCCGAACAGATCCAGGTTTTCTTTGATGTGCTCGGGATTTCCTGAACCCGGTATCACCACAACGCCGCGCTGCAGATCCCAGCGCAAAATCACCTGCGCGGCGGATACCCCGTGCGCATTTGCGATGGCGCAGATGGTGTTGTCATGCAGCAGCGCGGCCGTATATCCGCGCCCGCCCAGGGGATACCAGCACTGGACGACGATACCCTTCTCCTGAATGAACGGCACAACGTCCTTCTCCTGGTAATACGGGTGGATTTCATTCTGCACCAGTGCGGGCGTGATCGAAACCTGAGGCAGAAACGCGGTCAGTTCTTTTCTATACCAGTTGGAGAGACCCAGGGAACGGATTTTTCCAGCCTCCACATAGCGCTCCATGGCCTTGTATGCCTTCACATCCTCCGTGCCCGGATGGTGCAGCAGCATCATATCGATATAGCCGATATCCAGCTTGTTAAGCGCCATGTCGATGGCCGTCTCCGGATCGTGAAACTGGTTGGGATAAATCTTCGTAATGACGAAGATTTCCTCTCTGTCTATCCCATACTCCGCCATGGCCTGGCGCACACCCTCGCCGACGGCGTCCTCGTTTCCGTACATGTATGCCGTGTCGATCAGACGCCCGCCGTTAGCCAGCAGCGTCTTTACGGAATTGACACAGGCATCATGATCCAGCGCATAGGTGCCGAGCCCGAGGATCGGCATTTCATAACCGCTGTTCAGCAGCACTGTTTTCGTTTCAAAATCGAATTTCCCGACCATGTCTGCTCCTTCCGTTCTCCCCTCGGAAGCCGCGGCGCTGACAGCCTGCGGCGCCTCCGTGTGCCATGCCGCCCCGCAGGAAAACAGGCAGAGCATAAGCACTGCAACGGACAGCATCCTATGTGCGATACGTTTTCCTTTCAAGCCCTGCCCCCCTGTTTTCCTATCTGTTTCCCCGCATTTTTCTTACATGTATATAATAACACATCACAAAGCCGAACTCAAATAGCTATAATGAATATCGTGATATTCTAAAACAGCATATCAAAGAATCAGCCTTTTCTGCCGCCTCCATATATTGTTCCCCGCCCCATTGCCGAGCTACAACCGGAGTATCCTCAACCCTATACACATGCTTCTGTCCGAATGCTCATATCGTACGGCGTTATCCGGCGTGGGAGACGATCGCCTTTCATCTGCCTGTGATGCTGAAAACGCGCTGCTTTCCCGCAGTCAGGCGGGTTCCTCTCAGACACGGCCGATGTCGTATACGCTCCTGAGCGTGATCTCCTCCGGTGCACCCCGGAGAACGCGGACTCGGCGCTCTCCGGCATTCATGTCAAAGTAATTGTCCTCCAGTACCACGTCCGCGCCGCAGCGGATCTCCACACTGCGGGCATAGGCTTCGGCGGAGACGACGATCTCGTCCCCCTCCCGCCGGGCGCAGAGCTTGGGATCGGCAAAGCGGACCTCGATCCGGTTTTCCCCCTCGTGCAGGGCGTCTTTTGCGTCAAACTCCCAGATCCGGTGCATGTTGTCGGCCCGCCCGACAAGGCGGTCATTGAGATAAATTTCAGCGAGTGTGTCCAGCCCCTCGCAGCGCAGCAGGACACGGTCGCTTTTCAGCAGCTCCGCGTCCGCCGTGAAGCTGCGGCGGTAGTGAAATTCGTTTTCCATAAGCTGCAGCGCCTGCAGCTCGTTGTCGCGGTAAAAGGGGTCGGGGATCATTCCTGCCGTCAGCAGATCGAGATAGACCGAACCGGGCACCCGGGCCGGGACGGATCCGAAGGCGCTCCCGGGAATCTCCAAGGTCCACGCGCCGTTGAGAGACTGTTTTTTCATCGACCATTCTCCTGTTCTATCTTGTTTCTTCAACAAACAGATCGTCCCGCGTGATATTTTTCAGCCACTTCCTGCTGCGGTAATGATGGATCACCCAGGGCCATTTTACGAATTCATCGGTGCAGAGGAGAAAGTATACCCACATGGGCGGCAGCTTCAGCACCGCATATCGCCCATGTCCCGGCTCCTTTACTTCGTCTCCGGCATAAGGCAGGCGCCGCTGCTTTCAATGACCTGCCGGTACCAGCGGGCGGAATCCAAAGGAAATGCTCTCATCGTAATTCCTCCGAATTATGATATGGAACAGACGGAGCCGATACCGGCTCCGTCTGTGTGCTGAATCGAACGGATCAGACTTTGTTCAGCTCCGTCAGGATCTGCTCGAGCATCTGCGCGCTGTTCGCATCGCCGCCGAAGCTCAGCATCCCGCGCAGCGGCATGTACTGGAGCATGGCAAGGTTCATCTCCTCGGTGATCGCCTCGCTGGCTGCGCTGCTTTTTTCCGACTCGTCGGCGGGGGGAGCAAAGGCCGCCCGGATGCTGTCAAGCAGAGGCTTGAGGACGGCGGCTGCGTGGGGGTCGGCCAGAATATCCATGAAGATGCTGTCCTTGTCGTAGTGCTTCGGCAGCTCCACGGTGGACTGCACATTCACTTCCGCGCGCAGGGAGATGTCCCGGGAAGAGTGACCGATCTCGATGGCGAAGGCACCGCTCTCCACATGCCAGTCGTGGATCCGGGTGTTCCAGTAGGCGAAGGAGCGCTTGTCGAGCGTGAAGCTGACTTCCTTCTCTTCCCCCGGCTCGAGCGCGACTTTTTCAAAGCCCTTGAGCTCGCGCACGGGGCGGAAGACACTGCTCTCCACGTCGCCCACATAGAGCTGCACCACCGCCTTGCCCGCGCACTTGCCGGTGTTTTTCACCCTGACTGTGGCCGTCAGCGTGTCCCGATCCGTGATCTGAGATGCGCTCAGGCGCAGGTCGGAGAACGCAAAGCTTGTATAACTCAGTCCATGGCCGAAGGGGAAGAGCACCTCGGCCTCTTTTTTATCGTAGTAGCGATAGCCGACGAAGATGCCTTCACGGTATTCGGCCACGTTGCCTTCGCCGCCGTAGAAGAGATAGGAGGGGTTGTCGGCGAGCCTGAGGGGGAAGGTTTCCGGCAAGTGGCCGGAGGGGTTTACGTCGCCGAACAGGACCCGGACTTCCGCAAGGCCCACCGCCTGGCCGCCCAGATAGGCCTCCAGCACGGCCTTGACCTTGCCGATCCACGGCATCTCCACGGGGGAGCCGTTGTGCAGCACCACCACGGTGTTCGGGTTTGCCGCGGCCACGGCTTCAATCAGCCGGTTCTGGCAGTCGGGCAGGCGCATATGGACGCGGTCATAGCCCTCGGACTCATACACGTCGGGCAGGCCTGCAAACACCACTGCCGCCTTTGCCGCCTTCGCTGCGGCCACGGCTTCGGCGATCTGCTCATCGGTGGCATTGTCCGCTGCGGCGCTGTAGCCCTGCGCATAGGTGATCTTCAAACCCTTTGATGCCTCCAGAGCTCCGGTGACCTTGAAGCTGTTGATGTGGGAGCTGCCGCCGCCCTGATATCTGGGCTTTTCGGCAAACTCACCGATGAAGGCGATCTCGTCCGTTTTGCTCAGCGGCAAAAGCGCGTCCTCATTCTTGAGCAGCACCATGCAGTCTGCCGCGATCTCGGCGGCCAGCATGTGCTGTGCCTCCATGTCCCAGGGGGTGTCGGGCTTCGCGTTTTCCGTATAGCGGAAGACGATGTTCAAAATGCGCTCCACCGCCTGGTCCACCAGCTTCTCATCCAGTCTCCCGGCACGGACGGCCTCGACGATCTTGCGGTCATTGACACCGCCCGAGGACGGCATCTCCAGATCGAGACCCGCGGCCACGCCCGCAACGCGGTCGGACACCGCGCCCCAGTCGCTCATCACATAGCCCTCAAAGCCCCACTCGTTCCGCAAAACCTCGGTCAGCAGCCACGGGTTTTCGGAGGCGTAGACGCCGTTTATGCGGTTGTAGGAGCACATGACGGTCCAGGGCTGTTCCTCCTTGACGGCGGTCTCGAAGGCGGGCAGATAGATTTCGCGCAGCGTGCGCTCGTCCACCTCGGCCGAGGAACTCATGCGCCGGTGCTCCTGGGAGTTTGCGGCGAAGTGCTTGATGCTGGTGCCCACGTTCCGGCTCTGGACGCCGTGAATGAAGGCGGCCGAGAGCTTTCCGGCGAGATACGGGTCCTCGGAAAAATACTCGAAGTTTCTGCCGCACAGGGGGCTGCGCTTGATGTTGACCGCGGGACCCAATACCACCGAGAGCTTCTCATGCTGGCAGGAGTCGCCCACGGCCTCGCCCATGCGGGTGAGCATCGCCTTGTCGAAGGAGGCTGCGGTTGCGCTGGCGGCCGGGAAGCAGACCGCCTTGATGCTTTCGTTGACGCCGAGATGATCGGCCTTGTCGTCCTGCTTGCGCAGACCGTGGGGGCCATCGCTGACCATGGAGGCGGGAATGCCGAGACGCTCCACCGCCTTGGTGTGCCAGAAATCGCCGCCGGAGCAGAGTCCGGCCTTTTCTTCCAACGTCAGTTGAGATACGAGTGCCTTGATGTCCATGTCATAACCCTTTCATCTTTATTCCTGTTTCAGATCCACGGTGGAGAGATCCCACTCCTCGTGAATTTTGGGGACGTCGCTGATGAGGCGCTTGGTGTACGCCGCCTGCGGGTGGAGGATCACCTCGTCTGCCTTGCCGGATTCCACAAATTTCCCGTGCTCCATGATATAGACGGTGTCGGAAATGTAATAGGCAAGGCCGATATCATGGGTGATGAAGATGATGGTCATGCCGGTCTCGTCCCGCAGATCGAGCAGCATGTCGAGGATCGTGGCGCGAGAGCAGGCGTCGACCATGCTGGCGGGCTCGTCGGCCAGCTGGATCTTCGGCTTGAGCAGGAAGATGCGGGCGATCATGAGCCGCTGCATCTGTCCGCCGGAGAGCTCGAAGGGATACTTGAAAGTCCCTGTGTACCCTCTCTTTACTCATTTTCGTACACCTCCCGCAATTTGTCAACCCCCAGCAGGCAGCGATAGCTGCGTCCCTTGCCGAAGGTCTTTTCCGCCACGCCGAGGGACTTGCCCTCCTCAATTTCAAAGGAGACGCCGTCCACGGCATAGACATCCTCATGGAAACGGGTGACGTATTTGGTTTTGAGGTCGCGGACCTCCAGTATGACTTTTCCCATAGCAGCCTCCTTAATCCCGCAGGGTGGGGTTGAACACCTGATCCAGCCCCGTGTTCATCAGGTTCAGGGATGAGATGAACGTGATGGTCAGGATCACGGGGAAATAGGCCCACCAGGAACCGTTGGTATGCGCCGAATAGAGCATGGCCCAGTTCATCATCAGGCCCAGCGTCGGGGTCGCGGCGGAGATGAGCGGCTTGTCTTCAGCGCCTGTGCGGCGGCATTGGGTACGTACCCATCTCTTCGGCAGCCTTCCGGACACGTGTGATCGTGCTGCGGCTGACGTCCTCCACCCCGTTAAGCGCTTTGCTGACCATAGAAACAGAGACGCCGCAGCGCTCCGCAATCTGCTTGATTGTGGCCATAAGAGCTCCTTTCCCCGTGTTCAGAAAGGGAAAAACAGAATGGCGAAAATTTTCGTAAAATGTTCGAAAAGTTTCGAAAAATGCAATTTACATCGTTTTCGTAAATATATTATGCCTAAAAAGCACATTTGCAAATTGTGTATACCGCCGTATTTGCAGGCTGCTTTTTTGATAGATTGCACAGGTTTTTCTTGCGTTTTCCTCTTTCTTACAGACATGGAAAAAACAGGAGCGCCGCCCATGTGTGGACGACGCTCCATAGAGTATATGCAGGATATGTTTTTCTTATTCGACTTTTACCGCTTCGGTCTCCACCCAGGCCGGACTGAAACCACAATTCAAAGCGATATTCTGCGAGCGGATGTTCGCGGCCGCGGTTCCGTAGAAGGGAACATCACCCGTTTCGATGATTTTGTTCTTGAGCAAGGTCACAAGATAAGTGCCGATTCCTCTTGCACGGTATTCCGGCAAAACATCGATTCCGATCTGCTGCCAGTGCGGGGCATCTTCCGAGCAGCCCGCCATTCCCATGATGGTATCTCCGTCGACGGCAATGAGCGCAATCCGGTCAGGCCGTGCAGGACAGGGCTCCGGCCAGGCGATCGCGTTGGGGAAGCGAGCGTCTCCGTAAAAGGGAGCGATCTCGTCATCAAACAGCCATTTCACCCGGCAGCATTCCTCCGCCCTGACATCGCGGCAGGGCAGGAACATGTGGTGGGTCGGCGCCATCCGATAACCATACCGCTTCAGCTCTTCATTCAATACGGTAAGATTGTCAAATTCAAAGAGCGTGTGTCCCGCCGCATCCCGGCTCCACTCGTGCAGGAACGCATGCAGGCATTCATCTGCCATCATGACCGTGTTCCCGCCGAGGGTCACCATCTCCAGAAAGGGTTTTCCGGGGCTGTAGTTTCTTCTTCCCTCATTCAGCGCCGAGACGGTAACGATGTTTTCCTTTGCCCGGAGATCATCCTGCGTACAGTTGAAATCAAGAGATAACTGCCGCAGGAGCTTCTCATAATAGAGCATAAACATAATCCCTTCTCCTGTCCTGCGATCCGCCAGAGGTCTCTCGCGGTGCGCTTCTCCAAATCCTGAAAGTGGTTGCCCGGATTCCGTTCCGGCGTGGCAGTATGGTCAGCCAGCAGGAGCGTGTAATTGGACGTGGCTTTTGTACTGACATTTCCACGAAGTCGTTACAAAACACATTAGCACAGCTTTCTTATCTGACCTGTGTCGATTTGAGTTGTAATATTCGTATTATACAGCTGAAAACTCTGACTGTCAAAATTTCCGACCGTTATGGATACAATATGCGGGAGGTTCAGGTCCTAAAACAGATAATGAGCTCACTGCTAAAAAGGAAAAGATTATGTGATGCTTCTGTGACTGTTGAAATGCTATACTGAGCCCGTACTTGAGAGAAAGAAACAAACTCCGGTACAGAAACAGAACAACCACCAATATCAAATATAAAGAAAAAGTAAAGGAGATTATAAAAATGAAGAACATTGAAAACATGAACGCACTCAACGATATGGCAATGGAAATGGTCGCCGGCGGAGATGACGACAGAACTGTTGTTGATGCATTTGTGGACTGGCTGTTAGGCCCCATCGAGGACGCGCTCAACAACATCGTCGTCAGCGATGACCGTCCGCTTCCGTTCCCCCAGGATCGCAGAGGGAATAAGGCTCCCTTTGCAGTGAATGCCAACCCGTATGCCCCGATTCGGAATAGCCAGGGTCTCCCAGATAATCCTATCACGGACACCCCCGTTTTTCCTTTTTGCTGAGCGAACAAGAATCTACCCAACTAAATCTTGCGGAATCCGGTTAAATGTCCGGTAACGCCACCGTCTTACAGGCCGTGATAAAATGAGATCACAAGGCCTGTAAGACTTTTTTATCTTGGAAAGATTAAGCCATGATCCTGCGCCCATCTGTGAACTGCTGGCCCTCTCGCGGGCGAAAAAGGAATAAGAACGAACAGGCATGTCGTCCGAAAACTACGGATGACATGCCTGCTTTTTCGCTCTGTCGGGAGTCGTGGGTACTGCCGCAAATTCGGCCCAAATCCCGCCGCTGTGCAGCGTTTTGCTCCCGTCTGATGGTGTGCGTAGCCCTGACCGCTTCTTGCACGCAGCGGCGTATGTGGTGGCTGTTCTTAGCAGGGATCAGTTGTCATTCATTCCAAAATCGATACTAAGCAGTTTCCTTTTATAACGGCTTTCTGTGTTTATGACTTCCTCTGGCGTTAAGGTTTTGGGCAATATCTGCAGGATCGAAAACTGAAAGTTGTGATACCTATATGGCATCTTTACTCCTTTACATACTGACCAACTGTCTGCTTCTTCTTATTTATTCCGGATCATACTCCCCGTATTCGCAGCCGATGTGGGTGGCCTCTACTTCGTCCACCAGCTTAAGTGTGCTGTCCTTCTTGTCGTAGAGCTTCACGGTGCCCCAGCCGTTGCCGCCGTTCCACAGGCGGTTGTGGCGCTTGCTGCCGTCGGGAGCTTCGTAATTTACCAGCAGCATGTCCAATTTTCGGCAGAAAACCTCCGTCTCCATCACCGCGTGAATGTTCTCCTGACGAACCGTCCAGTGCACCACGTCGTCGAGCTCCTCAAAGGAGAAGTCCGTCTTGACTTTGAGATGGAGCTTGGAGAAATTGAAATCGTACTCGCTACCCTCATAGTAGAACACACCCAACAGGCGGCGATCCAGCGGCACAAAGTAGATCTTCGGCCTGCCGCCGCCGATGTCGAACACGCTGTTCATGAGCTGCTTTCCCGTGCCCCTGCTGACAAGGTGGTTGGAAGACAGCCAGACCCAGGGGCTGGTGAAATCCCGGCCCCAGTTCTTATCCGCATAGCCGCAGCTCTTCTCCGGGGTGACGGTGTACTTCTTCCCGTTGAACGTGATCTTGCCGCTGTAGGCACTCTTCATGCCCTCCGCGTGCCAGTACATGGCGAAGGCCTCGGCATCCCGCAGCGGCTTGCTTGCGCCGTAGCCCACGTTGAAGGCGATCTGCTTATCAATGGTCAGATCCCAGGACAGCTCGCCCGCGTCGCACATCCATTCCGGATGCGCCGCCGCTTCCTCCGGCGTGATGGCAATGCTGCCCTTCAAGACCGTTTCACCGGCAAGGCAGTCCGCGGCCTCTATTCGATATGGCGCCGCCCCGTGCAGGTCGACATCCTTCCAGGCGAAGAAGCGGTGCAGCTGACAGTGATCCGCGCCCCAGGTCCCGGCCTTCACCATCAGATAGGAGGGCTGCTTGCCCGCCGTCTTGTTCGCAGGCAGCTGACCAAGGATCGGCTCGTCCCCGCCCAGCGCGGGATTGCAGACAAAGAACTCAATAAAGAACGGCTTGTCTTCACCGGTCACAGCGTCCTGCGCCGTAAAGGAGTGCCACCACCAGTCATAGCCGTGATGGGCCAGCGGGCCATGGAGCATACATGCGTCCCGGTTGATGTCATGATGATTGAACATGTGTCGTTTCCTGCCTCCTATGAATGATCCGACCTGTGTCGATTTGAGTTGTAATAATCGTATTATACAGCCGAAAACCCTGACTGTCAAAATTTCAGACTGTCATGATTACGGCGTTTGGAAAAGGAGATGCTTATCAACACGATGCCGTTGTCAATCCAATTCATATAATTGTGCTGATTGGGGAATATTCACTGATACAGTCTTTGTCATTGTGCCTGTTGACTCAACAGACAAATTGTAGTACAATCGCATTACAAGGAGGCGATGGTATGGCAATGGAATCTACACTTCAAGTGAGGATGGATTCAGCCTTAAAAGCGGAGGTCGAAGCGCTCTATAAGAGCCTCGGCACCAGCTTCGCGGAAGCAGTTCGCATCTTCGCGCAGCAGAGCATCCGTGAGGGCGGCATGCCCTTTACTCCCTCGCTGAAAGCATGGGATGAGCTCACACAGGATGAAATTGACGCCAGGCTCCGCAAGAGTATGGCAGATGTATCGGCGGGCAGAGTGCTCTCTCAGGATCAGCTTGATGCGAAGATGAGGGAGAAATTTGCGCGTGAATGAGTTGAAGCAATATAAAATTGTCTACACAGAAGCCGCAGAGGAAGACATCTTTTCCAAAGCGGAATACATAGAAAAGGCTTATCACGACAGCGATCTTGCTTTCAAGTGGTACACGCGGCTGCGTTCACAGATCCAAAAGGATTTATCATTCTTAATAAAGTTTTAAACGAGGACGGAACCAAGTCCAGAAAGAGCACACATTATTCTTCTAAAGCAGAAGGGAGAAATAGATGATGTTCTGGAGACTAGGAGGAAGCGACATGGAATAAGGAAATATACCTTCTCCTTTCGGACAAATCTGTTTTCCATAAACGGTTTGCTGATGCCTATCCAGATGTGATCTACCGTACCGAACGTATCAATGCTAGGATCGCTGAGGTAAAGGCCGAGACAGAAAGACTTCGAAGGGTAGCAGAGCAACGAGTAGAAGAGCGCCGGGAACTCGTGACAAACAGACTGGAGCCCACGACGCTCATCAAAAGCGAAATTATCGACCGCCAAGATACCTTGATCAGAATGCTGTATGACGAACAATCAGCAAGCGAGGAAATGAAGACCTTGAAGGCAGATATTGATCGGGATAAAAAACGTTTGGAAGAGCGCCCACTCAGCAAATTCACCGCTTCTCGAATAGGCGAATAAGGCTTAACAAAATATGCAATGAAGATTCACAGATCGTTCACGGATTTTTAGCACTCTCGCCTTGACAGTGCTAAAAATGGTGCTATAATCATAATCGAACAAAGGAACAGAGATCGAATAGATGACCTCCATCCCCTTGCTCAGGTAACAAACATAGTGATTGCAAAAAGGAGGCATGACTTATGTTACCGAGTATTTTTGGAGAGAGTTTGTTTGATGACTGGTTTGACTTCCCGTTCAGGGGCTTCGAATCCGATGTGGATC